>CAYYWO010000001.1:0-51379 GCA_964474885.1 Hadarchaeota archaeon (SeqCode)
TTCCGGACAACCTGTACTACTGGAGGGTTGCAGTCAGGGACAACGCAGGGAACACAAGTTCGTTCTCTGTAGTCCAGAGCTTCAAAATTGATACGGTTCCACCCGAAACGCCGCTTTTGATCTCGCCGGAGAACGGAGCAGTGGTTGGAGAGGTGCCCGAGCTATGCTGGTCGAGTGTCTTCGAGAACTCTCTTCCTGTCGTTTACGAGGCACAGATTGCCCAGACCTCAGACTTCACCGTGGGGCTGCAGTCCTCGGGTTGGATCCAAGAGAACTGCTGGATTTGTGGCCCGTTGCAGGAAATAACTTGGTACTGGAGAGTGAGGGCAAAAGACAATGCAGGGAATCTCAGCCCATGGTCGGAGGTTAGATGGTTTGTTGTAAAGCCGAGATGGTGGTGCCTAGACTCGTGGAGCGCCTCAAATGTCTCCCCCTCCTCTTGGCGCATACTCGAGTCTCTCGGGGCAAATGCTGAGACTCCAACGGTCGGATGGGAGGAGATCGAACAGCTTACCGCAAGCTTATTCACAACGGTAGCCTGGAGGCAACTGGAAGCCAGAACATGTGTTACTAGAACCTTACCCACCTGGCACCCCTTGGACGCAATAACGGTCGCCTCTGTCAGTCGGGCAATATGGATCCGGCAAGAGGTGTGGGTGGTGAGCGCCACAACGTCAGCCACATGGTTCTCCGTTGAGAGCTGGCAGGACAACGTAGCTGCACCCGTTCCCGCACCGATCTTGCTCTCTCCTGCAAACGGTGAAATCCTAACAGACAACATCCCGACCTTCCGCTGGGAGAACTCCCTGCCGGCGGACAACTTCTGGCTGCAGGTAGACAACGACGAGGACTTCAGCTCCCCGATCATAGACAACCAGCAGATCCTGGAGAACACCTGGACCTCCACCGTCGAACTGCCTCTAGACAACTACTACTGGAGGGTGAAGGCATTCAGGAACGGTGTGGCCTCCGAGTGGTCAGAGATCTGGGTCTTTGAGGTGAGGCGCCTCCCGCCAACCGCTCCGGTTCTCGTTAGCCCTGAGAACGATTCTTGGGTGAGGAGGGACGTTACCTTCGAGTGGGTAGCAGGAAAGTACGCGGACAACCACCGCATAGAAATAGACAACGACCCGGACTTCTCCAGCCCGGAGGAGAACGTCCTGCTGGGCGCTACGGACAACCGGTACACCACCACCCTCGATTACGGCACCTACTACTGGAGAGTCTGGGCGATCAACCCAGCTGGGCAGACGGTCAGCGAGAACGTCTGGTGCTTCACGGTCTACGCCACCTGGGATCAGCTGGAGACTTGGACAGCCGCCGCGGGATCTAGGGCTTCTTGGCTGGATGTAGAGGAATGGGCAGCTACCTCTAGGACAGGGGCAGGTTTCGTGGCACTTGACGCATGGCAGGTTAGCTTCTTGAGGTATGTGAGCTGGCTGGTTAACGAGAGCTGGGTGGGTGGGGTAAGGACGCTGGGTGCCCCCGTTCTGGTGGCACCAGAGAACGACGCGTGGGTGAACGACAACACACCCACCCTGCAGTGGAGGAACGTGGAGGGGGCACTAGAGTACCTGGTGCTGGTGGACAACGACGCAGACTTTAACACACCAGTGGTGAGTCAGTTCGTCTCGGAAAATCGGTTCACTACACCCGAGTTGGGTAATGGGACCTACTACTGGAAAGTCAGGGCGAAGGCCGAGGAGCTCTTAGGTTCGTGGTCCGAGGTCTGGCGGTTCACGGTCGGTTACGATGTGACGCCACCGAGCGAGCCCGTCCCGGTCAGCCCGGAGAACAACGCTACCCTGAGGGAGCCCGACGGAAGACCTGCCTTCTTCTGGCTCCCCTCCCAAGACGATGTAAGCGACAAAGTAACCTACACGCTCGAGATCTCCACCTCCCCCGACCTGTCGGTGCTCGTCTATAGGAAGTCTGGCCTGACCGGGAACTCTCACGAGGTGGATAACCTTCTGTCCCAGGACAACTACTGGTGGAGGGTGAGGGCAATCGACTGGGCAGGCAACGAGAACGTCTCGAGGGTCTTCAGACTAGAGCTCCTGGTCCCGCCGGCTTCCTGCGTGCAACCCATCTCGCCCTACTGGCAGAACACCTCCCCCATCCTCATCCAGGCCACTGCTTCCGACGCGGACGGAGAGGTAACAGGGGTAGAGCTCTGGTACAGGTACTCTCCCGACAACTCCAGCTGGGGCACCTGGATCCTGTACGACTACGACACCACAAGGCCCTACAGCTTCAGCTTCGCCCCGCCTAGTGGTGAGGGCTACTACGAGTTCTACTCCAGAGCTAGGGACAACTCGGGCAACTACGAGGAGCCACCTGCCCAGGCGGATGCCAGGTGCGGATACGACGTGACAGAGCCGGAGGCGCCCGACCTGAGATCACCTGAAAACAAAGTGACTCTGGTGGATGCTACGGGACGCCCGACCTTCGAGTGGACCTCGGTGCCCCCGGACCTATCGGAGCTGGTATACGTGCTGGAGATAGACAACGACCCAGATTTCGATTCACCGCTGTACACAAAAGCCTTGACGGATAACAGGCACACGGTCGAGAATGTGCTGCCCCAAGACAATTACTACTGGAGGGTCAGGACAGTCGATGGGGCTGGCAACGAGAACTCCTCGGAGGTCCGAGTTTTCGAGCTGATAGTTCCATCAGTCTCCTGCGTGCAACCCATCTCGCCCTACTGGCAGAACACCTCCCCCATCCTCATCCAGGCCACTGCTTCCGACGCGGACGGAGAGGTAACAGGGGTAGAGCTCTGGTACAGGTACTCTCCCGACAACTCCAGCTGGGGCACCTGGATCCTGTACGACTACGACACCACAAGGCCCTACAGCTTCAGCTTCGCCCCGCCTAGTGGTGAGGGCTACTACGAGTTCTACTCCAGAGCTAGGGACAACTCGGGCAACTACGAGGAGCCACCTGCCCAGGCGGATGCCAGGTGCGGATACGACGTGACAGAGCCGGAGGCGCCCGACCTGAGATCACCTGAAAACAACGCTGAGATCTCCCACTGGCCAGTCTTCGGCTGGACCTCTGTGAGCGATGCTTCTGGTGTGACCTATGAGCTGGTAGTCGACAATGAGCCCAACTTCTCTCAACCGTTTGTCTATCACGTAGTGGGACTGACTGAGAACTATCACGTTTGCGAGAACGAGCTCTGGAACGGTACCTACTACTGGAGGATTAGGTGCACGGACGGTGCTGGTAACTCAGGGAGATGGTCGGAGAACTGGGTCTTCCGCGTAGTCAATAGGTGGATCAAGCTGGATCAGATTCAGGTCTCTGTGCGGGCGGGGGCGCGGTGGATCCAGGCCGAGGAATGGACTTCTGTTTTTAAATCTCCATCCTCATGGAAGTGTATCGAGACATTCAAGGATGACATGACTTCAATCAGCTTGTGGAGACTCTTAGATTCCACACGAGGCAACTGCGAGGCACTCGCCTCTTGGAGGGAAGTGGAGGTTCGGCCGGCTAGCATCCAGCCAGTAAGCGTCTGGTACTATTTGGACTCAACCTCAGCAGGGCTCTGGACACGCTCCACTTGGAGGAAGCTCGATGATTGGGTCTTGCCAATGTATACTCAGTACTTCACGATAACCCTTTCCGAAGGCTCGGGCAGGGTGAGTAACGGGCAGTCCCTGAGTATAACCGTGCAGGTAATAGGATACCACGGCTACAGCAAGGCGGTCTACCTCAGCGCCCAGAACCTGCCACCTGGAGTGACGGCCAGCTTCTCCCCCAGCTCAGGCGTGCCAGACTTCTCCTCTGCACTCACGTTCTCGGTCAGCACGACGGCGACCTCGGGTACATACAACATCACGATTGTGGCCACGGATGGCTCCATGAGGGTGACGAGGTCCTTCACCCTGAGGATAGCTGGCTTCCTTAGTATGAGTATCTCCCCGATCTCTGCGACGGTGCACCGCGGGGATGAGATAGAAGTGACCGTTATCGTCACGGGCTCCCCAGGGTACTCAGGCACGGTTTCACTCAGTATCCAGGATCTGCCCTCTGGAGTGAGGGCCAGCTTCTCCCCCAGCTCGGGTGCGCCAGACCTCTCCTCCACGCTCACGCTTTTGACAAGTGTGGATACCCCAGTTGGTACACACGGGATAGAGATAGTGGCCACCGACGGCATCCTGACCGTCACGAAGACCTTCACCTTAACTGTCAAAGGGAGACCCCCAGCCTCCTCGGTCAAGCAAGTTCCATCTTACTGGCAGTCCACCCTGCCCGTTACAGTGGAGGCGACGGCTTACGACAATGATGGTGAGGTAATCAGCGTGCAACTGTTCTACAGGTATTCGCCTGACGGCTCAGCTTGGGATGCTTGGAGATTCTATGCTCAGGATAATGAGCCACCATGGGCTTGGAGCTTCTCTCCACCGGAAGGGGAGGGATACTACGAGCTGTACTCCGTCGCCACCGATAACGACGGCTTGGTCGAGAACGCACCTATGCATCCTGATGCAAGCTTCGGTCTAGATGTTACTCCACCCCCACCTCCCCGGCCTCTGTCCCCAGTTGAGGGCAATCCCACAGGCAGAATCGTGAAGCTCTTCTGGTCCGAGACCCCGGATCTGTCGGGTATCTCCAGATATGAAATCCAGGTAAGCTCACAGGAGAACTTCGAGACGGCCTTGGCACAGCTGGCAACCTCCCAGACTTATGTTGAGTTGGATCTACCGGCCGAAGGTAGGTACTTTTGGAGGATCAGGGCAACCAACGAGGCGGGTCTAACCTCAGGCTGGAGCCAGGTTGCGAGTTTCACGAGAATATTGAAGACGCCCATGCAGAAGACGAGGGCAAACATCCCGTCCCAGAGTCCTATTGAGTTTGACTTCTCAACCTACTTCCCACGCTTCATAGAGAAGATCTCTTTGAGCACTACACAGTTCTTCGAGTCGCTGACGGTATCAGTCTACGAATTCGAGAAGGACGAATTCTGTGAGACTTTCGCTTGGTTGCCCGAGCCCCCGTACGAATACGCAGGCTGGCTCGCGCTGGATGTATCAAAGGAAAAAGTGGAGTCGACCGCGATCCTCTTCAAGGTGAGCAAGTCCTGGTTGCGGGAGGGAGCTCTGGACGAAAATAAGGTGTATCTGCAGAGGCTGTACAAAGGCAGATGGGAGAACATACCAGCCAGGTTCATCGGGGAGGACGATAAATATTGCTATTATGAAGCATCCTTCACAGGATTCTTCGAGGCACTCTCAGCGGCTGCGGCTAGGAAAGCGGTGCCACCTGCACCTCCAGTACCCGTATCTAGACCGCCTTATCTACTCTATGCCTTCCTGGCAATTCTGGGGACGATTGGAATAGGGTTCGCGTACTATCTCTACCAGCGCGGGGTTCTCAAACCAGCGGTACCTTTGGAACGCGTGGCCCCACCCACCCTACCAGCTGCTCTCACTCGCATAAAACCAGCGGTTGCGCTCGAGAAATTGAAACCTGCAGCTCCTAAAGTCGAGCTTTTACCACCGCCCCTTAAAGTGAAGCCCTTGGAGGTTCAAAGGGTGGTGCGTAAACCTCTGCCGGCTACGGAGGTACTGGAATCTCTCAAGCGCATCTCAAGTCGGTCTACTCTTGGGGAGCTGGAGAAGGTGGTCGAGATTCCCGCGGTTTCACCCGCTATCAAGCTCGAGGAGCTCGTAGAGGAAGTGAAGGGGATCAGACCAGTGACCGTGGAAAAGAAGGGGGTGTCCCTCTCGGAGGGCATGCTGAAGAAGTTAAAAGAATTGTCGGAAAGGAAAACTTTTTAAACTACCTTTTTTTTTTTAAGCTAACTATTAGAAGGAAATCTCAAATATGGCGCTTAGGACAAGGAGGGGTATAGTTTTAGGCGTTACGTCTGCTAAGGGAGGAGTAGGTAAGACCACGACAGTTTCGAACCTGGGTGCGGCTCTTGCTCAGCGGAAGAAGGGGAAGGTGATAATCGTTGAGACGAACATGACGGCCTCTAATTTAGGCCTGCATTTGGGGATCGTGGACCCACCCGTGACCATCCAGGACATAGTGCTCGGGAGGTACCCTAAGATAGAGGACGGGATCCAGAAGCTGGACTACGGATTGCACGTGGTCTCGGGCTCTATCGCACACACAACGGAGATGGGATCGATCGATCTCAGCCCCGCTACCGATCAGCTGCGGAAGAAGTACGAAGTAATCCTGTTGGATACGGCCCCCGGCTTTGCACAAGAGGTCCTTTCGGCCCTGCGTGTGTGCGACGGGGTCTTGGTCTGCTGTCAACCGCAGATCCCAGCCATTGCGGGGACCCTGCAGACCATGCGCACCTTGGAGTCGATGCGGATACCGGTAGTGGGGGTGGTGCTCACCAGGGTGACGAGGAAGAGGTACGAGATATCGACCTCCGAAATCAAGCGCACGCTAGGCTGGCCCACACTGGTAGAAATACCTGAGGATGATATGGTACCCGAGAGCATAACTAGGGGACTGCCGGTTGTCCTTTATGCTCCGAATTCTCCAGCAGCTAGGGCCTATCTGGAACTGGCTAGGTGGATTTTGGCGTATCTCCGGGCGAAGAAGCCCGGAACCAAGAAGAAAGCCAAAGCTAAGAGGACGAAAAAATAATTCACTTCCTCTTGCTCTTTCTCTTTCTTCCAAGCGCTAGGTTGAACTTTGTGGCTAGCCTAGTGGGAGAAATGGGCATGTGGAGGATCTGACTGGCGATATCCCGGAGGGCTAGGGAGGCAGGGGCATCTGGATAGAGTGCAACTACAGGCAGATCTCTGCGGAAGGCATCCTCCACCAGCTCGTCATCCTCTATCACCCCGAGGACCCTCGCGATTTCCTCGGCCTGCAGAACCCACTGTTCTGTATTGGTTGCGGGTGGGACGCGGTTTAACACGACCCCTATACCATCTAGGCCGAGCAATTGCTTCAGGCCTAGGGCCGTCTGGCGGGCGGACAGTATGGAATCGACATCGGGGTTGATCACGTAAAGCAAGCCGTCTGCAATTGCAGTCAGGATCAGGTGCTCGAAGCCGACTGAGGCCGGTGTGTCCACCACGATGTATGAGAACTTCCTCCGCAGAGTCGAGAGCATCCGCTCAAACCTCCTCACCATGGTTCTGACAAAACTCACCATGTCCCTGGCACCCGGGGGCAGGAACCTCCCACCTGCCGGTAGGATCGCGAGCTTGGGAAAGAGAGGCTGCCCGCCGGATCTGAGCTGGCATGCGTAGACTGCTTCTGCGAGGGTACACTTTCCTTCGAGCACATGGGCGAGGGTCAGATCTGCCCCAGGGCACATCTTAAGCTCAACGGTCCTGACGTGGACATCTCCATCCACCAGCAGGACCATGTCGTCCTGTAGCTTGCTCAGCCAGCAGGCGATCCCCATGGCGACCGTGCTCTTCCCAACGCCACCCTTGGTGCCCAGGACGGATATGACCGGCATTATTTCCTCCTCTTGGGTACCTCTTCCAGCCTCCTGGCCATCTGCCTGGTCTTCATGCTGACGAGGACTTCCCTCAGCTCCTCGTCTAGGGTCGAGACGTGTATCCTCTCCTCCAGAGGCCTGGCCTGCACCTTGAGATCGACAGCCCTGTGCACTCTCTTAGCCTTCCCGATGGGGTCGTATTCGAACCTGACCAAACCCGCTTCCTCCAGCTTCTGCAGGTGGTAGCTCATGAGGATGTTGCTTATCTTCCGCCCGAATTTCTCGGATGCACGCTTTGCGAGCTCAGCCTGTCTCAGGGGTCCTTGGGAGAGGGTGGAGAAGACCCACTGCCTGATGGGATCGGATAGGGCCTCCGCTATCCTGAAGAGCTCATCCTGCCCCAGCTCCTGCCACTGCTCCTCGTCGGGGAACAGCCTCCGCGGCTTACCCTTTTCGATTTGCATTTAACTTTCAAAAAAATCTTCTTTAGAGTATAAATTGATTTTTACAATCTCAGGATTGGCACGTTTAACCTTTCCACGAGCAGGGCAGGCAGGTCTAGGACCTTGTGGTGCTTCAGGGCGATGGCGTGATCGCTGGTGGCGATGATGCTGAACTTCCGGAGCTCGAAATCGACGTTGGCGGAGGTTTTTGCGCTACCATCCAGTTCAGCTTCCGAGATCTCCTTCCTAACGAGTTCCGCCAGCTTCCCACTCCAGCTCATCTGTTTCTCGAACAGGAACTCGAACCACTTGGGCTTCAGCTCGTCCAGGATTTGCAGTATATTCCTTATTGCAACTCTCGTTTTCGGGTTGATCCTGTACTTGCCAAAAACCGCACTGGCATCCCTAACCCAGCCATCGTCGCACAGGTAAAGGGGCTTCTTGGAGAGCATGGCCTCGACTGTTATGAGCACATTGTACCCGTCTATCCCCAGCTCCTTGTTCCTCACCTCCTCCGGCCTCGCCTTCCTCTTCCCCAGCTCCTTCACCTCCTGGGCTGAGAAGACTACCCTGACCAGGATGTTCCGCTGGGTTGCGGGGAACCTGTAGTGGTTGGCAACAAAGTTGAGGGCACTTTCTTGGGGATATCCACGGTTGATCAGCCACCTCAACTCCTCGGCCGCCTTCCTGAGGAGCTCAGTCGAGGTAGATCGCAGGTTTGAAGGGTAGGGCCCGCCCATCCCCCTGCGGCTCCCTCTCATCCCAAAATTCAACTCTTTTCCCAATCTTTTTTTCGATTATGTGGGTAAGCAGTACTGTTTCAGTATGATTACCTTGGTCTCGAGGTGGATCCCCTAAAAAGCTGTTTGGAATTTCTCCTACCACGAGCTTTCGAGGGTTAAAGAAAACCAACTTTTAAGAGGAACCGAAAACTTGTCGTGCGGACCTCTACGATTTCGATAGCAGGTAACCCAATTGTTGAGGCTCTCCAGCGCGGCGCGCGTCTGATCATCATTAAGGGGCTTCGCAGAACGGGAAAAACTTCGCTCTTCAAAACTTGCTTGGAGGAAGCGAAGATCCCCTATCTGCTCATCGATGGAAGGAGATTCGCGCACAGCCCAACATCTCAAGAGTAGATTTGATACGAGCACTGGAACAGGTTTCAACGAGCTTTTGAGCATAGAGAAAAGGGGCTGCACCCTCGTGCTTATCAGATCTCTTGTCATAGAACTAAACGAGCTCTCCGTATCAATTTTGGAGGGATGAATTTCATAAGCAGGGGCGAGATAACCTCTCCCTCCGAAGTCCCTCTCGTGAAGTCCAATATGTATTTTTTAAAGGTTTTTGGATGAAGGTTCCACTTTGGCTTTAAGTTTTCTCTCACGACTTTTCTTGACATTTTAGTATTTCCCTCTAGAAAGGGAAATTTTTATAAAAAATTTCCCTCTATATAGAGATGATCCCCCGCGAAACATGGGCCAGACTCATTAAAGACTTTGCTGAGTTCGAACTACCCGAGCTGGTACCACGCGACATCCAGCTCCCCCCCAGCGGATTAAGAAGAGCAGTCGCGATAGTTGGACCCCGTAGAGCTGGGAAAACATTTCTGATGTACCAAATCATGGGCGAACTCGAGAGAGAGCGCACGCTGTACGTGGACTTGGAAAGCGACATGCTGGTTGGTTGCGGGGTTCTGGATCTGAGGGTGATGCTCGATGTGTTCTACGAGCTGTATCCGGAAAACGCCAAGCGCGAGATATATCTTTTTCTGGACGAGGTTCAAAACGTCCCCGGCTGGGAGCGCTTTGTGCGCACCCTGCTCGCCAGCGGGAGAGTGAGAGTGTTCGTGAGCGGCTCGTCCTCCAAGATGCTTTCGAGGGAGATTGCTACGGCTCTCCGCGGCAGGTCACTCTCCTGCTACATCTATCCGTTCAGTTTCAGGGAATACCTGCGGGCGAAGGGCGTGGAACCAACGCAGTACCCGTCGACGGCGGAAAAGGCCAAGATCTTGAAATCACTGGCGGACTACATAAGCGGAAGCTATCCGGAAGCAGTCATGTTCGAGCCTGAACGGGAACGGATCTTGCGCGAAATCCTGGAAGTCACCATCTATCGCGACATCGTTGAGCGCTTCAAGGTCAAAAATGTGGGGGTGCTGAAGCTCCTGCTGCGGGCCCTGCTCTCGTCAACGTATTTTTCTGTGCACAAGTTTTACAATTATCTCAAATCCACCGGGCGGAAGGTGAGCAAGAACACGCTTTACGAGTATCTGGAGTACTTTTCAGACTCCCTCATCCTCTTTCCCCTCCGCAAGTATTCACCGTCATACAAAGACATCGAGCAAAGCACACCCAAGATTTACCCCGTTGACAACGGGCTGTGCTCAGTCGTGGGAGTTGAGGACCGCGGCAGGTTCATGGAACAAGTGGTGTTCCTGGAGTTCGTGCGCCGGGGACTGCTACCGAACTCCAACCTGTTCTATGTAAACACGCGGCGGGGTGAGGTAGACTTTGCACTGAAGCACGGACGCACCATTTCAGAGCTCGTCCAAGTCTGCTACGGTATTGAGGATATGAACACTAGGGAACGCGAGCTGGGCGCGCTCGTTGCGGCTGGAAAGGGATTGGATTGCAGGAGGCTCCGGGTAATCACATGGGATCAGGAAGAAACGGTTCAGTACGGTGGGAGAAACATCAAGCTGACCCCGCTGTGGAAGTGGTTGCTGGGGTTCGGCTGAGGAGCTCACTCGAGGTAGATCGCAGGCTTAAAGGGTAGGGCTCTGGATGCCTTTCCTTGGGGGTCGTATTTCTGCGGATCTTTCTCGTCCCAAACCTCAACCCTCCCCCCAATCTTTTTTTCGATATATGCAAGATTCTCCTTCAGGTACTTCAGCTCGGGTGTCCTCACGCTCGCCAGCCTTTTTGAAGTGTCGGGCCCCAGCTGCTTCCGGAGCTTGTTGATTTTGCCCAGCACCTCCGAGGCCTCCCTCTCGTCCAGCCCCGCTCGGACGGCGTGCTGCAGGGCCTCGCCGAACTCACGTCCCTCCACCAGTTCTTTGAACAGATCCACCTTCAGTTGGGAGGCTGTGTAGATGTAGACCCGGGCGGGCTTGCGCTTGGTCACCCTAACTACCTCCGTCAAATCTTGAAGAAGCCTATCCAGGTATTCCTCCATCACCTCCAGCTCGGAATCTTCCATCTCTGGTGAGGGCTCGGGCCAGGACTGCGTGCAGATGAAACCCTTCTTTCCAAGTCTGGACCAGAGCTCTTCGCAGAGGTGGGGGATGAAAGGGGAGAGGAGCCTCAGCCAGGTCTCGAGGAATCGTCTCCCAACGGCAGCCTTCCCTCCCCGCTCGAAGTACCTCTCCACATCTTTGAGGATCTCGAAGAAGGCAGTTTGAAGGGACTTCCTCGTCTCAAACCTCTCCATGGATTGCGTCACCTTCCTGATGTGGCCCTGGAGCCTGCTCATCAGCCACCTGTCCACGGGTGCCGGCTCACCCCCTTGGAGCAGGCGCTCGACCGCCGAGAGGAAGCGATTGATGTTGCCGACAGTGGCCCTGGCTTCGCTTTCCCTCCAGTTGAAGTCCTGCCAGGGCTCGGATCCCAGTAGCAGGTAAAACCTGACCCCATCCGCCCCGTATTTTCTCACCACTTCGGGTATGGTCACTAGCCATCCCTTGGAGGTGGACATCTTCCTCCCCTCCAGCATGACCATGCCCAAGGCGAGGATGCCCCTGGGGAGTTTGTGGGGGAAGAGTAGCGAGTGGTGGAAGATGAAGAAGGTGAGGTGATTCGAGATGAGCTCATAGGCGGAGACCCTGAAGTCCAGGGGGTACCAATAATCAAACTCCTGCCGCATCCTAGTGAGGAGCCCAGGCTGGATGCCTCTCTCCTTCTCCAGCTGGGCCGGATCCCCCTGGCCGGCGAAGATGAAATCGAAGACCGGGTCATCGAGTTTCTCAGGTTCTATCTGCTTGATCAGGTGGGAGATGGTGTAAAAAGCCATATAGATGGTAGAGTCACTGAGGGACTCGATTATCCAGTCGGGCGCCCAGGGAGCAGGAGTACCCAAGCCGATTTTCCTCGTACACGGCCACTCGTGTAGCCAATTTATAGTGAATTCATACTGCGCTCTCGATTCGGGCGGCACGAGCTCCATCTGGGATAGGGCGGATCGGGCCTGCTCCTTCCAGTTTGGGTTGGAATAATCGATGAACCACTGATCCTCAACGACCTTCACGATGCAGGACGAACCGCATCTGCATGTGACAGGAAGATAGGAGAATTCATACATGATCGCCCCATCCCCGGAGCAAATGAGATCCCCCTTAACCTCCTCCCTTGCTCTTGAAACAGGCATACCGGCATACTTTCCCGTCCACTCCTTCATCCTGCCGCGGGCGAACTCCTCCTTGTAGACCTCTTTCGTGGCCTCCTCGAGCTTCGGATCCAGCTGATCTTTGATCTTCATCCTCTCGACCACGGTGACGGCGGGGCATTCTCCATAGCCCTCTAATTCGATGAGCGGGATGGGCTTCAATTTGCTTGCGAGTTCTTTCCACTTCTCATCCCTTTCTAGGTCCTTCAGTGCGATGTAGTCATAGGGAGCATGAGCTGGGACGGAACCGACGACGCCGGTCGCGGAGTTGGGGTCCACGAACTCAGCTGGTAGGATGGGGACCCTCTTGTTCGTGATGGGGACGGAGACTTCGCTACCGAACTCGGGCGTGAAATCTGATAAGATCTCGACGTTGTAGCCCTGATGCTTCAGCTTCTTGGCACCTTCTCTGCTCACGACCCATTTCTCCCCATCCACCCTGGCGACCACGTAAGAAGCTTTTGGGTTTAACCATATGTTCGTCAGACCGAAAATGGTCTCAGGCCGGAGCGTGGCAGCTGGGAAACAGAGATCCCCCTGCCTGTACTTGATCAGAGTGAACTCGAGGATTTCTACCCCTTCCCCCTCCAGCAAGTCATGATCGGTAACGGGATTGTTGCAGCTGGGGCACCATTTGACGGGGTGCCTCCCCTTGACAATCAGTCCTCTCTGTTGTAGCTTGTGGTACTGCCAGGTAATGAACTTTTGGTAATGGGAGTCAACGGTTGTAAATTCCCTCCTCCAGTCGATAGAGAGGCCGAGCATTTCGGTCCCCCTCCTGTACCCAAGTTCGCTGGATTTTGCCCAGTATTGAGCGAAGTACACGGGGTCCTCGAACTTCTCGATTTCCTCCTCCGGGACTCCGAATCTCTTCAGTGCCTGGAGAGTGGGCGGGTCTCTCGATTTGACACGCTTGGAAACACCCACGATGGGCGTGCCCGTGAAATGGTACGCAAATGGGAAGAGGACATTGTAGCCCCTCATGCGCTTGTACCTGGCTATCACATCGGGGACCAGATAGGTACGCGCATGCCCTAGGTGCATAGGGCCCGAGACGTAGGGGTAAGCAACTGTTATGAAAAATTTGGGCCTGTTATCTGGGCTTGCCTCGAAGATTCTGGCCTGTCTCCACGCACGTTGCCACTTCTCACTTATTTCTGGCAGTCTGATGGGCATTCTAAAATCTCCGCCTACCATAAATTGGATGCTTTGTATGATCCTGTGCGGCGGCTTGGGGAAACGTATGAGGGGGCTGACAAACATGCCAAAAGTCTTGCTTGAGATCAGACCAGGTTTGACCCTCCTCGATTACCAGCTTGAAAAATACAGGAAGGCAGGCTTCAGCAAGGCCTATCTCCTAACCGCTTACGGCCACGACTTAATCAGGGATCGATACGGGGAGGAGTTCAAGGGACTCAAATTGGAGTACGTGCACGAGGGTGAGCCTAGGGGTACGCTGAACGCCATCAGGCTGGGCTTGGAGAGGGCAAACCAGGACGTGATGGTGAGCAATGGGGATGTCATAGCGGAGATCGATCTGCAACGGATGTGGCGTGAGTTCAAGGGTAGCAACGCGCTCGCCTCAGTTTTTGTCACGCCTATGCGTAGCCCATATGGTGTGGTTCAGCTCGAGGGGAGTAAGATCGTTGGATTCAAGGAAAAACCGCTTTTGGGCATCTACATCAACGGAGGCTACTACTGCCTGAGGAGGGAAGTGCTCCCGCTTCTCGAAGAATTTCGCGAGGGGGACATCGAGAGGACCCTCTTTCCTAAGCTGGCTAGCGAGGGTAAAATGATCAGCTACAAAGAGGAGGGGAATAAGTTCTGGATCTCAGTGGATACCCCCAAGGATTTGGACGAAGTGAGGAAGAGGTTCACCTCTACTTGAGTCTGAACCTTTGAACAGTTTTGTTCTTCCAGCTGTACCTCTTAATGCGCTTTGATCTACCAAAGCCACAAGCCGCACATTTCTTCTTTTGTGGATTGTAGGCTCTCCTGCCGCACCGTCTGCACCGGATGTGAGTGACATGGTGCCTCTTTCCTTTTGAGGGAGTGCCCTTTGACATGCTCAACCTGGGGAGACGAAGAGCACGCTGTCCCCCCTGATCATCATCCTTCCGTACCTGCGCTTTACTTCACCACCTTGGATCTCTTCGGCATCCTCGAGCACGAGATTGACATGGAGGTCGAAACCTGCCAGTCTCCCCCTGATAATGTGACCGTCTTTCAGCCCAACTAGCACTACTGAATTCAAGGACTGGGTTAGCACGTCATAAGGTTTGACAGGGGTAGTAGGCATCAATATCGGAGGTAAGAACTTTTAAATGTGGAGTTAAGAATAAGTGGTGAAGACTAAAATCAAATTGAATTGGTTCGAAGGAGTGGGAGCACCTCCGCAAATTCACCGCAAGATAAAACTTTCAAAGACTGACAGGAAAGGGCTGGAAATTGGCGGAAAGTATGTAAAGGGAGTCTGGTTCCGCATGGTCGAGGTAATCGACCAAGTAGAGAAGGGGAAGATGCCTCCAAAGGAAGAGAGACTAGGAGCAGCTGCACTCGTTCCACTTCAGCTAGACTATGCTTCACTCGCCCCCCTCATGAAAGTGTTCCTTCCAAAGATTCTCCTCCCGAATGCCACGCTGTTCACCATGATAACGAATGAGACTGGGGAACATCTGATCTGGGCAGCTGTGGAGTACTGCGAGCGGGGTGTTTATAAGTGGGTCAAGCAACTGAATGTGGAGGAGGATTGGGCGGATGAAATAAATCCGCTCATTGCACAGAACGATCTGAGGGGTGCTTACGAGAGAGGGAAGGAGTTTGTCAGGGAGAAATTTGGAGTTGAGGTTGGGTGGATCAAAGTAGCCAGACCTCAGTTCTTTATAGAATTGTACAAGACCTTCGAGGCGGAGAAGTGGGGAGAGGACTTGGTCGGTGGACTACCAGCCTTAATAAACTTCCTGCAGGAGGTCTTCAAGCCGCAGCCCCTCGGGAAGAGCAAGTTACCATGCCACATAAACTTCTACCCGGTTCCATACTGCTTCGGGATGCTCCAACGGTTGTTGCCTACCCTGAGCAAACTGAAAGCAGAGGAGCTCTCCCGCGAACTCAAGAGGCTCATGTCTAGGATGCCAAACTCCAGGACTGTTGCGGTCCTGTCTGACGGGGCCAGGGCAGCGGCCTTTGATGTTAGACTCGAGGACGGCCGCCTATTGATTTACCCCATCCCTCAGGAAGAAGCCGACAGGCTTTTCGATCGAGACGTGAGGGAGATGGCGGAGAAGTTCAAGGATAAATTCGAGCCGGACAATGTGCTTGTCATAGGTCCCAGGGCTCTGGAGCGGTTGGCGGATTTCTTGGAAAAATTCCTTCAGGCTGAGGTCCCATTTGACGAAAGGGCATACGAGGTTTTGGGCAAGTTCGTACTCCAGTTCCTGAGAGTGAGAGATGTGTACTTCGATCTCGCCCCCGAAAAGATGGCCCTGGCAACGAGGGCGTCGCTGGGCATTTCAGCGTCCCTGCTTCCTCTCATCTCTCCCTTCCTCCGCAGTATAGCGTAAGACTTTTAAAGCAAGAGTTGTTGTACAAAATGGCGGTAGATACAAGACTTGTTGAGGGTACCACAAAGTTGCTGGCTCTCGTAGGGCCGCTTTCGAAGATGGTCGCCAACATCCTCACACCTGAAAACACAGAATTCTTGATTGAACTTCTTAGGAAGGAAGAGGTAAAAGAGAGCACGGCAACTCTGTTAGAGGCATTAGACACTGGATTACTAGCAGTTCTCCTACCAACGATTGGCTCAGTTGTGGGCGCTTTCCTAGCAGAGATCAGAGAGAGGGAGGACCTGAAGAAAGCCTTGGTGGGCATGATAACAAGCTTATCAACCCTGAACAAGGAACTGACTCGGTTATTGCTCGGACCGCCTTCCAAGTGATGGTGAAGGCGCTGGTTACGGGGGCCTGTGGTTTTGTAGGCTCAGAAGTAGTTAGACAGTTAGTAGAAAAAGGTTATAAGGTAAGAGCAACGGATCTTCCCCAGGCTGACTGGAGCCCCTTAAAGAAGCTAGGAGTGGAGATCCGTCCAGCCGACCTCACCAAACCCGAAACCTTAGCAGAGGTGGTGAAGGGAGTTGATGTTATTTTCAACCCTGCCTCTCTCTTCAACTACAGTTCCCCAATGGATGCCATGATGAAGGTGAATGTAGATGGTATAAGGAACCTGTGTGAAGCCGTGCTCAAGCACAATCCTTCGTTAAAGGTCTTCGTACATTGGAGCACTCTAGAGGTAGTGGGGTATAACATGTTCGACCCCAAGTATTTACCACCCAGTCAGGAGCTGACTGAGGAGTACTCAAATCTAACGCCAGGAGATTCACCTTATGCGAAAACCAAATGGCTACAGGAACAGGAGGTTTGGAAATATCACCGCGAGCGGGGGCTGCCCGTAATTGTTTTGAGGCTGGGGACAGTCTACGGGGCAGGCCGCACGAGGAAAATCATCAGGGAGGAGAAAACCTCCTTGACAGCCAAGTTGATCAACTTGTTCGCGGATGTCGCGGCCTTAGGGTCTTTTCCGAAGAACATAAACTGGCGTTGGCCCCTAGTGCACGTTCAGGATGTGGCGGGTGCGGCCATTTTCCTTTCGGAGAAGCCGGAAGCGATCGGGCAAGTGTTTAATATAGTGGACGATGGTTGTACATTCTCTGAGATGATTTTCGCCGTAGCCGAAAAGCTCGGGATTAAGCTGAGACCTTTAGAGTTCCCTTCCCTGGAGGACCTTTGGCCGCCCCTCTCGAAATACCTACGAGGGGACTTGCCCCCGAAATTGTTGGATACCGCCTACAGAACCCTAGTGAAGGAGCTTGAGAGAGGAGGGAGAAAGGTCTGGATGCAGCCTCAGTACTTGGTCTCCTATGCTAAACTAATTTTTGGCATGGAAGGGTGGGCTAACAACTTTAAAGCTTCTAACAAAAAGCTGAAGTCCCTCGGTTATCGTTTCAAGTACAAGAATATCATCCAGGCTTTGGACGAAATGATCGAGGAGTTCAAGCGAAAGGGCTGGCTGGTTCAGAATCCAGGCCTCGGTCACCTGCTGAAAGAGGGGTTGCTTTACTGATGCCACAAAGGAAGCTAGGGAATATTGGGGATATTGGGGGCTTGTTGCAGCTGTTATCTACCCTCCCCGGTTTGCTCAGGGGCGTTCCGATCCTGCTCCGACTCCTTTCAGACGCCAGAGTCAGGGAGTTGATTGCAAAAACGATAGATAGGTTGCTCGTTCCTGCTCTGAATGCATTGGGGCAGATGTTCACCCCCGAGCTCATAGAGGCGTGGGGTAAACTCCTGGATGACGAGAGAGTCTATAAAGCCTTGGATGATTTATACACTTCTCTGGATCCGGAACTCTCGGCACAGTTGAGCAAGATCGTGGGAGCGGTGATGGGTGCTCTGTTTCTCCAGCTGCTGGAAAACGAGAGGACGAGGGAAGCTCTTGTGGTCTTCACCCAGAGTTTGGCCACTTTTTCGAAAGAGTTTCTGTCAACACTGACTCGTGAGGAGACACTTCCTGAGAAAAAAAGAGGCTAAAGAGCTTCTCCACGAACTGGAGAGCATAGGCCTGCTGAAAGAACTGTCTTCGGGGATAGAACGGGTGGAAAGGGGAGATGAGGAAGTTTACCTGCTTGAGGGCAGGCCCCTCTGCTTTCGAAAGGAAGGCAGGCTTTTTCCCTCCCTGCACTACGCGGATGCCTTTAGGCTGAAGAAGGTTGTGGTGGACATGGGTGCGGTTAGGCATCTGATCAACGGAGCGGACGTTATGGCACCGGGCATCGTGGAGATGGATGAGGTCAAAAAGGGCGAGCTGGTTTTGGTGGTCGACCAGAAGTACCGAAAGCCGCTCGTGATCGGGTACTCTCTGGTCGAGGGGAAAAAGCCGGAGAAGGGAAAAGTTGTCAAGAATGTGCACAGGCTAGGGGACAAGATCTGGAAAATGGGAGTTTGATTGACATATGTGCTAATAGGGAGCTGGCGGAGCGGTTTGGGAGGGAGGCTCATCTTTGAGAGGACTTGAGAAAATCGGTTCCTCTCAGCGCAAGGAGGCTCGTTCTCATCCTTTGATGAATTTCATTGAGACTCGGTCCCGCAATTCCCTCCATCTTCCAGAGGTGGGATCTTTATCTGTCGAGAACCAATCGTGCTGATCTTGGTTTCCCGGGATTGAGAGAGGTGGACCGGGCGGGATTCGAACCCGCGACCTCTCGCATGCCAAGCGAGCGATCTACCGCTGATCTACCGGCCCATCAGAAAATTTAGTTAGAATTATGAAAAGAACTAAAAATCACAAGACACCCAAATCCTTCAGAACCTGACGTAACTTCTCCCGGTTTTGTGGACTGATTTCGACGAGTGGCAACCTGGGTCCCCCAGCGGGTAAGCCCATCATCTGCATGGCGGCTTTGACAGGAATCGGGTTCGTTTCTACGAACAGTACTTGGAATAGGGGGGAGAGCCGATGGTGGAGTTCTCTTGCCTCCTCTACCTTGCCCTGTCTGAATGCTCTTACCATTTCGACCACCATCTTGGGCACCACGTTCGAGGCTACGGAGACGACTCCGACTCCTCCCAGAGCCAGAATAGGTAGGGTCTGGTTGTCGTTTCCAGACAGGACCGCAAAATCGAGACCCCTCGTGAGCCTGATGACTTCAGAAGCTTGGTCTACCGTGCTCGCCTCCTTTATTCCCTTGATATTCTTGAGGCCGGCCAGCCTGGCGACGGTTTGTGGGAGCAAGTTAACACCTGTGCGGGAGGGGACGTTATACAGAAACTGGGGGAGGTCGACCTCCTCAGCTATCTTGCGGAAGTGCTGGTACAGCCCCTCTTGGGTGGGTTTATTGTAGTAGGGAACCACAAGCAAAGCAGCATCGGCCCCGGCTCTCTTGGCGAACTCAGTGAGCATCAGGGCCTCATGGGTTGAGTTACTTCCGGTACCCGCCATCACAGGGATCCTCCCTTTGACCTCCTCAACTACGATCTCGATCACTCGTTCGTGTTCTTCATACGTTAGCGTGGCACATTCTCCCGTCGTTCCAACTGGTACGAGCCCATCTACCCCCGATTGGAGCTGGAACCTGACCAGTTCCCTCAATCCCTCCTCATCCAGCTTTCCGTCGGCCTTAAATGGTGTTACGAGTGCCGTGAAAACCCCTTCGAACCTCATTGGTCGAGCCGCTCCATGACCTTTTTTAGGATCTCGAATGCCCTGTTTCTGTTCTGCCAATCTATCAGGAAGCTTATGGATGCCCTGCTCGTCATCATTTCCGCTATGTTTATCCCTTCTTCAGCAAGGGGAGTTGTGAGTTTGGCGATCATGCCGGGTGTGTCTATGAACTTCTCGCTCTCGCAAACAATCAATGCCATTTCTCCCGCGCTTGTAACCGATTTCATGTGCGCATCCGATTTCACGACCTCGTGCAGAGCCTTCAAGCTTCTGTCCTCGTCCTCCTTCGCAACGTAAAGAGAGAAGGAGCGAGGACCAATAGACACACCGAAGATGTTCACACCCAGCTGGCTGAGCGGACCAACGGTTCTATATAGGATGCCGGGTGTAGTCTGCATATCCTCACCAACTATGGTAATCATCACTAGAGGGCTTGGATGCATCCTTATCGCGGACGGAGCTTCATGTGGCCCCATTATTTCGGTTCCTCTGGCCTTCAAATCTCCATGCTTGTAGCTGATAATTTTAGCCTTGATGTGGGGGTCTTTGAAGTCCAGGGCCCTAGGGTGCATCTTCCCCATGCCATATCTAGCGAGATCCCTCAGCTCTTCTACAGTTACCTCGGGTAACAGCTGGGGGTTGTCAACTTTCCTCGGATCGGCACTCAAGATGCCGTCGACATCCGTCACAAGGATGGTTTCATCTGCTCTTAAGCACTTGCTCAGCACGAAGGCAGTTATGTCGCTTCCCCCTCTCCCCAGCGTTCGGAGTCTGTTGCTTCTGTCCTTCCCCAAAAAACCGCAAACGACAGGGATCTCCCCCCGCTGTATGATCGGCAGCAGGAGTTGCTTCACTTTTTCTTCAGTAGCCTGAAGATCCACTCTTGCATTTCCTGGTGTTCCATCAGTGACCACGGGCCATTCCGGTTTTTCAGGTGTTATGGCTCGGGCTTTCAAACCCGAGCTCCTCAGGGCCGCGGCCAGAATCCTGGCTGACAGTATCTCGCCCACGCTTACGATCTCATCCAGCTCCTCTTGGCTTACCTTCCCCCTCGTGGCCTCTTGGGCGTACCGAATCAATTCGTCGGTTGTATCCCCCATGGCTGAGGCGACAACGAGGATTCTCTCTCCTTCCTCGCTGGCCTTAGCTATCATCCTGGCGGCATGCCGTACAAGCTCAGGATTCCTCAGGCTTGATCCGCCGAACTTTACGACCTTCAAAGCCATGGGGGGATGCTGTCGAATTGGATGATGTCTTCTGGTTCTTCCCGTCTCCGTATCAGGGCGACACCCTTGTCTGAGACCAGAACCATGGCTGGCCTTCCGTGACCGGTGTGCTGACTGGACATGGAGATTCCGTAAGCCCCCACGTCGAAGATGGCCACTACATCGCCTGGTTTCGGCTTCGGGAGTTTTCTTTTGTTTCCGAGGATGTCAGAGGTCTCACAAAGCGGCCCGGCCACGTTAACCTCATGGTCATGGGGGTCATTCATTCTGTTGGCAAGTTCCATGTGGTGGTAAGAACCATACAACGCCGGTCTGATGAGCACGTTCATCCCTGCGTCAACGTAAACCCAGGGAGGCATCCAAGATCTCTCCTTGCAGGCACCCACCCGGGTCAGGAGAACTCCTGCATCTGCCACCAGATACCTACCAGGTTCTAAGACGAGGATGGGGAGGGGAACCGAATGCTTTTCCAGTGTGTTCTTGATCTCCCTTATTACACCTTGGGCGATCTCCTCTAGAGGTGCAGGTTTTTCGTCAGGTTGATACGGCACCCCGATACCTCCACCCAAATCCAACATCTCGACGGGGGCAAACTTACGCAGTTCAGCATAAAATTCAGCCAATTTCCTCGCTTCCTCTATAAAAGGCTCGGCCTCTAGAATCTGAGATCCTATGTGGCAGTGCACGCACTCGAGCTTCACCTTTCCAGACTTTGCTGCCTCCCTGTAGGCTTCAAGAGCCTCCCCAGACTCGAGATCCAGCCCGAATTTGCTCTCCCTGGCTCCCGCAACGATGTAAGGATGCGTTGAGGGTCTTATGTTCGGGTTAATCCTGAAACCAATCCTGGCTTTTTTTCCCGTCTTCTCCAATATACCGAGTAACCTACGAAACTCGTCCAAACTATCCAAGTTGATCAAGATGCCATTCTCCACGGCTTCGGTCAGCTCCTCGTCGGACTTGTTTGGCCCGTTGAAGACGATCTTTTCAGGGGGTACTCCGACTTTCAATGCGATCCGCAACTCGGTCAGCGATGCCACATCTGCACCCGCTCCTTCCTGCTGTAAGATCTTGCAGATGGCGAGATTGTTGTTCGCCTTGTAGGCATAGCAGATGAGCAGTTTCGGCCAGCCTGAAAAGGCTTTCTTGAGTTTCCGGAAGTTTTCCCTTATCCTCACCTCGTCCATGACGTAGAGCGGAGTGCCGAACTTCTCGACCAGATCCAAGGCATCGTGGCCCCTCACCACCAAGTGTCCCCTGTCGTTTACGGAAAAGTGAGGCTTCAGCACTTTCTACTTACCTCTCTTACGGCCTCTTCCAGCAGGTCCAGTCCCAGCTCGAGTTCCTCGGTCTTGATGATCAGCGGCGGGGCAATCCTGATGGTGCAGTTTCCACCTCTGAAGACGAGCACCCCGCGCTTCAGAGCCTCTCTGATGACAAGTTCCCTCTGCTCAAGGCCCGGGATCTTTTTCTCATCCTTGATGAACTCGATAGCTATCATGAGCCCTTTCCCCCGCACGTCCCCCACTATCTTGTACCGATCCACCCACCCTTTAAGTCTCGTCATGGCTCGTCTCCCTAGCTCGGCAGCCCTCTCAGCCAGCCTTTCTCTTTCCAGTAAGTTCAACCCAGCCAGCGCGGCTGCGCAGGCCAGAGCATTACCTCCAAAGGTATTTGCGTGGGCACCCTCCGTCCAGTCCATGACCTCCTCACTGCCTATGAGTGCGCCTATTGGTACCATGCCCCCACTAAGTGCTTTGGCGACGCAGATGAGATCGGGTACGACCCCCCAGTGTTCGATCGCGAAATTTTTTCCGGTTCTGCCGAGTCCTGCTTGGACCTCGTCGTCAATGAAGACCCAGCCGTGTTTGTTGCAGAGTTCTTTCACCATTGGGAAAAATTCGGGTGGGGGCACTATGTAGCCAGAGGTTCCCTGAATGGGTTCAGTTATGATGGCCCCCACGTCTGTAGGGGAAACAGTGGTGCGGAGCATTCTCTTCAAGTACTCAACGCAGAGGAAGTCGCAGCCAGGATATTTCTGACCAAATGGGCACCTGAAGCAGTACGGGAATGGGGCGAAGTAAACGCACGGTAGGAGGGGCTCGAACCTCTCCCTATAAACGTTGCTGGAGCCGGTAACGCTGAGTGCGCCTAGTGTCCTGCCGTGAAAGGAACCCAGAAAGGAGATGATGCCCGGTCTCCTTGTGTGCCACCTTGCGCACTTCAGCGCAGCCTCAACAGATTCCG
Organism: Hadarchaeota archaeon (SeqCode); assembly: GCA_964474885.1. Classification (GTDB taxonomy): domain Archaea; phylum Hadarchaeota; class Hadarchaeia; order Hadarchaeales; family JAWBSP01; genus JAWBSP01. The sequence continues at coordinate 22,935 of CAYYWO010000001.1, forward strand.
CCCCACTGTTGCAGAAGAACACCTTTTTCTTGAAGCTTCCCGGCGTGAGCTTGGAGAGTCTCTCGGCTAGCTCGACTTGGAGGGGATGGTAGAAGTCTGTTCCGGGCACGTGACCCAGCTTCTCCGCCTGCTTTTTGACCGCCTCAACGATTTCTGGGTGACAGTAACCGTAGTTGAGAACGAACATTCCAGCGGAAAGATCGAGGAAGGTGTTCCCGTCCACGTCGATGAGGTAACACCCCGAGCCGTGGGACCAGACGAGGGGGTCCTGCCTAGTGCAGGAGGGAGAAATGACATGCTCGTCTCTGGAGATCCATCCCCTTCCTCTAGGACCAGGGATTTCAGTTTTCACATTAGGTTTTAGCATGAAATATTCTCTTATGCTAAGCATTTAACGGTTTGACAAGAACCTTCAAGTAAGGTTTATGCAGTGAAGAGGAGTTGGTTCCTCAAAAGGCTGCTAGCGACCTGCCTCTGAAACCCCGAGGACCTTAGCTGCATTGCAAAAGCTTTCTGTCCGTGTAATCAGAAGCCCTAGAACTGGGGTCCGCGGGCTCACGCGCCAAATTTCTTGAGCTTTCCCATGAGATTCAGCAGGAGGGGAAGGAGATCCCTGCCCCTGATGACGCCCAGACCCCCCTTGGCGCAACTTCTCTCGTCAAATCTTTGTATGTCATCCTTTCTCACGCCCGGACCGCAAATGGCAACCGGCACGGCATCCCCGGAGTGCTCGCCCAGCTCTATCGGCGTTGTGTGGTCTATTGCCAGAACTAAAAAATCGGCTTTGTCAAGGAGTTCTGCGAGATGCTTGTCGACCTGTTCTATGAAGTTCTTCTTCTCTTGTGCCTTTCTATCATGGCTGAGTTCGTCGAAGGCCTTTATGTGCAGGAGGACGAGATCGTGCCGTTGCAGGGCATCTATGGTAGCAAAGATCTTCCCCTTGAGGTTCGTCCTGACATTTCCGGTAGCCCCTTCCACCTCTATCACTTCCATCCCAGCCAGCTTGCACACACCCTTCACCAAGGCAGCGGCCGCGACGCAGGCCCCACTTATGCCGTACTTCTGCTGAATAGGCTCTAGGTAGGGAACCACACCGGCCCCGCGGAGAAGGAGGATGTTGGCAGGAGGTATGCCTTTGCTAGCTCTCTCCAAGTTTTCGGGATGGTTGGCTAGGGTCTTCCTGACCTTCTGTGTAAACATGTTCACGATTTTGGCAGTTTTTCTGGCAGCAGCTGTCTGGTTCAGTGGCTTACAAGGCTGGACGGGTTTGCCCGTTTCATGGGGGTCAGTATCGCTCACGGCGGCCGAGAGACCGCGTCCCCGCAGTACAAAAGCCGCCCGGTGCCCAACAGTATTCTTGAAGAGAAACTTCACCGGTAACTTGATCTTTCTTACGGCATCCTCGATCCTCTGCGTTGGAGGGACTCTACCCGCTCTCCTGTCGATGATAAGGCCTCCTTTGTCGAGGGTTGCGTAGTTCGCCCGGAAAGCGACGTCCCCAGGTCTCAGCTCCAGACCAGCCCCAGCAGCCTCGAATGGCCCCCTCCCCGTGTAGACTTGATAGGGATCGTAGCCCAGGAGGGCGAGATGGGCAGTGTCGCTCCCGGGTGGGATGCCGGGATCCAGTGCGTACATGAGCCCGCAGATGCCCTCTCGTGCTATTAAATCCATGGTGGGTTTCTCGGCTGCCTCCAGCGGTGTGAGGTTACCCAAAGCAGGTACGGGCCTATCGGCCATCCCGTCGCAAATTATCAAAACTGCCTTCATTTTCTCGCTCTCATGGATCCTTTTATTTTTGGCGCCAGTTCGTTTGTCTGGAGTTCTATGACATCCCCCAGCCGCTTGACGGGCCAAACCCAGGCCCCATTGACCTTCCGCACACCCTTGCGTTCCAGCTCCCGCTTGAGCTCCTCCCGCTTCCGCTCAAGATAACGCTCCGGGTCGAAGAGGATGACTCCCTCTATTACGGCGTCCAGCAGGTAGCCCGCCTTCGAGGCGAGCTGCTCCTCGGACTCCTCGGGCGTCATCCACACGCTCTGAAAGATGGACGGGGAGTCCTCTATCCGCCTCACGAGCTCGGCACGCTCCCAGAGATCAGGCGGGAGCCCCCTACACACCACCACCAAGTCCACGTCACTTTTCGGGAAGGGGAAGGCCTGGCCCCGTGCGACCGAGCCGAAGAGGATCACACCCACCAGCCCCTCTACTCCACGCACGCGCCGCAGGTACTCTTCGATCGCCTGCACGTAGCGCCTATCCAGCCTCCCGAGCCCTCCACAATTCTAACCACCTCTCGGGCGTTCTCCAGCAGCAGCTTGGCGCGTGCCTCGTCGTAGATCTCTGATGGGGGCATGATCCGTTCCTTGGGTTTCCCATCCGTAGCGGGGGAACTCGCGCTGACTCTCTAGAACCGCGGAGAGCCCGACCACTCTCTCAGTAGCGCACCTGCTCCTCGGATAGCTCGTACCTCCCGCGGAGCAAACGTGTCTTTATCTCGAAGGATGGGAAGTGGGTCTTTCCAGCTTCTATCCCGAAAATCGTCAGGAGGGCCTTGCAGGCCTTCTCTGCAGCCTGCTGGGAGTGGAAAACCGCGCTCGGGTACCTCGCGTGGTCGAATGCTATCTCGGCATCCTCCAGATCCTGCCTGGCCATTTTCCAGCCACGCTCTTGCCTTTTCCAAGTTCTTCATCAAACCCTCCCGCCGTGCGGTAAAATCCGAGGTCCGATAGAAAACGGCAAACCGATTTCTTAATGGGCCCGTGATCCAGCCAGGACAGGATGCCCGGCTTCGGACCGGGTAGTCGTGGGTTCAAATCCCACCGGGCCCACTTGGGCCGGTAGTCTAGCCAGGACAGGACGCGGGCCTCCGGAGCCTGTAGCCCGGGTTCAAATCCCGGCCGGCCCGCTGGTCGGAACTGTTAAGATGGAGGCGCCAGTGTTCTTGATGGAAGCCGAACTCTGCTGGGCGATCGAAAGCACGTGCAGGCGTGCTGGATGTGAGTACGCAATTCTCTTCGGATCTAGTGCCAGGGGGGAACGGGAGTACAGCGACATAGACTTGGCCGTGAAGTTCAGCACAGATCCGACAAGGCTGGCCTCGCGGCTCGCCATGGAGCTGGAGGAAAAACTGGAAGGAGGGTGACCTAGCCGACAGCATCCTAATTCGAGATCTTCTGGCTGGGAGGCTTGTGTACTGCAAGAATCGCGAGAGCTATTCGGATGACCGCCTGAACGCGCTCGACGAGTACCTCGATTTTGCACCCCGCTTTGAGAGGGTTTTCCGCATGAGCCAAGGAGGGGATAAAGAGTGCCGCCGCCGGGGATAAAGGCTATGGTCGAGCGGTTCTGGAGGGCGGTCCGAGGCTGGAGGCACGGCCAAGCTAACTCCAGAGGATTCAAGGGATGAGAACGCAGTGGATGGCCGAGCGGAACTTCCAAGTTGCAGCCGAGGCCCTAGGATGTGGGGGAGTTCGTTATCTCGGAGCGGGGATGGGAGGCGCCCAAGTCTTACCGCGAGGTTGGACGGATTCTCGGGGAAAAGGGAATTTTCGGGCACGGACAGACCGAATCCTTCGAGGAGTTCGTGGGCCTGAGGCACGTAAGTTCACAATTACGTGTACATCGACCCCCTCCGGTTTCACGAGATGGCTAGGAACTCCAAGCAAGAAGCTGGCGGATCTCATGAATGTTTTGTTGGAGTACCTGCATAGGGCCGGAATAGATCCGCGAGGTTAAGGGTTGAGCACCCATACTGGAAATGCAGGTATGAAGTGCACGAGATTTTCTAATAGGGCTTCCCTCTCTATGCTAGCCTGTCCAGTAATTCGTTAGCTCACGTACAGCTTTCGTGGGGCCTGGCGCTCCAGATGGCGGATGCGAGGAAGAGCGGCAGGTTCTCTTTTGAGAGAACAAAGACCTTTTTGAGATGCTTGGGCTTCTTCCAGCTCTTAGCCCCCCACTTGACTTCGAACCCGACTTGCCTTCGTCCTGCGAGTACCACGGCATCGACCTCGCTACCGTCCTTCCAGAAGTAAGTATCGAAGACTCTGGTGAGATGGGAAACCACAACGGATTCGACCACCATTTCCTCCGGAGCCTCCTCCCCCGTGTAGTAGGAAAACACACGGTACAGGAAGGGATCCATTAGGTGGACTTTCTTGTTCTTTCTATACAAGATTTTAAAATCAGGTCCGATGAGGTTCAGAACCTTCGCGACTAAGAGATTCTCGAGGCACTCGACATAGGCTTGGGCCGTGTGGGGAGAACCGATCGAGGTTTCTCTGGCAACTCCCAGCCAACTCAGGGGGGACAGCCTCGCTCTCAAGATGTAGCTCAGTATCCCTTTCATGTATGCGTCACTCTTCCCACTCTTCCTCCAGTCGCTTCTAAGCCACTCCAGACAGGCTTTCTTGGACTCCGTGGAAACCCTTCCATCCGTTAGGAGTTCCCTTACGGGGACCGGGAATCCTCCGCTCTTCAGATAGCGTTCAAAGAGCCGAGAGATTTTAGATGCGTAGGGCGCATTGGCTCTAACACATCTCATCACTGCATCGAGGTCGGCGGCAGGAGCGCGCCTGATATCCAACCTGCCCAGTTTCTGCACGTACTCTCCAAAGTCCAGCGGGAAGAGGTACAGGTCCTGCCCATGGCCTCTCCTCCCGGGAAACCTCTCCTTCTGTGCCAAGAGTTCGATGCTGGAAGAACCCGTGATGACCAGCACATCCCGGCGGAAGATCCCCCGGTCTATTCTGGACTTGATAGCCCGCCACCACTCCTCCACGAACGTTATTTCGTCCAGAAACATAACGGAACTCTTTATTCCCCACTCTTCCCGTGCTGCTAGGTAGTTATCCATGATTTCTCCGAGCTCGCGATAGTCGGAGAGTTCGTCGCAGGAATAGTAGAATACCGATTTCGGGTTTCTGTCTCTTATCAGATTTTGAATGAGTATTTTTAATGTGGTAGTTTTCCCGACCTGCCGTGGTCCTACGAGAAAATTGAGTGAAAAGGGCTCCAATGGAATGTGATCTATGATGCTTGGAACCCACTTTATCCTGTACTGCTTCCACCGCTCGTAAGTGTAATCCTCCTCACCGGCCCACCAAGGATTTTGTTCATAATTGCAAATGATATTTAGATGTATTTGCAATAATTTTGCAACAAAAACCTTGGGGGATGTCGTTGCAACGTGTCATGTTGTTCTGGTTGGAGTATGGCCTTTTGGCAGAATAAATAATTGGAGGTGCTGAGCTAGGTTTGAAAGGAACTCCGGCAGCGTTCTAAGACTTTAACAGCGGGGAAGCAGAGTGGTGATGGCCAGGGTCTCGAGGAAAGAGGTGATCGAGTACCTGAGATCAAAGGGAGGGTCGGCAACGGTCGATGAGATGAGGGCAGACAATTTTGGTGATGTCGGAAGAGGCTGGGATACCATCAGGTTGTTGCAGAAGCTCAGGCAGGAAGGCATCCTCGAGAGGGAGATAGAGCACACACCCGAAAGGCAGACGATCATCCGCTGGCTTCTCAAAAGAAGGTGAGGGAGTACCACGATTTCCGTGAGGCCATGCGAAGGTTGGATTTGATACACTCATTGGGCCCCAAGCAGCTCGTCAAGTACAAGTTCTTGGTTGACTTGGGCGAAATGGCCGTGGATGATGCCATCCGCTCCCTCGTCAGGATGGGGAAGCAAATCCTTAGGTCGGAAATCACAGAGGAAAAGCAGGTCATCGAAGCTCTCAGAAAGAAGAAGATCCTGAACGCTCAGCAGGCGAGGAGTTTTAGTAAGCTGCTGACCTTCAGGGAGGCTCTTGAGGAAGCGAAATCCGCCGATGAGAAGGAGAGGATTTCGGCAAGGGAGGTTCACGCCGCATTTGAGAGGCTCAGGAAGGAGCTGATGAGTCTGTGGGAGATCCTACGTAAACAGCTGCCTTTCGAGGTTCGGGAGACCTAGCTGATGTAGTACAGCCCTCCTTTCTCTTGCTTCTGGGCCGGAGGTGGACCGGGCACAGGGAGAGGTGGCGGCACACCTATGCTCTTCGAGAGGATGACAGCCTCCGCTAAGGATGCCGTCGTTATGCTTTGCAGAACTGAGGGAGGTGGTGGGAGGCGCTTGTTGTATCCCTCTTCGATCTTCTTAAGCTCCTCCTCTTTTCCTGTCACGATAGCCCTCCCCTTCAGGCTTATTTGTGCTACCGAGGGATTGTACGAGATCGAGACCACAAACGGTAACACGAGGCCTCTCTCGCTCTTCTCCAGACCGGTTACGCTCACGTTGGCCGAGATGTGCACATTAGATGGTAGGGGCTTGGAGAACTCCCAGAGCTTCTCCGCGGAAAGGTAGTAAATCTGAACGGTTATCTGCATTCTTTTCTGGCTTTTCAAGACTAAATAGAACCACGAAGTAAAATTTAGAGGGGCCGTGGTGTAGCTTGGTCTAGCACGGCGGGCTCCAGCGGAAGGGGTTAGCTGAGGCGATGATGAGCCGTTGGAGCCGAAGAAACCCGCAAACCCGGGTTCAAATCCTGGCGGCCCCACTAACCTTCTGGAATCTGAGATGTCAAAGATGACTAAGGTTGGATTTCACTATCCCGCTCGATCGCAACCTCGGCGTTTTTCTTTTAATCAGCGCATGTGATAAGCTCGGAGAGCGACCCTCAGAAGGATTTTTCAACCATCTTAGGCACTGTTTCAGCCTTGATTTAGCGACGCGGGGAGGAGACAAAAACGTGTTTATTCTGGGGCTACGAACGGTCTCAGTTTTTATCGGTGCTTCACTCAAAATTAGATCGACGGGGGAGGGGAGTTTTGAGGTGCACGGGATACACCTTAGTGTTTCTGGCTCTCTTCCTAGCTCTAGTCCCAGCTGCCAGGGGCTGGGATAATCTCTCGGGAGGTGATCACCAGGGATCCAACTGGGTGATCTCTTCAGACACGGAAATAGCGGGCAACCACTACAACATACGCCTTTTCCGGATCTTGCCCGGCGTCAAGGTGACGGTGAAACCCTACGACGGTTCTAACTATGGCTGGTTGGAGATCCACGCAGAGAATATAGTCATCCAAGGGATACTGAGCGCCGACGAAGCCGGGTATCGCCCAGCAGAAGGACCTGGAGCTGGAGAAAACGGTACCCACTTATCTGCTGCGGGCGGCCCTAGCTACGGGAGCTTGGCAGGCTTTTCTGTTGAAATGGGTTCGGGCGGCGGAAATGCCATCTCCATCAAGGTCACCAGTAGTAACATTGAGCGTTATGGAGGCGGAGGTGCAGGTTACGGAGGGAGAGGAGGGAGGGCGAGTGAGAGTACAAGCTTCGAGGATGATTACAATATAATATATGGCGGATGTGGCGGGGGGAAAATCCTCCTCTTTTCGAACACGGTTTTGATATCGGGTTCATTGACGGCTAAAGGCGGCAAGGGTCAGGACGTCAGCGGTTTTGGCGCGGGAGGTGGCGGAAGCGGTGGGGGGATCTTGATCTCAGCAGACAACGTGCGGATTTCGGGAACGGTCAGCGTTCGTGGGGGCGACGGTGGTTATGCTAGTGGAGAAGCCGGGCATGGGGGAGGGGGTGCGGGCGGGCGAATCAAAATTTTCGCGTCCCGTCTTGATATTTCGGGCACGATAGATGTGAGCGGTGGGGATGGAGGCGGAGGAGCGCACTACCCAGGCCAACCCGGACAACCCGGGACCTTTTACACTGAAGGTGGCCCCTTCTTGACCAGCCCAGACAACAATGCCCTCGTCTCCTCTAAAAGTGTACAGTTCATGTGGTCCGATGCCTACGCCGACAACTACCGGATTCTTATCGCACGCGATGCTTCGTTCTCAAACATTGTGGAAAATGTGACACTTTCGGGTAGCACGACTTCTTATACCGTTGCGCTTCCTGGAGGCGACCTTTACTGGAGGGTCGTTGCAATCAGATCTATTGGTGAGAACTCATCAGAAGTTTACCATCTGAGGCACTACCTCCCACCTGAAATCCTTTCCATCACATGCGACAATACAGTAGTAGACAGAAAAGTCGAGTCTTGGTGGGCGGTGGGCGGAACGCGGATTTCTATTACCGTGAGGGACGACGACGGTAACACCGCCTTATCTCCAGAAGATGTCCGAATACGGATTCGGGGCGCGGACGGTAGCTTGGTTGTAGAAAATGTGCCCCCGTGCAGTTATGCGGATGTGGACGAAAACACCCGGGTATTCTACTATCTCTACGATCCGGCGGATTCTCTCCCTGACTCGGCCCTTGGTCCGTTTGATGTCCAAGTGTTTGTCTCTGACATTTACGGGATGACTGACAACGAGGACTTCGACGGGATGGGAAAAGATTTGTTCGTCGTGAACGATCTAGAGGTCAGTCTGTTGATTACGGACAATACTCCAATTTGGCAACTGGAAGTAAAGGGGAGCGCGCTCAGAGTTTACGAAAACCAGTTCACGAGTCTCGACAACGTGGTGATCGTGGACAACAACGAGGGGAAGATCCAGGCCACCTTCGCTGACAACTCGTTCTCTGGGGCCTACGGCCTCGTTTCGCCTGTACGCCTGCACCACGGCGATTGTGGTCAGATTTACATTGTTGCTAGAGATAACGCACTAGACGGGGTGAGCCAAATCCTAACCTACCAGGTTGAGGGAGACAACTTGAAAATCCTGGACATTATCTGCACTAGGTACCCGGACAGGACGGAGCTGGTCTTTGAAGCCAGATGGGCCTCTGACGATTCAAATGTGGGCTACGGGACAGTTTGCCTCCCCGAGAACTCGGAGGTCTCCTGCCAGATTTTGAACGGATCTGGGACCTTGGTCTTCCCGCACTCGGTCAGGGTGGACTCCGGGAGCAGGACTCTGACATGCCTGGATGACGCGGACAGGCCGATATGGCAGATCCTCAGCCAGAGCTTCTCCTTCAACGTTCTTCCCGTTGCGACCGATTTGAAGGCAGACAACCGCCCGCTACCGGCTAGGGTGACGGCCTGCCCCGTGTTCAGCTGGACATTCCGCGACAACAATCCTAACGACGTGCAGTACGGTGTGCATATCCAGGTCGGCAGCGCCCCCGGCGAGAACGACCTCTGGGACTGGATAGACCCCGGCTTCACCCTGCAGGAGAAGGCCTACGAGGGCCTTGCCCTGCAGAGAGGGCAGACATACTATATAAGGATAATCGTCAGGGACTCCAACCTGATGGAGTGGCAGAACGCCGACAATGAGGAATTCTGGACCGAGGCTCGGTTTAGGGTGAACAGGCTGGGCGAGATCAAGCAGTTGCTGGTGAACGGGGAGACGTCCCCCGAGGTGTCTGATGAGACCCTGGAGTTTGAGTGGAGCTTCTTAGATCCGGATGGTGACGCGCCTGTGACCTTTGAGATAGCAGTGGGAACCCGACCGTCGCAGGGGGACGTATGGAGGGTGGAGGTTCCGGGGAACATCAACAAAACCCTGTACAAAGGGTCACCCCTGTCTGCAGGCACATATTACGTTGGAGTGAGGGGCTTTGACGGGTTGGAATGGTCGGAGTGGAGATGGACAAGCTTCACAGTGTTACCTGCTCAGGTCGAGGAGCCAGCCCAAGTTGTGGTTGAGAATGAACCGCATGACAATAATCCCCCTCTTATTCAGGTCGTACAGTTTGAGGAAAACCTTCACGAGGGAGACGATCTCCACGTCAGATTTCTAATCGCCGATGAGTCAGGCATCTCAGGCATCGAGGTTTACTGGGATAATGAGCTGGTACCCTGCGATTTCAACGAAAACATACTCTCAGTCGAAATCAGAGGCCTGAAGACTGGGAGGCATACCCTGCTGGTGCTGGCTTTGGATGCCTTGGGAAATGTTTCATTTCTGTCCAGGACGGTGAGGGTCTCCCCGAAGCCTTTGCCGATAAAAGTCGATTTGCTCTCCCCAAGCAGGCTCGTGCCCGAAAACGGGTACGCTCAGCTCGTGCTTCTCGTGCAGAATCCAAATCCCGAGGAGAAGGAGGTAAGCCTGATGATCTCGATAGGTGGGAGAATACGGAGCCTGGGTCTCATCCTCTCTCCGTTTGAGAACCGCTTGGTATCGATCAACACGTTTTTGGGCTCGAAAGAGGGTGAACTGCCCCTCCGCGTCCTCGACAATACTGGCAGGACGCTGGTTTCGACCAGCTTGCAGCTGGCGGGCTCTCGACCCGGGGAGATAGGTGAGGAGAGGCCAGAATCCACCGATCTGTTACTGCTGCTCCTTGTTGTACCAGCGGCCGCCCTACCTCTCGCGGTTGTCCTTCGGAGGCGAAAAAGACCGAGGCAGAGGGTCACGGAGACCGAACCAGTGCAGAAGGAAGTCCCCGAGGTGGTCAGGGCCTTAGTTTCATTGCTCGAGGAGGAAAATGACTAGCCTAGCGGTGGCGGCCATAAAGGGGGGAACGGGCAAGAGTACAATAGCGCTCGGTTTGGCGGTGGAGTTCTGTAAGAAGTACAAGTCCGTTCTGATCTTGGATGGGGATCAGCACGTCAGGACCAGTGAGCTGAAGCTTATAGAGGTTAGGCGTGGAGAGCCCAGATTGAGGGAAGTTCTGGAAGGCAAGGCAGATTGGAGGGAGGCGATTTATGCTTGTTGCTTGCAGAGGGGAGATGAATACCTCCTGCCCAACCTGTACGTTCTGCCAGCCGGCTCTGCTTTCCTTCCCGATCTCGAACTAGGATTCCCCGTCGAGGTCTTCTGGCAGCGTGTTCAGAAGTTTGATGGTATCATGAAGGAGCTTGAGAGGCATGTTGATCTGATAATAATCGACACACCCGCAAACTTCAGTAGGGAGCATCTCGTTCTTCTTTCCGCCTCCGATGCAATCCTTCCCGTTTTGAATCCAGATGACGATACTTTCCTCTCCACGAAAAAGAAGCTGCATGAGTTGCAGGATTTCCTAGGGGAGTTCCAGATCCCCGGTTGCGTGCTGAACAGGGTGCCCTTGGATTTCGATGAGGATTACTGGTTGCACAGGGCCGAAAAAGAAATTGCCCCAGTCCTTGGTATAGTACACATGGATGAATTAGTAACTAGGGCATTCAGCGAGAATTTGCCCGTCCAAGTAAGATATCCTAATTGCAGGGCCTCCAAGGAGCTGGAACAGCTTGCTAAAAGCGTAGCTAGGTTCAGGATTAAACCTAGGAAGCTGCAGATCGTGGGGCGTTTGGACAGAGCTCTGACCAAGTTACGCATGCTCAGAGGATGATCGAACCCTCGCCAGAAAACCTGCAAAAGGAGTGGCTGCTGACAAATGGTCTGGGTGGATACGCCTCCTCGACGATCCTGAACCTGCACACCAGGAAATACCATGGTCTTTTGGTCGCGACCTTGGGTTCACCGTGGTCCAGAAGACTCCTTCTGTCCAAACTCTGGATCGAGGCTGATACGAGTCTGGGTAGCTTCCATCTGGACTCGAACTTCTTTCCAGGTTGCATTCACCCCCAAGGTTACGAGTACCTGAAGGAGTTCAGGCTCGATCCCTTTCCCACTTTTGTCTATGAGGCACCCGGCATCCAGCTAGAACAGGTAATCTGTATGCCCCACGGCATGAACGCGATTGTGGTTGGTTTGAGGGTGCTTTCCCGAACTGGAGCAAAACTCAGAGTCTACCCACTGGTCAACTGCAGGAGCATTCATAGTCTAACCAAGATGGGTGATCTGACATTCGAACAGGAAAGGATCGAGGGCGGTGTCCATCTGAAGGCAAAGCCAGAAAACATCAGCATCTATTTGGGTTCGGATCAGGCGGTCTATGTTCCCTCTACTTTGGAAGAGCGAGAGCGCTGGTATCTCAACATGGAGTATCCCGAAGAGAGGCACAGGGGATACGGATACCGAGAAGATCACTACTGTCCAGGATTTTTCGAGGTAGAGACGAAGCTGGCAAATTTATACTTGATTGGATCTGGAGGATGGCAGGGGAGGGAGGCATACTTCGAACTCCTGCAGAATCCGGCTACAGCTCTCTCCAAAGAAAGACGGAGATGGAGAGCACTAGTTTCCGTTCGTGCTGAGTTGTACCCCCTTACGGCTATAGCGGATAGTTTCATCGTTAGAGGGAGCACTGGGACTTACGTCGTGGCAGGTTACCACTGGTTCTCGGTGTGGATGAGGGATACTTTCATTAGTTTGCCTGGATTAACGCTGGTGCTGGGTAGATTCGAAGACGCTAAGGATGTGCTTCTGACCTCCCTGTCACATCTCCGGAATGGGGTTTTTCCGAACTTCATTGAGGAAGGGCGACCAGAGTTTTCCGCCGGTGACGTCGGCCTGTGGTTTATCTACGCACTTTGCAAATATATGTCCTATACTAATGATGGAGAGCTACTGCATTTGGTCAGACCACATCTGAGGGAGATAGTGACAGCATATGTTTTGGGGAAGGGACCTGCGAAAATGGATGAAGACGGCTTGCTCACCTCTCTTCCTGGGAGCACATGGATGGACGCGAGGGTGGAAGGCAAAGCCGTCACCCCCCGAGGTGGAAAACCGGTTGAGTTGAACGCCTTGTGGTACAATGCAATCAGTTTCTTGGAGAAGATAGGCGAAAGGGTTCCGATTTCTTCCTCCGAACTGGAGCGGAGATTCTTGGCGGAGTTCTGGGATGGGGAGAGAGGTTATCTCTGCGATGTTGCGGGGAGTGGGACTAAAGACTGGAGCCTGAGACCTAACCAGCTTTTCGCTCTCAGCTTGCCCTTTCCTGTGATTAGGAGGAGGGAAATCGCGGAACGCATCCTAGAGAGGGTGAGAAATGAGCTACTGACCCCCTTCGGTTTGCGCACCCTAAGCCCTCGTGAGCCAGGCTACAGGGGTGTGTATAGAGGTGACGTTTATGAGAGAGACATGGCGTACCATCAAGGAACTGCTTGGCCATGGTTGCTGGGGCATTTTATAACAGCGTCTATCAGGTTTGGGAAAAGCCCGTCGGACATGGTAGCCCTTCTCAAACCTTTCATGTCAAAGCACCTCAATCAGGCTGGCCTGGGAACTATCTCGGAACTCTTCGATGGGGATCCGCCCCATACTCCCGGCGGATGTATATCTCAAGCTTGGGGCGTTGCTGAAATCCTCCGTTCGTACATGGAGGATGTACTAGGGATTAGGCCGCCTTACGAGACAGAATACTCTGCAGGTGTATGAAAGACATATGTTTGGGATTTGAGGTTCACCAGCCCTACAGGATTCGAGCTAAGCTAGACGAAAAACTTCCCCTCGAGGAGCGATACTTCGACAACGAGAAGAACAGAACCATCCTCGATAGGGTATGCAGAAAGTGCTACTTGCCGGCTACCCAGATAATCAGAGAGAACGTGGAGAAGTTTGAGAGCGAAGACAAACCCTTCAAAGTTTGCTTCAGCATTTCTGGAGTCCTGCTAGAGCAACTAGAAAGATGGAGAAGAGATGTACTTGAGGCATTCCAACAGTTAGCAACCAGTAAATTTGTCGAGTTTTTGAATCAGACCTATTATCACTCCCTAACGAGCTTATTCTCATCGGAGAGGGAAGAGTTCGTGGAGCAGGTGACCATGCACAGGACTGTGATCAAGGATCTCTTTGGCAGGAGACCTCGAGTTTTTGAGAATACCGAGTTCATCTATAATAATTCTATTGCTAAAACCGTCCGACGCTTAGGATTCGAGGGTATGCTGACGGAGGGGGCTGAGCGGATCTTAGGCTGGCGCTCGCCCAATTATGTTTACAAGGCAAGGGACACCGATTTGAAAGTACTTCTGAGGAACTATCAGCTATCGGACGATATAGCCTTCAGGTTTACCATCGCTAATTGGTCGGAGTATCCTCTTACAGCCGATAAGTATGCTGCTTGGTTGGCGGCCACGCCGGGAGAGTGCATAAACATCTTCATAGATTTCGAAACATTCGGAGAACATCACTGGCCTGAGACAGGGATTCTAGAATTTCTTAGGTGGCTTCCAGAGGAGGTTTTAAAACGGGAAAACCTTAGGTTTGTCACCCCTTCTGAGTTGTTAAACCGGACACCGGTGGGAGAGATAGATGTCTTTGAATACGCTACGGTTTCGTGGGCTGATACGGACAAGGGAATTAAGGCATGGCTGGGGAACGAAATGCAGAGGATAAGCTACCGTGCCTTGAAGGAAATGGAGCCTTATGTCAAGAGCCTTTGTGATCCAGAACTCCTGCGAATTTGGAGGATGTTTGGCATAAGTGACAACATCTACTACATGTACACTGAGTGGGGGCCGTCAGGCGTAGTGCACGGTTATTTCAGCCAGATGTACCCCACAGATGCCTTTGCTGCTTTCACCCGCAGTTTTTCAGATTTCCAGGCCCTAGTAATGGAAAAACTGAACGATGAGAAGATAAAGTTACTCAGGATTTTCCCACCGGAAAAGGCATTTCACTTCTTTGAGAACAACAGATATGTCACGTCTGTCTTTAGCCTCGTGGAATTGTACGAAAAGGTTGATGCTATCCCCTCTTCATGCCTTAGGGCCAACATGCGCGACATCGAGCAATGGATCAGGTGGACGGTCGGAGACGGAGAGATAGCTGACAGGATCAAGGAGCTGCATGAGTTAGACCTTTCTGGGGAACAATTGAGGAAGAAGGTAAAGGCGGTGCTCGAAGAAAAACTGAGGGCCATAAAGCTGAGGGGCTTATGAGAATAGCTCACTTTTGCTGGGAGAGCTTGTACGGGATCCGCTGTGGTGGCTTAGCAAGTGCTATCACGGGTTTGACGGAAGCTTTAGCGGAGAAAGGACACGAGGTCCATCTCTTCACGAGGTGGAAGGAGGGCTTTGAAAGGCACGAATGCATAAACGGCGTACACATCCACAGGTGTGTGTTTGATCCCAAGGGAAACATGCTCGAATTTGCTTGGAAGATGAGCCAAGCTATGGTCTCGGATTTTCAATATATCAAGAGGCAGGTAGGAGACTTTGACATTGTCCATTGTCACGACTGGCATGTAGTAGATGCGCTTGAGGCCCTGAAAAGGGCAGGTTATCGAACAGTCTTCACCTGCCACTCGACGGAGTGGGGGAGGTGCGGAAATGCTTTTGGCGATGGGTGGGAGTCACGTGCGATATCCCACAAAGAATGGTATGGCATTTACTTGGCAGACCTTGTCACAACAGTTTCAAAAGCCATGAAGGGGGAAATTCAGTGGCTCTATCAAGTACCCGATTGGAAGATACAGGTGATTCCAAACGGTATTCGACCCGAAAAGTACGCGATGGATGTGGATGCCGGGCAGATTAAGAAAGCCTACGGGATACACCCTCTTGCACCGGTAATCCTGTTCGTGGGGAGAATATCCTATCAGAAAGGGCCTGATCTATTGGTAGAGGCGATCCCTCACGTGCTCAGCTATAGATGGGATGCCGTGTTTGTTTTCGTGGGGGAGGGTGATTCGAGGGCCTACTGTGAGTCCAGAGTCAGGGAGTTGGGGGTCGGAGAGCGAACGAAGTTTTTAGGATGGGTCTCGGATGAAGAATACACGAAGTTGTTGAACGCATGTGACATCGTGTGCATTCCGAGCAGGAATGAGCCCTTCGGTCTCGTTTTGCTGGAAGCTTGGTCTGCTGGTAAGGCAGTAGTTGCCACAGATGTTGGCGGGCTTTCTGAAAATATCGAGAACTTTGTAGACGGGATTAAGGTCTTTACCTATCCTGAATCGATAGCGTGGGGAATAAATTACATAATAAACGATGCTTTCGGTGTCCGGTACCTCGGTGAGAACGGTAGGAAGAAGGTGAAAAACTTCGCTTGGGAAATTATAGCAGACAGGATGTTGTCCGCTTACCGGAGTATACTGAAGTAGCTATGCTCTTATCAGTTCAGTGTTGACCTCTTCTCCCTCCACAGAGAATTCTGCGGCGTACCCCTGGGAGAGTGGGCCTGGATTAACGACTATTGTTCTGCCCAGCTGAGAAACGCTCCTAGCTTCGTGCACGTGTCCGCAGAGGTTTAAGAGCGGTTGGTGTTTTTCGATGAACTTCCTCACACTCTTGCTTCCGACGTGAGTACCATTTGGTAGCAGATCTGCTTGAGTTCCAAAGGGAGGGACGTGCGTAACGAGAATAAAATTGTTGTCTTCTGTTAGTTTGACCAAGGAGTCGAGTTCTTCTAGGATTTCCGCCTCAGTGTACTCCAGTGGCGTGTTGAAGGGGGTGACATTCGATCCACCCAGCCCGACAAAGGGGAGTTTGCCTATTTTTACACATTTCTTGTGCAAGTTTATTCCTAGTTCTTCCAGAATCTCAGGAGTTTCTTTCGGGTCGCAATTTCCTGGAACAGACAGGATTGGTATCCCAAACTTGCTAACGTGTTCGAAGAGTTCTCTTATCGCGTCTAACGGCCCCAGTTGCGTGATATCCCCTATCAGAATTAGACCTTCATATTTTCTCCTCTCCAGCAGACTCTCGAGATTTTTCTGAGCAGCGGGATGTCCATGCAGATCCGCTACCACTAAGAAGGGCCACATCAACACAGCCTTGTTTTTCTTTTTAACCCCTAACTGTTCGGCAAAAAATTTAATTGGTGTTCGAAAAATTGTGGTGGACCTGTTAATCAAGGACGCGCTGATATTAACTTTCGACCACAGCTTTAGCATCAGGAAGGGATCAATTGCCATTGAGGGAGGGAAAATCAAAAAAATCTCAAAGAATATGAGGAAAGGGGATGCTGATGAAGTGATTAACGCCCGAGGAAAAGTGGTTATGCCCGCGATGATCCTCCCTTATTGCTCATTGCAAAATTGCTTGCTCGTCGGTAGGAGGTCACCATCCTTCTGGAAGAGGGTGAACCAGAACCAGTTGCAGACTGCGGTGAGATGGGCCTGTCTCAGGCTTCTGCGCTCGGGTGTGGTTTTCGTGTCCAACGTCATACATACAGTGAAAAATGGCAATTTGTTCCAAACAGCTCAAGAAATGGAGGAAGCAGAAATGAGAGGTTTTTTAGCACTTGAACTCTCGGAGCATGGGAAGAGCGGATACAGAGCCCTCTCGGAAACTGAGAGGTTTTTAGAGAGAAACCCCTCAAAGAGAATCAAAGGTTTGGTCTGTGTCCATGCGTGCACCTCTGATGACATTTTGCAAGAGGCTCGTGAACTCGCTTCCTCTTTCCGCACGAAGCTATTGATTGTTATCTCGAGGGAGCTGGAGCACTTCTACTATGTCAGCAGGGAGTTTGGAACCTCGCCAATGGGGAGGATAATAAACGCTGGCTTGCTGGAACCGAATGCGATAGTGACGCATTACGTTCACCGTGTGCAGTGCACTGAACTAGAGGAACTGCAAAAAAGTGGTGCAAAACTTGTCCACATTCTCCCCGATTCTGGTTATCTTGAGGATTTCTCCCCTGTTGAGGAGGCCCTGCACAAGAATATCACGAGCGGAATAGGAATGGAGAGGTTCATGGATGTCTTTGAACTGATGCGCAACTTCTTTTTTAGTTGCCAACAGAGAAAGATCACTTTGGAGCCGAAACATGTGTTGGCAATGTTTACCCGAATGCCAGCCGAAATGTATGGACTGAACTCTGGGTGTGTTGAGCAGGGAAGAGTGGCAGATCTGCTTGTTTTAGATCTCCCTGAGTTGAAAGGAGGCCTCATCTACGAGACAATTTTGACTGCTTGCACTTCTCACTTCATCAGCGCCGTTATTGCTGGGGGAAAGCTGATTGATGAGGAAAAGCTGAGATACAGGGAAAAAGAATTGAAAATGGAGTTTTATCGAGTTCTAAAAGATCTCTACAAAAAGGACATTAGGAACCCAGAATGGTGAGGCTTTCTGTTGAAATAGCTGGACTGAGATTCAGAACACCTATTCTAACTGGTGCTGGGCCTGTGATTCGAGATTCTTCAAGCCTGCTGGTAGCTGCTGAGAACGGCATCGGAGGCCTCGTGACGGGCACCATCACGAGCAAGCCAAGTCCAGTCTACCCATATCTGTGTAAAGTTAGGGACTGTGTGTTGACAGCCAACCTTGCTTCCCCTCTGTCCCCGGAAAGTTGGGAAAGAGAGATCCCAAGGGCCAAGAGGACGGGCCTACCGCTCATAGCTAACATAGGGTTCGACCTAGAGGACATCATTAACTTGGCTCCGCGTATGATAGAGGCGGGTGCTGATGGAATAGAGATAACTTTGAGGAGGAATTTAACTCTCCACAAGTTCAGGGAACTGGTCAAAGAGGCCAGGAAGGTGATATCCGAACCCCTCTTTGTAAAGTTGAACACGAGTATGCACCCCATAGCTGAGTTTGCAAAAGCAGCGGCGGAACAGGGGGTGGATGGCCTGACCGTCATAGATGCCGTGGGCCCTTGTACGCTCCTGAGGGACGATGGCACACCATTCCTAGGCAGCGAGGGGGGGATTGGTTGGTTGTGTGGTCCTGCGATCAAACCTATGGCACTTAGAGCGTTGGTGGAAGTAGCTGAGCAGGTTGAAATCCCCATCTTTGGTGCGGGAGGGGTCTTAGAGGGGAGGGATGTAGCCGAGTTCATAATGGCTGGGGCGTGGGCTGTGCAGGTCAATTCGGCTGTCATCTTGAGAGGGCCAAAAGTCTACGGGCAGCTCGTCAGAGAGTTTATGCAGTTCATGCAGATGAAAAACGTGGACGATGTCGGTAGCCTGAGGGGCGCAACTCTCAGGCGCTTGCCCAAGTCCCCCCTTACCACCCCCAAGGTACCCACGCTTTTGGCTTCCAAGTGCAATAACTGTGGCTTGTGTGCACGCTTCTGCTTCTATGATGCAATTCGGGTGGGTGGCAAGATGCCCAGAATCGAGCCCAACAAGTGCACGGGTTGCGGGCTTTGTGTTTCCGTTTGTCCGGCGGGGGCTTTGAGATTTTAAAATAATGTGACAATCGTCACATATTCTCTGACCAAGGAACTTGTCTTAAATGGAAAGCTGAGAAAAATAGTCGGCGGGGACGGAAGCCCGGGGGTGTGGCCGAACCCGAGCCTACGGGCAAGGGGGAGCCGCCCAAAAACGGGGGCTAAAAACCCCGGACTGGGGCGGATAAGCGCCGGGAGGTTCGGCGCGAGGTCACAAACCCGGGAAAAAGACCCCGGACGTGAAAAAGCGAGGGTTGCAGGGGAGGTGGTCGAGATCCCCGGACCCTCGCCGAGTAGCGGAGGGGTCGAAGTCCCCGCCATTTTTGTTATTCTTGGGAAGTTTAGGGATGCGTGGGATTCTCTTAGATGTTTGTGACGAGGGCCGTAATATCGAGCTCTTCGTCAAAACCGAGAAGGGTATTGTCAAGGCAGTTGACGAGAACTTTTTTCCATGTTTTTATGTTCTCCCGAAAGAAGTGGACAGAGAGTTCAGGATTTTGAGGAAACTTGCACTTAAAGAAGGTAACAGGGAGATCCGTCCAGTTTCAGTTTCTCTCGAAAAGAAGTTTTTGAGGGGGAATCAGGTTGATGCTATCAGGATTGCGGTTGCCAAGCACTCCGACATAGACCCGCTCAGGCACTTCATAAGGGATGCTCTTCATCTGCAGTCGTTTGGGTATGACCTGCCGGTAGTCAGGAGATACTTTCTCACCCATCGACTGCTACCTTTCTGTGGTGTTTGCCTAGAGGGGGAGATCAAGGATAATGAGTTAAGGCTCACAAGGCCTCCGGAGCCCTTCGAAAGCAGGATGCCAGAACTTTCAGTGATGTCCTTTGATATAGAGGTCTACAATCCAGCCGGTACACCTCGACCGGATAAGGATCCTGTGATAATGATAAGCTTGGCGGATACGGGCGGCTTCCGAAAGGTGCTCACCTGGAAGAGTGTCCCTGGACTAGATTACGTTGAGGAAGTAGGTGGGGAGAGACAGATGCTGAGAAGGTTCGTGGAAATAGTCCAAGAGCGCGATCCGGACATCTTGGTGGGCTACAACACCGACCTCTTCGATTTTCCCTATCTCCGCAGCAGGGCGGAGCACTTGGGTGTTAAACTGAAGCTGGGTAGGGACGGATCCGAGCCAACCGCTAGAAGGAGGAGGTTTGCTTCGGCCACTCGTGTGAAGGGGAGAATACATTGTGATCTGTATGCTATGGTCAATTTTCTGGCGCTGACGGGCGGTATCCGGTTGATACACTACACCCTCGGGGATGTCTACAAGTATCTGCTTGGAAAAGAAAAACCAGACATCGAGTTCACGGAGATCGTCAGGTGCTGGGACGAAGGGGGGGAGGCCCTGAAGGAGTTGGCGGAATACTGCATGTCTGATGCGGCTGCTGCTCTAGAACTCTCCCAGGAGTTGTTGCCGCTTTTCATCGAGCTCGCGAGGATAATAGGCCAGAGCCTCTTCGACGTTGGCAGAATGACTCCAGGTCAAATGGTTGAGTGGCTTCTGATCCGCGAGGCGGAGGCAAGGCAAGAGCTCGTTCCTCCCAGACCTGTGGCTGAAGAACAGGAGGAGAGAGAAGAAGAGACGTACGCTGGTGCCTATGTCATGGAGCCAGAGCAAGGATTGCATGAGAACCTTGTGGTCTTCGACTTTCGGTCACTTTATCCTTCCATAATTATCACGCACAGGATAGATCCGTTCAACCTCAACTGTGAGTGCTGCAGGGACGGTGCCACCGTTGTCCCGGAGCTAGGCTACCATTTCTGCACCAAAAGAGAAGGATTCATAGCACCAGTCCTCAAGAGACTTGTCGAGGAGCGGATCAAGCTGAAAAGGGAACTGAAAAAACTGGAGAAAAGCTCGGAGGAATACAAGAAGCTTTACGTCAGGCAGAATGCACTCAAGATAATCTCGAACAGCTTCTACGGTATGCTGGGCTTCTCCAAGGCTAGGTGGTACTCCAAGGAGTGTGCAGAGAGCATAACTGCATTCGGCCGGCACTATATTCAGAGGACGATTAAACTTGCGGAAGAGGACGGCTTCAAGGTGATCTATAGCGATACGGATTCACTTCACTGCAAGCTAGGCGCGAAGTCCAAGGAGGATGCGCTTAGATTGATAGAGAAGGTTAATCGGATTTTGCCGGGCTGTATTGAGCTGGAGCTGGAGGATTTCTATCCTAGGGGCATTTACATAACCAAGAAGAGGTACGCTTTGATCGACGAGAAGAACCGGATGACGGTTAAAGGATTGGAATTCGTTAGGAGGGACTGGGCAGCCATTGCCAAGAAGACACAGGAGAAAGTTCTAAAGGCAATCCTAGTGGAGGGTTCCCCCAAGCAAGCTTTGGAAGCCGTTAGAAGGACGATCCAAGATCTCAGAGAGTACAAGGTCCCCCTAGAGGATCTGATCATTTACACTCAGCTCAAAATGTCACTGGAGGAGTACAAAGCCATCGGGCCGCACGTTTCGGTTGCCATGAAGCTCAAGCAAAGGGGGAGACCTGTGGAGCCGGGGATGATGATAGCGTATGTGGTAGCGAAAGGTCCGGGTAGCATAAGCGACAGGGCCTTTCCGGCGGATGAGTTCAAAAAGCAGAGGATGAAATACGATCCAGAATACTATATCGATCACCAAGTCCTTCCGGCTGTTATGAGGATAATGGAGGTTCTGGGATTCAGGGAAGAGGATCTCAAGGGCGGGGAAAAACAGGTAAGTTTAAGCAAGTTCTTTCAGTAGATGCAGGCTGAGGAATTGGAGGCCTACAGAAGAGCGGGGAAGATCGCTGCCCAGGTCAGGGAAGAAATTAGGAAGAAAGTAAGGCCTGGTGTGAAGGTACTGGATATAGCTGAACAGGCAGAGAACCTGATCAGGGAGCTGGGAGCAGCTCCAGCCTTTCCCTGTAACGTATCCATAAACGAAATAGCTGCCCACTATAGTCCTCCCCCCTGGGATCAAACGGTGATAGGCGAGGACGACTTGGTGAAGATAGACATTGGCGCCCAAGTAGATGGGTACATCGGGGATACGGCGTTCTCGGTTAGTTTCGACCCTGAAGGGGAGAAGCTTGTTAGAACAGCTGAAAAAGCTCTCGAGGAAGCGATCTCCCGTGTGAAACCTGGCGTGGATGTGGGCGAGATAGGGGCAGCAATTGAGGAGGTAGTAAAATCCTCGGGTTTGAAACCTGTACAGAACTTGACCGGACATTCGTTGTCGAGGGGGGAGTTGCATTCCGGCATTTCGATCCCGAACGTGGGAGGGCAGACAGGTCAGAGGTTAAAGAAAGGACATGCCATAGCCATCGAACCATTCATTACGGAGGGTGCGGGATTTGTTGAGGATGACGAGCGCAGAGTGTACATATACTCTTACTTACGGGAGGGTCCCGTTAGATCCCGGATGGCTAGGGAGATGCTCCAACGCATCAAAAGAAACTTCTCGACTTTTCCCTTCTCCATAAGATGGCTGTCGCCTAACGTCTCGAGGCTAAGGCTGGAGCTCACGCTGAGAGAGTTACGAATGGCTGGCATCCTTCGCCCTTACCCAGTCCTCGTTGAGAGAGCGAAGGGAAAAGTAGCCCAGGCCGAGCACACCGTAGTGGTTACCGACACAGGCTGTGAGGTCACCACACTGTAAACCACCTTTCAGCGGGCCCGAAAAGCTCGCGCATGCTGACCATATTTAGTGCCAAGCGGAGTCCCCGATGAGGCTGTGGGAAGACAAAAAGACGGTTGAGCGTTTCCGCCGCATGAGCGGCTCGGAGAGCCTGAAGCTGACTCTCGCTCTGAGCGAGGAGTACGCCACCATATTCGCAAACTCGCTTGGGAAGGACAAGCCCGATACTGGCGTTTATTGTTTGATAAGGGGTGAGAAGAAACGCCCATCGAGGAAGCCATAAAACGGGTAGTGAGGGTTCTCAGGCAGCTGAGGGTACCCTACGCCTTTACCGGCGGAATTGTAGTCGGTTTCTACGGTTTCCCGCGAGCTACATACGACGTTGACGTGGTGATAGAAGCCAGAGATCCCTCCAAGCTTGTCCGCATGCTCAGAAAAGTTGGTTTTGAGCTCAACCCCGACGAAGCAAAACTCATGATGGAGAAGGGAAACCGCTTTGTCTGCTACTTGGGTCCGTGCAGGGTCGATCTTTGGCTGGCAAAAACACCTCGGGAGATGGCGGAGCTGAGGCGGGCGAGAACAGTGAGGATATTCGGCATGCGAACACGTTTGCTTGCGCCAGAGGACGTGATCCTCCGCAAGTTGGACTCGGGCAGAGGCAAAGACTTCGAGGACGCCTTGGGCATACTAGTAAGGCAGAAGGGAAAGCTCGACCTCTCATACTTGAAGTCCCGAGCTTCTGCTCTGCGGCTGGAGCGAGCCATCGCAAAGTTGTTTAGAGAAGCCGAGCGCGCGGAAGCCGCGGCTTGAGTGGAGAACGCCAGTTCGTTTATAAAGTTTACGAGAGGACGACTTTCACGTCCACAGCTTGGCAGCCCTCTCCCTCATCATAGACAAAGAGGGGGTTGATGTCCATTTCCGATATCTCAGGGATGTCCGTGACCAGCGAACTCGTCCTCAGCAGGACTTGGATAACTGAGTCTATATCACTTGGCCTCGCCCCACGGAAGCCTTTCAGCAGGTAGTATGCCTTGGTTTCTGTTATCATGTCCTCGGCCTCCTTGGGGGAAAGAGGAGTGAGTCGATACGAGATGTCTTTAAAGAGCTCCGTTAACGCACCCCCCAAACCAAACATTATGACGTGCCCGAAGACGGGGTCTCTGTTAACTCCAATTATCACCTCCTTCCCTTTCGGTGCCATCTTTTGGATCGTGACCCCGTAAATCTGGGCAGTAGGGAGGTTGGATGAAACGCTCCTTGAGATGCGCTCGTAAGCCTCCTTGAGTTCGCTTTCGTCCCGTATGTTCAGGGCGATCCCCTCCACATCAGCCTTGTGCAGGATGTCGGGGGAGGCTATCTTCAGCGCAACGGGATATCCCATCTCGTTCGCAAGCTCGATGGCCTGCTCGAGGGAGGTCGCAAGCTTGGTGGGGACAGCTGGGATGCCATACCTCCTGATGAGCTCGATGGCTTCGGGTTCTAGGAGCGTCTTCCTCTTCTCGGCCCGTGCTTTCTGTATCAGAGACTTGGCGGTCGATATACCCTTTGGAATGGGGGTGGACATCCCTTCCAGCAACTCCCTCACTCTCCGGTACTCACACAGACTAGCCATGGCCTTGACCGCCCGCTCGGGCATGTCAAAGGTGGGTATGCCTCTCTCAATCAGGAAGTTGACAGCCCTTTCTACCTGCTCCCCTCCGAGGAAGATCGCCAAAATGGGCTTATCCGGATGCTTCTTGTTCAGCTCAACGATGGCCTTGGCGGTTTCCATAGGTTCCGTCATGGCCTGAGGAGTCAGTGCAATTATCGCCCCGTCAACATTGCGGTCGCTCAGTACAGCGTCGATGGCGATTCGGTACCTGCTAGCTCTGGCATCTCCTATCACATCTATGGGATTTGCGATCGATGCCATAGGTGGCAGGTTTGAGCGGAGGAAGTCTTTGGTGGATTCGCCTAATTCTGCAAGTTTCAGTCCGTGGGCCAGAATCTGGTCAGCCGTGACCACGCCCACTCCACCAGCATTGGTTATAATACAAACCTTGTTGCCTTGGGGAGGCTCCTGAAAGGAGAAAGCCATGGCGATGTCAAAGAATTCGGTTAGGTCTGAGGTGAGAAAAATACCCGCCTTTTTTGTGGCGGCCCTGAGAGCCGCAGAGCTGCCAATCATAGCTCCCGTATGGCTCTTGGCGGCTCGAGCTCCTGCGTCAGTTACTCCTCCTTTCAGGAGAACGATGGGCTTCCTCCTGCTGACCCTAGCGGAGACTTCAACGAACCTCTTCCCCTGCTCGATGGATTCCAGATAAAGCAGTATGACTCGGGTATAGGGGTCATCACCTAGAGCCTCGATGAAATCCGTCTCGTTGAGGTCTGCCTTGTTTCCGAGACTCACGATTTTGGAAAAACCTATCCCCCTCCGCAGGGACCAATCCAGAATGGCCGAGATGAGGGCACCACTTTGGGAGATAAATGCAATGTTTCCTCTCTTTGGCATCTTGCCCGAGAAACTGGCATTGATAGGGGTGTGGAGATCCAAGATCCCTAGGCAGTTGGGCCCTACTATTCTGAGATTGTACTTCTTTGCGATTCCAGTGATCTTAATTTCTCTCTTCTGCCCCTCCTCCCCCACCTCACGGAAACCAGCAGAAATTATCACGGCGAAGGGGATTCTTTTTTTCCCACATTCCTCAACAACGGACGGAACCACGGAAGCCGGGACAGCGATCACGGCAAGATCCACATCAGTTGGTATGTCTAGGACGGAGGGATAGGCCTTCAACCCGAGGATTTCATCGGCCCTGGGATTTACCGGGAAAACTTCCCCCCTGAAACCGCTTCGGATAATGTTTTGGAGGGTAGCGTGCCCAACTTTGTGAGGTTCTCTTGAGGCACCTATGACGGCAACACTCTTGGGGTTAAAAAGCCTTGTCAGCCCCATTTTAAAAATTTCAGGCAAACTTAAACTTCTGCGGACGTTTGGATTTTAGTGAAGGAAAGGAACGGATCTCCATTGCTACAACTAAACTGTTTATCTGTTACAAACACCTTGCAGAAGTGTTTATCTATTATAAACACATGGTCTCGGACACTTGCAGGTTTCACAGACAAGTTGGGGAGGGACTAGATCAAGCCAAGCCTAACTACTTCTAGAGATTCTAGTTAGCTCCATGATAGGTCGTTCATATTGGAGAAGAAACATCGCATGGTCTTTCTCGAAGGGATCTAGGTGCAGGATGTCGAGCACTTTGAACTTGGACCCGAGCTTTTCCGCCTCGCGCTTGTAGATGGTTCTGGGATCGGCTGTGACGTCGATAGCTCTGGCTTTGAGTGCCAAGAAGGCGAAACCGCGTTCTTTCAGGAAAACCTCCGCATTCCGTAGCAGAATGTCTGTCTGATCTGGTTGGGCGACATCCTCGTAGATCACATCCACCTCACCGACGAAAAAGCGGTAGGCTTCAGGGTGGCGGGCATCCGCCAGAATCGGTAGCATGTTCTCTCTATTTTTGCATGACAGGATGAGTTCCATCATTGGCCTGTGGGAAAATTCAACACAGTAGACAACCCCCTCGGGTCCAACCAAGTCGGAGATGTGACTCGCTGTTGTGCCGGAGCCCGCCCCCAAGTACAGCACTTTGCTCCCATGAGTGAGGGGCAGATCCCTCAA
This sequence comes from Hadarchaeota archaeon (SeqCode), assembly GCA_964474885.1. Classification (GTDB taxonomy): domain Archaea; phylum Hadarchaeota; class Hadarchaeia; order Hadarchaeales; family JAWBSP01; genus JAWBSP01. The sequence goes on from CAYYWO010000001.1 coordinate 49,038, forward strand.
CCCTTTTATGAGGGCAGCGGAAAGCTTGCTCCTGAAGGGATTCCATACTCTGTACTCCTTCCCCCCGATCTGGACGAGCTCCTCTCCGTATACCTTCGTCCCAGGGGTCAGGTTCAGGGTGGCAGGCCGTGCCTTCCCGCCCATCTCCACCCACTTAAGCCTCTCCATGTAGGATCTCCTCAACCTTGCGCTGGAGGTCTGCAGACAGCTCATCTCCGATGAATCTCTTGGTGGTCGCATCCACACGTGCCGCGATGGCGAGTTTGTTGGCAAGCGCTCGAGCGATTTTTCCCCTAACCTTTTTTGGTGCACCTCTCACCAGGGGATGGAGAAATATCAGGCCATGTTTCGGCCTCTTTCCCTTGGTTTTCAGCGCCCTGAAGAGGGCCTTTTCAGCCCCGAGCACTTGGAGGTGGCTGGCCGTCATCCTCCCCAGCTCCTCCAGTCCTCCCACTTTTGAGAGCATCTTAGCCGCCAGAACCCCCCCGAGGATCGCGGAGGTGTTGGGGGCGATTTCGCTCATCAGGGAGCCTAGCTGTTTCTCGATCTCCTGCTTCAGCTCGAGCGCTTCCAGCAGATTTTTCGCGCAAGATTTCATGAGTTGCAAAACATCTGGATTGAGCTCACTACCTACGGAATGCGAGGCCATTTCCAGGATTTTGGAGCCAACTTGTCCGAACTCCTCCAACCCTGCTTCCTGCAGTTCATGTCTTGACCCTATGGAGATGATTTTCAGCCTTTGTGGCAGATCAAGGCTCAAGTCCTCGATTTCGGGGAAATGGTGGAGATACAGCTCAAACAAAATCGATGCAATGGCATTCACGTGCTTCTCTATGTTTTCCATTACCCTGACGCCAAGGGCGACTATGCTCTCACTCCTCCCCAGCTCGTGCCTGATTTTCTGAAGGACGAGGGGTGATGCGATGTCCGAGACCTGTTTCGCGGGCAGCTTGGACAGGTTCTTTCTGGCCAGCTTTCCTGCGGGGTTGGGGAAGGCAACCTCGAATCTCAGATTGGGGAACCTTTGGGTGAGCCGGGCCAGCATTTCCTTCGATTCCAGCACAAACACGGTGTATCCCCGCTTTGACAACTCCTCGATTAGCTGCAGATGCTCGGCAGTCGGCTCGCCAGAGATGATCTGCTCGATCTTTTTCAGCCTCTCAGCTGGTGGGAAGGTTCTCTTCCACAGCTCTCGGCCCCCTTCGTCGCATGCGAAAATCCCCTCAACGGTTTCGGCGATGTGAACCTTCATAAACAATGTTGCTTTTCACCTTATCATTCGAAATCAACTTTACGATGAGGATAGCAGCCTGCGGGGACATACACGCCCCCAAATTTTTGGACCTCTTCGCAGAGAGTCTTCCCAGTTTAGGTAGGGTTGATCTGTTCATCCTGGCGGGGGATGTGGTCCTCAAGAACGATTTCACCCAGCTAACCCATGTGGTCAGAAGGATAAGGGAGGTCTATGGAGGGCGCATCGTAGCCTGTTTTGGGAACGAAGAATACGAGCAAAACAAACCTGAGTACCTCAAGTTCCAAGAGATAACTTGGCTCGACGACGAGGCAATGACGATCGAGGCGGAAGGGAAGAGGGTAGGGATCGTGGGCTCGCGGGGCTCCCTCGATAGACCGACCTTCTGGCAAAGGAGGAATATACCCGGGATCTGGAGGAGGTATAGGGAGCGTGTGACAAAAATGGATTCGCTTCTAGCCGACCTCGCAGCTGACGTAACAGTAGTGGTCACACACTACGCACCAACTTACCGCACCCTCATCGGCGAGAGGGAGTCAGCTTGGCCCGAAATGGGATGTCGGAGAATGGAGGAGGTAATTCTGAGAAGGAGACCAGACTACTGGCTCCACGCTCACGCGCACAGGAGCACCTCGCTGGTCGTGAGGATAGGGGAGACCCTTGTGATGAACGTTTCCCTCCCTGCGGTTGGGAAAGTAACAGTTTTTGACATTTGAAAGCATTTCTGTTCGGTTGGGCCTCCCGGGCTCTTCTTAATAGCCCTATTTAAATACTCGAGAAACAAGAAAAGAAAGTTGAGGGCGAAGACCGGAATACCCGGCCTCATCGTGCTCTTCCTGCTATCTAGCATACTGATAATTACAAACTTGGTCCTCGCAACCGGCGACTACTTCCTCGATAACTGGAATGAAAACTTCGCGCTGGGGGTTCACGAGAACACTGAAAACATAAACAATCAGCTCCGTCTCGCTCCTGAGAATACCTCCGGTCGCTTTACCTCTCGAGTGCTAGATGCCGGGGAAAATGTGAGATGGGACAACATCGTGTGGGAAGGAAGTAAACCGACTGCATTTGTGCAGGAGAACGACAA
>CAYYWO010000001.1:51479-166721 GCA_964474885.1 Hadarchaeota archaeon (SeqCode)
ACAACATCGTGTGGGAAGGAAGTAAACCGACTGCATTTGTGCAGGAGAACGACAACGTAAATGATTCCCCCCCGGCTGGGTCGACTCTGGTGGATAACTCGACACAACAGGGGTCCTGTACAGGGATAGCGAACTTAGACCGTTCAGATGATTCGTACGAAAACATAACAGAAAATATAGACAACAAGCTGAACTGGGTGTTGGTTATCCAGCATGTTTCTCCCGAGTTTGACAACTATACATTGATGGTTGAGGGGTACATAAGCCCTGATGGGGAGAATGAAAACGTTTCGGTCTGGGTGTGGAATGTTAGTACTTCCCAGTGGGAGCAAATCGGTACCGAGAACCTCACCGGTGTGGAGAAGACCCTGACGAAGGTCATAGATGGGAGCGACATATCGAATTACCTTGTTAACGGACATGAGTTACACATCCGCTTCTTCAACGATAATGCAGATTTGGTTCAAACGAGTGTTCACGTAGACTTGTGTATTGTGATGGAAAATGTCACCTATACGAGCGGTGTCAAGCTTCAAGTCAGCGTCAGCGCCGACAATGTTACATGGTCGGACAACCTAGGCCCAGATGGCCCTTCCAGTTATTTCGATACCCCCTCAACCACCGTCAATCTCGAGAACATCCCAATAGGTCGCTACATCCGGTATGTGGTCTACTTCTCCAGCGAGAACGGCCAGTTGCTCAGCGGGGCAAACGGCCCCGTCCTTGACAATGTGATAATAAACTTCACACGACCTACTCACCTGATCAGTCCGGCGGATGACAACGAGACCGGGGACAACACCCCCACCTTCAGCTGGGAGAACCGCGCACCGAACGCCCTGTTCTACCGGCTGGTCATCGACAACGATCCCAACTTTGCAGATGGTGAAAACGAATACGATAACGCTAACATCCCCGGAGTTGAGAACTCGATTACGATAGAGAACGAGCTCCCTGAGGGCGTGTGGTACTGGAAGGTTCAGGTGAAGAGTTCAGGAGGGTGGGGTCCGTGGTCCGAGGTCTATCGGTTCGTGGTGGACACCACGCCTCCCTCCGCTCCGGTGGTTTCCTCTTCGACTCATGCCGAGGGAGTTTGGACGAACGATGCCAATCCGAGTTTCAGCTGGACAAAGGTAGGAGGACCAAGTTCGGTCACCTACTACTACAAGCTCGAGGGTTATGATGCAGATTGGCGGACGACCGACTCCACAAGTGTTAGTTACGAAAATCTCCCCGACGGAGTCTACACCTTCAAACTCTATGCATGTGATACCGGCGGGCCAAGTCCTGTTGCTTTATATGAGGTAAAGATCGACACATCAGCTCCTATTACCCCCTCAGTCACTAGCCCCACCCACGCTGAGGGAGCAAAGAGTAACAACACTAGCCCGATCTTCAGTTGGGATGCAGTTGGCGGTCCGAGTCCCGTGGCTTATTCCTACATGCTTTATCCGTATGAGACAAGCTGGAAAGAGACCTCAGATACGTCCGTCGCATACAGCGGAATTCCAGACGGCACGTACACCTTCAAATTGAAGGCCAGGGATGTGGGAGGAGAGAGTGATGTGGTTGAGTACACCTTCACAATTGATACGACACCATCTACCGTTACCCTCACTGGGCCTCTTTCTATGGCGGCCCCCTCCCCGACCGGGTGGACATACACTTCGACAAGATCTACCTTGGAACTCTCGGGGCGCGTGGAGCCGGGTTCAAGGGTGGAGGTGAACCATAGAGAGGTTCCGGTCGCTCCTGACGGCTCATTCAGTCTAACACTCAATCTATTGTCGGGGACCAACACCTTTGAGATAAAAGTCACGGATGCGGCGGGTAACGTGACGACCAAGACTCTAACGGTTAATTATTCTCCAGCCCAGCCTGCTCCGGCAGCTCCCGCCCTGCCGACTCAGGCATACTTCATCATCTCGGCTATTGCCGTGATTGGCGCCGCGGCCGGGCTGTTGCTGGTTCTAAGGAGGGGCTAGAAGTCCAACAAACTGCTTCCCTACTATAGTAGCGACCGTGAACGTACTGAGGGATATCAAGATAGCCTTTGGGATGGATCCAGCTATTACTTGAGGGCCCTTCCCTTCCAGACGCCCACAGAGCCACGTGAGCATCGCTGCCAATCCCATGCTGTAATATCCGAATGCTAGAGTGACGGTAGAGTGGTTCAGCGAGAGAGAGAAGAGGGGCTGGAACCCGAGAAACAACAAGATCTGCGAAGTTATCGCTAGGGCTATCGGGCCAAAGAACAGTCCCAGAGACTTCATTGATGATAGAACATTGTTCATTCGCCGCCTGTATTCCTTTTGAACCCGGTCGAGTTCTTCCAAGTGATCGGCCAAGTGGGTCAGGAGCTTTCCGGCTTCTCTGGGGTTCTTGTTGGCGAGCTCGAGCGGCCCCTTGAGCGTACCTGCAAGCAGGTTGTTAGGGAGGAGCTCCGGGAGATGCGTTCCGCATTTTATCTTACTGACCAGCGGGGATTCGGGCAGTTCGAGCTTAGAAAAGATTTGCTCAATGGCCTCGCCCTCCCTGAGCTTGTGCCCCATGTGCCTAAGCATATCCAAGTTCAGCTCGTGGTGCTCGTACCTGTCCGACCTCCACGTGTGGACTGTAAGGCAGAGCGGGGGCACCCACAGCAGGTAAAAGGCCCTCACTCCGGAGGGGAGCGCAAAGCCAGGGATAGCCGAGATGGCGGCCAACAGGATCCCCACCGGGTTGAAGGAGCATCCGCCTCTTCTCGGCTCGGGGGATTTGCTTAGAACAAGCAGACACAGAATGTAAGCTACCAGAAGGGAACCCCCAAGCAACGAGATCAAAAAGTAGTTGATCGACTGGAAGCCGAAGACGGAAAGAGCAGGTGAGATGGGGACTATGAGAAGGGGCACCAGAATGGTTAAAGAGTATATGGTCATCAGCGGCATTTGCAACCATGCTATGAATTCCGCACTTCTCTCCCGCATGCTTTTCAAACGGTTCACCAGCAATCTGTCAAGGATTTTTTGTCTTTCGTGATCCGGCAGATTCAGTGCTTTCACAAGGGTTGAGACCGCCGATTCCAGTTCCCTGAGCCCGTGTCTTCTGGCGAACCTTTTGAGCGCCTCTGTTGGCTCGCCCAGCAGGATCCGAGGGAAATACGGGGCGAGATGCTTCCGGAGGGATCGGTGGGAGATACTAGCAGCGTAGCGGGCACCTGCCTCCAGATTGGGTTCTGTTTTCAAATAGGAGGCTAGGAAAGTTAGAAATCGTGTGGCTTCGGTCTCGAGTTCGGCTTTTTCCCCAGCTCGGGACAGCCCAGCTTTGAGACTCTCTAGCAGGGGTATGCACATCATAGCCAGGATGCCGAGCAGGAAGAGCCTGTTGAGGGATGAAAGGCATGCTAAGACAAACCCTCCGATGGGGGGGAGGAGATCTTTCAGAGATGCAGATGAAACCATGTTTTCCATCGCTCGAACAGGTCTCCCTTCCCGAGGAGATTGTAGAAGGTCAGGTTCGCCTTCACCACGAATGGTGCCTCTAGGAGGTCGCCCCTCCCCATCCGCCTCGAGACCTCGATTATGTACTCTAGCACTCTGGTTTTCTCCCTCAGTAGTCGCAGGAAACCTCCCTCATCCAGTCCGTAAGTTCTGCTGATCCTCCGGAGGAAGTGGGAGTCCCGCAGGGAGACCTTAAATCTGTTCTCCCTCGTCTCGTACCTCACGAGGTCCCTCAGCGAAAGTTTGGGGACTTTTCTGACCTCCGTCAGCTGGAGCATCTTCCTCTCCCGAGTCAGCCCCTCCATCCTGACGGGACCGACGCAAACCACCAGATCGGTTGCCTTGAAGGATCCCCAGGAAACTCCGAGGTCGTGGATTAGCCGATCGACGACATCAGAACTCGAGGAGGCGTGTATGGTCCCCATGACCGAATTTCCGATCGCCCCTATCCTCATCGCTTCGAAGATCATTCTAGCCTCCTTTCCCCGCACCTCCCCTATCACGAGGACGGACTCGCCCATCCGGAGGACAGCCCGGAAGACCCGGTCGACAGAGATCCTGTGGCTGAAGGGGGAGGGCAGGCGGAGGGTTTGAATTTCGTAACCAAGTCGTCTCAGGGGACCGACGGGTAGCTCGGGTGTGTCCTCAAGGACGAGAAGCCTCGTCTTTGGGTGGAGTTCGAAGAGGAGAGCCCCCAGCAGTGAAGTCTTCCCTGCTCCGCGTGTGCCAGTTATGAGTATGCATGAACTGGCGTTTGTTGCGAGGGATAGGAGGGCGGCAGCTACAGGTGGCATCAAACCATTCATGACCAACTGGGGGAGGGTCCAGGGAGTGGACTTGGGTTTCCGGAAGGAAAAGGAAATACCCTCCGGGCTCAAAGGTTTGCCCGCCACGGTTACCCTCACACCTCTCCAGTCGAGCTCTAGGAGGGGGTGGACTTCAGAGAATGGCTCTCCTGACCAGGCCCGGAGCTTTGAGACGAGGCTCTCGACTTCGAGAGGACTTGCATACACATTCGTCAGGCATTCATCGTACTTTGTGTGGGACAGGTGAACGGGAGAGCTCCCGGGTGGAGCATTGATGTAGACATCCTGCGTGTTAGGATCTTGCAGAAGGTATTCCAGAAAGCCGAAGCCAGCGGTATGTCTAAAGAGCATCTCGGACAATTCCGTCTTCTTAGGTTCAACATCCGGTCGGGCGAGCTCGGACAAAATCCCCTCTATTTGCTTCCTCAAACCTTCCAAGGAGATGGAGGGCTCCAGCGGTGTGTTCAGAAGTATCATCTTGGCTTGGTGCAACAGGGACAACAGCTCGGGGCCGAGCCTGAACTCAGGAGGGAGGAGATGATAGAAATACTGAGAGCCGGCAGTCCTGAAAATCCTGATCCTAGCCCCCGCCACGGAGTACTCTTCTAGGAGTTCCCCAGCAGGTGGAAGTGGATTTACTCTGAAGCTCACGAAGGCTGGCTTCAGCAGGGGCTTGGGTGGAGGTCTCTGTGAAATCTCCTCAAGATCCTCCCGAAGGGGACATTCCCGGCTAATCCGAAGGGAGAGCTCTTTGAACACGTCGTGCAACTGAGGCACTGGGAGCCTAAAGAGGCACGAAAGCTTTTCGGCTATTCCAGGATCTTGGCTGAGACATCTGATTCTCTGTAGGATCTGAGAGTAATCCTTCAGGGTCTCCAAAGCCTCACCAGTGTAGATGGCCTCGATGACACCTGAAAGGATGACCTCGTTGACATCCGGGTGCCGTTCCAGAATTGGGAGGACCTCCTCGAGACACGTGTCTATCTCAGCGCACTGTGAGCAGTCAAACCGCAAAACTTTGAACCCACCGACCTGAACAACCTTGTACCTGCAGTCTTGCATGTCCATGGAGAACATTGGGTGGAGGTTTGTTTTAAACTGGTAAAGAAACTCTCTCGTGAGAAGAGCGGTTGCGGTAGTGTTCCTGCTATCGCTGGTCGCTTGCGTGGAGGCCTCAACTGTAACTAGCATCTTCCGGATCGAATGGCAAATCCAGATAAAGAATCCCGGAAGCACGGAGGCGAAGGACGTTAGAGCATTTGTTTTGATCTTTGATAACCGTGAGGGGTGGATTAACCAATTGATTCTAGATGAGAACCTCCCGGCTACTCGAGTGGATCGAACCGCTGACAACCGGGTTGCCGTCTTTGAAATTAGCCGTCTTAGGCCGGGAGAGGTAAGAACCTACACCTTAACCCAGCTCATTAGGATAGATAGGACGGAATTGAACCTGAGTGGTGCATCGAATTCCCCAATTCCCGAGTCTTTAAAGCCCCTCACACGCCCGATTGACTTCTTATGGGAAAATGCGCCGGAACTCATAGAGGCCGCACGGCAGGCCACAGAGAATTGTGACACGTGGATCAGCAAGGTCGAGAAGATATTCGAGTTCGTAAAAAGTTACTTGACTTATCAGAAGCAAACGGAGGAGCATAGCGCACTCTGGGCTTACCACAATCGAGTTGGAGACTGCACCGAATTCACAAACCTCTTTATTGCGCTCTGTCGGCTCTCTGGTATACCCGCTAAGTTTGTCTCGGCGATCGGGTATGAAGCAGATGGAGAACTATACTCCATGGGACATGCGTATGCCTTGGTTTACCTCCCTGGCCTAGAGTGGGTCCCTGTGGATTTAACGTGGTCCGCACCCGCCGGGGAACTTGGGACCTCATCAGAGGACAAATTGGCTCTGTTGGTTAGTGATGGAACGAACCTCTTGAGAGACTCCACTATCTGGACACCCCGGGACAGGATCGTATACTCCTATGTAGGGTCGGATCCCAGGGTGCAGCTGAGTTCCTGTGCAACTATAACCAAGGAGGTGGGAGCACAAGTAGACTTGGATGCTTCCGCCCTCCTCGAAGAGGGGAATGTTTGGAAGTGGTATGTTACGGTTCGCAACAAGGGGAAATGCCCCATGCAGAATCTCAGAGTCAAGCTCCAGGCAGACAACAGGTTCTTTGAAGCGCCCCCTGAGCAGACGTACTCCAGTTTGGGTCCCGGCCACAACAGAACTTTTACTTTTGAGCTGAAAGTCAGGGAAACTGCGGAGAATGTGCCAGTTCGTGCAGTAGTCGAGTACGATACCGTGTACGGAAGCTTTCAGGCTGTTGGTGAGAGCGTGGCTTCTGTTTATATCCCTTCACCTCCACTCCGAGGGTTTTTTGATCAACTTTACAAATTCTTGGAGGTGGTCTTAAGGGAGATCAAGGGGAGACCCCCGTATTTACTCTTGGTCGCTCTGGCTGTGGTACTGGTCTTGGCTTTCAGACGCTTTTAATCGGGAGTTTAACGTTTAAATGTACGGCTTTACTGGGACCGTTGTGGGACTCCGGTTCAAGGGGGGCATCGCTCTGGCCTCCGACACGCGGAGCACCGCCTATTACCTTGTCCTCAGCAAGAAATTGAAAAAGATCTTTAAGATCACAGATCACGTTGCAGGAGCCTTCACAGGGAGTCCCGGGGATGTACAAGCCCTAGTGAGTATTTTGCAGGCAGAGGCACGTTTGTTTGAAGTTATCGAAAAAAGACGGGTTTCCTCGAAGGTCGTCACCCAGATTGCTTCAAATTACCTTTCTGCACGCCGGATCTTCCCCATGCTAGTGGATGGAATGATAGGGGGTTTCGATCAGGACGGTCCCCATCTGTATTGCTTGGATGCGATAGGTGGGAAGATAGAGGAAAGGAAGTTCGCCAGCTCGGGTACAGGTTCAACCGTTGCGTACGGGGTACTTGAGCAAAGTTATAAAGATGAGTTGGACGAAAAGGAGGGAGCAAAGTTGGCTGCCTTAGCCATACGGATGGCCATTGAGAGAGATGCTGCCACAGGGGATGGGATAACTGTCGCCATCATCAATGAGAAAGGTTTCCGGGAACTGAGCGAGGAAGAGATATCGAAGCTGGGAGTACCAGCTGTCAAGGCCTGATCTCATTTTTTAAGCAGGCTCCGGTCAATACTCCCGGATGCGTCAGGCCGGAATGTCACACCAGAAAAGTTATCTCTTTTGCAACCCGAGGAACTGGCTGAGAAATTCAATCTGAAAACCGGACAAGCTAGAGAGATAGTAGTGAGAGCCAGGGAAGCTGTTGTATCGAACTTCAAGACGGCAAAGGAAGTCCTTCTTCAGCGGCAAAGAGTCAAACGCATCACCACCGGTTCAGAGAACTTGGACAGACTTTTAGGGGGAGGAGTGGAGGTGGGTTCGATAACGGAATTTTTTGGAGAGTATGGTACGGGCAAATCGCAGATAGCTCATCAACTCTGCGTCAATGTCCAACTACCCGAAAGCAAAGGAGGCCTCGAAAGGAAGGCAATTTTTGTGGACACAGAAGGAACTTTCAGACCGGAGAGGATAGTCCAAATGGCGACAGCTTTGGGATTGGATCCCGATGAGACTTTGGATAACATCATCGTGCTCAGGGTGTACGACTCCGAACAGCAACTCTTGTGCCTGAAGACGGTCTATAAAAAAACCGTTCAAACGGGAGCCGCCCTTCTGGTAGTAGATTCTTTAACCAACCTCTTCAGGGCCGAGTATCTCGGGAGAGAGATGCTGGCCAAGAGGCAACAAAGACTATGCAATTATCTCGGAGCCCTGAGGAGAATGGCGGAAATGGAAGGGGTAGCAGTTGTGGTAACAAATCAAGTCTTGTCTAATCCAGAGGTCTTCGGTGCCACGATCGTTCCCGTTGGAGGGAACATCGTTGCTCACGGGACAACGATGAGGGTTCAGCTCAAGAAAGGCAGATCCGAAATGCGCCTTGCGGTACTCGTTGATAGTCCGTCTCTCCCTCCAGGAAGCGCGGTTTTCAGGATATCGGAGAAGGGGATAACAGACTAGCTGACAAAAACGAGGAACGAATTGTAGATACAGTGGCAGCAAGTAGAGCAGAACAGACCCCTGAGCAGGTATGCGGTTCCTAGGATAAATCCTCCCACTGTGGGTATGAGCGCCAGCGGGGGGTAGGTTCCGGGGTTTGAGAGATGAAAGATACCAAAGACTAAAGAGGAAGCGCACAAGCCCATCCACCGTGAACCACTACTTCGCGATATCTCCTCGAGTAGCACACCCCTGAAGATCCACTCCTCTACGCAGGCTAGAAAGTTTGTAAGACAGAAGAGAATAGGTTTCGGGATCTTTTCGGGTGTGAGTAGATATTCTTCTTCATTTACAAGAAGATAACCAGCTTGGGAAAGCAGTTGCCAGAGAAAACCACACACCCCCAGCATAGTGAAGGCAAAAATGGAAGAAATGATCAATGCCTCAAAAAAGCGGCGCTTGTCGAACTTCCAGTACCTCGGGATGATCAGCTGGAAGTATCTCGGGTTTTTAGCGAAAATTTTCGTAAGGGCAACTCCAAATAGTACCCCCGGAACTAGCGTGCGGATCGCTGTCAGGGGATCTAAAATCACTTTTTCAGTATTTCTTTGAGGACTTTGATTTCTTCTAGAATCTTCATAATCCGCTCATGGTTCTTTTCAGTCTCTAATTGTGAGAGCAAATCCTGCAGTTTTTTCTCGAGGATCTTGGATGCTTGGGGAATTTCCTTATCGCCGCAGATAGGGCAGAAGATGCGTTCTCCTTCTTGGAAAAGCGGACTCATGCAGGTGGCACAGTGAATTGGTAACATTTTAGCGCCACTTATAAGTGCCTCCGATATTTTCCGGATTTTTTCACGATTCTTTTCCTCATCCTTTTCCATCTGCTTTTATCTCTCGCATTGGTAATATTGATTCCGGGTGGTTGAAATGGAAGAAAAAGTAAGCTACGTCTTGGATGTACTCGAGAAAATAAGGGCAGATGTGATGCTCCCTAGAAGTGCGAGGAATCTTGTCAATTTGGCCATCCAAGAGCTGAAAAAGGAGGGAGATATAAAAATGAAGGCGGCTAGTGCGGTGAGTCATCTGGACAAAGCCGGGAATGATCCGAATCTCCCACCACACATCCGGACAGGAATTTGGAGCGTTTTGAGCGTCTTAGAATCGCTAACTAGAGAGTAACTACTCGATGTTCGCGTGAAGTTCCTTTAGATCCTTTTCCTTCTTGTTGAGCTTTCTCATCAAGGAGGCGATGATGGCGTCAAGGAAAACTGAAGCAGAAGCTTCGAATAGCGTTCCAAGAGGAGCCAGGGAGGCATGTTCTCCGGCCAGCTCTCTCTCGACATATTCAGTTATAGTTTCAGTTCGCTCCCTTCCAGGGAGGATGACCACGACATCTGCCATCTTTCCGAGTCTAGAATTCGGGAAGGAAGTTATGGCGACGATTTTAGCGCCCACTTTTTTCGCGATGCTGGCTGCACCAACCACAAGATCGGTTTCTCCAGAGCCCGAAACAGCAATAACTACATCGTTGGGTTTAACGGCCGGTGTTATGGTTTCTCCGACCACGTACACATGGAAGCCTAAGTGCATGAGTCGCATGGCAAAAGCCCTGGCTACAAGTCCAGACCTTCCGGCTCCAAGGACAAAGACCCTTTGAGCCTCGACGAGAGCATTCAGGAAGCTTTCTACTTGATGTTCGTCCAATTCCTCAGGTATCCTCTGGAGGTGCCTTAGAATCTCCCCCAAAGCCTTCTTAGCATCCTCCACTTGCTTACCTCGTGCAGAGATTTTAAAGCTTAAGGAGAGACCCTCCTAGGTCGGGCGAAGAGGTAATAACGATCCTGCCCCTGAATTTCGCGGAGTACCCTCTCGACGAGGGCATTCATGACATCTAAGCCTTTAATCCGATTTTGAAGGTCTTTCAGACTTTCGAACTTTCTTTTTTCTCTCTCCTCAAGAATTATGGACATGAGCTTCTTCCCAACCCCCGGTATGAGCTCTAAGGAGTGGAGCCGGGTGGTTACGGGACCAGCGTGGTTGAAGAAATCGACAAATCTTTGCTCATTACTTTGAATGGCCTTCCTGATTGCGTGGGGGAGCTCGTTTTTTGCATTAGCAGTTAGGTCCTCGTAAGATATCCTTTGTTTGATCCGGTCGATCTTGTCTCTTTGGTTCTTTCCCAGGTAGACACGCTCCTGTGAAGAGAAGCTAACACCCCTTGCAGGTACTACTTCGAGTAGGGTGAAAAAGGTCTCGCCCAATACCTGTGCAATGGGTTCCCTTAAGTGAACCGGCCGGGGGTCTGTTGGTGATCCATGAGGCAAAAAATCAAGTACTATTCCAAAGTCTTCATACTTCTTTTGCATCATAGTTGCTCACTCCCTAAACTGATCCAGCAATTCCAGTATCTGACTTGTTACTTTTTCGTCTGGCTTATTTTTCTCCTTCGCAAAGATTAGATTTATTTCCTCCTCCTTTTCGGGCATGAGATCTACTAGAAGAACTGCCTGATACAGTGTAAGACCTAAGGAAGTCAGCTTTTCTAGGAGCTTAGAAGCCTTTTTAGCTTTTAATTTGCAAAACTTTTGTGCATAGTCGAAATCCAGTCTTTGCTCATATTTCAGCTCTTCCTCTTTGCTCCTTTTTTCGAGTATCTCAAGGACTTCTGCCAAGCATACAGGGCGGTTATTTACAACTTCCTTCCCTATCATACCATCCTTAGATGTTCCGGACGGGCAATTATCTTTTTAATTTTCCCTCCATCGGTCAAGTGTACAACAAAAGCACGTCCTCTCTTTTCCACCACTGTGCCTACCCTCCCGTGGTAGCGCGGGTGAGGCATCCCTTTCTGAACGGAGGGCTCGACTAATATGGTTACCTTGCTCCCGATGGGTAAGTCTCGGAGACTGGCGGTTACGGGTGGCATCCCCCTCTCTCTTGGATGTTTCTTTAGTTTCTTCCGAGATTTCTTTCGCAAACCTTTGTGTCTAACCATTTTTTAAAACATCGACTGTTTGAAAAACTTCCTGAGGGGACCTCTGGGAATTCTTCCTGTGGCAAAGCTCTTAGCAAGTTGTTTGGTAGCTTCGTAGTGCCTGAGGAGGTCTTTCACGTCGGCCTCAGAAGTTCCCGATCCGCGTGCTATCCTCCTTATTCTTGATGCATTCAGTATCTCGGGGTTCTCTCTTTCCTCGGGTGTCATTGAGTCTATGATCGCCTTAAACTTTTTTAGTTTGTCTTGCCCTAATCTTAGCTGTTCCTTCGGAACTGTTAACCCCAAGCCGGGGATGAGATTTAAGATTTTATCCAAGGGCCCCATTTTAGAGGTTGCTTCTAGCATTTCTTGGAAGTCTTTCAGATTCAGTCTTCCTAAGCTCAGTTTCGTTTCTAGGTCTTCTTTTTTGATTTGAGGGATTTCTTGAAATTTGCGTAGCAAGGTCTCTAAGTCGCCCATCCCCAGCATGCGGGCAACGAACTTTGTGGGGGAAAACTCTTCTATGTCCTCTATGTGCTCCCCCGTTCCAATGAAGGAGACAGGGGCACCCGTTGCGGAAACGGCTGACAGCGCCCCTCCACCTTTCGCACTGCCATCGAGTTTCGTTACAAAAATGGAACCTATCGGAGTGGCTTGGTGGAATGCTGAAGCCTGCTCTTTTGCGAGTTGCCCGATAGTTCCGTCTAGAACCAGCATGATGTGATCCGGCTTTACGGCATCAGCAATTTGCTTCATTTCCTCCATTAGTTCCCTTTCTTTCTTGTGCCTGCCGGCCGTATCAACGATTATGAGGTCGTATCCCTCCTGCCGCAGCCTGTCCACTAAAGATTTCGCTAGTGAGATGGAGTCTTTCGCCGAGGGATTGCCCATGACAGGTATCCCGATCTGCTCTCCCAGCTGTTGCAACTGTAGATAAGCTCCAGGCCTAAAGGTGTCGGCACAGACCATAGCGACTTTGTAGCCTCTTTTCTTGAAGAAGTAAGCCAGCTTAGCAGCGGAGGTGGTCTTTCCACTTCCTTGCAGACCTACCAACAGCAAAACGGTGGGCTTCCCCGGCTTGATGGGAACTTTTCCTTGCTTTCCCAAGAAGTGGGACAGTTCGGAGTACACAATCCCTATTAGGTGTTCTCTCCTGCTCACTCCCGGAGGAGGCTTCTCGGTTAGTGCTCTCTCCTCGATTTTTCTGCACAGATCCAGTGCCAGCTGAACGTTCACATCTGCTTGTAACAGGGCAGTTTGGATTTCCCTCAGCAGACTTTTTACGGCCTTCTCATCGACATAGGGAGCCTTACTTATCTTTTTTAGCGCTGAATGAAGCGCTCTACCCAGCTTCTCCAGCACCATCTCTTAATACCAGTACGGGGGTGCACCCTTTTCGCCCCTTCTGGGGAGCCAGAAGTAAAGGAAAAGGCTGATGATGAGGAATACTAAACTTGCCACCATCCATAGCCAGTCTACCTCCCTCGGGATTTCCTCCCCCCTTGAAAGAAGCTCGATTTTCGCCGCGTGGATATCGGGATCTCCTCCATGCTCTAGACAGGCTGCGTGAAAGCGGCCAGTAACCCGTATTAGATCCCCACGGTGGTGGTAGTCTGCAGCTACTTTTACGTTTTCGGCCAGCTTGGCTGGGCACCAAACTCCGATTCCTGCTTTGTCTCCGACTATGTTGATCCAGACAAAGTTTTCCTTTCTGAGAATCCCGATGACCTCCCCCTCTACCGTCACGAGTTTGTTGTCGTAGTTCTCAGGGTTCAGCAGAAGGGAGTTGATGCTCACAGCCCAGACATGTGGAAGGATGAGTAAAACCAGCGGAAGAACTAAAATCCTCTTCATAAAATCCTCTTGAGGGGCAGCAGAAGGAAGCTGAAGAGGACGAAGACAGTTATGATCTCCAGTCTGCCCGCCCACATAAGAAAGATATAGGAAATCTTGAGCCCCAGGGGCATGGACGGGGAAGTGATCCCACAGCTGAGTCCCGCGTTGCCGAGCGCTGAGGCAGTCTCGAACATCGAATCTGCAAGTGGGTAGCCATGAGCGACTGTAATGAGAGTCCCGAGACCGAAAAGCAACAGGTAGCAAACGATTACAACAGCAGCTCCGCGTATAGCAGTTTCAGTGAGCGGGTTTCTCCCTAAGTGGTAGTAGGATTCACCGGGTACAGCTGAGCTGGGATAAAAAATCTTCTTAAGTTCGAGTGCCAGGCACTTTAGAATTATACCTAGTCTCAGTCCTTTGATCCCACCACAGGTTGAGTTGGCTGACCCACCTATCAACATCAGTAGTGAAAGAATGAAGACTGTGGGGATGGGCCAGAAGTGCTTCAGGTATTGGGCCGGAATAGTTTGAAAACCTGTGGTAGTGTGGGCGGACACCATGTGGAAGACCCCCTTCCTGAAGAGAGAGGAAGGTGTCGCGTAAGTGCCGTGCAAGGTTAGTGCGACCAAGACGCTGGCAACTAAGAGGCTCGCAATCAAGAAACGCATTTCTATGTCCCTGAAAAGTTCTCGCCTTTTCCCAGTTATGATTGCATAGTGCAGATTAAAGTTCAGCGATCCCACGATCATCAAGACTAAAGCAACGAGCTCAATCGCTTCACTGTGATAATACAAGATGTTCTGGGCGTGAGTGCTGAACCCCCCTGTCGCATAGGCAGTCATACTGTGGTTTACGCCATCGAACAGAGCATCCGAGGTACTTAGACCTTCCTTTATTCCAACAACGGTGAAGAAAATAGTTCCCAGAATGACGAAGGTGAATGCTATCCCGAAGATCCTCCTAGAGGTTCTCACAATGCTCGGGCGAATCCCGGCCTCCCTAGCCTCTCCTCGGAAAAGCAGAAATGAGCTTATGTGAGTTCTACCGAAGATGCAGAGTGAGATCACGACTATCCCTACCCCGTCACCTGCAAATTGTAAGAGATGCCGCAAAAAGTTTATGCTTTTGGGCAGGAGTTCTGGTCTTGTAGTCATTGTTAGTCCAGTCCCTGTGAAACCGCTGACGGATTCAAACAGGACATCAGAGAAGGAGGGGTATTGCCCTCCATACCACAGCGGGATGCTTCCTATTAGAGGTGCGAATAACCAAAGGAGAGCTGCTATGACTAGTGCATGTTTCAGTTCCATCTCCTTCTCTGTCCTGCAGATGTACTCAACGATCGAACAGAACAAGAGATTCAAGGAGAGCCCGAAAAGAAAACCGGGAAGGATATCCACCTCCGAACAGAAACAGGCGAGTAACATTGGTGGTATAAGAAGTAAAACCAGGGCCCTGCTAAATCTGGCCAAGTTGAAGCCTATAACTTTCAAATCCTCAACAGTTGGGGGGAACAAGTCAGACACCTGAGCACAGGAAGTAGCAGAAGAGAAAGGCGAGAGCCAAAATCAGCAAGCTCATGCCAACCTCTTCACCCAATCCGGCAAACAAATCAAAGTTCAGCCTTGCTAACTCTTTGAGTCCAGATTTTCGCAACCCCATTACCTAAATATCTTGATCGACCTCCTTATTGCATCCTCTTCTCCTATAAGTGCTATCATGTCTCCTCCTCTGAGCACTGTGTCTCCATGGGGAATAATCAATCCTCCCTCCCGAAAGATGGCACCGATAACACACCCTTTTGGCATTTTCAGTTCTTTTATAGTCTTTCCTGCGGCAGGGCTGTTGTCGGGCAGAAGAATTTCAACTGCACGAGTCAGAGAACGCGAGAGGAGAACGGATGTAGTTCCAGGGAGCAGGATCGTGTTTTCCAATACGTGTGCAGATACATCTGAGGGACTAAAGACGAAGTTGATTCCGGTTTCTTGAGCAGTCTTTATCATTTCGGGGTTTTCAACCCTAGCTATCGTAAAGGGAATTTGAAAGAGATGCTTGGCCATGTGGCAGGCCACTATGTTATGACTGTCATCTCCTGTCACGCCCGCGAATATATCCGCCTGTCTAGCTCCAGCATCTTCAAGAGCTTTTCTTGAGGTAGCATCTCCGTTTATCACGAGAGCGTTCAGTCTGGTAGCCAGCTCCTCGCAAACCTCCCTATCTTTTTCAATAATGGCTACATCAATGCCCCTATCGGTGAGCAGTTCAGCCAAACGGGACCCTATCCTACCGCCCCCGGCTATGATGACGTAACTAGGAACTTTCATGCTTTATATCATTTCATATGCTTTTTAGAATGCCGCTAGTCTTCGAAAAAATCCAAAAGGAGGTTAAGTTTTTTAGCCCCCTTGAAGGATTTTCACAGGTATCTCAAATCCTAGAATTCAGGAAAGACCCCCTTACAGGGCTTTGGTCGAGGATAAATGTAGAAAGGACAAAACGAATCAAGCATTCAATTGAAAAGGTTGAAATAGACCAGTTCATTCAACAATCAAGAGAAAGATGCTTTTTCTGCCCAGAGAAGATTGAGAACTCGACTCCAAGATTCGTTTTCGAGGAAGGAAGGATAACTTACGGTGAAGCAACAGCTTTCCCGAATCTCTTTCCGTTTGGACAGTATCATGCAGTTGTTGTGTTAGGTAAGGAACATTTTGTTTTTCCTACTGAGTTCCCACACAAATTGATCCATGACGGTTTTATGGTGAGCATTCAGTTCTTCAAAAGAGTTCTGGAAAGAGACCCTAGAGCCATCTACACCCATGTCAATTGGAATTTTATGCCGCCGGCGGCAGCCAGTTTGGTTCATCCCCACTTTCAGGTCATGGCAGATGAAAAACCGACTTACTATGTAGGCCTCCTGATAGACGCAAGTAAGCATTATTTTGAGCGGAACAAGTCGAACTATTGGTCTGACCTAGTTGAGATCGAAAGAAAAGGCAAGAGATTCATCTGGGAGAGCAAACACCTGGCATGTTTAACAAGTTTTGCTCCTCAAGGCAACAATGAAATTCTCGTGATATCGAAGAAAAGGAGCTCTCTCCTAGAGGTTGGAGAGGATGAACTCAAGCAGTTTGCAGCTCTTGTGTGCTCGATCGTGAGAGCTTATGGTAAGATAGGTATCGACAGTTTCAATATGGCTGTCTTCTCCGGTCCACCAGCCGTGGACTATTACCGCCTAAGTGCGAAGTTCGTTTCGAGACCCAACCTAAAGCATATTTACGTTTCAGATGCCGGCTTCATGGAGAGGCTCCACTTGGAGCCTGTGGTAGAGACTTTACCTGAAAACGTTGCTCAGAGACTAGGTCCACTTATAGTCTCGGAGCTACAAGCGATCGTATCCTCTCTTGAATGATTGGGATATCCTGATTCCCCTGTATTACAGGAAGGCGAAGTTTTCTGAAGAGTTTCAAGTAGTTCTCTCTCACCCTCTTTTGGAATTCCAAGTCTCGTTCGAAGAAATCTAGGTCTTTTTCCTTCAGCCGCTTCATGACCACGGAAGGAGAAACATCTATCAATATTGCAAGGTCTGGCTGGGGGAAGAATTTGTTCATTTCCCAAATTAGTTCCTGTGGAACGCCCCTTGCCCCTTGGTAAGCGAGAGAAGAATAGAAGTAACGCTCACAAACTACAATTGTCCCTTCTTCTAGTGCTGGTTCAATCACGTTCTTTACGTGCCAGGCCCTGTCTGCTGCGAACAGAAGAGCCTCAGCCAGCGGAGGCATGCCTAAACCGACTTTTAAAGACCTCCTCAGGAGTTTTCCGATTGGGCTTTGTGTTGGTTCACTTGTAAGTAGAACTCTCGCTCCTCTTTTCTTCAACCATCTCGCTAAAAGTTTAGCTTGCGTACTCTTTCCGCAACCATCCAGTCCTTCTAGGCAGATGAACAACCCTTTCATACGGGTACAGGGAGGCCAACTATTAACATCAGGATCGCGATCAAACCCAACCACAGGTACTCCTTGGGGATCTCCGAGGTGTCATCGAGTGGCCCTGGATGAGGCTGATTAAAGAACAGTAGAATAAGAAATCCCCATAACCATAAACAGCTTTCGGGTTTAAGAAAGCCTGTGCAAACAAGCAGGAGGCCAATCCCCCTAGTTAGATTGTACTGTGTTTGCTCGTCGGTCAAACCTCTAATGATATGTCCCCCATCAAGCTGTCCGGCAGGGAGCAAATTGAGGCTAGTTATCATGAGCATTAACATACCGGAGAGGAGCAGAGGGTTCAGCGCGTGTTTAGTGAAGCTGAAGATGAGCGGCATAAGAGGGAAATCTATGCCTTGCCGCACAGGAATTAGGAATCCTAAGGAACTCGTGATTAAGGCTAGAAGGAAACCCATGAGCGGACCTAAGAACCCCATCTCGACGAGTGCCTCTCTGGTGGGTACAGGTTTCCTAACTTTGATGAATGCTCCAAAAGTTCCCAAGGGGGTAGGGGCCGGAATGAAGTAGGGGTTTGAGATGGAAATACCGTTGCGATGGGCAGCAATTCTGTGTCCCATTTCGTGGGCTCCAAGGATGGCCATGAGGGAGGAGGAAAATGCCAGTGCGCCGAGCCAATCCCTGAACCAGTAAAAACCTGCAAGTAAAGTCGTCACCGAGGTTAGGGCGAGAAGGAGGAGAGGGATGTTCAAACTTTCTTTTCCAGAGTTTCTGGAAGGAGTTACAACCAAGTGATATCCTCCTTTCTTGCCCTTGAGGGCCACGAGATAACCACTTGCTTCTAGTTCATGATATGTCTGGAGGAAAGAACTTTTAGTGTTTCCGCAGTCGACTTCTGCCGTGATGCTGTCTTTCGTAATTGAGTAATTAATTACATCAAAATGGCGGTGAATGACCTCCAAAACTCTTCTGACCTTTCTTGGGATATGCCCGCTCGAGATTACAGCCATGTCTCCTCCGCATTTACATTCATTCTTCAACAGTTCCCCAAAGGGGAGGGAAGACATTCGGTATTCCTCTCTTCCGCAAGCGAGGCACTTGAATTTAGCTATAGGTAGTTTTAGGCCCCCCATCTCTTGAAAAGCTGGTGTTCAATGCCCAGTACATCTAGAATTTTTCCGACAATGAAATCAACCATCTCTTCAATGGTTTTAGGCTTATGGTAGAAAGCGGGACAGGCAGGCAAAATTATAGCCCCTGCTTGGCTCACCTTTAACATGTTTTCCAAGTGGATTGAATTGAGAGGAGCCTCTCGAACAACCAGCACGAGCTTCCTTTTCTGTTTTAATGTGACTTCGGCAGCTCGGGAAACTAGATTCTCGGAGATGCCATTAGCTATACATGCCAGAGTCTTGCTGCTACAGGGGACTACTATCATGCCATCCGTTTTATACGAGCCACTTGAGAGAGGGGAAAGCATATCGTCGGCCGAGTAGAGTCGCGAGCAGTAAGGTAACAGATCCTCTCGTTTCAAGCCGAGTTCCTCCTTTAAGACTGCCTCGCCATTCCTGGAAATTATCAGCTCGATAGAGGCTCCGAGTTCTTTCAGTGCCTTTACTGTTCGGACACCGTAAATGACGCCACTCGCACCAGTAATGGCAACAATCAGGTGCATCTAAAATTTTCTTGTTGCAAAATAATCACGAAAATTTTAAGAGACCATTATAATCAAAGATGCGGCTGCTGTTCATACACGCGGATGAGCTAGAGTTTGAAGCTAAACAAAAGACGCCAGTAGCTGAAGAGACCCGACAGCTGAGAGGAGCTTTTAAGGAGGCTTTGGTAGTCTTCACAGCGGTCGAGGAAGAAGACGAGGCCAATTTGGAGAAAATCTGCGAGAATGCTGTCCGGGAGATCGAAGAAGTACTGGAGAAAGTGAACGCTCCTAGAGTTGTAATCTATCCATATGCCCATTTGAGTTCTTCTTTGGCGTCCCCAGAGTCTGCATTACGGGCTCTGAAGCTGGTGGCAAAGAAACTGGAAGAAAGAAATCGGGAAGTCTTCAGGGTCCCGTTCGGCTGGTACAAAGCGTTCACCTTGAAGTGCAAAGGTCATCCGCTGAGCGAGCTCTCGAGGGAGGTAAAAGCCGAGGAAGTACCAGCCAAGGAAGAGGTGAAAACCCCCAGCGAATTTTATGTGCTCGAGCAGGACGGCACCGAACATCAGATCAAGCTTCCAAGACTCGACGCCACAGTCTTGCAAAAGTATCCCGAAATCAGACAATTGTTGCTCAGCGAGGAATTAGGCCAAAGAAGCGGAGCCCAGCCGATGCATGTGAAACTCATGAGGAAACTCGAGCTCGTTGATTATGAGCCGGCTAGTGATGTGGGACATTTCCGCTTTTACCCCAAGGGGCAATTGATCAAGAATCTTTTGCAGGATTTGGCAGTTCAGTTTGCCCAAGAATTGGGCGCGATGATAATAGAAACACCTGTCATGTATAGGGAAAGTGAGAAGGACATAGCTGGGCAAGTTTCCAGATTTCACCAGAGAGACTACCGGATCAAGCTCCCAGGCTACTCCCTTCTTTTGAGATTTGCAGGAGATTTCGGGCTTTTCCGGATGATGAAGGACGTGACAATGAGTTATAGACACCTGCCAATTAGGATATTTGAACTGACGCACTCATACAGGTTAGAACAGAGAGGAGAGTGTTTGGGTCTGAAGAGACTCCGGGCATTCACTATGCCAGACCTCCATTGCTTCTGCTTGGACATGCAACAGGCACTGGAAGAGTATCGTCTGTTGTTCTTTAAGTATGTTGAACTGACTCGCGCACTCGGTGTAGATTTTGTCATAGTCTTTAGGGTTACAAAGGAGTTTTATGCCAAGCACAAGAAGTTCATAGTTGATCTCTTAGCCGCAGTTGGGAGACCCGCCCTCATAGAAGTATTGGGTAAGCAGAAACACTACTGGGTTATGAAACACGAATTCCAGTTTATAGACTCAGCAAAAGGGAATGCCCAGCTAGCAACTATTCAATTGGATCTAGAGGATTCGGCAAGGTATGGCATTCAGTATGTGGATCAGGAAGGCAAGAAGAGGGGATGTGTGATCCTCCATTCTTCTCCAGGTTCTATTGAGCGTTTGATGTATGCCTTGCTTGAGCACGCGGGGAAACGGATAAAGGAGGGCAAGACTCCTCAGTTTCCTCTTTGGCTCTCTCCCACGCAGGTCAGGCTGATCCCGGTTTCAGGTCAGTATACGGAGGATTGTAAGATAATAGCCAAAGAACTAGCGGAACGAAAAATCCGAGCAGATGTGGACGATCGCGAGCTAACAGTATCAAGAAAGGTGAGGGATGCTGAGACAGAGTGGATACCCTACACTCTGGTTTTTGGTGAAGCTGAGAAATCCTCTGGTATACTGAAAGTTAGGATAAGAGGTGAGGGCACAAAAGAGATGACTTTGGGAGAGCTCGTGAAGGAGATAACGGGGAAAGTCAGAGGCATGCCCTATCGTCCTCTTCCCTTGCCTGTCCTACTTTCAAAGCGTCCCTCTTTTGCTGGGAGATAAAAAGAGCTTTTACCCTCGTTGTCGAACAAATGATGCGCTACCCTGAGGTCATCCCTCCCATTCCAGAGGAAGACGACGAAGAGGAGGAGGGGGATTGGATCGAGGATGCTAGGCTTAGTGTTGTGGAATTCCTCCTTAAAAGGTATGGTAACCTAGCCCCCTCAGATATCGCTAAGATTTTGGGTTGGAAGGTAAGGGAAGTGAAAGAAATCCTAGTGAGGCTAGAACACTTCGGGAAGGCGGAGAGGGTAAAGGTCGGTCGCAGACAGATTTGGGTTTATAGGGACAAGCTCGCACCACTGATGTACTATTAAGGGGATGTCATGAAGATGGTCGACATTTCCGGCAAAGGGGAGACTGAGAGGATGGCAGTAGCAGAAGGGAAGATCTGTCTGAAACCTGAGACTATTTCAGCGATCAAGGAAAAGAAAATACAGAAGGGTGACGTTTTTTCTGCAGCTAGCCTTGCAGTTATGCATTGGGTTAAAAGGACATCGGAGCTTCTTTTTCATTGCCATCCTGTTCCGATCAATTGGGTGAACTCAGAGTTTTCTTTTGACCCTGATGGGGTAAGGGTCAGAGTAACGGTAAAAGGGGTGGCCAAAACAGGTCTCGAGATGGAGGCTCTTGTTGGAACATGTGCGGCCTTGGTGACCATCTGGGACATGGTGAAAGCCTTGGAGAAGGACGAGGAGGGGCAATATCCGAAGACAGAGATAACAAGTATCAAAGTGTTGCATAAACTGAAAAGATGAGCTACGAAATTCATCGAGCTAAGTCGCCTCAAAACCTGCGGATAGCAGTTGTGACTATAAGTGACAAGAGGGCAAAAGGGGAGCCTGATATTTCAGGGGATATTGCTGAGGGGAAACTGACCAAGACGGGGTGGGAAGTTGTGAGAGAAATAGTACCCAATGATAAGCAAAAGATACGGGAAGTTGTAGAGAAATACATGCGGGATGTGGACGTAATAGTGACTATTGGGGGAACTGGCATCACCTCGAGGGATCTAACTATTGAGACCATCCGCCCTCTGTTAGAGAAGGAGCTACCCGGTTTTGGTGAAATGCTTAGGCACCTAGGATATCAGAAAATAGGAACCCCAGCGCTTCTTTCACGTGCATTAGCGGGGGCCAGGGATGGCAAACTGATATTCTGTTTGCCAGGAGCTCCAAATGCTGTCGCCATCGGGCTCGACCTTATCCTTCCTGATCTGCCACATCTTCTGAAACATGCGAGAGAATGAGGCTTTTTACAGTCTTACTAAGCTGGACGAGGCGCTAAAATCAATCGAGGAAAAATTTTCACCTCTGCCTGAAGAGAGAGTAGATCTTCTCAAATCGATGGGTAGGATCTCTGCTGAGGATGTTTTGGCACCTATAGATGTTCCTCCGTTTGATCGGGCAGCCATGGATGGATATGCTGTTAGGGCTTGCGATGTTCGGGAGGCTACTGAACTTCGCCCAGTGAGGCTCAAAAAGGTAACAGGCGGGGAGTTGGGTCGAGGGGAGGCGACAGAGGTTCTTACCGGAGCACGCTTGCCAGAGGGGGCGGATGCGGTTTTTCCAAAAGAATATGCAAGAGTGCAGGACTCTGAGATCCTTGTAACAAGATCTCTGCCTCCCTATGCCAACGTCTCTAAGAAGGGAGAAGATGTCTCAAGGGGCCAAGTGATTCTTTTCAAGGGACAACGGGTCTCACCATTCCGCATAGGATTATTGGCTGCATGTGGAATACATGAGCTAAAGGTGGTGAAGAAGCCCAAGATTGGCATAGTACCCACAGGTGAGGAGCTCATCGCACCTGGTCAAGAGCTTAGTGATGGCAAGATTTATGAGTCAAACGGACCGGCGCTTTATTGTTTGCTAAAAGAACTGGGAGCAGAACCCGTTCTTTTTGACCCTCTCAGGGATGATCCTGCAAAAATTCGTGAAACTTTGCTCCGCCTTTCTGGTCAAGATTTTGACTTAATACTGTTAATAGGTGGGAGTTCAGTTGGGAAGAGAGATTTTGCTCCCCAAGCCATATCTGAGGCGGGTGAGCTCATCTTCCACGGTGTAGCTATTCGTCCGGGTGCTCCTACCTCCTTCGGCATAGTTAACGGCAAGCCAGTATTCTCACTTCCTGGATTCCCGGCCGGCTGCCTTATGTCTTTTGAATTACTGGTTAAGCCCGCGGTGAGGAAGATGCTCAGCAGCCGAGAAAGAGAACTGACATTGAAAGCCAGACTAACTCGTCGCATTTTTTCAATTCTGGGACGTCTAGAAGCAATTAGAGTGAAACTCGAAATAGAAAAAGGGGAGTATTTAGCCTACCCCCTTAGATCTGGTTCGAGCATTCTTTCCTCTTTGGTAAAAGCAGACGGATTGCTTCTTGTGCCTGAAGACGTTGAAAGGATTGAGGCAGGGACCAACGTTGAAATTCGAACTTTCAAAACTGCGGATTAGGCCAGTCAAGGAGGAGGAACTCCTCCGAATTTTCGAGATAGAGCGTCAATCATTCAAGGATCCCTATCCAATTGATTTACTCAGGTATTTGCTCCGGTCAAATCCACTCAGTTTTTTGGTGGCAGAATTTGCAGGAAAGATCGTCGGCTATGTGATAGGAACGGTGAGATTTCCGAACATGGGGCATGTTCTGAACATTGCCGTGGATCCTCAATTTCGGAGGAGGGGTGTTGGAACCGCACTGATGAAAAAACTCATGGAATACTTTAGGGGCAGGGGCGTCAGCCTGGTCAGACTCGAAGCTAGAGAGAGTAATCGTTCAGCTCACAAGTTCTATCTTTCGCTCGGTTTTGAAATGATTGGAAAAGTGCCCCTCTATTACTCGGATGGTGAGACGGCCTTTCTCTTCGAGAAAGAGCTCTAGTGTTTGAAGAGTTCCTCTTGGGTGAGAACACGTACACCGGGTGGGGCTTTAGGGATGTCCTTCCTGACGCAGACGATGAGTTCCACGCCACGTGTTACAGCCATCTTTACGAGCTCCTCAGTAGCAACGCCATCCATCACGATGGCCCAAACTCCCTCTGTTGAGGAAAGTTGTTGTTTTATCTCTCTCACAGGCACCTCTTTTATTTGTTCAAGGGATTTCGAAAAGAACTTTGCTCTCAGAGTTCCCCGCAAGTTTGCAGCCTCTGCAGAGAGTTTTCTCATCCTTTCGTCTATAAGTTCAGTCTTTCCATAGGTGCTGGCGGGCACTTTGTTCCTGAGCGCTTTGTAAATTTCTTTAGTGGTTAATTCTTCTACACTTTTACCTTGAGGGGGTCGAGCCACGTAGTCAATGTCCGCCACCTGCATTAGTTCCTTTAGAATAAGATCTCCCCCCCTATCATTATCGACGAAGACTGTAGTCAGTTTTTTGTTCATGAGTTCTATTATTGGTTTGGGTATCTGTCCAGCACCACCGATTGCTATGACATTCTTTATTCCGGCCCGGAGAAGGTTGAGCACATCAGCCCTGCCCTCAACTACAATTAAGGAATCGGATGACTCCACGGCTGGGCCGGCCGGTAGTCCAGCATACTCGCGTATTTCAGCCTGTTGGACGGTTTCTCTGAGCCCCCTAATTATCTCTTGGGTCTCAGGACTTTCAATTATTCGTACGAGTTCTTTGGCCCTTCTAACTATTTGTTCCCTCTTTTTTTCTCTGACGTCCTCAATTTTTTCCACGGTGATCTTAGCTTCACAGGGTCCAACTCGGTCGATGGATTCTAGAGCAGCTGCTAGCAGGCAAGTCTCCATCTTGTCAAGACTTGACGGGAGGAGGATAGTTCCTCTAGTTTTTCCCTGCTCGGAGGTTATGTTCACCTTGATCCTGCCTACCTTCCCTGTTCTTAGGAGTTCTCTTAACTCTAGCTCTTCTCCCAGCAAGCCCTCGGTCTGGCCAAAGATAGCTCCAATTACATCGGGGGGCTCTACAACCCCGTTGACTTCAAGAGAAGCCTGAATCAAGTATTTGATTCCCCTCTCCAGTTCTTCGTTCTTGATCCTGTTCACCTTCTCATCTCCAGAAGGGCTCTTAATTTAACTAAATTCTCTACGCCTTTAAACCTCTTGCCTAATGCGTGTAATTTGCGATAGGGTTCGAAAACAGGCCGCACACCAGATCTCTGCAAGAGTTTGACGCACATATCCGCAAGTTCCTCTCCCCGGCGGTCAAAATCGGTTAGGACCACGGCTTGTCTTGATTTTATCCCCTCTATTATTGACACTATCCTTCCCCTTCTCTTAAGTTCTATTATCTCCCCGCGGATGCCCAGTTCTAGTAAGGCTTCTCTGTCCTTTTTACCCTCAACGATAATGGGAGTACCACTCATTGAAAGTTTTCTGATCTCCTCCAAGCTATCGAGGGCTCTCTTCACGGCCTCAGGGTCGAGATCGCTTAAACCTGCTGTTCTATCCAGATGCCTTTTCCTGTACATTATTTTATAAACACCGAGATTTGGCATAAAGCAAACTTGGATAGCCCACGTCTGCTCACAGCCTTACCATGGATCTTGCACGTACGAGATTCATTTATCTTTGCCATCCACATTAGATCGATAGATTAAGCATGCCTTTTCAGCAGGAGTTCGAGTTTCTTCTTTGTGGTGGCTCTTTCAGGGCTCTGTTTAAAAGACTCTAGCGTTTCTTTGCGTTCCCAAGGATAAACTACCCAGCTCCTAGTTTCCTTCACGAAATAATGGGGCCTGAACCTACTCCACGGTTTGTAATGGAGGGTTGCAGTCCGCAATTGTTCAGGTCTTTTTGCTTCGACATGCCTAACAGCTAAAGCCAAAGATTCGCCGGTGTCCGACACATCGTCCACTACCAGAACTTTTTGTCCTCTTACATTCAAATTCAAGGGACAAACTATCTCAGCACGTTTTTCCGTTTTTCCTGGTGCCCTGTAAAACCTTACTTGAAGGCTCGAGAGCAGTAGAGTGCCCAATTCGTCGGAGAGAATTCTAGCAACAGGAAAACCTCCTCTGCTTATGGCGACAATTGAATCTGGTTCAAACCCGCTCTTTTTGATCTTTTCCCCCAATTTTCTGGCCATTCGGTCTACTTCGGACCATGTGAGAAACAGGAATCTCATCAATAAGGCTTGTCCTTAAGTCCCAATTTGAACGCCAAGACGTTTGTGCCCCAATGTAGGAAAGGTGTCACGACAAGCAAAATAAAAAGAATTTCTTTTGGTGGCCAGATTACAGTCCCCGCGAATAAAACTGCAGTTATCAGGAAGTCTAGTTGATCGAGCAGAGCCGCAGGCTCTCCTCTCGGTATGTCGAGTCTTCTTTTAATGAAACTTCCGACTAAGTCCCCTATTAATGCCCCAGAGGACAGCAGGAAGGACAGCTGTAAGTAGATGGAGAGGGTACTTAAGCCTGGCAATGGTTCTTCTATCCAGACATAGGGGTGCAGGAGAGCAAGGATTACGCCAGTTAATGTACCTGCTAGAACCCCCCCTATGAACCCTCTGATGGTCTTGCCAGGTCCGAAAAGTGGCTTGCCGTCAATGAACTTCTTACCCAAATCAATAGGAGTTCCCCCTCCCAGCACAACCGGAGACGAATTGGCGACGTAGGCTGGGAGGATGAACCAAAAGGCTGTGGCTAGGGCTCTTAGCACGTCCATTCAATTGAGTCAACCGAAAAAGATTTAAAAGGGGGGAGATGTTACTTCATTGAAGATGGCGGCAGAGAGGGGTGTCCCCGGTGCACTGGTGATCCTGCCCGAGAAAACTGCAAGATTCGTTGGTAGGGATGCCCAACACATGAATATTTTGGCTGCCAAAACGGTTGCAGAAGTGGTCAGGACGACTCTAGGCCCGAAAGGAATGGACAAGATGTTGGTTGACAGCATGGGTGATGTGACGATAACGAATGACGGTGCAACGATCTTGAAGGAAATTGATGTGGAACATCCTGCTGCGAAGATGATGGTTGAAATTTCAAAAACTCAGGATAATGAGGTTGGCGACGGTACGACAACAACAGTAGTTCTGGCGGGGGAACTGTTGAAAAAAGCTGAGGAGCTACTGGAAAAAGACATCCACACTACTACAATAGTTGAAGGCTTCCGGATGGCGGCAGAGAAGGCCATTGAGGTTCTAAATAAGATTGCTGTACCGATCTCAAGGGAAGACAGGGAGAAACTAAAACTTGTAGCATTAACAGCCCTTTCAGGGAAGGGGGTAACTGAGGTCGAAAGACTTGCCGAACTTTGTGTAGAGGCTATCCTTCAGGTAACTGAGGAGAGAGATGGTAAGCTGAAGGCAGTTGTTGATCACGTAAAAGTCGACAAGAGGATAGGTGGTAGTGCACTCGACACGAGGCTGGTTAAGGGGATAGTCCTGGATAAAGAGGTAGTTCATCCAGGCATGCCCAAGCGAATAGAGAAGGCAAAAATTGCACTGTTGAACTGTGCTTTGGAGGTCAAGCAAACCGAAACTAAGGCTAAGATTAGAATAAGCTCACCAGAGCAGATAAAGGCATTTTTGGACGAGGAGCAGCAAATCCTCAAAGATATGGTAGAACAAATAAAGAAGGTTGGTGCCAATGTTGTTATTTGCCAAAAGGGAATAGATGACATCGCACAGCACTTCTTAGCTAAGGCCGGTATACTAGCTGTCAGAAGGGTGAAGGAATCGGATATGGAGAAATTGTCAAGGGCCACAGGGGGAAAAATTGTCACGAGCATAAAGGAGCTCACCCCTGCCGATCTCGGAGAAGCTCAGCTGGTGGAAGAGAGGAAAGTTGCAGGGGAGAAGATGGTGTTCATTGAGGGATGTAAGAATCCTAAGTCGGTCTCGATTCTGGTGAGAGGCGGTGCCGAGCACATAGTGGACGAGGCCGAGAGAGGAATCCACGATGCTCTCTGTGTTTTGTCGGTTGCCCTAGAGGAAGGAAAAGTCTTAGGTGGGGGAGGGGCACCGGAGATTGAGATATCAAAAACGCTCCGCGACTATGCGGAGACGGTTGGAGGAAAGGAAGCTTTAGCCGTTCAAGCTTTTGCCGATGCGATGGAGGTGATTCCAAAGACATTAGCCGAAAATGCAGGCTTGGATCCAGTAGACATACTCACCCAGCTCAAGGCTGAGCACTCAAAGCCCAAGTCTGAATTCATCGGCTTGGACGCTGTTAGTGGGAAGATACTAAACACTCTTGATTTAGGTATCATCGAGCCGCTGAAAGTAAAAGCTCAAGCTGTCAAGTCAGCCAGTGAAGCTGCCGAGATGATTCTTCGAATAGATGATGTGATTGCAGCTGGGAAGCTGGAGAAGGAAGAGAAGGAGAAAGAAAAAACCCCCTCAACAGAAGAATTCTAAGGGATTACCCTGGGATTCCTTCTAGACCATTATAAAAAGAGAAAGAGCTATACCCGCTTTGAAAAAGCGAGAATAATAGGTGCGAGAGCCCTTCAGATCTCGTTGGGAGCACCCGTCTTAGTAGAAGTTCCTGAACATCTCAAAGATCCGATAGATATAGCGATGTACGAGTTTGAACAAGGAGCATGCCCCATCACAGTTGTGAGAAAGACCGAGAAGTAAAAGGACAATTAGTCATTAATGGGAGTTCAGATTGGGGATCTCGTTCCCTCTGAGGAAATACCGCTGGAACAGCTAGCCGGAAAAAGAATAGCGATCGATGCTTTGAACATGCTTCATCAGTTCGTCTCAATAATCCGCCAGAGAGATGGTGAGCCGCTAATGGATTCAAAGGGGAGGATAACCTCACACCTGTCCGGAATCTTTTATCGCACAGCAAACTTGGTGGAGATAGGGATAAAACCCATTTATGTTTTCGATGGTGAGCCCCCTCTTCTGAAGCAGGAAACGTTGAGGCGAAGAGCGCTTACTAGGGAAGAAGCCGAGAGGGAGTGGAAAGAGGCACTGGAAAGGGGAGACTTAGTAGATGCCAGAAAGTATGCTCAGCAGGCAGGTAGGGTTACCGAAGAGATGGTTGAGCAGACTAAACGTCTCCTCGATTTAATGGGAATCCCTTGGATACAGGCGCCTAGTGAAGGGGAGGCACAAGCGGCACATTTGGTGGAAAAAGGCGATGCTTGGGCTTCTGCCAGTCAGGATTTTGATAGCTTGCTTTTTGGTGCACCTGTGTTGGTAAGGAACTTGGCTCTGACAGGCAGGAGAAAGCTTCCTGGGAAGGATGCCTACGTCGAAGTTAAACCAGAAAGGATCGAGTTAAAAAAGGTTTTAGATAGCTTAGGCATTTCTAGGGAACAGCTGATAGACATAGGAGTGTTAGTTGGAACCGACTTCAACGAGGGGATAAAGGGAATCGGACCCAAAAGAGCGCTCGAGCTGATTCGCAAGTATGGCTCGTTGGAGAAGATAGTCGAGCTTAAGCTCTTTCAATTTGATGTGGATCCTCTGCAGGTCAAGGAGATCTTTCTACATCACCGAGTTACGGACGATTACAAGATCGAGTGGAGGGAGGCGGATCCAGAGGGAATAAAGGAGTTTCTTTGCGAGGAGTTCGATTTTTCCCTCGAGAGGGTTCAAACGGGTATAGACAAACTACTCAAAGGAAGGACCAAGAGCGGGCAGACTTCTTTAGAGCGCTGGTTTAGTTGATCTCCAGCCGTACTTTCCAACCAAGGGTACGAAAGCGCACCCCCCCTTTTCCTCATATTTTAAGCCACCATTTGTTTCTTTCTCAATCACAGTCCATGTTTGATGCATGTAGTTAGTTCCTAGAGGCGCCCCCAGCTTTCCGCCAACCGCCAGTTGTTCAATTAACGGTTTTGGTATCTGGGGTGCACAGGCGGTCACAAGGATTCGATCCCAAGGTGCCTCTTCTTTGTAGCCTTCCGTTCCGTCTCCGACTATAACTTTCACCCAGTCATATCCTGTTCGTCTTAGGTTTTCTCTGCCAAAGTTCGCTAGCTCGGGAATTCTCTCTATGCTGACGACTTTTCCCTCTGGCCCCACGAGCTCAGCTAGCAGTGCGGCATTGTATCCAGATCCAGTTCCGATCTCCAGGACTTTCTGACCTTTCTTGACGTCAAGCGATTCAAGCATGATGGCGATCATGCTAGGGGCAGATATAGTTTGTCCGTACCCAATCGGTAATGGTTGATCATCGTATGCACTTACCCGGTATTTTTCCCTGACAAATTCTTCTCGGGGGACCTTCAGGAAAGCGTTTATGACTTCTCTCGTCTTCAGGTACCCCCACCGTATGAGTGACTCGACAAGCTTCTTTCGTTTTTCTTTCACGATGTCTTACCGACTTTTTGCTGAATAGTGGTTTCCAATCGCTTCAGGGCTTCGGGAATCAAGCGAGGATCTCCTCCCCCACCTTGTCCAAGCTCCATCTTTCCACCACCTTTTCCACCAATCCAGCTGAGAAACTGCGAAACGAGATTTCCTGCGTGCATCCCGTCCCCTATTGCTTCGTGTCCACAGGCTGCAACCGCCATTGTTTTTTCTTGGGCTTTTGTGAGGAGGAGAACTACAGAGGCCGGTTCTAGTTTGGTCATTCTTTGTGCGATCTTAATCAGCTCTTTTGTGCTGAAGTCAAGCTCTTGTGCTATGAGCTTTAATTTTCCAATTCTCTTTGCCTGTCGGAGTAAAGATGGGGCAATAACATCGGCAACTTTTTCTCTCAGCCTGTCCAGCTCCTTTGTGGTTTCCTTCCACTGCGCGAACAGTTTTTGTGCAGCTTGAACAAGTTCGTCTGGCCTGCTTCTGAGGATTTGTGAAGCTTCCTCCATCTGTCTGATTTTTTGCTGCAAGAACTTGATTGCAGCCTCGCCGGCACAGAATTCTAACCTTTCGACACCATCTTGGATCCGCTCGCTTCTAATGATGCACAAAGGTCCGACCTCACCCGTGGTTCGACAATGCGTTCCGGCACAAGCTTGGACGTTGAAGTTTTCTATCTCCACAACCCTGATGGTTCTGCCCGGAACCACCCCTCCTTGGTATAATCTGAAACCATGAGCCTGTTCGGCTCTGTTTCTATCGACCCACCTACACCTGACGGGTAAATTCTTTATGATTATCTGATTGGCTAAGAATTCGATCTTTCTTAATTCATCACCACTAATCCTCTTGTAGTGGGTGATGTCAAGTCTCGATCGATCAGTGCCTTTCTGGGCACCGTGCTGCCATACATGCTCTCCCAAGACCCTTCTGGCTGCTTCCAAAAGTATATGTGTTGCAGTATGGTGTCGCATAAGTGATGCTCTCCGTTCCCAGTTGATCTTGCCTCTCACCCTGTCTCCAACTTTGAAGGGGTTGGGCTTTACATGGTGAAGTATGGCGCCCCCGCTTTTCTGAACATCGATCACCTGACCAGCTTTTTCTCCTGCTCTCAGTTCGCCGGTGTCCGCCGGTTGCCCTCCGCCCTCAGGATAGAAAGCTGTCTGGTCTAAGACTACCCAGTCATCTTTGACTGCGAGCACCGTCGCCTCGAATTCCTGCATGTAAGGATCTTCATAGTAGAGAGGTCTTGTGATGAAGTGCTGGCCAGAAGGTATTGTGGAAGGAGTTTCATGCTTTTCGCCCGATGAGTGCAGGCTTGCAAGTCTAATGTAGAAATTTTCTGGAATCTCCACCTTTATTCCTCTTCTCTTACAGATCTCCTTAACGATTTCAGGAGGGATGCCATGTGAGTCGTACAGCAGAAATAGCTGATCTGAGATGTTCAAACCGTCCCTTATCATCCGCTCCACAAGTCTTTCTCCCTTGGACAGGGTTTCCTGATATCTCTTGTGCTCTAGTTCAGATACCGTCAGTATGTAGCTTCTCCGCTCCCAAAGCTCTGGAAATTGGGATTTGAGAAGTTCGAGTTCATACTCCATTAGCTCCAAAAAGTTGGCATCAATCCCGAGTTCTTTCAACAGTCGTATGGTTCTTCGCAAAACGAGCCTAGCCAAATAGCCCTCGGCCATGTTGCTGGGTGTTATGCCATCTCCAAACATGAAGGCTAAGCAGCGCAAGTGATCTGCCACGGCGTAAACATTTTCTATGGGTCTGAGCAAGTGATCTGTCTCCTCCGGTGTCAATCCAATCTCTCTTGCAACACGTTCACGAAGCCACTTCAATCCTCTACCTGATTCGACATCCATTGCCCCAGCTAGCTTGGAGCTCGTCTGAAGCACGTGTTTCGCCGGTTTTTTAACCCCTGCCATCTTTTGGATTTTTTCAACCATGGGACCAAAAATGGCGTCGTACGATGTCGGGTCCCCCCTGGACAACCAAGTCAGTCTCTCCATTCCATAGCCAGTATCGACTATCTGCAGGGGAAGGATCTGCCGGGATCCATTTTTTATCGCGTACCTCATGAAAACAAGGGTGGCCACTTCCAAGCCTCTTACGTTAACCTCGAAATCCTCTCCCGCGTTTCCTCCTCCTTCCCAGAAGCCTTCCACGTAGGTTATTTCTTCTGGGGCTATTCCGAGTTTTTCAGTTAAGAATTCATGACAGAATTCAACTGTCTCGTGGTTCCAGTAGACGGTTTCCTCCTCAGAGTTGAAGGCGTGATGCCCCCCCATGAAAAAAAGAGTGAAGTGCTTTCCGGAGCGTCCGACATTGTCAATGTCCTTCAGTCTTATGCTCGGCTGACTGATGACTAGGGGATTTGCAGGAGGTGGAACGGAGCCGCTGGTGACCCAGGGCTGAAAGTTTGCAATGGATGCTATAGTGAGGTAGATGTCATCTCTCCATCTGGCAACTACAGGATACCTACGGAGAACTTTATGTCCTTTCTCTTCAAAGAATTTCAGGAACTCTGACTCCATCTGAGCTTGGGTGTACTTCCGACGAGTGGGAGGGTTGCCTAAAAAAGCGTATTCATCGCAGGGGCTGTCACCGCAGGTTGTTCGGTCAGGATCAAGAGTCCAGAAATACCTACCGCATTTCTTACATCTTTTTCTCTGAAATCCCAGCTTCCTCCAGAGTCTGACTTCGTAGATGCCCATCTGATTATAGTCCTCGTTCCCTAATTTCTAATGCGGTAACTGGTAGCACTGGCTCGACTTGGGTGGGCATGTCCTTTGCCTTGTCTCGGTAAAAGCGGTAGAGGCAAGCTTGAGCTGCAGATTCAAGCTCTTCTCTATGCGTTATGAGTATGACTTGCTTGATTTGCTCCGGAAGTTTTTCCCTCAGGAGGGCACAAAATTCGGATATTATGCTCCTGTCTAGGTTATGGGTGGGCTCGTCGAGAATCATCCACCCTATTCGTGGTGCTAATGCAATAGAAATGGCCATCCTAATTATCAGGCAGGCGCTGGCTCTCTCAGCTCCGCTAGCGACCCCCTCGATGGGATGCCAGGTCCCGTTCCTGTCTCGGAGTTTGAACACGTAGTTCCCGTCCTCAACTCTCAAGGCAACCGTGGTAAAGTCACCATAAGGATATACTCCTGACCAGAAGGCATCCATGTACTCGTTGACTGCAGTAACGAAGTCTTCACGAAGAGCCGATTGTGTCTTGACAATGGCCGATTGAACTTTAGATAGGAATTCTTGAAGCTCCTGGCGATGTGCTATTTCTCTTTCAAGCCTGTCAAGCTTGTTGACCTTTTGCTGGTATTCATCTGCCAGTTGCAGATCCTTGCTTAGCAACGCCTGCAGGGATCGTTGTTTGTCCTGTAATTCTCCCAATTTCCTGTTTAGCCGGATTTCCTCTTGACTAAGTAACTGTAGCCTGTTTTCGTCAAAGAACTTTTTCTTCTCAGCGAGTTCACGATTCACTCTAATGAGTTCAGCTTGTTTTGCTACGAGCAACAGCTTGATTTTTTCGAGTTCCATTCTGTCGTCAATCTTTCTTTTGAGCTCCTGAAGCTCTTGAAGTGACTTTTGTTCCTGATCCCTTAGTTTTTCGAGCTCCTGTTGCAATTCCTGAACTGCGTTTTTCAGCTCACCCTCTTCTGGCCCGATCTGTTTGAGTCTCTCTGATATAGCCTCGAAGTCTGCACGGCACTTCTCTAAACCCTCAGCCTGCATCCTGAGCTGTTCTATGTTCCGATAGGACTGTCTTAGAAGTTCAAGCTCTTTTTTCAAAAGATCAAGCTGAGCTCTGGTTTGTTCTTCCTCCTTTTCCAGTTCTGCTAACGTTTGTTTCTTTCGATCTACAAGAGAAGCTTTCTTCTTCTCGTCCAGTGGACTCTCGCAGACTGGGCACACAGCTTCTGCCCGACTGAGATCCTTCAAGCTCTTTGAGGTATCTGAGGCCAGGGTGCGAATCCTTGTAAGTTCTTGGGTCTTATCTTGAATATCCTTTTCCAGTCTGCTCAATCTTTCTTCCACACTGTCCACATTCATTCCTTCGAGGCGCTGGCTTGCCTCCATTTTTTCCTGAATCGATTGTTGAAGCAGGTTCAGCTTCGTTTCCAGTTGGGCCCGTTCTGTCTTGAGGTACTCTAACCTAGAGTTTTTCGTTTGGAACTCGCCTTGGACCATTTCTTTTTTAGCCTGAATAGCTCGGAGCGAGCTTTCTATAATGTCTTTTTGATTTTTCAAAACCTCCAGTGGTATGTTGGCCAAATTCCCAAGCCTCTTCTCCCACCCCTTCTGTTGCTCCATAAGGCCCCGTACCTCAGCTTGTAACTCGCCATGTTTTTGTTGCAGCTGATTGATTTCTTGCTGAATCGACCTAAGTTTCTCCAACTCATCCCGAATTGCGGAGAGTCTCTGATTGTATTCATTCAGCTCCCGGGTGGTGGAAGCAATCTGTCCTTGTATTTTCTGAACTTCTTCATTAAGTTCCCGAAGCTTCTCTCTAGGTTTTTCGTTTTTTAGATTCTCGAGATCACGCTGTCTGCTGTCAATTACCCTCTTCAGATAATTAACTAGGCGGACAGCATTTTTTCTAGCCTGCTCTAGCTGGTCTATACCGAGAATCTGATCTATCCTTCTTTTTCTATCCTTGTCCACAAGCAAGAGATCCAATTCATCTTGCTCGCTGTAGACAGCTCTAGAATAGAGTTCAAAGTCTATGTTGTCCAGTACCTTCTGGATTTCCTCTGTGACCTTCCTCGAGCCTTCTGGTACGACGAGCTTCCCTTCTTTCCGGAGCTCGGCTTTTGATCCTCCACCTCTTTCAATCTGTCTTGTGACGGTGTACTCACAACCGTCAGGTGCGATGAAAGATACCTCAACGGTCGCTCTTTCCGCTTTATCTGGCCTGTTTGTGATCAGATCCTCCAGCTTTATCTGTCGGCGTTGTACGGCGCTTACTGTTCCGAAAAGAGCAAAAGTTATTGCTTCAACTATTGAACTCTTGCCGCTTCCTGCATGACCCACGAGCACGTTGGTGCCTTTTCCAAATTCAATCTCAGTTTTACGATGGGACTTCCAGTTTTCTAGCTTAACTCTTGTGATCATGAGCCCAATCGTTCCTCTATTATCTTGTCGATCTTTACCTCGGGATCCTCCTCCTCGCTTAGCAGATGGTAGAGTTCGTTTAAAGACAGCGGCATGCTTGTTGTTAACTTCTGCAAGTAAGCCTCTAAGAGGCGCATTGTTTTTTCCCTCAGTGAGAGTCTACTGCTCTTTAGCTCCCTGATTACCTCAGCCTTTTCGCCGAGAGATCGGGGGACAAGAGAGCTTTTATCAATCTCTAAGAGCGCGCGGCCAGAGAATTCGTCGATGATCGGTCTGAAGTCCAAGTCGCTCAGAGACAGACCGCGAGCAACAGTGCCCAGCAACTTGATCTTTATGAGGGGAGACTTGCGTGGGTTCTTTCTAGGTTTCGACAGGATATTTTCCACTACGTCTTTGATAGTTTTGTTTATCTCATCTCTCTGAGCTTCAGAAAAAGCGACTTTTTCGTAGTAGAAATCTCTAACCGTCTCGAGTTCCACGAATTCGTACGAAATCTTTGAGGAGGAGATATCTATCAGATAGAACCCTTTTTCTTTTTCAGTCTCTAGCAACTGTGTTCTGACAGTTGATCCGGGAAAGAGGAGTGGCTTGCCCCTCACGCGAGTCTCGTTTCGCAAGTGAACATGACCGCAAACGTAAAGATCGAAACCGGGTGGTAAGTCGGAAAGCTGTATCCTAGCCTGCTCCCCCTTTTGGAAGACGAACGGTCCAATCGATTGGTGAAGAATCAAGATGTTTATGGCATTCTCGACGGGGCGTGGCTTCCAGTATTTAAGCACATCCAAAGCTCGGCTCTCGTTGACATAGCTCATTCCATGGATAGCGACTTTGCCATCAGGTCCCTCAAAAATAACCTTGCTACAATGGAGATAGACGAGGAAACCGGCTTCATGAAGGACGTGGAAAACGTTGGTGCTACCCCTAGACAAGAATTCATGGTTCCCGTGCACAGCGACGACAGGTATACCGGCAAAGTTTTCTTTTGCTTCAGTGCAGGAAAGATTAGAGGATACCTCCTTTGGTATCCTCAAGATCCGGATGGCCTCTTTCCAGACCTCTAGCGGCGGTCTCTGAATGTTGAATAAGTCACCAGTCAGTAGGATGAGCTCAGCCCCTCTTTGGATGGCCTTTCTGAACGCCTCCTCCGCCTGTTCGATTGTGTCCCTGTATCTGGGGCTACCATACTTAAAGCCCAAATGAGTATCGGATATCGCAGCAATTTTCATGCCTGAAAACTAGTCTTCTCCTTATTAACTCTATCGTCGGGGCCTCCAAAAGGGAGGGGATGACGAGACACTTCCAGTCACCTCTCTCCCTGAATTTATGGCGAAATATCGTGATCGCTAGAGATGCCAAAAAGACCTGTGACTCGGCGGAGGCACACGTAACAAGCACAGTATTTCCAGTTCCCATGGGCTGATGTAGCTTGCAACCGTTCAAGAGCACCCAACAAGGCTCCTGAAGCACAACTAACATCTGTGGAGATGGAGCCTCCTCACTTCAGCCTTGCGCTGGACATGCCCCTTTGAAGCAGGAAGCCCCCGGAAGTGAGGTTCACGTCAGATTTTTCCCCTGAAGGCATTCATTCATGATGACTCTCGCATGGACAGAAAAGTACAGGCCGAAAACCCTACGGGAGATTGCTGGGCAACCAGCAGCAGTGGAGGCAATGACACGATGGGCAAAAGGATGGGAGCGTGGGAAACCAGATAAGCCAGCCCTCTTGTTGTACGGGCCCCCTGGTACCGGCAAAACTTCAGCTGCACTAGCACTGGCTAGAGACATGCACTGGGACTGTATTGAATTGAACGCGAGTGATGAGAGAACCTATCGGGCGATCAAAACGATTGCGGAACGGGCTAGGATGGGTTCCGTTCTGGGAGGTCGGAAGATGATACTCTTGGATGAAGCAGACAATGTCTATGGAGTTGAGCGGGGCGGCTACCGAGCTATTTTGGAACTGCTCCAGACGTTCTCCACACCTGTGGTTCTAACTGCAACCAATAACAGGGACATACCAGATTCTGTCAGAAGGATGTGCCGTGAGGTCTCCTTCACAAAAGTGAGGGCCACAACTGTTCAGAAGGTCCTTTCCAAGATATGCGAAGCTGAGAAAATCCGTCTTCCGGCTGAAACCTTGAAACTGATAGCCGAACGTTGCAAAGGAGATTTGAGAGCCGCAATAAACGACTTACAGGCGACTTGTGCTTTGCCTGAGTCTAGGGCGCACGTATCGATGCGGGTCAGTGAGATAAATATTTTCCAAGTCCTAGGGGCACTGCTGAAAGCCAGATCCGCCTCGGAAGCGAGGTCTCTCTTATTTAACTTGGATATGCCTCCCGACGAGGCTTTAAGCTGGATATGCGAGAACATCCCTAGGATGTTGAGAGAAGTGGATGATCTTGCGAGAGTTTATGATCATTTGGCCCAGGCAGATCTTTATCGTGCGAGAATTCTCAGACGACAGGCCTATAGGCTCATGAAATATTTGGTCGACTTTATGACGGCAGGAGTTTCTTTGAGCAGAAGAGGGGACTTCTCATATGTAAAATTTCAGTTCCCCTCCATAGGAATTCTCATGAGTCGAACTAGAGAAGTTAGAAATCTCCGGGACAGTGTAGCTTTGAAAGTAGCTAAGTATTGTCATACTTCCAGCCGAATTGCTACGAAGCATTTTCTTCCATATCTTCGATACATCGTTCGCTCTTCTCCATCAGTAGTCGAAAAGTTGCAACTGACTCCTGACGAGCTGAGTTTTCTAGGGGTTAATGAGAATAGTTAAAAGGTTTCAGCTGGGCAGGCTTGTAACACCTGTCCTTAATCGCCGTCTACCGGTTCACAATTGGTATCTCATGAAAGAGAGCTTCTCGAGGGATCTTGTAGTTATGCTGGTGAATAGCTTTTGGTTATGTAAAGGCGATAAGGTTTTAGACCCTTTTGTTGGAGCAGGAACTACTTGCCTAACCTGCAAGGAACTTGGTATAGATAGTATCGGTCTTGATGTGCACCCACTCATGCTCTTCGTTTCTCGGACGAAGACGGCTGATTACTCGCTCCCAGACCTTCAAGAAAGAGCGAGGGAAATATTCTCGGAAAAACCTGGAGAAACCTCCTCTCCTCCCGATTTGCAGACCTATTTTCCTGCCCGGGTTCTCAATGAGTTATGGTTTTACAGGGCTAGAATCCTTGAGCTGAAGAACCCGGAGCAGGGGTTCTTTCTCTTAGCTCTCCTCAGGGCCGCAATGGAGTGCTCTCTTATCGAAAAGGACGGGGCGGTACTAAAAATCCTGCATGATAAGCCGGTTCCTAGGTTTCTAGATTCTTTTAGACGAATAGTTGGCTGGATGCTGGATGACCTGAAACGCTTTAAGAGCGGAGGGGGGCAAGTGGAAATAAAGGAAAGGGATGCAAGATTGGGTTTAGACGAAGAGGTAGATGCAGTAATAACTTCTCCACCTTATCTGAACAAAACTGAGTACATAACTGCTTACAAAATTGAGGAAAGAATATGTGCCCTGCCCTCGAGCAGGCCAGATGCCTTTATTGGCTCTAGGAAACACAAACTCCCCAGCTTTCTGGAAGATGTTTGTCCCGATGAAGCCCCTGAGGTCATCGCCTACTTTTCAGATATTTGCGAAGTTCTTGAGAGACTTCATGATGTTTGCAAGGAGGGGTCAAAAGTTGCAATGGTTGCATCGGATGGAGGTTTTAGTGACAGAGTAGTCCCAGTCTGCTTACCTCTCTGCCGTCTTGCTGAGAAGGTTGGTTTCAGAGCCAAGAAGATGCTGATAGTGAACGAAAGGTACTGCACCACACCTTCTAGAAGGAAGGTAGGTAAGATGCAAGAAGCGATTCTGATTTTTGAAAAGTAGGTCTGAAGTAGGGTTCTCTGAGTTGCACTGCCTTTTTTAAGGCGGATGATATTTCCTTTCGATCTTGTTTTTTCAGCGCCTCTCTAGCATCCACGAGATTATTATTCCTCAGGAGGCAGGGCTTGAGGAAGCCGTCAGGTGTGACTCTAAGGCGGAAGCAATTCATACAAAACTGAGGATTGTGCATGGGTTTGACAATTTCTACTACGCAGTTGTCTAGGTAATATTTCTTTCTGAAGTGCATTGGTCTTGTTTCAACCTTTCTAGCTAACTTGTGAATCTTGTTTTCAACCTCCTTCAGATCCACCCAAAAAGGTTGTAAACCCCTTTTTAGGGGTAAAAGCTCTATGAGTTGTAGAATAAGACCATATCGAGAGCAAAATTCGATGAAGTGCTCAATCTCTTGGTCATTCACCCCCCGTAGTAGTACCATGTTCACTTTTATTGGCCGTAGTCCAGCATCTTGAG
Organism: Hadarchaeota archaeon (SeqCode); assembly: GCA_964474885.1. Lineage (GTDB taxonomy): Archaea > Hadarchaeota > Hadarchaeia > Hadarchaeales > JAWBSP01 > JAWBSP01. The sequence goes on from CAYYWO010000001.1 coordinate 90,802, forward strand.
CGCTTTTTATACCCTCAAGTACATCATCTATGCACCTCCTGCCGGTGATGAGTTTGTATTTATCTGCGGAAAGGGTGGGCAAGTCCACGTTCACCCTCTTGAGACCAGCATTAGCCAGCCTAGGGGCCAGAGGTGCAAGTAGTGTGCCATTAGTTGTCATGGAAACTTCTAAGTCGGACATGCCCTCGATGATCTCACAGATGTCCCTCCGCAGGAGGGGCTCACCTCCGGTGATCTTCACCTCTTTTATTCCTAGCTCCTCTTTAGCCACCGAAGTGAGTTCACGGATCTCATCGGGACCCAGTTCATCTTTTCTCCTGAGATATCCTTCTGAGTGGCAGAAAAAGCAATTCAGGTTACATCGGTTTGTAACAGAGATTCTGAGCCCCCTAACTGGACGGCCGAATCTATCCGTCACCAAGCAAGTTCACCTCTATTTTCTCTCCTGCTCTAAGGTATTCAACCTCTGCAGGTATTTTTACGTACCCATCGGCTTGGCTGAGCAAGTTTATTGAATCAGATCCCTGCCGCATGGGGACGACCTTTCTTCCCTGAAACTTGACTAAAACGAACTCTTCTTTGCCCTTTTCAGACGGTAAGCTCAGGGCAAGTTCGGCTTTCTTTCTTTTCTCTTTCTCCTTTTTTCCGCAGAGTTCAAGGAGAAAAGGTCTGACAAGTTCCAGGAACATGAAGAAGGCCGAGAGAGGGTTTCCTGGTAGGGCAAAAACCGGTTTTTCACGAAAAAAGCCGAAAGCAGTAGGTTTCCCAGGTCTGACAGCTATGCCATGAAAAACAAGAGAAAGAATCCGAGGGACGAGATCGTCCTTGCCAGCGGAAGTCCCCCCCGTTAAGATTATTAGATCACATGAAGAAGCCTTCCGCAATTTGTCCCCGATTGCATCAGCTTGATCCGGTGCTATCCCACAGTAGGTGACTCCACAACCGATCTTCCTCAGTAGGGCAGAGAGCAAAGGTCCGTTAATATCAGTTATCTTTCCTGGGGCGAGCGGCTCATTCCAAGAGACAAGTTCGTTGCCCGTGGAAATCAAACCGACCCTCGGTGGTGAGTAAACATTCACATAGCGCACACCGCCAGCTGTCAGGAGGCCCAACTCCAGGATACCCAGAACCTGCCCTTCTTTGAGCAAGATGTCCCCCTGCCTTACCCTTGAACCTTTTTTTGAGACGTTTTCCCAGGGTGCAACGGGTCGGAAGATATAGATCTCCCCATCTTCTTGTACAAATTCGATCGGGACAACTGCATCGGCACCAGGTGGTAGGGGGGCGCCAGTTTCGATTTTTGCACACTGACCTCCTTGTAGGGAGATTTGGGGCCACTCTCCCGGCTTAATGCTACCAACATGTTCTAACTTGATGGGCTTTTCTTCATTGGCTCCTACAGTATCTTGCGATTGAACGGCGTACCCGTCTGCACTGGCTCGGTGGAAAGGGGGATGGTCGATCTCTGCTTTCACCTCACCGGCGAGAACTTTTCCCACGGCCTCAGTCACGGGGACACATTCAATCCTTGGCTTTATCTTCCAGTGGGTTCTGATAAGTCTCTTCGCCTGTTCAAGGGAAACAACCCTAAACATCAAATATCCAGAAGTTCAATATAGAGGCGATGATGATACTGGGCTACTGAGTAGATGAAGTAGTCCCAAGCTCCTGAGCCGGCTTTATAAGTTCCTCTACCGATACTCCGAGCTCCTTGGCTCTTTTGACCAGCTCGCTGAGCTGACTTTTTACCCGCTCCTTCTCGTCGGCCTGCAGAGTTTCTTTAGAGAAGGTGAGGTTAATCGTGTCCACGGGTCGGAGTTCGAAGAGCTCGGCTTTTACCGAAACGGGCACGAATTCGCCCCTCGGCCCCCTTTCGTAAACAAGGGTTATCCTAGCGGGCTTGTCGGCAGCCCCTCTTTTGTTCATCTCTTCAATCAACGTCGTTACCATTCTTGTCCAAGCACTTCGGCTCTCTTCTTTCACAGCGTCAGGTATGTTTTGATTTAGGAAGGCGTAGAACCATCTCTTCATCCTGAAAACAGCCCCTTTCCCTGTTGGGGAAATCCTAAATCTTTGTTCCATCTCCTAATATTTTATTGTCCTAAAAATTTTGCTCATAAAATAATGTTGGTTTGATGGAAAGAAGAGAGGATATCCGTCGCTCGGCTGAGGAGATCCTGCAAGAATTTTTAAGAGTCACAAAAGACCTCCCCCAGCTGGAGGAGAGCTATTATATAACGGCCCCAAGGGGTTCCCGGTTGCGAGAAGATGCCGAACCCTCTCCAAAGAGCGAACTGGAGGATTTTCGCAAGAGATTTCTGAGTCTCGCTTCCTGTGACGAACTAGGGAACATCCGTGTTGAGGTGGCAAAGTGGAAGGAACTTTAGAGAAGCTGAAAGCGATAAAACGGGGAGAAATCCCGGTCGTCGAGCACGTTCAGCAGCAACTGGAAAGAGTAAAGAAAAGAGACAGATGGCTAAATGCTTTCATTCAGCTGAACCCGAGCGTGCTTCGAGAGGCTGAGGGGATTCAGAACAAACTCAAAAGAGGCGAGAAAGTAGGTCGCTTGTGCGGACTCACGGTTGGAATAAAATCCAACATAAATGTCAGAGGGCTCCGGGTTACCTGCGCGTCTAAGACCTTGGAGAATTATGTCTCACCCTTTGATGCCGAGGTGATCAAGCGTCTGAGAGCAGAGGATGCTATTATAATCGGGATGCAGAACATGGACGAGTTTGCGTGCGGTTCCAGTGGTGAGACGAGCGCCTTCGGTCCCACCCAAAATCCAAAAGCACCTGGTAGGATCCCAGGGGGCTCGAGTTCGGGAGGGGCAGCCTCGGTGGCAGATGGTCTCTGTGATTTGAGTCTGGGAACAGATACCGGAGGTTCGATAAGGAATCCTTGTAGCCATTGTGGTGTAGTCGGTTTGAAGCCCACCTATGGTCTAGTACCGAGGCAGGGACTTATAGATTTGGGGATGAGCTTGGATCAGATAGGCCCAATAGCCCCGGATGTTGAGGGGGCCGCGCTGCTCATGGAGGTGATCGCGGGTCGTTCTCCAAATGAGTGCGTCATGTTGGGTGTCGAGAGACTCGAATTGCTGAAGCAATTGAATGACGACGTCAAAGGAATGAGCATTGGAATAAGCCGGAAATTCGAGGAACTGACGCACCCCGAAATAATGCAAGTTATAGACAAAGGGATTGAAACCCTGCGCGATTTGGGATGCAAAATTGTAGAAGTCGAGCTTCCTAACTTGGAGAAGGCTCTTTCCGCTTACTACTTGATAGTCTCAGTTGAGTTCTTTTCCGCTACCCGCAAATTTGATGGCAGGAGATACGGTAAGCGAATTGAGGAGGTGTGCGGGGAGGAGGTGCTGAGGCGAATTCTCAGGGGGGCTTACATCAGCAAAAAAGAGTACAAGGGAAAGTACTACCAGCGCGCTCTCCAGGTTCGTACTCTGATAAGGAAAGAACTCATTGCAGCTCTCTCAAAAGTAGATGTTATAGTGGGACCTACTGTACCGAAACTTCCTCACAATTTGGGAGAGAAACTGACGGTCAGTGAAATGTATTCCTACGACTATCTCACGGTGCCTGTCAACCTAGCAGGAATTTGTGCTGGTGTTGTACCAGCAGGTGAAACCCAAGGTATACCCGTTGGCCTGCAAGTAATAGGAAAACCCCTGAGTGAACAGCAAGTGTTGAAGATCATGAGAGCATTTGAAAGATGCAGATCAGGATAGGTTTCGAGATCCACCAACAGTTGGCAACTAAAAGGAAGCTTTTCTGCAATTGTCCGACGGATTACCGGGATGCGCCTCCAAACTCAAATGTATGCCCGATCTGCACGGGCATGCCTGGTGCCAAACCTCTTCCTCCGAACAGAAAGGCAGTGGAGGCGGCAATAGAAATAGGGCTGATTCTGGGCTGTCAGGTGATAACCGATAAGGAAATCTACATCCTAAGGAAGCACTATGACTACCCCGATCTCCCCTCTGGTTATCAGAGGACAAGTCAGCCCATAGCCGTGAATGGCAGTCTGGAGGGTGTTAGAATAAGGGAAGTACACCTGGAAGAAGATCCAGGTCAGTACAATCCAGAGCGTGGTGTGGTTGACTTCAACCGCTCAGGCATTCCGCTCGTTGAAATAGTGACGGAACCCGACATAACTTCCCCAGAACAGGCGAGGAACTTCTTGAAGGCCCTCTGCAGAACTCTGGAGTACACGGGGAAAGTGAGGCCGGAAGCTGGAGGAGCTGTTAGGGCTGATGTCAACATCTCGTTGGAGGGCGGGGGGAGAGTGGAGATTAAAAACATAAACTCAATCCATGGAGCCTACCGCGCGCTGAAGTTTGAGATCATGAGGCAGAAAACCTTGCTGGAAAGGGGTGAACAAGTGAAAAGAGAGACGCGAGCGTATTTGGAGGGCCAGATGATAACAGTCCCCATGAGGAAAAAAGAGTGGGAGGAAGATTACAGGTACATACCGGATCCAGACCTTTATCCCCTGCTGATCGATCAGCCGACAGTCGACCGGATAAAATCCAGCATGCCGGAGCCCCCACACCTCCGGTGTCAGCGCCTAGTCCGCGAATTTAACATTCCGCAGCATGTGGCTGAGGTTATCGTAAGCGAGAAAGCACTAGCGGACATGTACGAAGAAACGGCTAAGCAGGTGAACCCCCAGTTGGCGGCAAAATGGTTCAGGACAAAGCTCAAGAAAGTTTTAAACTACATGAGACTCTTGGCGGAGGAAGTCCCTTTCTCCACGCAACAGTTGATTCAATTGCTCAAAATGGTTGAGGGGGGAGAGGTAACTCCTGAGCAGGGGGAACTCATCCTGAGAAGGTTGGCTGAAAGCCCCAAAGATCCCCGTGAACTCGCTAAGGAAATGGGTTTCCAGCTCCTCGCTCCTTCCCAGCTGATTGAAATAGTTGACCAGGTGATAAATGAAAATCCAGCAGCCGTGAAGGACTACAAGAGTGGAAAGAAGGAAGCCCTACATTTCCTCGTGGGACAGATTATGAGGCGGGCGAGGATGAGGGCAGATCCTAGAGAGATCTCGAGATTACTTATAGAGAAGATAGCAACCTCTGAATTTTGACCGATCCCTCTCATCTGAAGCAGAAAATAAGAGAGGAAATTTGGGGGAGGTTGGAGAGAGAAGGTGTTGCGACTTTTCCTAAACCCGTTAGAGGTAAGATTCCCAACTTCAGGGGTAGCGAGGAAGCCGCCCGTATCCTCTGCAATCACCGTTTTTACAGGACTGCTGATGTCGTCTTCGTGAACCCAGACTCTCCCCAACTCGCCGTTAGGGAGGCAGTGTTGCGTGATGGAAAACAGCTCGTGATGGCCTCTCCCAGACTCAGGCGGGGCTTCTTGAGGGTACGCGCTCGGGGTGATATCCGTTTTGCGTCTACTATCCGTGGGGCGATGAGGATGGGGGAGAAGGTGGATCCGGCGGAAATCCGGGTCGACCTGATGGTAGAAGGTTCGGTTGCCGTTGATAGGCGAGGCGGAAGGATGGGAAAGGGCGGAGGTTTTGGTGATTTGGAGTATGCAATTCTGGCTCAAGTTAACGCGGTCTCAAATGAAACACCGATAGCTACCACAGTTCATGAGCTCCAGATAGTAGACAGGATACCGATGCTACCGCATGATGTTCCAGTGGATCTCATCGTAACCCCCAGAAATTTCCTCGAAACTCCCAAACTTTACGACAAACCACCAGGGATTTTTTGGGAAAGGGTCAGTGAGAAAATGCTTCAGGAAATCCCATTGCTCCGTGAGATGAGGAAAAAGAAAGAATAATGTACTTCCCATTTGCTTGATGCTTGACGTAGACGAAGTCCGAAGAGACTTCCCGATCCTTAAATCTGGACTCGTTTATCTCGATAACGCCGCTAGCACCCTAACACCAGAGCGGGTTCTGCAGAAAATGTTGGAGTACTACCGGTCTTATCGCGCAAATGTTTTCAGAGGGGTTCACAGCCTCTCGAGACGGGCAACAGAGGAATATGAACAGACGAGAGAGGAGGTACGCAAATTCATCAATGCCCGACATGTGGAGGAAATAATTTTTGTGAAGAATACCACGGAGGGCATTAATTGTGTGGCTAGGGGCCTCTCGTGGGAAAGGGGGGATCGAATAGTTTCAACTATATTGGAACACCACTCAAACTTGGTTCCATGGCAAAGGGTTGTAAGGGATCATGGGGTCGAGTTAAAGCTCGTGAGGCCTGACCGGCAAGGATACTTCCAGATGGGGGACTTCGAAGAGGCGATAGACGAACGAACGAGATTGGTGGCGATCAGTCACGTGTCAAATGTTCTGGGTTGCCGCCTCCCAGTTGAGCAGGTGGCTAGGATAGCGAGGGAGAGGGGCGCCCTTTTGCTTGTAGACGGGGCACAATCGGTGCCGCACATGCCTGTAGATGTACAGGAACTAAAATGCGACTTCCTCGTTTTCTCGGGGCACAAAATGCTGGGCCCAACAGGGGTGGGAGTTCTATACGTCCGGAAGGAAGTGCAGGAAGGGCTCGAACCGCTCACAACGGGTGGCGGGATGGTCGAAGATGTGGGAGAAAATTGTTACAGTCCGCTACCAGGACCTCATCGTTACGAAGCTGGAACGCCCCCCATAGCTGAGGTCATCGGGCTAGGCGAAGCTATTAGATATCTGCAGGAGATTGGACTCCAAAACGTGGCGGCACACGAGAAGAAGCTCACACGGGAGATGTTGTCACTTCTACTCGAATTGGGTGTTGAGGTGTATGGACCGATGAAGCCGGAGGATAGGATAGGTTTGCTCTCTTTCAATTTGAAGGGCGTGGATCCACATCAGGTGGCTTTGGCTTTGGATCGAAGGAGCATCATTGTGAGATCTGGACACCACTGTGCAATACCTCTACACACCCGTCTCCTCAAGGCTCCAAGAGGAAGTGTTCGAGCTTCGGTTTATCTTTACAACGGCCTCCAAGACGTTGAGAGTTTAATTGATGCCTTGGGGAAAGTAGGTGCTCCGGCCGGGATTTGAACCCGGGGCGCGAGCTCGAGAGGCTCGCATGTTTGGCCGGGCTACACCACCGGAGCATCTTTAATTTTGAATCTCTTACTCATATCTACGGGCCCGGAGGGATTCGAACCCTCGATCTGCGGCTTAGGACGCCGCCGCCCTGTCCTGGCTAGGCCACGGGCCCCATCACAATCCTTTTAAGCACATAAAATGAGATGCGTAAGCATGGGCATAGCAAGAGCATTGGGGGCAGCATTGTTCATTGTTTGCGCAGTGATAATAGTGTTGTACGCGATCTATCTGACAACTTCTCTCTGGGACTTCATAGACGAGTACGTACCCAGCTGGTTACGGGGAGCTCGCAACTGGCCCCTGTGGATCGGTGTACCAGTGATAATAGGAGTTTGGGCGGTCTGCGGCATTGGCGCTTGGTTAGGATGGATAATGGCAACCACTAAAGAACCCGCACCGATTCCAGAAGTTACTGAGGAGAAGAAGGAGGAAGAAGAAAAGGTAGAAGTAAGAAAGGAGAAACCCGCTAGAGGAAGAAAGAGGAAGTAGTCCAGTCGCCCCCAATTTTGATGAAGGTAAACTACAGGCGCTGGGCTATTTTAACATACTTAGGTTTCCTTATTTTCTTCTCCTTTCACGTCCTCCTGATACCTGGCGAGAAGTACAAGGTCTTAACGACTTCTGACTCGGGCTTTTTTGCAGGCATAGCTGAGGAGATAGACTCAGCCAATCATCTGGTGGACAGGTATTGGAGGTCACATGCACCCACCGGCTGGCCCTTGAGAGTACAGGATCAGGGTCAACCTCTTCTTACCGTGATGCTTTATAGAGGCCTCTCAGCAGTCTTTCCGGGAATAGAGCTTATGGATGTCATAAACTACTGGGCCCCCCTCATGTTCGCCGTCTTTTTAATTGGAGTCTTCTTAGCTGCAAGGGAGCTGGGGGGTGATGTAGCGGGATTGGCAGCTGTTTTCTTCGCGAGTGTAATGATATCGAGTATCTATTGGTTCAAATTTTCGGCTTATGATAGAGAATGTCTGACCCAGGCATTGTCTGCTTGGATAATCTACCTCGCAATTCTAACCATTAAGCGATCCAGTGTCGGCATGGGGGTGCTAACAGGTTTGGTTCTCTCAATTCTTGCTCTCAGCTGGCCCGGGTGGCTCTACCTAACACCCATAATTCTGGGTGCTCTGCTGCTTCCTCTCTTGTACGACTTTTTTAAGGAGGTGGTGCTCACGAGGAGGTTTGTGAGTTCCTTGATCAGAGCATTCTTAAATAACTGGAGAGTGATCGTGTCAGTCATCGTCATATTTGGGGTGGTGACGGCGCTATGCACATCTTTGGGAGAGCCTCCGAACTGGATTGGTTTTGCTCAGGTATTAGCTTCCTATGTCGGGCTGAGTGGTGGCGGAGGCCCCGCACTTCGAGCGAGATATGCTTCCGAAATGGTAGCTCCCCATTCTTTTTCTGAGGTAATGTACTCCTTTTATCGTCCAGTATACAGGAACTCGACAGCCGTTACAATCCAGGAGGTTCTGACGAGGTTTCTTTACTTTTCGATCTTCTTGGGGGTATGCAGAGTCCTCTGGACTAGGAGGAGATGGGAGTGGATCATAATCCCCTGGCTGATAATCCTCATGGGCCTAGTTTGGCCCGGGAAAGGTCAGGCTAGATTCGAGCGCCAGTGGTGGCCTTTTGTTGCTGTAGTTATGGGCCTTGCCGTGAGTACACTTTGGTGGGGGGTGAAGAAGCTGAGCCAAGAGTGGGGCTTCTCGCCTCACTATTTCCGTCCCCTACCCGTTCTATTGCTTCTCCTGTTTGTTCCCTTAGGTCAGAATGCGATTGCTCAAGCAGAGCATACAGCTCCGCCAACTGAGTGGGCAGGCCCAGGCTTTGATCAAGCGTACATTGAAGCATGCGAATGGCTCGAGAACAACACACCTGTGGACTCTGTGGTGGCAGTCGAGTGGTCCTATGGGCATCTATTCTCCGGGGCTTCGAAACGCAGAACCGTGTGCGATGGTGTAGAAGCACTGGGACGGGAGGGCGTGTGGGAGAACAAATCCGAGATAAAACCACCGGATTACATTTACCGGGTAGAGGGAGACAGGGCGTATATTTATGGTGTTGACATAGGAGGCGCCCTCTGGACTCTAGCACCATATAAAGTATACGGCAGGAGGACAGATGTCCTAAGAATCCGGTACATGGACAGCGATGAGTTGAGATGGTGGTTAGAAACTTATCGGGACAACTGGGGTGTAAAAATCGATTATATCGTTCTGGACATGTGGGACTGGTGGTTGGCTTCCCGGATTGAGCAGCACAGGGCCTATTACTTGACCGCTGGTTTCGGTTCGTCACCCCTAAGGATAATAAGCTCAGTTTCAATTGAGAACCAGGATAGTATCCTTCTCCTACATTTCGGCGAAAACAGGGAGAACATAGTGATAAATACGACCACCCACCAGGTTTACCTGGCTAGGCAAGGGGCACCAGATCTGTTAATGGATGGTTACATCGATGTAATAGCGGATTCAAGAGGGAACATCCTTTCCTCTCAATACCATAAGTCCCCTAGGTTACCTGAGGTGCCGGAAACGGTGATCCTGCTTAGGGTGCAGGGGCAAGGCATAACATCTGCTGCCCTGTATCCGTCTAGGAGAGAGGAAATAGAGCACAGAGGACCCTGTGTAGGTACGTACATGTATGCCGAAAACCTACCTGATTATTTAGAGCGAGTTTTCCTGAGTTCGAACGGTCTAGTTGCCCTCTTCAAAGTAGATTGGGCCAAGTTAACCTGATGCAGAGGCCAAAAGGTACGCGGGATCTGTTTGGCCCCGAGCTCCTAGCTCGATATCGTGTTCTGGAGGTTTTGAGAGGTACTTTCAGGAGATACTGTTTCAAGGAAGTTGAAACTCCAGTTTTTGAGTATCTGGAGCTTTTCACAGTAAAGAGTGGTCAGACGATCGTCAACCAGCTATACAGCTTCAAGGACAAATCCGGTAGAGATTTGGCTTTGAGACCAGAGCTCACAGCACCGGTGATGAGACTGTATATTCAAAAGCTGAGATCCGAGCCCAAACCCGTCAAGTTATGTTACACCGGAAACTGCTTCAGATATGAAGAGCCGCAAGCAGGCAGATGGAGGCAGTTCTTACAGGCAGGAGCAGAAATAATCGGAAGCTCTCTCCCTTCATCGGATGCAGAGATAATTAGTATGGCAGACCAAGTTTTTACTGAGCTCGGAATTCGTGCAGAACTTGTTGTGGGTCATCTCCTTCCCTTGAGGAGTTTCCTTTCATCACTGGGATTGGATGGCTCCCAACAGGATCGTTTGCTGAGGGCTATTGACTCTGGGGACGAGCAGAGGTTGCAGAAAGAGTTGGATTCTTTGCCGGCAGACGAGACGGACAGGAACAGGTTGAGGGAACTCATAGGACTCAGAGGAGGGAGACAGACGATAGGAAAAGCCAGAGAGCTCGTAAAACTCCCCCAGGCAACAAGAGGCTTGGATAATCTTGCGGAGGTACTAGATATAATCGAGGACCTTGGAATAAGGTACACAGTAAACTTGGGTCTGGCTAGGGGCTTGGACTACTATACCGGATGTGTCTTTGAGTTCTATGCGGGCGGATGGCAGGTAGCTGGGGGCGGTAGGTATGATAATCTAATCGAGCTACTGGGAGGAGAACCTACTCCTGCGGTCGGGATCGGTTTCGGGGTGGACAGGATGGCAAGATTCATCGAGCCCCCAGAAGAGGATGCGCCAGAGTTTATGATCTTGCCCGTTAGTCGGGAAGAGATGGGGCTTTGTATGAAGATAGCACGTGAGCTGCGTTTGAAGGGAAGGAGAGCGGAAGTGGAGTTGTTGGGAAGGAAACTTTCCAAAGGTTTGGAATTCGCTAATACTAGAGGGGTTAGAAAGGTGATAATCGTTGGAAAGAGAGATTTACAGCATGGTATGGTCACAGTAAGAGATATGCGATCTGGTGAGCAAAAAACCGTCCGCCTAGAGGAGCTTATTTAGAACTGGAAGCTCTTTCCTCGAAGAATTCTTTCATAAGCAGGGAGTCTTTCTCGAGCACAGGACTCTCGCTTATGATGGTTATACTTACCCTCCTCTTGAGAATCTCCTCTCCTAAGGGTTCAAACGGCGGCTTTTTCTCACTCATCTCCAGATGACGTATTTCGTTGCCTTTCCCGGGTCCAACTCTCTTGAACTCGACGCATGTGAAATGGGTGTGTAGATGCCTGAACTTCTCAACTTTGTCGAAAACGTCACCCCACCTCACTTCTCCACCGCTTCTAGCATAGAGATGGGCCCAGTCAATGACGGGAACGCATCCTTCAATTTCGCGACAGATTTGTAGTATTTCCTCCAAGGTACCGAAGGTGCTTTGTTTTCCCATGGTTTCGAGCCCCAGTTTTACATCCTCAAGCCCCATCCGGTTCATCCGGATCCTGAGATCCTCGCAAGCATCTTTCACACTTTGAACCGCCTGCTGAGGCGACATCTTCCCATAGTATCCAGGATGAAACACGACAATGTCGGCCCCCATTGCACCAGCACGGTCTGCGGATAATAGTATACGCTTTTTTGAGGCCTCGAGCTTGGATTTCTCGGTGGAGCACAGGTTGATAAAGTACGGACAGTGAACTGACAGCCTGACACCAAGTCTCTTCGCTTCTTCTCCCACTCTCTTTGCCATTTCTTTGCTCATGGTAACCCCTCTGACGAACTCCACTTCCATTGCGTTCAAACCTAGCTCAGCCACCCTTCTTATGCCCCCTATGGTGCTCTTGTCCTTGGCGGTTATTGGTATCCCCGCAGGGCCTAGGTAAATCATCTTTCTCTCCTAGGGAAAACCTTTATGATCTGGTTCGAAAAATTAGTCTACCCTTTTTAAGGGGGCCAAGTTACTTTATCGTTGTTCCGGGATCTCTGAGGGCTACTTCTAGGACGATGCAGTTAACAGATTCATAACCAGATCTTTGAGTCTCGATTCAGCCAGCTGGAGAGAGAATTGAGGGCGGAGAATTGCCTCCCTCGATGAAAAATTGAGGCTTTGTTGGCTGGCTGGGAGTCATACTTAAAACTTGCTATCGCTGGAAATGTCCGATTGATAATCAAGGACAAATGTTATGTTCTTAGAGGTTCCTGAGTTTAATTTCCGATGCTGAGCAGACTCAAGTCCAAGTTTGAGGTGCTAGTTAAGGGACCCGTTGCAGTTTTAGCCCGTTTGGGTTTCACACCCAATCACTTGACCCTCATTGGGCTGATAATGTCTCTGTTGTGTTTCTATCTATTCTTCCAACGGCATGCAGTACTCGCAGGTTTCGTCCTTCTGGTATGTGGCCTTTTTGATGCAATGGATGGAGCCCTCGCTAGATACACAGGTTTGAGTACCACTTTTGGTGCTCTCTTTGATTCGGTATCGGATAGATACAGCGACTTTTTTGTCATAGCAGGTATGATCTTGGGCGGACTTGTGAACATGGGTTGGGGCCTACTGGCTATCCTTGGTTCCTTCATGGTCAGCTATGTTCGTGCGAGAGGAGAGGCTGCAGGGGCTGGTAAATTGGATATAGGGATAGCTGAAAGAGGCGAAAGAGTTTTAATCCTAGCCTTCTTCTCGATCCTTAACCTCCCTGAGCTGGGGGTGATCTTAGTGGCGATTTTAGCCAATTTGACCGCCATCCACAGATTCGTAGTGGCGGCGCTGAGACTCACCTAAATTTTTCCTCTAGTGAGGATAGATAGATCTTGAACTGGTTTAACAGCTCCCTTCCTTTGGGTGTGATGTGATAATACTTCCTAGGTCGGCTCTCGTGCTTCCACTCGGCCACCACTAGCCCCTCCCTTTGGAGCTTACTTAGCACCTTATAGGCGGCAGACAGCTGGAAAGAAAAGCCGAATTTTTTGGCTATGGCTTTTCTCAGTTCGTAGACGTACATGGGTCTGTCGTTTAGCATCCTCAGTACATAAGGCCAAAGCATTTCTAGGGTGGTTTTCCTCTCGATTCGTTTCATCGGCTTCATGACCAATAATAGTAGCTGAAAGTCGTTAAAAGCAGCGCTCCGAAGAATTTTATTTTTAAGCGATTTTAAAGAAATGGGAAAGGTAAGGGTCGCTATTGCAGGCGTCGGCAATTGTGCGTCATCCCTTGTCCAGGGTGTGTTCTATTATCAGAATGCCAAGGAAGAGGAACAGGTTCCTGGTCTTATGCATGTAAAATTTGGGGATTACCACATTCGGGATATAGAGTTTGTTGCAGCTTTTGATGTAGATGCCAACAAGGTAGGAAAGGATTTAGCGGAAGCCATTTTCACACCTCCCAACTGTACCTTCAAGTTCTGTGATGTGCCCAAACTGGGGGTTGAGGTTCAAAGGGCACCCATTCTAGATGGACTGGGAAAATACCTAAAGGCGGTGATTCCAGTAGATTCCTCTCAGCGGGAGATAGATGTGGTTCAAGTGCTAAAAGAGAGTGGAGCTGATGTTCTCGTAAATTATGTTCCGGTAGGGAGTTTTAAAGCCGCCCGTTTTTACGCTAATGCCTGCCTAGAGGCAGGCGTAGGGTTCGTTAACTGCATGCCCGAGTTCATAGTTTCAGATCCAGCCTGGGGGGAAAAGTTTGAGGAAAGGGGCATACCCTGTGCTGGTGATGATATAAAATCGCAGGTTGGTGCTACAATCCTGCATCGCACTCTCGTCAAACTCCTCGTCGACAGAGGGGTCAAGGTCGAAGAAAGTTATCAACTGAACATCGGAGGGAATACAGACTTTCTGAACATGCTCGAGGAAGAGAGACTCAGCTCTAAGAGGGTCAGCAAGACGGAAGCTGTGGCAAGTCAGGTTCCATACGAGGTACCTCTGAGGATTGGTCCCAGTGATTATGTCCCCTTCTTGAAGGACAGGAAGATATGCTACATCTACATCAAGGGAAGAAAATTCGGGGACGTCCCCATATGGATCGATGCGAAGCTGAACGTGGAGGATTCACCAAACAGTGCGGGGGTTGTGATAGACGCTATTCGAGCGGTGAAAATCGCGAAGGACAGAGGGGTGGCTGGGCCGCTCTATTCGGTGTCCGCGTATTTCTTCAAGCACCCACCGGTCCAGATGGATGATGCCAAGGCGAGAAGGGCGGTGGAGGAGTTTATTCAAGGGAAGAGGGAGAGATGAGAGAACTTGACTTCTTGGTAGTCGGGCACATAGCTATCGACGTTAACGTTTTTCCTTGGGGGGTCATCGAAAACGTCCTAGGCGGTGCGCCCACGTATGGCGGCTTCCTCCTAGCTGGGCTAGGGGCCAAGGTGGGCATACTTTCGAAGGTGGGTTTTGACTTCTCTAGAATGTTCCCCCCTATCTTCAGCAAGTTCGGCTTGGATACCGAGGGACTAATTGTAACAGGTGAAAGGTCAACGACTTTCAGGAATGTTTACGATGAGCAGGGGAACAGAACACAGAGCTGTACTTATCTTGCCCCCCAGCTGACACTCAGGGATATCCCAAGTTATTACACGAATATGCTCGGGGTGTACGTTTCCCCTTTAGGGAACGAGGTTTCGGTAGAGCTTTTGCAGGAACTCAGGCGCAGGACAAAATTTGTGATGATGGATCCGCAGGGACTTTTCAGAAAGATCCGGGAGGATGGGCGGATAGAACTCCGAGCTTTCCGAGATTTGTCGGAATATCTACAGTATCTGGACATAGTTAAGGTAGGCAGAGACGAGATAGTCGTTTTTGGTGAGAAGTCACCGAGTGAAATCGCCCAGAGTCTGAGGGAGATGGGCTGCTCAGTGGCAGTGGTAACACTAGGTGAAAAAGGTTGTGTGGTTGCCGAAGGAAGCGGCGTTGAAAGTTTTCCCGCCCTAAAGGTGGAGGCCAAGGATCTCACAGGGGCGGGGGATGTGTTCGGTGCCGCTTTCTTGTACAAGTATGCTGAAACTCAAGATGCTAAACTAGCCGCTAGATTTGCTAATGCAGCAGCTGGTTTAAAGATAAGGTATAGGGGTATTGTAGGCTTCCCTTCCCTTTCTGAGATAGAGGAGGTCCTAGAATAGCCCTGAGGGAAAAATTCATGAAAAAGTCGTTAGCTCTTAAAACGATTCTCTTATTTGGTATTGTAAGCCTCCTAGGAGATGTTATTTACGAGGGTTGCAAGGGCGTGACAGGTCCATTCTTGTCCCTTCTTGGCGCCTCCGCATTTATCATCGGTGCGGTTTCGGGTGCGGGGGAATTCCTTTCGTATGCTTTGCGTTTTCCCGCAGGAAGAATTGCAGACAAGAAAAGATGGTACTGGGAACAAACATTTCTAGGGTATTCTCTCATTCTGTGCATCCCTCTACTTGCACTAGTCTGGGATTGGAGAATCGCAGCTCTGCTACTCTTGCTTGAGAGAGTGGGAAAGGGTATCCGATCTCCGGCTAGGGACGCCATACTTTCCCACGTGGTCAAAACTGTGGGAGCCGGGAGAGGTTTTGCTGTTCACGAGATTCTTGATCAAATTGGGGCGATCTTGGGTCCGCTTATTTTTTCCCTAATTCTCTTCAAAGCGAACTACACGGTGGTTTTCAGCGTGATGTGGTTGCCATTCTTTCTCCTCTTGATTTCACTATCCCTTGCCAGGAAATTCTCCAGTCCCTTCCCTCGGGCGACACCCACCATTGCAAGGCACTATCATATCAGGCCGCTGGTTTTCTTCACTTTCGTCGCAGGCCTTGGGTTGCTTCCTTTCCCTGTTCTGGCCTATCATTTTACTCGTGAAGGGATGGAAGCTTACTTTATCTCGATCCTTTACGCGCTCGTCATGGGTGCAGATGCTGGGTCAGCCTACTTAGGTGGGATTCTGTATGACAAGTCTGGGATCAAAAGTTTGATGCTCCTTCCGCTTTTTTGCCTGTTTGCCCCGCTTGCCTTTATGAGTTCTACGATGTTTCTCGGGATTATCTCATTAGGCTTTGCAATCGGGATACAGGAGACTGTACTGAGGGCAGTAGTGGCAGATCTTGTACCAGCTGAGAAAAGAGGTTCAGCATATGGAGGAATTCAATCAGCTTTCGGCTTGGCTTTTCTCATGGGCAACTCGATTTGCGGTCTTCTCTACGAACTCGGATTAACTTATTTGTTTCTATATGTGACTACATGCGAACTGCTGGCACTCGTCTTATTCATACAGTGGATATCTAGACAATAGGCTTCTTGCCTTTCTGACGTTTGGGAACTGTAGCGGCAGACCCTCGATTTGTCTAAGAACCTCAACAGCCTGCAACAACATCCGCTGCAGATCCCCAGGCTCCAGTCCTGACCAGTTGACAACATTTTTCCATTCCTCCCCTCTTGCCAAACATATCCCAACTGCGGCACGTCTCTCCGCTGGACTATACCTCCTGCGCTCCCGGACGAGTTCAGTTAAGAAGGGGGAGAACTGGACCCCCCATTTTCTTTCAAGCTTAGCTATCTTCTTTCCTATGGTCAGCAAATAATCAAGGTTGATCTTGGAAATGAGCCTAGAGGGAGCCTTTTCACCGCTCAGGGCAGTAGCCCAAGCACAGAGTTCGGCGACACCCATCTTTGCAACCCACCCTCTCCTGATGCTCTCAGTTATGAATATCGAGTTAGCATGTCTGACCTCTTTGGCCCACTCACCTTCCTGCGTTAGCTTACAATCCCGATTGAGGTAACCCAATTCCATGAGGATTCTGCTCCTCCGGTCAAAGTCGTTCATAAGTCTCCTCTCTACTTTCTTTCCTTTCTTGTGTCCGTAACTAGATTGCTGATAAACCAGCAGACTTTTGCTAAGAAGATCCAAGGCCCCCCAATAGCCGTACTTATCGAGTAGATTGAGAACTTGGTAGTACTGGACACGGAAGGCTGATCTCAGATGCTGTGGTTTTGATGTAGCCAGTGCTCTCGCCATCCTTATCCCTCTGATGGATCTAGCTTGCATGAGAGCGAATCCTACTTTATCCTTCCCCCTCCTTCCCGCTCTACCGATCATCTGGTGGAAATCTAGGGGGGAAAGGGGTTCCAATACGCCCTTTAGGGTGAGTTCAGGTAACACAACCGTCCTAGCCGGCACATCCAAACCAGCTGCCAAGGTACTTGTGGAGAAGACGGCTCTGATTAACCCTGAGCTCAGCAGGCGCTCTACGAGGATTTTCCAAGAGGTAAGGTGTCCAGCATGGTGCGACGCTATCCCCGCTTGCACTAAAGCGTCCAACAGCGGGTGGGAGTAGAGCTCAGGGTATTCACATGCCAGCTGATCGACGATTCTCTCCCTTTCTGCTTCACCTTCCGCTTTGATTCTCCTGAAAGCTCTCGCTGCCCGGTCGCAGTCTCTCCTTCTAGGTAAAAAGATGATGGCGGGGAGCAGGCGCCTGTGATTTAGGGTATCCACAAGCTGGACTGGATCGAATTTTCCGACTATGAGATCCGGGGAAATCCCCCCATCTAGAGGTAGGACGTGGCCAGAGGGGGTGACAAAACCAAATCTGAGGGGTACAGGCCTCTCCTCACAGATCACGAGTTCTGGTGGCCGCTCTCTGATCTGGGCCATCCAGTCGCAGATGTCCTGAGGATTGGAAATGGTCGCCGAGAGGAGCAAGAACTGGATGCTTTTTGGGGCCAAGATAATCACTTCTTCCCATGTGACTCCCCTGTCCGGATCCGATATATAGTGGGCCTCATCGAGGACGACGAAAGCGGGGGCACTCTCTCCACTGTAAAGACTATTGCGAAGTACCTCAGTAGTGGCGACAATGAGGGGTGCACTCGGGTTTTCCTTTCTCTCACCCGTTAAAAGGCCCACCTTCTCTTCTCCAAACAGGTGCCTGAACTGATCGAATTTCTGGTTGGACAATGCTTTGAGGGGCGTGGTATACCAGCACCTCTTGCCATCTTCCAAATACTCTCGGATGACTTCTTGTGCTATCCAAGTCTTGCCACTGCCAGTAGGTGCCACCACGATTACATCCCTCCCCTTCCTCAGAGCTTCAATAGCCTGCAATTGAAAGGGGGAGGGCTTAAAGTAACCCTCAGCCTCGCCCAGTCCTTGTAGGAACTCTTTTGTTACTCTCTCCAGGTTCATCTCTAACCACCGAAGCCTGAAAAATAATGAGTACGAATAATTTGAGGGCCCGTAGCTCAGCCAGGTTAGAGCGCTCGGCTGATAACCGGGAGGTCGAGGGTTCGAATCCCTCCGGGCCCATTAATCCGGGATCGGGAGTAGAGATGATCATCATCTTGGGATCCAAGAAGGACGCCGCTGCACAAAACATAATCTCGCATCTAAAGGAGTCCTTTGGGCTGGTGCCCGGAGAGCAGAACTTGCATAATTGCCCAGTGAAGCTGATGGAGGTTGAGAGTGATATAGAGCAGATCCAGCAGCTCCCACCTGCTGAGGAAGTCATAGTTTGCTCAAGGCATGAGAGTGCTTCCAAGATACCCTGCTTGACTGTTCATGTGCCCGGCAGACTGACGGAGGGAAAACTCGCGGTAGCCTCCCCCCTTATGGTTCGGAGCCTTCTGGTTTCTTTGAAGGAACAGGCCGAGAAAGAGGGACTTGATTATAGAGTCTCCCTTGAAGCCACCCACCACGGTCCATGCCTGGATTTGCCGCTGACCTTCATAGAGATAGGCAGCTCTGAAAATCGGTGGAAGGATGATGCCGCGGGGTATGTGGTGGCGGCGGCGGTTGTTGGGGCATTGCGAAGGATCAGGGAAGGTCTGAAGGCAGTGGGTGTGGGTGGCCCCCACTATGCTCCCCGGCACACGGAGGTCTGTCTCAAGACCAAAGTTGGTATAGGTCATATTCTACCTAGTTACATCGACTGGAGGGAGGAGACTCTCTTGGAGGCCATTGAAAAGACGAAAGATGGTGCAGACTTGATAGCAGCAGATTGGAAGGGCTTGAATGCAAGTCAAAGAGAAATAGTGAAAGAGGTCTCCGAGCGGACAGGGATTAGGCTGATAAGGGAAAAGTCTTTGCTCAGAGAGTTTTATAGCTGGGGGGAGAATCCGTGATGTTATCCGAGGGAAGGCAGGGAGTTTTACCGTTTACTCAGGGAACCGGCAGGCGCAGATTTACGGATGAGCAGCTTCGCTCGATTGTTGAGAAAACTCGGGCCAAAATCAAGATAATAGGAGTGGGGGGAGCAGGTTGTAACACGGTTACCCGCATGAGCGAAGTTGGAATTATAGGTGCACGGACCATTGCGGTCAACACCGATGCCCAGGATTTGGTATTCTCGGAAGCTGACGAGAAGCTTCTAATCGGTGAAAGGACAACAGGTGGTCTGGGAGCTGGAAACGATCCTGAGAAAGGGAAAAAGGCCGCCGAGGAAAGCAAGGAGGATTTGAAAGCATGTTTGGACGAAACCGACATGGCGTTTATTACTTGTGGACTGGGAGGGGGCACAGGTACCGGCGCTTCCCCAGTTATTGCTGAGATATGCCGCAGGATGGGTATTCTCTCAGTAGCAGTTGTGACTCTTCCCTTCAGAGCCGAGGGTGTCAGGAGGAGGAAGAACGCTGAACTAGGTTTAGAGAATCTGAAGAAGGTGGCGGATGCTTTGGTGGTTATCCCGAACGACAAGCTGAGAATGAATCCCAGTGTATCCATAGCTGAAGCCTTCAAGCTCTGTGATAGTATCCTAGTCAAGGCTGTCAAGGGCATAGTCGAGCTGATAACATACGGTGGGGAGGTGAATGTAGACTTTGCTGATGTAAAGGCTGTACTCTCAAATGCGGGACTCTGCGCCCTTGCCGTGGCTGAATCGGACGCTGAGAATAGAGCCGAGGATGTGGTGAATCAAGTTCTCAACGATCCCTTACTGGACGTCGAGGTGAGCAACGCCAAAGGTGCGTTGTTGAACCTCATAGCGTCAAACGTTGCGGTTGAAGAGTTGGACATGGTCCTTGGAAAGTTCCAAGACCTCCTCAGCCCAGATGCTAATTTGATCTGGGGTCTCCAGAGTAATCCGAATATGAGAAACACCCTTAGATTGGTAACGTTGATAGCAGGCGTCTACTCACCCTGGGCGGTACCGGGGAAGAGGATCCCGCCGCCCAGTGAACTGGACTTTGGCATTAAGTCCCTCTGATGGGTAGGATAACTTCAAGCATAAAGAGGGTTTTACTAGTAGCGAGGAGACCTCGCTCAGACGAGTACAAGGAGGCGATCAAAGTAACGGGAGCCATCATCCTTTTCGTGGGGGTGATAGGATTCATTTATATGGCATTTGGTTACTTGATAACAGGTGGTTAAATGGGAGAAGAAAAAGAAATGCAACCTAAACCCATGCTCTTTGTGCTAGAGACTACCCTTGGTCAGGAGGTACCTACAGCTAGTATGGTAATGGTTCGCGCCAGGAAGCTGGGTCTTCCAGTATCCGCCGTCTTGGTTCCTCCCGGGCTTCGAGGATGTGTCTTCATCGAGGTCATTGCGGAGACAGAGGCTGAGGGAAGGACGGTGGCTGAGAAGGCTAGAGCGGGGATCAAGCATGCCAAGAAAATCTTGCGTACACCCCTGCCCTTTTCGGAGGTCGAGAACTTCCTTGTCCCACGCTCCCCAGTCGCGGACTTGGAAATAGGTGACATAGTGGATATAACCGCGGGGCCCTTCAAGGGCGAACAAGGGAGAATAGTAAGAATAGATGCTGAGAAGGAAGAGGTAACTGTAGAATTGTTGGAGGCCACGGTTCCAATTCCTCTGAGGCTATCGGCTTCTTGGGTTAAATTGTGTAGAAAAAGCGAGTAATGGCTAAGCGGTCGATTAAGGTTCTGGTTGAGGGTGGAAAGGCTACACCTGCTCCCCCGCTAGGTCCAGCCTTGGGCATGCTCGGCTTGAATGTGGGACAAGTGGTCGGAGAGATAAACAAGAAGACTAGTGAGTTCGAGGGTATGAAAGTCCCCGTTATAGTGACTGTGGATACAAAAACGAAGCAGTTCAAAATAGAAATAGGGCTACCCCCGGTTTCTGCCCTGATAAAAAGAGAGCTGGGGATCGAAAAAGGTGCCAAGACTGCAGGTCAAGAAACAGTGGGTGATTTGCCGTTTTCCAAGCTGATTGAGATAGCCAAGAAAAAGTGGGAGTCTCGAGCTACCTTGGCTAAGGATTTCCGAGGAGTGGTGAAGGAGGTCTTAGGTACATGCGTCAGTATGGGCGTCACGGTGGAGGGGAAAGACCCGAGAGAGGTGCAAAAGGAGATTGATGAAGGTAAATTACAGGTGGGCTGATGAGGGAGAGATTGTTAGAGGCCATCAGGAAGGCAAAAGAAAACGGAGGAAAGAGGAGGTTCGAACAGACGGTTGAGCTACAGATATCTTTCCGTGGAATAAATCCTAGGAGGCCCCAAGAGAGGATCACGGGTGAGGTAGTTTTACCGCATGGATGCGGGAAGCACAGGAGGATCTGTGTATTCGCTGAAAGGGAAGTAGCCAAAAAGGCTAAGGAGGCTGGGGCAGACTTGGTTTTGGGTAGGGAAGAGATCCAGAAGATAGGCTCCAACAGGAAGGAAGGGAAAAAACTGGCGGAGATGTATGACTATTTCTTAGCAGAGCCGCAACTTATGGCGCATGTCGGAAGGCTTTTAGGCAGATTTCTAGGACCCAGAGGGAAAGTTCCACGACCTATAACCTCACCGGATCTGCATGCACTTTTTGACAAGATCAGAAGGACGGTTTATTTCCGGATGAAAGACCAGCCAATTCTGTCCATGAGGGTGGGATCGGAGAGCATGAGCGATGAGGAGTTGGCGGATAATATTGAGGCGGTGCTTCGATTCTTGGAAACGAAGTTGCCTCGGGGGCTCTCGCAAATCAAGTCGATGCATATCAAACTGACCATGGGGAAGCCCCAGGCGGTGAAGCTGAGATGAAGAAGGCCGAGAAGGCGAAGGTGGTGCAGGAGCTGAGGCAGAAGATCCGTGAGTATCCCACCGTAGCCGTTGTAGATTTCACCGGCGTACCCGCGGATCTCATGCAAGAGCTGAGAGCAAAGCTTCGGGGAAGGGGGGAGATCAAGGTTTCTAAGAAAACCCTGATTCAACGGGCATTGAAAGAGGAGGATAAGCCCAACATAGCCAAGCTGTTGGAATACCTGAAAGGCCAACCCGCGCTAGTCTTTTCGAAGGAGAATCCGTTCAAACTCTACCGTTTCTTCGATGAAAACAAGAGGAGGGCACCAGCCAAACCGGGGATGGTGAGTTCCTCAGATGTGGTTCTTCAGGCTGGAGAACTGGATCTCCCCCCAGGACCTGTCGTTTCTACCCTGCAGAAGCTGGGGGCCAAGGCGAGGGTGCAGGCAGGGAGGGTAACACTCTTGGAAGATTTCACACTTGTGAAGGCGGGTGAGGTGATAGATGGCGAGAAGGCCGACCTGCTGGCCAAGCTGAACATCTTACCGATTGAGCAAATGCTCAAAGTACATGCGGCCTACGAGAAAGGAATCATTTTCACCCCTGAGGTGCTGGGGATCCGACCCGAGCAGGTCATGGAGGATATAAAACAGGCCCAGCAGGTTGCTCTCAACCTCTCGCTCAACTCCGGATACCCAACTTCGGAGACCCTCCCTGTGATGCTCCAAGAAGCCAAGCTGAGGGGTCTACTTCTGGCTGTCAACATAGATTACCCGGCTAGGGAAGTGGTTGGGCAGATCCTAGCTAAGGGGTACGTGCAGATGTTGGCTCTTGCTAGAGTAGTCGGACAGAAGGACGCGAGCCTGCTGGATGAAAGAATAAAAGGTATCGTGAGTTAGACCAGATGGAGTACATATACGCTGCCCTGATGCTGCATACGTTGGGCAAGAAGATCGATGAGGGCGCAATATCAAACATATTGAAGGCGGCGGGAGCTCAGGTGGACGAGGCCAGGGTGAAAGCCCTCACTTCTGCTTTGGAAGGGATCAACATTGACGAGGCTATAAAGTCGGTTTCTCTGCCAACTATTGCCGCACCATCGCCCCAGCCCAGTCCAGCACCGGCCCCCGCCGAGGAGAAGAAAGAGGAGAAGAAGCCCGAGGAAGAAGAGAAGAAAGAAGAAGAGGCTCTAGCCGGGTTGGGGGCCCTATTCGGGTAATCCTCTACACCATTATTCACTCGTTCGTGTGACTTGACACATTCTTGTTTAAATGGGAGAACTGAGCTTCCCCCGCCTTAATGAGGGTTTTTGTTGGTTAAGGAGAGTCAACCTCTCTCCTTCAAGAACTTCCTGGCGGTTCTGAATTGGGGAGGCAGATATGGTACCCTAGTCACGCATAGTGCACCACCGCGTTTGCGAGCCTGTCGCACTCCTCAGGCAGCCCATAAGCAATCCGGTTTCAGATCCTGCTATCCAAGCGTCACCCACTCCCGTCGTTCCTTGACTCGCATCCTAAACCCAGGATGCGTGCCTACTCAATTCTTTTTCCAAAGTTAGAGCAGGAACTTGCCTCCAACGGTGTGCACCGCACCTCCTGACCCTAGCTCGCGGTCTATGGCCGTGTTGAAGGGCACCCTCTCAAAGCGCTTCCTAAAAACCTGTGTAATCGCCCCCGATCCGGTATCATATCGACGAGAATCTCCCCGCGATGAGAACTGGTCTCATTTTAAATTCTGGACTCAACCCCATACTACCTGTGAGGGCGTTTTCGATAATTCTGCTCGCAGGCATGCTGTTGCTCGGTCTCTACCTGAGCAACTTTGAGCGTGATAAACTTTTGAGCGCACGCGTTACTGATATAATTGACGGAGACACCATTCGAGTCATTATTCGAGGAGAGGAGAAGAGGGTCAGGCTGGCAGGCATAGATGCCCCAGAACTGGGGGAGGGTGGGGAGAAATCGAGGGATTTTTTGACAATAATATGCCCTCCGGGAACTCCTGTGGAGTTGGAGCTGCTGGGTCGGGACAGGTACGGCAGGCTCCTCGCTGTAGTGTACCTAAAAGGGATTAACTTGAACGAACTCCTCGTGAGAGAAAACTTGGCCGAGAGAATCTGTAGTTTTTAAACCCTTCTGCTCGCGAGTCTTATGTCTTCCTCCCTGATGGTTCTTCTCTTCGCGTGATCCGCCAGCCTCACAGCTTCTGACGCGATCCGAAGTGCTTCCTCTTCTAAGATTTCCACCAGGACTTTCGCAGCCTTGTCGCTTACTCTCTTGGCACCTGCCTTTCTGATGAGTCTTTCAGCCGTTCTTAGGGGAATAATTCCCATTTTTTCTTTTTTTCTTGTTTTCTGCTCTTAAATAGCCTTTTTTTAAAGAAAAGAGCAATCTCAGCGTATTTCAATATCTAATACCACATGATAGCATCTGGGGGCATAGGATCTCAGCTTCCTGGCACCTAGCACCTTGATTTTCCTTGGGATCTTCTCCTTCAAAGTACGGAGAGCTTTGGAGTAAGGGTCGGGATCTTCACCAAAGTCATAGTAATGTATTATGCCTCCCTCCTCCTTGAGAGCGGAAACGGCGGTATCCAAGAAATCTTTGGCGTGCTCCGGCAAAGGCATAAGCACCCTGTCCGCTTTTTCTATCTCCTTGACCTTCTCTCTTGCATCCCCGAGCAGAGGGATCACTCGGTCCCCAACCCTGTTCAGCCGGATGTTTTCGCACATGTACTCGAAGGCAGCTGGGTTTATGTCTATAGAGTAGATTTTGGAGGCCCTCGAATGTCTGGCTATGATAATAGAATAACACCCGACTCCTGCGAACAGGTTTGTGACGATCTCATTCGGTTTTACTTGCTTCGCTATCCTTATCCTGTCATAGGAAAGCCTAGGGGAAAAATAAACCTTTGCAAGATCTACCTTGAAGAGACACCCAGATTCCTTGTGGACAGTCTGGGTTTTCGGCTCACCGGCCAGGAACTCCAGCTTTCTCAGTCTGAACTCCCCTGACACGGGGCTTGCCTGCATGAGCACTGTCTTTATATTTTTTTGCACCCGCATAACCCCTTCCGCTATGGTTTTCCTGTAGGGGAGGAGCTCGTCCGGGAGCCTGAGTACCGCTATATCCCCGATGATGTCAAATGCCCTCACCTTCTTCAGGAGCTCGGCAGGCACCGATTCAGTCAAGGCTTCTCTCAGGTTTCTGGGCTTCACCTCTTCCAGTAGGGAGATTTGAGATCCTCAAAGGCCGAAATGGCTGCGACCGCCCCCTGTGCACAGGCTACCACTATCTGCCTGATGAGGCCTGTCACATCCCCAGCAGCATAAACCCTTGGTAGGCTTGTTCTCTGATTTCCATCCACTTTTATCCATCCTTCCTTTGAAAGCTCCAGACCCAGCTGGCGTGCCAAATGATTGTTTGGCACTTCACCGATCGCGATGAAGACTCCATCGACCTCCAGAGTCTCCCTATTGCCGGTATCCGTCTCCACGAGTTCGAGGCCCCTCACTTTGCCATCTCCCAGAATCCTCTCCACCTTCCGGTTCAGCTTCAACTCGATACCTGTCAGCTTATCTTGGAGGTACTTCTCTGCTCTGAGCTGATGCCTGCGGTGTATCAGGCAAACCCTGCAACCCAAATTCTTTAAGTACAGGGCCTCGAGAGCCGCCGAGTTCCCTCCCCCCACCACAGCGACCCTCTTCCCCCGGAAGAGGAAGCCATCACAAGTGGCACAGTATGATACTCCTTTCCCTAAAAACTCTTTCTCGCCTTGAACTCCGAGCTTTCTTTTCTCGCAACCTGTCGCGAGCAAAACCGCTCTGGTCTCGTATTCGCCCTTCGTCGATTTAATCCTGAACCTTTCATTCTTCTGGATCTCCAAGACTTCTTCTCCTTCATGTATGGACACGTACTGGGAGGCGTGTTTTTTCATTCTCTCTGCCAACTCATTCCCGCTCAGTTCTCCAAACCCTGGGAAGTTTTCTATCCATGGGGCTTCTCTCAGCATGCCCCCAGCAGTACCCTTCTCCAAGACGATACAATCGAGCCCAAGTCTGGATGCATAAATACCAGCAGTCAACCCCGCAGGCCCTCCCCCGATAATTATAAGCTCGGAGCCCATTTTAAAAATAGCTTGTGGATTTTGAACCCTACGCCAGGCGGGATAGAATGACCGGGAGCATAAGGCAGCCCATACAATGAACTCTTCGTACTCCGACCTTGGGCGGGAGCATCCCGATCGCAGTAGCAGTAGAGAGTATCACCAATCCTACAGGGCCGCAACAGTAAAAGGACAGCCAAGTTACCCAAAGCGAAACCGTAAGGACGAGGAACCGGTAAGGGAAACGCGGGATGAAGATGGAGGCGAATTTTCCGAGCCTCAGGACGATGAGCGTGGCAAGACCGCCGGCAAAGATGCAGGCACTTATCAGAACTAGGAGGGTGCTGAGGTCGACTTGGAGGAGTTTTCCAACTCCTGCAGCGATCCCCGTCCTCGTGCGGTGGATAAGGTAAAGGAGTACGATCGAGTAAAAAACCTTGAGGAGGTTTACTTCCCCTAGGCAAAGCAGGAACTCCTCACTTGTCTCGGAGCGTGTGATAGCCTGGGCCAAAGTTGTTGTTTGGGCAGGCCCCACGGCTGGGAGCATGCCCATGAAAGATCCGACGATACCTGCCGCACCCATGGTTCTCTTGTTCAGCTGGATCGGTTCGTCAGCGGATGATTGGGGAGGGAGTTCGTTTGTGGACTGCAGGCTCAGGAGGAGTGTGCTGAGACCGAACAGTCCGGAGAAAAGAGGGACAAGCGACGCATCCGCTGGGCAAAGCCCCCCGCTGAGGCATATTCTTCCGAGCAGGCCGGCGAGCGTGAAGATGAGTAATCCCCACAGGACTTTCCTCAGGGACCTTTCTACGTACAACATGAGACAGGCTATCCCGATCAGGATAAAGCCCACATAATCGCTGAGTAATCCGTAAATCTGAGGTGCTAAAAGGAAGAAGAGAGGGAAGAGGAGTAGGCCTACAAGCAGGCCGAAAAGACAGCCTGAAGCCGATAGGCGCAGGGCCTGATAGCCTTTTCCCTCTCTGACCAACCTGTGGGCTGGGAGCACAGAAAGGGCTGTCCCCTCCTCGGGCACGCCTAGGAAAGTTGATGGAATGTAAGCGACGAAAGTATTTGTGATACCAGCACAGACGAGAAAGACCGAGGCCCATAGGGGATCCAAGCCTAAGGAAAAAGCGAGGGTTAGGGTAATGGGAATCATGTTGTTCGGATGTACGCCGGGGATTAAACCGCAGAAAGTCCCACATCCTACCCCGAGTAGGGCGTAGAGGAGGGGCTCATACATAGAGGCGTAAGCCAGCCTCACAGGTCAACTTCAACTCTGGTTCTCCCTTGTAGAGCTGGACGAGCCCGCAAGCCCTCACTACCTGCCCCCGCCTCGGAAGGCTTTCCAATTGGAAGGGGACAAAGACCCTCACCTGACCACGATTCTCAAGTGTAAGCATGGTGTACGTCCCGATTCTCTTAATCTCTTTTACTTTTCCCTGTACTTTCACCACCTGACCGATTTTTTTCCAGATCCAGCTGAAGGGAATGGGGTGAACATGATAGATCTTAACGTCGGCAGGCGAGCCTGGTACCACTTGGAGTTCATCCCTGTAGGTGCCGGCCTTTCCCCTGACTTTCATTTGATCCCCAACTTCGAATTCTTCTATCCCCCGTAGGACGCTCTTGAAGAGAGGAATCTCTAGGAAGCTATCACCATCCGTCAGCTCGAGAAAGGCGTTTCCCTTGGCGAAGTGCATACTGTAGATAGTTCCGAACACCTCCACTCTCCTCCCCAGCTGGCTTTCTACTTCATCAAGTTGAACTTGTTGTGGCTTCGCCCCAGCCGAGGAGATATACAGGAAAAACAGTCCGGCTAGTGCAAGACCTAGGGAGATCCTGATCAAGTTCTTCTCCTGCATCGCTGTTGATTGAGAGGAGCTCCTTTTTAAATCGAAAACAATTGTCTGTTACTATGGTAACAGACACTTTACGGTAGCGGGGGGAGGATTTGAACCTCCGACCTCCGGGTTATGAGCCCGGCGGGCACTCCAAGCTGCCCCACCCCGCTCTAAAAATTTTCAGCTCAAGTGTTAAATCCTTCCTGCGTCGCCCAATTGATGCTTGTTCTGGTGAGACCAGGCGAGTACTTTTTAAAGAGCGAGAGAACAAGGCGCTTTTTTGAGCAGATACTGATCAAAAACATAAAGAGGGCTCTGCCGGATTGCGAGGTCGAGCTGGAGAGGGGGAGGCTTTTCGTCAGAACGGGCTCTAGAAAGGCCCTCCGGTGCCTAGCAAAGCTCCCAGGCATAAGCTCTGTGAGTCCAGTGCTCGAGGCGAAGCCCGAGGTGGATGATATAGCTAGGAAATCGATTCGAATGCTCAGGAGGAAACTGAAAGAAGGGATGTCCTTTGCTGTCAGGACGAGGGTGGTGGGCCAACATCCCTTTTCCTCAAGGTACATCAACGAAAGAGTTGGAGATGCCATCAAGCGGGCAAAAAATGTGACAGTAGATTTAGAATCCCCCGATTTGTTGCTGGAGATCGAGGTGAGGGGACAAAAGGCTTATCTTTCCTGTCGCAGGTTGCAAGGTGTTGGTGGGCTTCCGGTTGGTGCGGAAGGGAGGGTGATTTCTCTCTGCAGGGGAAGGCCAGAGGACCTTCTTTCAACTTGGTTCGCACTGAAACGCGGATGTGATACAGTCTTGTTAATCCTCCACGAGTGCCCGGATCGCTTTCTGAAGAGATTCAGGAGACTTGGAGTTCCCATGAAGGCATATTTTGTGAGGACTCGCAAGTGCCCCCGATCCGTGGCTCTCCGTCTGGCAGGAGATTTGGGAAAAGCGGAGGGAGCATGTGCTGTGATACTCTCGGATCGCTTAGATCAGCTGGACGAGGATGTGATCTCCCTTGATGGGTTCTGTGGGCTACCAGTCCTCCGGCCGCTGGTGGGTTTTACGGAGGAGGACATAAGGAAACTTCTACAAAGATTTGGTCTCAGGAGGGTCAGCTCTCGTCAGACCAAACCCAATCAGGTTCCCCGGGCGGAAGTCGAGGTTCTGGCTTCGAAGCTCCGTGCGGAACTCCAACAGACACTATTATACCCCTAGCTTACGCTCAAGCTCGGAAATGGGATCCTCGGAGTCATCCACTTGCACCTTCGTAAATCTCTCACCCGCGATCAGGATTGCGGCAGATCTCTCTCCTCTTCTGTCGCCGCCAGCCTCTGCCCCAGCCTTCAAAGCAGCTAGGAGTCTGTTGGGCAGACTACCACCCCTTCTGAAGGCCTGTGCCATCCTCACTATGACTTGAGAACTCCGCAGGAGATTCCCACCACAGATGAAGTTCTCACCTATCACGTGCCCGCTTACCGCCGAGCACCTCCTTCCAGAGTGTGCAGCACATCCCCCCATTCCTAGCACGAAAACCTGTCTCATCTCCCTCCCCGGATCGGCGGCCAGCAACTTGTTCAGACACTCCTCAGGCTTCAGCCCCTTGCGCAGTAGCTCGAGTCCTCTGATGCCGTACGAGATGTCCGTCAAACCCTGAGTTGCGATGGCCCCTACACCTCTCTCCGCCCAAGGAACACGGTCCCCCACCGCTACGGAGCCCGATGCCACCGCGACGGCAAAAGTCCTGTTTTCCCTCGCTACTATGGAGAAGGTCATAACAGATTCAGCAACTCCCTCAGATCCCTTATCACGAAGGGCCCCTCTTTTTTCGACGCCCTGTCTATGAGGTAGGCATTGATCCCGATCGATCTTGGGATCTCCAAGTCGAACTTTGGATGATCCCCTACATGTAGCATTTCTTGGGGCAGGATGTTAAGCTCCTCTAAGATGAGCCTGTAGGTGCGATTCTTCTTGACCTCCCCGAAATCCGAGAGGGCCGAGTACACCCGTTCAAAGAAGTTTATAATCCCAAGGATCCTTAGTTGAAATTCGGCGAAGTCTTTTGGTGCATTTGTGCAGACGATCAGCCTGTAACCCGTCAGTTTTGATAGCACATCCCGCACTTCTGGGTAGAGCTTGGCGGCATGGGCACAGGCCTCAAAGATGCTCTCCCTCCTCACTTCCAGCCCGAACTTCTTGACCCAGTACTCCAGATCATACCACTCAGGCCTTTCATCCCCAACCTTCTCATATTGCCTGCGGCAGTACTCTTTAGCCTCCTCCCTCGTCATGTCCAACTTTTCCATCACTAGGCTGGGGAGGTACTCATGCCAGACTTCGTTGGCGAAGGTAGACATGGTTAGAGTTCCGTCTAGATCAAAGGAGATGATCTTCACGCTCATTTTTTAAAAAGACTTCGAGGAGTTAATGAGGTTATCATATGTCATGATATCGCTTTTTCTGTTCCCGCTGGTTTTTGCTCAGACGGCGGAACCCCCGACTTGGGAAGTGGGTGACGAATGGGCTTGGGGTTCAACTTGGGACATTGATAATTTTCTCAGGAATTTGGCGAATCAAGTGCCCCAACTCGCCCTAACAGAGGCAAGCGGGGAGTTCAGTTGCTATAGTGTGCAACGTGTGGCTGCTCTGCGGGGTGGAGAGTACGTGACTTCGGTTAGGGTGGGCATGGAGCTGAGAGACTTCAAGGTAACGGGAAGTTACAAGTCGCCGGAACACGGTTTGGAGCCCCTTGCAAATGTCTCTCTCAGTGCTTCAGGATGGCTCAAGGCAAATGGGGAGTTCACATACACCCAACAACTGGCTCTGCATACCCTGAGTCTCTCTGGGAATGGTGAGCTAGAGGCGGCACTTACTGCTCCAGGTTTTTCAAGTTCCTTTGAGTTCTGGAACTTCGATTTGGGCCTTTCGGCCACCTATGACCCGCCTGCGGACATCTTTAACTTCCCAATTCAAGTTGAGGAGGAATGGGAGTACTCTGGTGCCTACTCAGGCAGAGGAAGAGTTTCGTGCGAAGTGAAAATGAGGATTGAAATGGGCGACTACGAAAATACTTGGGAGAATTCATTTTCCTACGAGGACACCTTCTCAGAGGAACTGACGGTCAAATATCGTTGCAGGGGCATTACGCAGGTTCAGACTGGAGGGAAGGAGCTTCAGTGCTTCGAGATCGAGGTGACATCTGAGGGCCAGAAAGCTCCTATTTTCATCCTGCTGTACTCTCCCGAAAAGAAAAATTTCGTAGGACTGGAGGTAAACTGGCTAGGACTCTTCTTCCAGTTTGAACCCTTCTCGGAGCACGTGAAGGAAGCAGCTGAGCAAACACCCGTCGGTCCACTAGTCGAGGAGATGGACATGGAGGGGGTTCTGCGCTCGACAGAGGAGACGGTTCAATTTTATTCCGTCTCCCCCTCCGAGGCAGAAGAGCGGATTGAGGGGATGGGTGGGAGAGAAGGTCTGCCAATTGAACTAGAGATTATACCCCCTCTTGCAATAGCAATCGTAATAATTGCTACCAGGTTGCGCAAGTAAGATGAAGGTGAAGGAAAAGATTTTGCAGCTCAAGAAGAAGAAGAAAGCAGTCATCCTCGCACACAATTACCAGAGGTCGGAGGTGCAGGAGCTGGCAGATTTCGTTGGAGATTCGTTGGAGCTGGCTAAGCAGGCCACTCAGGTGGATGCGGATTTGGTTGTTATGTGTGGCGTGGACTTCATGGCAGAGACTGTTTGCATCCTCAACCCAGACAAGAAGGTTCTGATCCCAGATGTCGGATCCATTTGCTCCATGGCTCAAATGCTCACCCCAGAGCAGCTGAGACGGGCCAAAGAGGAAAATCGGGGTGCGGAGGTGGTGCTTTACGTTAACACGACGGCAGATTGCAAGGCGCTAGCAGATTGTATCTGCACTTCCGCAAACGCCCCCCAGGTGGTGGGTGCCATGGAATCAGAAGTTGTCTTGTTCGGTCCCGATAGAAATCTAGCCGAGTACGTGAGGCGCAGGACAGAAAAGCGTGTGTTGTCTGTTCCGGAGTACGGCCTCTGTCCCGTGCACCATCAGCTCTCAGTCGAGGATGTGCGGAAAGCGAAGGCCAAGCACCCCCAGGCCGAACTCGTAGTGCATCCGGAGTGCATCCCAGAGGTTCAGGATCTTGCGGATCACATAGCCTCGACGAGCGGCATGGTCAAGTACTGTTCGCAGTCTTCTAGAGGAGAGTTTTTGATAGGGACCGAGGAGGGCTTGCTGCACAGGCTCAGGAGGGAGTGTCCAGAGAAACGATTCCACCTCGTCTCACCTTACTTGGTATGCCCTCAGATGAAGATGCACACGCTGGGGAAGATCCAGCGTGCATTGGAGTTGGAGAAGCCCGAGGTGAAGATAGAGAAGGGAGTAGCCGAGGCAGCTAGGCGAGCGGTGGAGCGTATGCTTAGCCTCGTATGAAGGGGAGGGTTGTAGCCGTATGTTTGAGCGAAAGAAAAGGAACCAGTAAGAGACCCGTCCCTGAGGGCCATCTCAAGGAAGATTACGGTCTGGTGGGGGATGCCCATGCCCGCCCCTCCTTCCCGAGACAAATCAGCCTTCTCTCGATCGAGAGCATCAGACGCATGAGGGAGCAGGGCTACCAGGTAGGACCTGGGGACTTCGCGGAAAATTTAACAGTCGAGGGCTTGGATTTGCAGGCGCTCAGACCCGGTTCTAGAATCCAGGTGGGGGAGGCCATCATCGAGGTTACGCAGAGGGGGAAGGAGTGCAGGGACGCATGCGAGATAGGCAGGCAGCTCGGGAAATGCATCATGCCGGTCGAAGGCTTGTTTGCCAGGGTACTGAAAGGAGGGAGAGTCAAGCCGGGTGACGAGATCAAAGTACTTTGATTTAACTACTCTACTAGTAGGTAAAGTGCAGCCAGTAGCACCACAATAGGGACGGCTTTTTGGAGGGACGGAAGCAGCAACTGGAATTTCTGGATGAGGACTTGTCTGCCAAGCGAGACTGCGACAGTGAGTGGCACCACCGCCGAGCACATTCCCAAGGAGTAAGCTAGGAAAACTAAGAAGCCTGGCAGGAAGCCCCCGGAGGAGACAGCGGTTGAGAGGATCATGAGGAAAATGGGAAAAGCACAGGCAATGGACGTCAGACCGTACAGAACGCCAAAGATGAGGAGCGGGAGCTCTCGCTTTATTCTAAAAGGAAAGGAGAAGGAAAGTCTGAAACCAGCCAACCAGGAGAGGGCTAGGAGCACTAAGAAAAGGCCGGAGATCACTCTGAACAATTGCGCATAGGGGCCCAAGCTAGCCCCCAGCAATGAGACGGGTACTCCCAAGCCAAGGAAAAGGGTGATGAAGCCAGCTGAAAAGGAGATCCCGGCTTTGACCCCATCTAGGAGGCTCCCCTTTTGACCCAGCCAATAAGCTATGTACGCTGGAAGGAGCACGAAGGCACAGGGGTTGAAGAAACTCAGGATGCCGCTCATAAAGGCCAAGAAGAGAAGAGCCGCATCCAAGCTTTCAATCCTCCAAGAGGCCCTCTATTTTAGAGGAGAGCTCCGCGTATGAAGTTAGCCCTACCTTTTTGTAAACTATCACACCATCTCCGCCGATCAAATACAGGGTTGGTATATACATCACCCCGTATTGTACGCCCACCGAGGGCCCGCTCGCAAAGATCCACGTTGCCTCAACCTTCTTTTTGAAGTCCTCCAGCATATGGAGATCCTCGCTGGGATCCACGTCAATGGAGATTATTATGACCCCTTCTGCTGAATAATCGGAGTACACTCTCTTCAGGTGATCCATTTCGGAGATGCATGGGCCGCACCAAGTGGCCATGAAGTCCAGCAATACAACTTTTCCCCTGAAGTCGCTCAGGCTGAACTCTTCTCCCTCGGTGCTGGTCAGAGTGAAGTCAGGGGCAAGCTGCCCGATTCCTGTTCCGGTGGAAGGCACGTTTTCGTTTTCCTTTCTGGGGAGGAGTTGCCAGCCAGCCACAAGCATGCAAGAAAGGAGTACGGCGGCCAGGAGGTAGCGGTTCATCACTACTTCCAGTTTCGATGGTGATATCGACAACTCGTTAAAGCCGGGAGGGAAAATTACCGATGCCTCTCGATAGGAAAGGGAAAGACTTGTTGAAGCAGGCGAAATATGACAAGATCAAGCGGGAGATCATCAGGGCGATCGTGAAACGCATCCGGGATGAAGCAAACGTGGGGGAAGAGTTCCATTCGATAGTGGAGAAGGTTCTGAAGGAGGAACGCTTCCAGCAGTTCTTTGAGGAGCTCGTGAGACAGATCCAGAAGTCCACTAGACTTCCGGAGAAGGAATCAAAGGGGTGCGCTTCTTTACTGGTTAGTGAAGCGGCGGGAGAAGAGGTGTGTCGGGTGGTACCCAGCCTGATAGTGGAGTCCGAGCGAAAACCTAACCAGCGAAGGATGGAATACTTCGATAGACTTTCTAAGCAAGGCATGCTCCGCGGACAATGTACCTCTCAAGCCATTGTCTGCGGAAAGGGTGGATTCGGGAAGTCTGTTAGAGATGTATTCATGCACCATCCCATCGTGCTTTTAGTGGTTGGAGCCGGGGCGGCCTTCATCTTGATTGCATCCCTCCTGATTGGCTCCCCATACGAAACTTTGTTGGCAGCCCTAACCCTTCAACCATCCGATGCCTCCTCCGTTTCGCAACAGGTTGGTAATGTTCTGGCGGCTTTTGGAGGAGTTCTGCTTTTTTTCACCTCTGTCACATTGATAGTTTCCCACCTGCTGGAGCAGGATCGCAAGAGACGCACAGTTTACCGTCTAGCGGAGCAGTACTTGGAGAAGTCTAGATAACTCCGCAATCCAGAGCTACCAGGATACGGGGGAGTTCAGTTTGTTTTATTTAGCCCCGATGTTCCCGGCTGTACTTAATCTTTCCTTACTCCTTCGGCAACTTGAACCCTTAAGTATAGGGGTGGCTCCAACCGATGTAAGGAATGGGCCCGCTGGGATTCGAACCCAGGACCTGCGGTTCGTAAGACCGCCGTCATAACCACTAGACCACGGGCCCCTCCAAGAATTTTGCTCATATTTGGTTTATCTCTCTCGAAACATAGGCTTCGATTTAAACAACTAATCCTATGAGCGCCGGGGGTGGGATTTGAACCCACGAGGCCCAACGGGGCCACACGCTCTCAAGGCGTGCGCCTTACCTGGCTAGGCTACCCCGGCATCAAAAATTGTTCACTCAAGTGTTAATTCGGGTCTGACGACGTCGGGTATGGGGAGGCGCGTTATTTTCCTGAGCACACGATCATCTGGGTGAATGTAAAAGAGCCTCTTGTGTATTCTCATCTCCCACTTATCCCAGGTGCTCGTCCCCCTCCCATCGGGCCCCTTCCTGACCGGAATTACGATCCGGCGTGTAGGGAGGGGGATGGGGCCTGAATACTCTACTCCCGCACTGTCCAGTATCCCCTTTATTTGTTTGCAGACTTCCTCCAGCTGCTTATAATCGGTACTCAGGAGTTTGAGCTTAGCCTTCAAAATTATTTCGGAACTAAGTCTATGCAGACACCAGCAGCTATAGTCATACCCATGTCCCTGATGGCGAATCTGGCAAGCTGCGGGATCTCTGACATCTTTTCAATCACGAGGGGCTTGGTGGGGACGACCCTGATCGTAGCGGCATCACCTTTTTTTATGAACTGCGGGTTCTTCTCTACTTCCGCCCCAGTTTTGGGATCGATCTTGTTTATTATTTCCTCAATCCTGCAGGCACAGGTCGCCGTGTGCACGTGAAAGACAGGGGTATAGCCGGGGGCAATTGCAGTCGGGTGCTGGATGACAAAGATCTTAGCGGTGAATTCCGAAACAACAGTCGGGGGCTTGTCGGTGTGCCCTACCACATCCCCTCTCCTTATATCAGTCTTCGACAACCCTCTGACGTTGAAGCCAATGTTATCCCCAGGCTCCGCTTTGGGTATGCGCTCGTGGTGCATCTCGATGGATCTGACATCCGTGGTCTTTCCGGGCGGGTTGATGATGACAGTGTCGCCTTCCTTCAGCACGCCCGTCTCCACCCTCCCCACAGGGACCGTACCTACACCTGTGATGGAGAAGACATCTTGGATAGGTATGCGCAGGGGCTTGTCAATAGGCTTGGGAGGAACGGTGAAGGTATCCAAGGCTTCGTAAAAGGTTGGCCCACTATACCACGTCATCTTGGAGCTTGGTTTTGTGACATTTTCACCATAGAAAGCGGACGTGGGTATGTACAGGAACTTATCGGCATTCCTGTAGCCAATAGATCTCAGCAGCTCAGTTACTTCATTTTTCAGCTTCTCGAAAACCTCTTTCTTGTAGTCAACTAGGTCCATTTTGTTTATCACAACTATGAGCTGCCCGATGCCCATGGTGTAGGCGAGTGCCGCGTGCTCCCTGGTCTGGGGCATGATCCCGTCATCGGCTGCTACCACTAGGACTGCGGCATCCGCTTGGCTCGCCCCCGTGATCATATTCTTGACAAAGTCCCGATGACCAGGAGCATCGATTAGGGTGAAATAGTACTTCTCGGTGTCAAACCTCCTGTGGGCAAGGTCGATGGTTAGGCCCCTCTCCCTCTCATCCCTTAGATCGTCAAAAACCCAAGCGAACTTGAAGGTCTTTCCTTTATCACCCATCGCCTCGAACTTCTTAAGATCTTCCTCGGGGAAAAGACCTTTCTCGTATAGCATTCTACCCAGTAGGGTAGATTTGCCGTGGTCTACATGTCCGATGGTTATCAGGTTCAGGTGAGGTCTGGACATTTGACAATTAGAGCGGGTTATTTAAATAGGTTCTCGTTTTTGTATCCAAGTCAGGCATGGCGAAGCAGTTTATTTC
The DNA here is from genome assembly GCA_964474885.1 of Hadarchaeota archaeon (SeqCode). Classification (GTDB taxonomy): domain Archaea; phylum Hadarchaeota; class Hadarchaeia; order Hadarchaeales; family JAWBSP01; genus JAWBSP01. Next base: position 127,511 of record CAYYWO010000001.1, read on the forward strand.
CCCTCAGCATTCTCTCATGTTTGATGCTCCAGCCGATTTATCAGAAGCTCTGGAGGCCCATGAAAGTGGCGGTGCTCTTTTCCGGCGGAGCTAGTGCGGTGCCCTTTATGCTGAACTCGGAAAGATTCAGGGTGGTGGGAGGTGTGAGCTCCAACTCTCGGGCGAAGGGGATAGAGAGGCTGAGACAATTCGGGATCCCGGTGAAGGTCTTGGACATCCGGGAGTTTTACGGGAGCAGGCCGATAACGGACATGGCGATCAGGAGGGAGTACGATGCAAGACTAGTGGAACTTGTTTCAGAGTGGGAGCCAGATGTGGTTGCGTGCTCCGGTTATATGTACGTGCTCACTGAAGTTTTCCTGAGTGCTTTCCCGCTCCGTGTCCTGAACGTCCACCCGGCCGACTTGAGAATCATGGAGGGCGGGAGGAGGAAGTACGCGGGCTTGCACGCGGTCGAGAAGCAGATCCAATGCGGGGAGAGGGAGACCAGGTCGACGATCCATCTCATGACGGAGGATGTTGATCATGGCCCCATCATCTGCATTTCCCCCCCGCTGCCCGTTGAGAACAGAACACCGGCTGAGCAGCAGGAGCTGATGAAGCAGCGGTGCGACGGTCCCGCATACAGGAAGGCACTGGAGCTCATCTCGGAGGGCAAGTTGGCTCTGGACGAACAGCAGAGAGTTTATCACCGAGAGAACGGGGAGTGGGTAGAGGGCCCGTACGTGATGGAGGGTTAAATCGGCTGGTTAGTTATCCCCACTCAAGTTGACGGCAGGATCTGAACGGGAACTAGGATTCATGAGCTTGCGCAGTTTTTCGTATACGAGTCTGTTGTCCGAACTCCTTATTCCTTTTCTGTGGTGAAAGCGGGCAAAGAGGTATATCTTTCTTCTCCTCCTTCCATTCCTGTAGGTGGTTCTCAGAGGCTTGTTCCAAGGCCAAGCTCTCTCCTCCCTTCCCTTGAAGACTTGGTCGAAGCCGTAATGAACATCTGCTATCTGTCTGAGGGAGATCTTGAGTTGGAAGTCAGAATCTCTTTTTACATCCCTTCCCTTGAAAGAGATCTCCTCCCTGTTCACTTTGAGTTCCCCCTCATATCGATGGAGGGGCTTGAAACCAGACGTGTGGGCCTTCAGCCAGTCCAGGAAGCTCCTGTTTTTGATGTCCTCTTCAAACGCGAGCAGGGAATTTTTATATTTCATTGTTTTCTTTTAACATCATCCATTTTTAAACCCAAGACGATCGACGACAGTAATAACAAAATCAAAGGGTCAAAATAGATTGAAATGTCGGTTGGTGTCTTGGGGATAAGCTACGGTGGCAGGTTCGCGTGCATAGCCGATTGCTTGGTGAGGAGCGAGCAGCCCGTCAAGCTCTTTGTGGTAGACAAGCAGAAGAATCCCTTTAACCTGAAGCTGTGCGAGCAGACGGGTGGCGAGCACGTGGTAGTCCCCGACCTATCGGTGGAGCAGATCGTGAAGTTCGCCGAGAAGCACAAATCGGAGATAGATTTCGGGTTGCTAGGCCCTGAGGGTCCTGGCATCCAAGGAGTCAGGGACGCGGTAGAGAGGATGGGCATACCCATGATATGTCCCGTCAGGCAAAAGTTCATAGAGGCCAGCAAGGTGCGGCAGCGTCTGCTCATGTCCCGTGCCATGCCCCGGGCGAATCCGCGCTTTAGAGTTTTCGACCCGGTCAAGCTGGGTTCGAAGGAAGAGGCCCGGAAAGAATTCTACGCCTGTTTGGAAGAGATGGGGGAGGAAGTAGCGATAAAGCCCGATGCGCCAGCCACGGGAAAGGGAGTTGGCGTTTGGGGGGACCACTTCACCTCAAAGGAGCAGGCTTTCGAGGAGTTCTTTTGGCCCAACCTGCAGAAGGGGAAAGTCTTGGTGGAGGAGAAAGTTGAGGGGGAGGAGTTCTCCCTGCAGTTCGTCACGGACGGGAGGCATCTGATCCCCACTCCAGCAGTCAGGGACTACAAGAGGGCATGGGACTGGGATCAGGGACCGAACACAGGGGGGATGGGCTCTTACAAGTCGGAGGGGGACTTATTGCCCTTCATGGAACGCTCAGACTGGGAGGAAGCCCTAGAGGTCGGGGAAAAGGTCCATCAAGCCCTGAAGGAAGGGGAGCATGACCCGAGTCTGAGGGGAGTGCTGTATTTTGCCTTCGTGATCTCAGAGGGAGGGGTGAAGGTCTTCGAGATAAACAGCAGGTGGGGGGATCCGGAGGTCATGAACATTCTCCCTCTCCTCAAGCAGGACTTCGTCGAGGTGTGTTACAAGTGGCTGGAGGGTACTTTGACAAGACTAGAATTCGAGAACAGGTCGAGTGTTGTTGTCTATGCAACACCCCTTTCCTATGGGGGATACGCCACCTACACGGGCCCGGCTAAGGTCGATCTGAGTAGGGCGGAGAGCCTGAGGAAAGAGTTCGGGGACGACCTCAGGATATATCCAGCTTCGCTAGAGCTGAGAGAGGACGGGTGCTATGCCCTGCGCTCGCGGACGGTGGCCTGTGTGGGACTGGCTACAGACCTGCAAAAGGCAAGACGCATAGCTTATCAAGCCGTTAGACTCGTGGATGGTCCCCTAAGGCACAGGGAGGACATAGCTCACCCTGAGTACATTCGGCGGAGCATCGAGCATGTCAGGAGGCTGAGGGCTCAGGCCTCAAAAGTTTCGTAGATCCTCCCCATCTCCTTCTCCTTAGCGAGGACTTTCTGTTTCACTTTGTCGGCCATTTGCTGGGCGAGGGGAGTCGGATACTCGCATGTCAGGCAGCCTAAGCAGAGTTCGTTCTTTCGCAGACCTGTTGCTTTCACGAGTCCGTCTATGGTCTGATAGCACACGGCATCTGCACCAATCATTCTCGCGATCTCATCCTCGTCCCTGTTGAATCCTATGAGCTCGCTGAAAGTAGCCATGTCTATACCGTAGAAGCAGGGTGCTACGATTTTTGGGAAGGTGATAAAGAGGTAAACTTCCTTGGCTCCAGCTTCCCTTATCTGTTTCACGACCTTCCTCGAGGTATCTCCCCTAACTATGCTATCGTCTATGACGGCGACTCTCTTGCCCCTTATCTGAGAGGAAACGTTTACCTTCCTCGAGATGATGAGCTCCCTCTGCCTGACGCTGGATATGAATGCCCTGTCAATGATGAACCTATGCCTGCGCACCGCTCTCTCCCAGGGGATGCCAGTCTCCTCGTGAAAGCCGTAGGCGGCATCGTCCCCTGTCTCCGGGATGGAGATGACGACATCAACCTTTCTGGCGATCTCCGAGTACTCTTTGGCGAGGTTTCTTCCGAGTTCTTCCCTTACTTTGTAGACCGGCTTTCCCCCGTCGAGGACGGAGTCCGGCCTAGCGAAGTAGGCGAACTCAAACGAGCACAGGGCCCTCCTGCCACTCTTCTTTATCTTGATCCTGTTGAGTTTGCCGTCTTCCCACGTCACGAGTTCCCCAGGCTGTATCTCTCCCTTGACAGGTATCCTGTTTATGTCAAGCCCAACGGTCTCCGAAGAGATAGCGTGAAGCTCCCCATCCCTCTCTCCCCAGCACAGGGGACGTATGCCCAAGGGGTCCCTAAAGGCGAAGAGTTCTCCCTCGGCCGAGAGCCCGACCACAGAGTATGCCCCCTCAAAGTTCTCCATGATGTCCTCAACGGAACCTTGGAGATCCTTTCCCCTTCGGAGCCCGGCCAGCAACAACTTCACATCGCTACCCTGCACCTTGAACTCCTCCGAAAGCGCTCTAGTGTTCACGAGGTTCCCGTTGAAGGCGAGCGCCAGCCTGTCTAAGACGAAAGGCTGGGCTTCGCTCATGAGGATTTCCGGGTCGCTCTTCCCAGAGGTGGCATATCTGACGTGCCCAATGCCCAGGTTTCCCTTGAGCTTATCCGGCAGACCTTGGGATAGGAAGCGGGAGACGGGAGGCACCAGCCCCAAGTCGCAGTAACGGTGCATGGTGTTCTGGGAAAGGGTGAGGATCCCGTGGGAGTGGTGCCCCCTGTGATTCTGGGCGATCAGACCCCAGTAGATGAACATAGAAACATCTTTTCCCTCTGGACTTGCTGCGAGGAAGACCCCACACTTGTCCCTTGCCACGCAAACCATCCACTACCGATTTCTTAAAATTACCTGAAGGTCAGTGCCTGAAGTGCCGGATGCCCGTGAACACCATGGAGAGTCCCAGCCTGTCGGCGGCGGCTATGATCTCAGAATCCCTGATGGATCCCCCTGGCTGTATCACGGAGGTGACCCCCGCCTCGGCGGCCTTCTCAATGGCATCGGGGAACGGGAAGAATGCATCGGAAGCGAGAACCGAGCCTTTAGCCCGGTCCCCTGCCTTTCTTATGGCGATCTCCGTGGCGTCCACTCTGCTCATCTGCCCGGCTCCAATTCCGACTGCCTGGGAGTTTTTGGCCAGCACGATGGCGTTGGACTTGACGTGCTTCACTACCTTCCATCCGAAGATGAGATCCCCCCACTCCTCAGGGGTCGGGGAGCGCCGGGTGACGACCTTGGTTTCCCCAAGTAATTTTCTGTCGCGCTCCTGCACCAACAGGCCACCCGAGATCTGCCTGATCTCCCAGCCAAGATCTTGGACACCGGATACCTGGACCACCCTCATGTTCGGCTTTTTTGATAGAATCTGCAGGGCATCGGCCTCATAGTCTGGAGCGACGACGGCTTCGATGAAAGTGGAGGTGATCTCGGTGGCCGTCTCCGCATCGACGGGTCGGTTGAGACCAACGATCCCCCCATAAGCGGACATGGGATCGCACTCTCTAGCCAGCCTGTAGGCTTGTGAGATTTTGGGGGCACTTGCAACCCCGCAGGGGTTGGTGTGCTTGATCACAGCGGCGGTGGGCTCCTCGAACTCGCAAACCAGTGACCAAGCTGCATCCAGGTCCACCAGATTGTTGAATGATAGTTCCTTTCCCTGGAGCTTCTTGGCCGTGGCTAGACCCTCCCCCCAGCGGTAAAGGGCAGCGGCTTGGTGCGGGTTTTCACCATACCTCAGAGTTTGCTGTCTTTCCGCGATGAGGTGGAGGTGCTCGGGGAAGTCTCCTTCACCCATCTCTCTTGAAAGGTATTGCTCAATGGCTGCGTCGTAGCTGGAAGTGAGGGAAAAAACCTCCCTCGCGAGTCTCATTCTGGTTTCTTCGCTGAGTTCTCCCCTCTCCTTGAGTTCTTTCAGCACCACCGGGTACTGTTCTGGCCTGCTCACCACCGCTACCCACTTGAAGTTTTTTGCCGCTGCACGGAGGAGGGTGGGCCCTCCGATGTCTATTTGCTCAATCGCTTCCTCCAGTCCAGCCCCGCTTTGAACGGTTTCAACGAAGGGGTAAAGATTCACCACGAGCAGATCAATGGGTTCAACTCCAAGTTTCTTTAGGGTCTCTAGGTGCGTGGGATCGTCCCTCCGTGCCAAGATCGCGGCGTGGATGAGGGGATGCAGCGTTTTTACCCTTCCCCCAAGGATTTCAGGGAAGCCCGTTATTTCGCTGATATCCTTGACTTGAACGCCCTTCTCCCTGAGGAATTTTGCGGTCCCCCCCGTCGAGATTATCTCGACTCCTAATGACGACAGCTTCTTGGCGAACTCCTCCAAGCCGGATTTGTCCGATACGCTGATCAGGGCCCTCTTGATTGGCATCTCTTCCATACTCAGCGGAATTTAACCCTACGACGAGGAAGGCAGACGGAAAAATGTGGCGAAAGGGAAAATGACCTTGAACTCTTTTAGGATGGCTGAGCGGGCGTACGGACTGTTTAAGGCAAGGCGACCAGTTGGTGATGTGGACGAGATGCTCAAGATGGTAGGGCTGGAACTCTAGGTGTTTGACTTTTGCCTGCTTACGTGGATGTGAATGCCATTGTGTACTTGGCTGATTTCTGATTTGTTCATGGGAAAAGAGCGATGTGGGGCGTTATGGACCGGAAACGGCTCGGCGTCACGGGCACGGAGACCCTCTCGGCGAATAAGGACTTTTGACCGCGAGCCATTGTCAGGAGTTTTGAGGGCTTTTAATGTCAGTCACCCACCTTCAGACCAGAAAACTTGGGTTCAAAATGAAAAGAGCTCTTTTTGAGTCTCACCGTTTAAAAATGATGGAAAGGACAATGAGGAAGGTTCCGTTTATTGACTGCATATTTCGACTCTATCAGGTGGATCCTCAAAAGCGATCTCTCGGACTGGCATTCTGTCAGAAGGAACTCAGGAGGTTGGGCGAGGTTTATAGACACCAGCTATTCATTCGCCTAACAAGCCGGAGGCTCTCAAGCCCGCCATCAAGAAGAAACGAGGTAATCTGACCGCCGACGTGAGTGAGGGATCGCAGGTTGGCTTAGTTCAGTCTCTGGTAGCCGATGGGCTCAAGCAGAGGCGAAAACTCTGCTGAACCAACGTTTGGTCGTGGAGGCAAGCCTCCGCTGAAAAACCTGGAAGCTTAGACAGTGATAATAAACCCGGCGGGAGGGTTTTTATGGAGGTCGATGTTTTTGATCACGGGACCTTTCTTTCGCCCTTTACTTGGAGGTACGGAAGCCGCGAGATGCGGGAGATTTTCTCCGAGATCACCAAGCGCAGGCTCTGGAGGAAAGTTTGGTTGGCCCTTGCCGAGGCGCAGGCTGAATGCGGACTCGTAACGCAGGAGGAGCTTGAGGAGATCAGGTCAGCTGTCGAAAGGGTTGACCTGACGAGGTCCCATGAAATTGAGAGGGAAGTGGGACACGATTTGGTTGCCGAGCTGCGGGCCTTCGCTGAGCAGTGCCCCAAGGCAGGAGGAAAGTTGCATGTGGGAGCTACCTCGATGGACATAGAGGATAATGCGGATGTGCTCAGGTTCAGGCAGGCTCTGGGTCTAATTCTCAAGAGGTTGAAGGGGTGCCTACAGATTTTGGCCCGACTTGTGCAGGAACACAAGGGCCTCGTTTGTATGGCATATACGCACCTGCAGCCTGCGGAGCCCACCACACTTGGTTACCGGTTCGCTCTGTATGCCCAAGACTTAATGCTCGATGCCCAGTTGCTTCTGTACATCCGAGATCACTACCTGAAGGGTAAGGGGATGAAGGGGGCGGTCGGTACTTCGGCCAGCTTCAAGTGGATTGCTGACCCCGAGAAGCTGGAGAAGGAGGTGATGCGGAAGTTGGGTATCCAGGCTTACCCGATAGCTTCTCAGACCTACCCGAGGAAACTCGACTACCTCCTGTTAGCCTCCCTCGCGAGCCTGGCGCAGAGCCTGTACAAGTTTGCCTGCGACCTCCGGCACCTCCAACAGCTGGGGGAGGTCTCGGAGCCCTTCGGGGGGAGACAGATAGGGTCCTCCGCCATGCCCTTCAAGCGGAACCCCGTGCTTTCCGAGCGCATGTGTTCCCTCTGCAGATACGTGTCCGTTCTCCCCCAGGTGGGCTGGGAGAATGCGGCCCAGAGCGTCTTAGAGCGAACTCTAGATGATTCCGCAAACAGGAGGGTGATCATTCCAGAGGCCTTTTTGGCGGTGGACGAGTGCCTCCTTCTCCTGCACAAAGTCCTCTCAGGCTTGGGGATCAACAGGCAGAAAATAGCCGAGAACCTGCAAAAGTTCGGCCCTTTTGCCTCACTTGAGCCCCTGCTCTTGGAGCTGGTGAAGCGTGGTTACAACAGGCAGGAGATGCACGACAAACTCAGGGACATCTCCATAAGGGCTTGGGAGAGGGTAGACAAGGGGGAGCCCAACCCCCTTTTTGGGATGTTGCGGGAAGATGAGGTGATCGGAAAGCTGGAAAATCTCGGAGAAATCGTGAAAATCGAGAACTATGTCGGGGATGCCGAGAAGAGATGTGAGAAGTGGCTGGAGCAAGAGCTCGAGCCTTTCCTGAAGCAAATCGAGGACTAGCATGCAAAATCAGAGAGAGCGGATCAGGGCGAGGTACAAGGAGCTCAGGGCGAGGCTGAGCCCCCAGGAGATCAGCTCGAGGAGCGAGAGGGTTAGGAGGAACCTACTGCACCTACCCGAGTTCGAGAGGGCAAACTGTATCGGGATCTACCTCCCAAAACCCGGTAGCGGGGAGGTGGATACCTTTCCGCTTCTCGAGCTCGCGGAGGAGAAGAAGATTCTGGTACCCTGGGTGGATCCGGTTAGGGACAGGATCTTTTTCTCCGAGGTCTCAGGCCCCTCCGACTTGGAGCCAGGATTCTTTGGGATTCCCGAACCCAAGCCCCAGCGGAGGAAACCCGTCAAAGCGGAGGAGATGGACGTGGTGCTCGTGCCAGGGATATGTTTTGATCTAGAAGGGAGGAGGCTGGGTTTTGGAAGAGGATACTACGACAGGTTCTTGGCTGAGTACTACCAGTGGCCGGGCTCACTTGCAATCGGGGTGGCATACGAGTTTCAGGTGCTGGAAAAGCTCCCGGAAGGATCCAGTGACCAGAGGGTTAGCATTTTGGTTACAGATGAGTGCATTAGGTATGTCGCAAATCGATAGGCATCAAATGAAAGAGAAGATCTTGGCGTTCCCAGACATGCTCGAGAAGGCATTGAAGGATCCCGCCCCCTCCTTACCGTCTGCATCCAGTGTTGTAGTGGCGGGTATGGGAGGATCAGCGATCGTGGGAGATGTGCTCAGGGATTGGCTTGAGCCTCCCTTCAAGATGGAGGTCTGCAGGGGATATCACCTGCCTTCCTGGGTTTCTCCGAGTACCCTGGTTGTGCTGATCAGCTACTCTGGCATGACGGAGGAGACGCTGAGTTGCGCTCGAGAGGCACTCAGGCAGGGGGCAAAGATAGTAGGGATATCCTCTGGTGGGGAGCTGCCCAAGCTCTTGCTGGATCACCCCTGTCTGACAGTTCCATCGGGCTTTCCTCCTAGAGCCGCTTTCCCCTACCTCTTCGGCTCGGCCGTTAGGGTGCTTCAGGGTGCTGGACTCCTCCCAAAAGAGAAGATGACCGAGATACAGGAGGCTCTCACGGTGTTGCGCGGTTTGAGGCAGAGCTGGGATGAGATGGCAAACATTGCGGGGGGCATGCTGGATAAGATGGTCTTCATTTATGCACCTCCCGGTTTTGAGTCCGCAGCCCTGAGATGTAAGACCCAGCTCAACGAGAATAGCAAGGTGTCTGCTAAGGTCGAGAGTTTTCCCGAGCTTTGTCACAACGAGATAGTCGGGCTGAGGTCAGTCCCAAACAACGTCTGCTTTGTTTTTCTCCGAGACGGGCTGGAGGAGAAAAGGATCAAGGTGAGAATCGAATTCACAAAGAGGTTGGTGAGTGGCAGGAAGGTGATGGAACTCTGGTCCAAAGGGGAAGGAAAGCTGGCGAGGTTACTTTCTCTCATCTTTCAGGGGGACATGATTTCTTATCACTTGGCAATCCTGCGTGGTGTGGATCCGACGCCTGTGGATGAGATTACAGAGCTGAAACGCATCCTAGCCGAAACTCCTGATGGAGATCCAGCAGATAACTGAAGGAGAAGTAAAGCTGTATGTACCTTCCCTGACCTCCTATCAGACTCCAACCGGTGACTACGCACCCTCTCTGGCACCAGTTTTCTATAATCCTCACATGGAGCTCAGCAGAGATCTTTCGATCCTGGCCATTCAGGTTTACGCGGGGAAATACCCCCAGCTGAAGATATGTGATCCGTTGGCGGGAGTCGGGGTTAGGGGGATCAGGTATGCTAAGGAGGTCAAAGGGGTCTCGCAGGTTGTGCTCAATGACAGGTCTTCAATAGCTCTGGACTTCATAAAGAAAAATGTCGAGCTGAACGCCTTGACTAATGTGAGAGTAGAAAACCTAGATGCCAACGTTTTGCTTTCAGCCGAGCGCTTTGATGTCATAGATTTGGATCCATTCGGCTCCCCCGCACCCTTTATTGACTCCATTTGCAGGGGGTTGAGACCCAAAGGGCTTTTGCTCGTCACAGCGACGGACACCGCGCCCTTGGCTGGAAGGGGAGAGAGAGCCTGTTTCAGAAAATATGCAGCCAGGCCTCTCAGAACCGAATACAGCAAGGAAAACGGCATAAGAATCCTGATAGGTTTCATCGTGAGGGAGGCCGCTAGATTCTCGCTGGCTCTTGAACCAGTGTTCGCGCACGCCACCCGCCACTATTTTAGAGTTTTTCTTTCCGGGATCCGCAGACGCGGGGAGACGGATAGAGTTTTGAGGGAGATAGGTTGGATATTGCACTGCTTCAGTTGCGGGAGAAGGAAAGTGCTCCGCGGCATTGTACCTGGGGCTGAGAGGTGTGAGTGCGGGGCCAAGCCTTCTCTGTCCGGCCCTCTTTGGGTGGGCCCCCTCTGGAAGAAGCAACTGGTGGATGAGATGATGCTGGAGCTGGGGAGAAAGAACTACAGACTCAAGACTGAGGAAATGAAACTGTTGAGGCTCATATCCTCCGAGTGTGAGGGTCCAGCGACTTTTTATAGTTTGCATAAACTGTGCAGCCTTATCAGGGCTTCCCCACCCAGAATGGAGCGCATCCTGAAGGTGCTCAGATCTATGGGATTTTTTGCCTCCAAAACTCACTTTGCTCCCGATGGCATACGGACGGACGCACCAGTGGAAGAGATCTTAAAGATAATAAAAACTTAGGGCATAAACCCCCTCCCTATCAAGTATATCTCAGCGCTCCCCTTTCTCGACGCTTTTGGTTTGGTCGCTTTTGAAAATTCGAAATGCTGGTCAAATTCTCGCTTGAATTCTAGGAACTTCTCCCCCTGAAAGATCTTGAGAAGCGCGCATCCCCCTTCTCTCAACACGCGCTTACAGATCTTCAGGGCCGCTTGGCAGAGCTCGACTGATTTGAGGTGATCAACATCCCAGACCCCGGATATGCGGGGGGAGGCGTCAGATAACACAACGTCTGCTTTCCGTGGGAGGTGGGACAGGATGAGATCAGGAGTGTTCGGGTCAAGCAAATCCGCCTTAATCGAGAGCAGATTGTATTTGGGAAACCTCCTTATTGGCAACACATCCACACCCAGGACAAGTCCAGTCTCCCCGACTACTTGTCCCGCGACCTGCATCCATCCTCCGGGTGCTGCACCCAGGTCCACCACTACGTCTCCCTTCTTCATTAGCCGGTACCTCTTATTGATCTCCAAGAGCTTGAAGGCAGCCCTACTCCTGTAGCCCAGCTCTCTTGCCATACGTCTGAACCCATCAGCCTTCTGCAATTTTCCACTCCTTTCCCCTTAGCCCGATCGTTTTCATTCCCCGATGGACCTCCCGCATTAGGAGGCTGGGGTCGGATGAAAAGAATAGGTGACTTTTGCACTTACAGTCGCTGCAGCCAAAGCGCTCTATGTAGGGGAGCTTTTTGGAGAGTTCCTCCGCTAGCTGGCATTCTTTCCGTTCTTGAGTCTCAACAACTATGATGTCATACGGAACGGCACGTAGCAAAAGGTAGTCTATATGCCAGTAGAGCTTCTTTTCCCTCTTCAGGTGCCTTCTTACCCTTTGCTCGATTCCCCCCATTGCGGATCCGACATAGGCATAGAATCCGCGCTTGAAGTGCACCTCCCCTAATCCACCTATAGGGATCGAGAGGTCGAAAGGTACCCTCAGGAATAGCACATAAATTCCCTTCATGGGCTAAGCGAATCCCTGTACCTGCTCTCATCTCTCTCCACCCAGAACTCGTGTCCGGAATAAAGTATCTCCACCTCTAAGGTTGCCAGCTTCTCTAGGCTTTCGAAGAGCGCTTTATCACCACCTCCCGGGAGATCCGTCTTTCCAACACCGCCACAGAAAAGGTCTCTTGAGAAGAGCGTTTTAAGTTTGGACTCGTAGAGACAGAAGCTCCCCTTAGTATAGCCCGGCGTATGGACAACATGGGAAGTTAAATCTCCCATTTTTACCTCCTCGCCGTCCCTCAACTCTCATTTCAACCCTGTCATCCTCTTTCGCCTGAACATCTTCGCGCAGGAGATCCCATCATTACCCTTCTCCAGGACATCTCTTCCAGTTTGGAGAAGCCCTCTCAGCTATCTCTATACTTTTGGCATCTTCAATTTAACGGCTAAGAGATTACTCCAGCTCTATGTCTAGGTTGAGTTTCTCCGCTATTTCCTTGTATCGATTTCTTACCGTGACCTCAGTAACCCTAGCCACGTTCGCGATCTCCCGCTGGGTGCGCTTTTCACCACATAACACACAGGCGATGTAGAGGGCAGCGGCAGCCACACCTGTGGGCCCCCTGCCTGAGGTCAATCCAAACGGAGCGCACTTTTTGAGGATTTCTTGTGCCTTGGCGACAACCTCTCCAGACAGACCTAACTCAGCTGCGAACCTAGGTACGTAGTCCGAAGGGGAGCTGGCGGGGGTCTTCATCAGCTGCCTGATGATGAACCTATAGCTCCTGCCTATCTCCTTTTTGCTCACGCTCGAGACCTCGGCAATCTCGTCCAGCGTCCTGGGTATCTTGCATTGTCTGCATGCCGCGTACAGTGCAGCAGCAGCGACCCCCTCGATGGATCTACCCCTGATCAACCTCTCTTCGACCGCCTTCCGGTAAATGTAGGAGGCAACTTCTTTCACGTCCTTGTGGAGGTTCAGGAGGCCGCACATGCGCTCTATTTCTCCTAGGGCGAAGGTCAGGTTCCTGTCCACCGCATCCCCTATGCGGATTCTCCTCTGCCATTTCCTCAGCCGGTATATCTGCGCCCTGCGTCCGGCGGTCAGCTCCTTCCCGTAACTGTCCTTGTCTCTCCAATCGATCATAGTTGATAGTCCCTTGTCGTGAATGCTTAGAGTCATAGGGGCACCAGTCCTCCCCTTAGTTTTATCCCTTCCCATCATCCTCCAGTCCGGACCGGCATCTAGAAGCCGGTCGGTGATAACGTATCCACAGTTTGCGCAGACTACTTCTGCGTGCTCATAATCCCGTATTAGTCGTTTTCCCCCGCAGCGAGGACAAACACTCTCTTCAGCTTCTGGAGCTCCTCTCATTTGAATCCCCGACTAACAAAGTGACAGTAATCCTTAAAAGCTTTTCTGTTCGTCAATAGTTAAACCTACCTAATGTATATAGTCTTGCCCACAAAATTCTTTAAATCTACTCCCTTGGCTCCCTTGATTCTCACATAGGGGTGTGAGACCGGGCCGAAGACGTCGATGATGTTTCCTATCCTCTTCCCGTTCCGGTCAAAGATCGCTTGGCCCATTTTAGGTTCCACTTCAAACCTACCTACACCCCCGTTCGGTGTTATGTGTAGCAGTCTACCAGCTTTTTTCATTCTATTAATACCGCGTTAACAACTGGCTCCTGCCCTGGTCTCCCTGTTACCCTGGCCTTGCCTATCTCAGTTTGAATTATTGCTCCACGAGTAATAGTCTGGGTTCGTGTGAAGTCCCTACCCGCGGGGTTTTCAATCACCCGGAGGATCTTTGCTTTTCTTGTATTGCCTGAGGAATCAGAGACATTAGCATACTCAACCGAAAGAAGTCGCAACTTCATCCGGCCGCCCCTCACCCGCTTCTTCATCACCTTTTTGGGTCCAAGTCGCACAGGGACGAAATCCCCACCTATTTCTCTCTTTCTTTTCTTCCTCCACGGTCTGATGCGACCGCCACTGGGCTTCGTTAATGACCTCCCCTGCCAAGTTGCCATTTTTGGATTGTTCCTTGGTCTAAATAATCAGATGCGGGTTTAGAGGCTAAACTGAAAGTAAATATGCCTAGGTGAAGCTGACTTGGGGTCCTTGGATAATCGATCGAATCTTTCGCGCCCGATTTGGGATCTTCGTTTGTGATGGCGGGTTAGTTTGAGAGCAAGAGCGAATGAGGATTAAGCTAGCCCTATCGCTATCCAGTAAACGCCCGTGTTCCAGACTGAGCCAGCCCCTCTTCCATCTTCCTGAACGTAAATACGGAAGGAGGTCGTAGTCACATCATACGCCTGGACCCAAATGTTCTCTGAGGTTTCGGCAGGATTTTCTAGCGTGAGCAGAACTGTTGGTTTTTGGGAGAAGGGCACCGGGAAGTTTATAGGAGCCGTGACCCCCTCGCCCGAGAGCCCAGTGGTGACACGTCCCCACTGAATCAACAGTGTACCGAACTTGGCATAATTTTCCTCGATTCCTGGCATCTCGAGTAGCTCGAGCGTCCCCTCTACTATGAGGTCACCATTCACCCAGACTTTGTCCCACTGAAATCTAAACTTCTCGATTTGCCAGCTAACAGGTGGAGGTGTGTAAATATATCCACAAGGTGAGGTCATCCTCAGATTACCACTAATCTCAAGTTTCTCGGCTGGGTTTTGGACACCTATTCCCAGTTTTCCCTGGATGCCCAAGTTAGCCCCCACTTTGACCGTGTTTTCGATCAAGATTCTGCCTGAGCCTGATGAAAGTCTTAAGGTCAGATTCTTGCCGCAGTTCGGATTTGTTCCAACCGTAGTGTTTTCAAAGCAAATGTTCTCGTAGACAGTGCTGGGTCCCGAAAGTGAGACAGAAAGGATCAATAGCAGTCCAATCAGAAAAGCGGCACGCCTCATGTTCCCTCCCCCACGGCTATCCAGTTGATGAATACATCCCAAGAGTCGGATGGCGGGGAGATGTCACCGTCCCTTTGTTCCCACACTTTAAAGCCCCTTTTCGTAACAGAGGCAACCTGGATCCAGTAATCAAAGGAGTTCGGGTCTAGGTAGTTCGTCACATCCGCCGTGACGGCCACGCTGGGAGTGCTCTTGAATTCCCGTGGGAAAGTTATGGAGTAGTAGCCTTCATCGCTCAATCCTGTTCTTTGTCTGCCCCACTGGAGGAGCAAGGGCCCTATTTTCACCCAGTAAGCCTCGCCGGAGGTGTTGACATTGTACTTGCTCACCATGCCCTCCTCTTTGAAGCTAGTCATCAGGAGTCTCCCCAAAACGTTTAACCTGTGTATCTTCGTCCCTTCCCTCGAGACCGACAGCAGAACCTCGTCCCAGTTACCGAGCATGGTGATCTCTCCGTAAATGAAAGAGTTTGGATTGGCAAATTTCACCTTCCCGCAAACTTCCAGCCCTTGAATGGTACCCGTTGAGCCTATGCCCACCCTGCTCCCCGCGATTAGGTCGCCAGATATCGAGACAGAACTCTGTTCGATCTGCAGGACACCTGAGGGGGATGTCAGCCAGAGCCTAGGGGCTCGCAAGGTGGTGTTCTCGATGGAGATGTTCTCCCCGTCCACTTGGAACAGAGCATCTGAGAGCTTGACCATCAACAGCAGGCTGATTAAGCAGATGAGACAATATAACTTTCGCATTTTCACCACCCTATTGCCATCCAGTGGATTGGAATGTCCCAATCCACCCCCGTGTTTACCTTATCCTGTTGCAACCATGCCTTGAAGCCCAGCGGGCTCACGTCATACACTTGGCAGACCCAGATGTTCTCTGCGGAGCTGGCAGTTTCTATCTCTGGCGTGACGATCACAACGGGGAGGCAGTTGAAGGGTCTGGGGAAGCTGACTGAGAACCCACCCTCACTTGTTAGACCGCTTTTGATCTGCCCCCACTGAATGAGGAGACCTCCGATCCGGATCCACCACCAGTTTTCATCCCCTCCGATATTCTCGGAATTCTCGAGAGATGCCTCTAGCCTCCTCACCTTGAGCGGGCCCAGCACAGGGTAAGAGGTATCGATGTATGGTATTCTGGCGAAAGTTTGTTCTTGTCCCACTTGGATCTCTTCAGGCTCCCATAAGGCAGGTTTCCTGCACCACAAATGCTGCTTGGGTATAGGGAAAGTAATACTCCCGCCTGGCTTGACCCATCCGAGCCCCAACCTCCATTCTCCCTCCCCTTGATTCCACTCGAGTCTCACTGGGACAGGGACCGAGGCTACGAGGTCAACTTTACACTTGTGAAGTGTCGGGGGCTGGGGTCTCCATTGAGAAATGACCACCCTGTTGTTCTCATAAAGCTGACAGGCATCATCGGTAGCTACGAGCAACTGGTAAGTACCGCTCTCTGGTGGGAGGAGCCAGCCCTCCCACCTCAGACTGAGATTTTGGGTGGCGTCCTCCCAAGAGTTTGTGCCCGGTTTTCTGGCCTCTATGATGACATCATCGACGGCGATCCAAGATTCCTCTGATCCACCGATCCCGGCTTGATCTTTCACATAAATGTACAGGCGTACGGCTGTCACGCTGGATCGGACGGTCATCTGCCCCTGCATCTGGTACCAGACTCCAGTAGAGACGGAGTGTGATCCAGACAAGTAACGTGAGCATATGGTTTTCCACTCTGATCCCTCAAGCACCTCCAATCTGATTTCCTCTACATCTAGTTCTCCATCCCCTCCGTAGCAGTACCAAAGGGAACCCCTGACTTCGTATCCGGCTGGGATTTCAGTAGGCAGATCTTGGGACCAATAAGCGTATCCTATATACGTGGTGGTGCCATCCCATGGTCTGTCATATCCCCAAACTTTCACGGAGCCGCTACCGTCACCTGTATGATCCTCGGTGGTCCAGCCTGGTTGCTTATCGGTTTCTCCCGGGTCTGAATGATCTCCCAGCACCCAATTATCTGGCTGTCCATCACCGTCCGTATCTGCCATTTTGCCATTTGTTGTTTTATTTTCCCAATCTCCAGCTTGATCAATTACCTCCAGACTCAAGTCGTCTACAAGTATTGCGGAGACCTGACCATCACCATCATCCCTGACACCGATGTGGATCAAGAAGTTGTCTACTGTTCCGGTAGTAGTGTACTCCTTCTTGAAGAGATACCACTTCTTGGTCGTTACAGAATGGCTTTCGTCGGTGCACCAACCCCAGCTCTCCCAGCTCCCGTCCTGTCTGATCTTGACTTGGACATTTTCGTAGTCTAGCTCCCCATCTCCTCGGTAACAGTACCAGAATTGTATCTTGATAGTCGTGTTCGGTGGAATTGGGCCGATGGACTGCCACCACTCCGCATCTTTTTGGGAACCGTTTCCCGAGATGACACATAGACAAGCACTATTGTCAGCAGAGTGTTCCTGCCCGACCAAGGTAGCTAGACTGTCGTCTCCTGTTGTGTAGGTGACTTTCCAATCCCAGTCGGGGAGAACTGCGATGTCTTGAGCAAAGTTGCCGTTGACGATCCTTTCTTGTCCATCTGACAGCAGCGAAACACTGTCAATCCACAACCAGTTATAGCGATCTCCCACTGAACCTCCATAGTCTTCCACATAGATGTATAATCGGACCCATTCTACCTCAGAGGAAGTAGTATAGCTACCTGTTGCGGATGTCCAGTCTGTCGCTCCACCGACCTCTCCACTGAATGAAGTCACGGTTGACCAGCTATCCCCATCCAGAACCTCCAACTTGATCGTGACTTGGTCGAACTCCCCGTTCGTTGTCCAGTAGAATGAGCCGGACAGGGAGCTTCCTGCAGGGATGGGAGGAGAAATGAACTGTCTCAACTCCACTTCCTCATACTCTGTTTCAAGTGCTCCCGCCTGTACATCGATGGCAAAGGAGTGACTCCCATCACCATCGTGGTCCCGGTGATACTCAGTGTCGAAGTTCGATCCCTTGCTACAGCATACGCCAGGGGCCATCATGTCCTCAGGATCCACTCGGTACACGAACATGATCCAGTTGTTTGGGCGGATCTCTCCGTTTCTCAGGACTTCATGCGTCCCCTTGAAGGTGGCTGCAACTTTTTCGGTAGTCCCATAAGCGGGATTGTCTACTACGCCGCCGCATTTATTCGGGGCACCATAGACATCCGTTCCTCTGTAGGAGTCAAAGTTTGTTCCAGCGTAGTAAAAGTACCTCAGTCCTTCATCCATGGTCGCTTGGATGTTGTCCGATAATCGGGATTTCGTGGCCGAGGGATTGCCATAGTACATGTAGATTTTGGAGGGGGTTGAGGGAACGCGGATCCAGATCTTGGTAGAGGTCGTGTTTTTCCCAGATTCTACCCACCAGGGTATCTCGGTTCCGTCTCCTGTCACGAACCTGAGGTCGGAGAGATCTGGCTTCAGCTTTCCCTGGGAGATGAGGCTTTTTGTGTCGAGTGTGAGGAGCAGCTGAACATCGGGAGCGTTTCGCACTACGCTAGCTCCAGGCTCGGCGTATCTGACTTGGAGAACCGGGCGCTCACTTGTTGCCTCTCTAGAGTTGAACTCCGCCCAGACACCATAGGCCCGCTCTGCCTCTATATCAGTCCGCATCATGAGGGATATCAGGTTGTCGGAGTCCAGCTCTCTCTGGACCAAGTCATAGGGGATGGCCCACTTTATCCATTCATCGACAGGGTTTTGTCCATCGTTCGGCCCATACCAGGTGACTGAACCTATAATGTTCTCTGAGGGATTGGGGTCTGTTCCATAGGGCTGATTGTTCCAAGTTATCGTGGTCTCCTCCCAGCTGTCATCGCCACAGAAATGTAGAACGGCGGTGAATGAATCATCAGCCTTGTAGTCAGCCTCCGTGCAGTAGATCATGAACTTGGCTGAAAGGATGGTCGAGCCAGGAGGTATGGAGGATAGATCAAACCGGAGATATGAGCGGTGATCATTTCTCACGAAGAACCGATAATATGATTCGACTCGGAGATCTGCGGTGGTTCCGTAATTTCCGTCCGGATCTCCCTCTCGGACCTTTGCATCGGCAACCGGTTCGAGTGTAACGGTTTTGCTGATACCACCACTCAGGAACATGAAGGTCTCGGGGATCTGGATGGCCCTCCTGAACGACCAGCCGTCCAAGTGCCATTCAGTGTTATCCATTTCTGCCCCTAGCCTCAAGTTTTCACCTATAATCCCCACATCTGGACCGCTGAGTTTCAGGTGTCCGTAAATCTCCAAGTTCTCTCTTATCGGAGTTCCCCAGTAGTAAGGTATGCCTATTCCAACCTTTCCTGAAACATATGAAACCTGTTCCGAACTGCCCAGCACATGAACGGAAGCCAGCAGATCCCTTAACTCGAAGTAGGTGACAACGAATCTGTTATAGTGGGTTGAGGAGGTTCTAGCCCCCACTCCAGCCAACTTTCCCAACTCCCGCGGGGCATCTGTAAAGGAAAGAATAAGATCTCCTTCGTAGTATACCTCAAACTCGCCCGAATAATATACCACCCTGAAGCTGTGCCACCCGTTGTTTATAGCGAGGTCGTTTTCTGCAAGGACATCGCCGTCGTAAGTTATTCTAACTTTGTTCTCAGCTTGATCTAGGATTATTTGATATCCACCTGCGAATGAGTCTTCACTTTGAGGGGTGGTTGTGCATCCTACATACAGCCAGAGAGCCTCGCCTCCATTCCCATCCAGATTTGCGAACTCTACCTTACTGTAGAAACCTTTGGCAAGTTCCGCGTTATACTCCATTGCACCCCACTGAGAGGCTTCGTTCTCGGTGAGCACGATCCTTTTTAGGTTTTCATCGAACCTCGCAACTCCTTTGAATTCAGCTCTAGGATAGAAGGACATGTCCTCGTACGCCCATATCTTACCCAAGTCTATTGGAGAATCTGAGGTGAGTTTCAGGGTTAGGAGGGAACCATAGGCTGGATGGGTTGTTATTGAGGTGTTTTCGAGGTACAGGTTTTCAATGATAGTTCCGGGGTAAATCTTCGGTGGTGGGGGAACAACAGGAACTTGGAGGGGTGTTCCCAACTCGAAGACCATGGTGTTATTCGAGGGTCTGTGAACCAGGGTCAGCTTATCTAAAATATGAAACTTGGCGTTGTCTGTACCTTCCAGCAGGAGTATGAGCTTTCCTGTTTTCACCGTGTTGCCCGTTACATGGAGGATGAATTTCCTAGCCCAGCTGGGGGCATCCGAGTTTAAGGCGAGGACCTCGCTCCCCTCCCGTAAACCATCTACTCTAGCTATCAAGTCGAATGACTCCCCAGAACCGTTCTTTACGGTTCCTTGAATAACCATGCTTAGATCGGAAAGCTTGAGCTCATCTCCACCCTGCTGTAGAAACATAAGCTCGGTAAAATTATCCCAAGCGAGAGTTTGGGCTAGGCTCAGTGATACCTTGGGCGATTTCCGGGGGGTGACGGCCCCCACGGTTTTGCTCAAGGCAGCCTGATAAATGGCCGCTCCCGCAAGCACGACCGCTATCAGCAAAACAGTTGCAACTACTGGGGATATCCCCTTCATAAATATTTTCGTGACAGTCAATTAGGCTTGAGTTTTGATCTCGATCACGCGAACCTTACGATAGTACATGACATCCCTGATTAGATTGTTGTAGACATCTTTTCGCATCTCAAAGGCACCCAGAATCGTGAAATCGACGTATCCATTTCCTTTTTTGATGCTCGGGTGATACCCTCTTCCTTTCAACCAATCGTTTTCGATTAGGAGGTAGTCGTACCAAGAGTTCTCGTAGCTGGTGTAGAACCGGATGGTGATGTTATCAAGCGGCCAACCGTGCACTGTGGCCATGTGATTCTCGTACTGTGCCTTGTTTTCGAATCTTTCACCGTCGAAAGGGCATTCGAAATACTCGTTTTCAAGCCGGATGCCCACGTTGAGAGTCCCTGTCGCAGAAATGCCAAAGTCTTCCCCTTCTAGTTTATAGACCGTGTGGTATATCTCGATCACTTTGCCAGCCATGACCTTAATGCCGTCGATTGAGATTTCTCTCGTTATCTCTTGATTTTCCCTAATCCCAAGCACGGGAGGAGGGAATAGCATCCCCATGCTATTCTCTCCTAGCAATATCACCGCACCATTTTCAAGCACGATCTTGCTGTTAGGGTATTCTAGGTATCCCGAGTAAAATTTCAGAGTGTGATTCTCAAAAGCCAAACCGCTTGCTGTGCTCTCAGTCTTCCCGAAAAGAAGTGGAAAAAAACCAACTACATTGGGTACGGGTTCCTCACTCATCGGCATGCTCACGATTGTTGTTCCTCCTAGAGGGAGTATGCTCATGGCAAGCTGGATTTCGGAGAAAGAGGTCTTAACCTCCTCGAAGTGCCTCTGTTCCAAAACATAGATTGCATGTCTGTTGTAAAAATAGGAGAAAAACAGGAAAGTTGGTATAAGAACGGCCACGATGAGTACCGCACCGACCACAACTGATATGCCGCTTTCGTCTACCATTTCCTGACAGACACTAGATAGACCTTGTGTGTGTAGTTGATAGGTTTTCCTGTGAGAGATATCTTCCACCCAAATGGCACATGTTCTATTCTCACTTGATTGGCAGAATAGCCGAGCTGGATCAGCTGGTTCCTGACCTTCTCCACATATTTCTGCCAAGCTAGGAAGTAGTTAGAGCGGAATATCAAACTTGCAGTTTCGCTGGCTCGGTAGGAGAACTTCTGAACGCTTGTATTTTCAAGAGATAGTATCAATGAAACCCTCCCAGTTGAAGCTGACTTGGGAGTGGATCCTCTGAACCAGATTTCGGTGTAGGTAATTTCTATAGTTTCGCCGGCGTTTTCAGCCTTGAAAGTCAACGGTTCGGATCTCATAAGAACGGTCGAATCCTGCTGCATGAGGACGGCTACATCCTCATAGATCCAGATCTGCTTTGGGTAAAGAAGATTCCCAGCCTCGAAACATATTCTACCACACCTGGGAGGTCCCGCCTCTATCGTGTCGACTAGAATATCAGCAGAAGGAATGGTTGAGCAGTATCGTCCCACTCTAACTCTTTTGATCAGGTGTGCATTCATGTAAAAGCCGGTTCCCGCGCAGAACCCAGCATAAGAGTCATCGGGAGGAGATAGATTTTCAAAATTGTGTGCTAAGACGGTTTCACCGTCCAGCTCGACTTGGATGTAGTTCTGCTTAATGATTATTTTGACCTTGTGCCACAAGCTATCTTCAGTTCGCGCGTCGTTTTCGTAGTTCTCATGCGTGACTGGGTCGCTTTCTTCAAGCGTCCTGACTAGGGCGACATGATTGGGGGAAGGATCAAAGCTGTTAGCATAAGAATCGAACTCGATAGCATGCCCGACGGAGAGCACTTTAGTATTCAGATCCGGGTTGAGGGCTGCCAGTCCTAGGGAACCTCCGGAGGCACAGGCTCCGTACTTTCTGTAGTTGTCTATCCGCTTATCGAAGGCGAAGGCAAGACCATCGGCACCAGTTACGTTTTCTGCCTTGTAATCAAATTCGACCCAGAAGGGATAGGAGGGTTGCTTGAAGAAGGCCGCAGCACCCCGAGAATCTACCGCTTTTGTTAACCAGAGGATGCCTGGCTCCCCGATCTCCCACGCAAATTCCGTGAAAACGTCGCCTTGGTACCTGTACACCTCCCACCGACTGGATGAGTTGGGATCTCTCCAGAAATAGTCCCAGAAGAAGAAGGTTTCATTGGGGTCGCCTTCATCAGCGGCGCTTGGATTGTCGTAGTACATCCAGATGTTTTCAGAGCCTCCAGCGGGGAGGTAGGGGATCCGCACCCAGACAAGTGCTTTCCATTGTTCCCGGTTTTCGTAAAGTGCCCGTATGTTTTCTTCCGTCAAGGCTTCGTTGAAGATGCAAAGTTCATCGATCGTTCCGTCGAAGAAGTTCAAGAAGTTGCCTGCCGAGTCCACGTCACAACCAATCTGAATTGCACCTAAGTTGGTATTTGGGGAAATAGGTTGTGTGTCGTTGAAGTCGTAGGCTAGGGAACCGTTGATGTACAACTTCGGATTGTAGTTTGAATCCACGACTATCGCTAGATGATACCAATTGTCAGTCGAGAGAGAAACATTTGAATATAGATCCGCTACCCCGCACTTGGCGAACCAGACATATCCGTCTTCATTCTGACCAATTCCCCAGCCACTCACACCTCCTCTACCATTCGTGAAGAATCTCTGACGTTTGGTGTTGTCATAGATTCTGATCCACATGGATATGGTAAAGTTCTTCGTTAGATTCCTCAAGGCGTCCGCATCGTAGATCTGGACCCTGCCCGTCTCCCCGTCGAATTCCAGTGCCCCGTTTCTCATGCCCTCTTCCACCCAGTTAGCATCACCGAAAATCTCTCCATCGAATCCATTTCCGGAAAAGTCGAACGTCAGTCTCCCTGTTTCTTCATCCATGTGGTAGCCCACCACCAGATTGTCTAGCGTTAGAGTTTCAATCCAGTAGGGCAGAAGGTTTTCCCCGTATTTTTCCGTGAATCTCAGATCTTTGAAGTCTTCCCTCATCCCTCTTAACCTAGGAATGGTGAGCCTCAACTGGTAGTTCTCTAGTGGTTCTGGATCTGGGTTGTGGACTGTTATTACGACCCTCTTGTCCCACCTAGCGTCGAACCACCACTTGCCTTGGCCATTTTCTCTGGCAGATATCCTTCCAGATAACGACCATCCGTTTTCAACCCAGAGAGCACTGGATCTGTTTGGAGCTAACACCATGACGGGGAACTGTGGAGCCATTTTGAAGCTAACCGTCACGGTATCTCCAACCGAGTGGAGCCGGGATAGGGCGAATTGCAATTTCCCAAATTCACGGAAAATTTCTTCCATGTGCTCGGCCTCTGCATCCTTGATCGAGGAGTAGAAGTAATTCCGATACCAAGCGACGAAAACCATGAGGAACAGGATGCACATCATAACCGCATAGATTATCACTGAAACCCCTCTGTCCCTCATCGTTAAAGTTAGCGGTAGTTATGAAACTCAGAGCTTTTTGAGGATCAGCTGGAAGCGTCTGTTCTCGATCTCGTACTCTTTTGTGTAACCTTGGATGCTCGGAGAGGGAGAGAGTTTGAGGCTCCTTATCCTCACCTCGGTTTTTATGTAATCTTCCATCCTCTTTGCCCGCTCTAGGTCTTCTGGGCTGGCGACGATTTCTGCATCAACTTTCTCCTCCATCTGCAGGCCCATCTCCTTCCTCATCATTTGCATTCTTCTGACAATCTCCTTTACCATGGCCTCGTTTAAGAGCTCCTCAGTCAGCTCGGTGTCAACTATCACCCGCCCCCACTGACTTTTGTAGATGGATACTTTCTTGGGAAGCGAGACGGCCTGAGTGAGGAGGGTGAGTTTCTTGCAGTTTAGAGCTTGAGACAGCACATCCGAGAGTGGTTTCACTTTTTCCAAGGTATCCAGGGAGAGCTCGACTATGATTTCTTTAACCGGCCACCTCAGCTTGAGCCCTGCAGCCTGTCTTGCTGAAGCCCCCGCCTCGACGATCTTCCTGACGATTTCCATGGACTCCTCGAGCTCCGGATCCGTAAACCTAGGATCTGGCTTAGGCCAGTCCTGCTCGTGCACGCTTCCTTTTCCACCCAAATCAAGGTGTATGCGCTCAGCGAGGTGCGGCATAAAGGGAGCGAGGAGCCTCGTTAAGCACATGAAGGTCTTGTAGAGGACGAAGTAAACTGCTGTCTTCGATGGATCTTCCTCCTCAACCCAGGTCCTCCTCCTGACGAGTCTTATGTACCACCGGCTGAGATCCTCCTGTATGAACGTCCAGAGCGCTCTGGCAGCCCTGTGAAGCTCGTAGATTTCGAGTGCCGAGGTCACTTCTTTAATTAAACGATTCAGCTTGGCTAGTAGCCACCTGTCCTCGATTTTCAAATTCGACAGGATTTCCCTTTCGTCTACTTTTTCAGGATCGAAGGCATCCAATGACATATAAGTCGTTGCAAAAACGTGGGCATTCCATAAAGTATTGACCAAGCGTGAGACCTCGGAGATCCCCTTCATGCTGAATTTGATATCTTCCCAAGGTGCGTTTGAGGACAGCAAGTAAAATCTGAGCACATCCGCTCCATACTTGTCCACTACCTCCAGCGGCTCAATCACATTTCCCAGAGATTTCGACATCTTCCTCCCTTTTTCGTCCAAGGCGAAGCCGTGCATGAGCACTTCTTTGTATGGAACGCTACCAAAAACGATTACGGAGGAAACCTGCTGAGCATAGAACCATTTTGTTACTTGGTCCTCCCCTTCAGTTATGAAATCGGGAGGCCAAGGCTCCAGTCTCTGGTTGAGGAAGGGGTACCCCTGCGATGCCCACGCAGCTATGCTGGAGTCGAACCAAACATCCAGCACATCGGGGATTCTGTGCATCTTCCCTCCACAGTAAGGGCACTTGAGTCTTATCTTGTCCACCACCGGTCGATGCAAATCCATTGGTTTTTCCCCCCCGAGTTTGAGGAGTTCCTCCACGCTACCGATGAAGACCTCCCTTCCACACTCTCTGCACACCCAGATTGGCATCGGTATTCCCCAGTATCTCTGTCTTGAGAGGCACCAGTCTCCCACGGATTCGACACCATTGATGTACCTTTCTTTCACCCAGCTGGGGAACCACTTGACTTCTTGGTTCTTTTGGAGGATGAGTTGCTTGATCGAAGAAGTCCGGAGGAACCACTGCTCTGTGGCCCGGAAGATCAGTGGTGTGTGACACCTCCAACAGTGGGGGTAAGAGTGCACGATCGTTCCCCTCTTGACAAGAAGACCCTTACGTTTCAGGTCCTCTATGATTAGCTGATCTGCATCCTTGATGTAAAGTCCAGAGTATTTCCCTCCCTCTTGGGTAAACCTGCCTCTTGCGTCGACGGGACAGAAAACGGGGAGATTGTACTTTTTACCCACTTCAAAGTCCTCCTCCCCATGCCCTGGCGCCGTGTGCACGCAACCAGTACCTTCCTCCAGGGTGACATGCTCTCCCAGGATCACGCGGTGTGCGAACTCTTTCTGCTTTGGGACTTCATCAAGCAGGGGGTGCACGTACTCTAATCCCTCGAGCTTTGAGCCTGATTTTCTCCAAACAACCCGGTAATCTCTCCACCCAAGCTCCTGTGCTACTCTCTCAGCCAGTCCTTCTGCCAAGATGTATTTTTCGCCTCCAACCTCGACTTCGATGTACACGAGTTCTGGGTGAAGACAGACGGCAAGATTGGCGGGCAAGGTCCAAGGAGTGGTTGTCCAGATGAGCAGGCATTCGTCTGGTTTCTCTTTTAACTTGAACTTGACGTAGATGGAGGGATCAGCCCTGTCTTTGTATTCCCCCCTCACCTCGTGCTCGGCCAATGCGGTTTCGCATCTAGGGCACCAGTGAATAACCCGCAGGGATTTCTCGAGCAAGCCGTTCTCGTACGCCTTCTTCAGGCTCCACCAAGCACTCTCAATGTATTCATTTTTCAGAGTCATGTAGGGGTCTTCCCAGTCCATCCAAACGCCGAGTCTTTTGAACTCCTCGGTCATCAGCTTGACATGCTCTAATGCCCAGCGCTTGCATTCCTGAACGAATTTATCTATACCCACTCGTTCTTCTATCTCCTTCTTAGAGTGGATGCCGAGGGACTCCTCAACTTTGACCTCAATCGGCAACCCGTGACAGTCCCAGCCAGGCTGTCTGCGAACGTTGTAACCTCTCATCGTCCTGTACCTGAGGATAAGATCTTTGATTATCTTGTTCCAAGCGGTCCCCAAGTGTATAGAGCCGCTCGCATAAGGTGGACCGTCCAGAAAGTACCAGATGGGCCCTTTCGCCCTTTTCTCCTTGATCCTCTCATAGACTCGATTCTGCCGCCACCACTCTTGGATCTTTCTCTCGTCCGAGGGGGGACTGTACTGGCCTGCAGGCTGGATTCTCATTCAGTTGTTTTGGTCAAGCCTTAAACCTGCAATTCGCTGTAGTGTGAGATGGTCAGCGATATCTGGGTGGAGGCCTACAGGCCTAAGGTTTTGGATGAGATGGTGGGGCAACAGGAGATAGTCCAGAGACTCAAGGGCTTCGTGCGGAAGAAGGCAATCCCTAATATGATCTTCGCTGGTCCTCCTGGGGTAGGGAAGACGACTGCAGCCATCTGTGTGGCTAGGGAATTGTATGGGGAGAACTGGCGGCAAAACTTTTTGGAACTCAACGCAAGCGATGAGAGGAAGATAGAGACCATCCGCACCAAGGTAAAGGAGTACGCAAGATCCAGACCCGTTGGAAACTTTCCGTACAAGATCCTCCTCATGGATGAAGCGGATGCCCTGACTTCAGATGCTCAGCACGCACTGAGGCGGATGATGGAGATGTACGCTTCTACCTGCCGGTTCATTCTGGATTGCAACTATCTCAGCAAGATAATAGAACCCATCCAGTCTAGGTGTGCGATCTTCAGATTCAGCAAGCTGACTGATGAGGACATAGCAACCATGCTGAACAGGATCGCGAAGGCGGAGAAGCTCACTCTTCACCCCGATGCGGTGAAGGCCATAATCTACACCAGCGAGGGGGACATGCGAAGGGCCATCAACATCCTGCAAGCGGCGGCCTCACTGTCGAAGAAGATCACCGAGAAATCCATCTTCGAAGTAACGGCTAGGGCCAGGCCTGGCGAGATAAAGGAGATGGTGGAGCTGGCACTCCAGGGGAAGTTTGAGGATGCTAGGAGGAAGCTCTATGAGCTACTGGTGGATCGCGGTCTCTCGGGCGAGGACATAGTGGATCAACTTCACCGTGAGATCTTCAACCTGCAGCTACCGGAATCCATCAAAATGACACTGATCGAGAGACTGGGAGAGGTTGACTTCAGACTGACCGAGGGTGCGAGCGACAGGATACAGCTCGAAGCCCTCCTAGCCCATTTCGCACTCGTCGGCTCCAGACTAAAGTAATTGAAGTCCCGAGTACCCGCCCTGTTCGTTCTGGCTTTGATCTCTTCCTGCTATGCACTGGATACGTACCCTCCGGAGATCATCTTCCTGCAACCTGAGTCCACCACGCTGACCACCGAAAATCTGACGGTTAGGGTGAGGATCTTGGATGAATCTGGGGTCGATGTGGACTCCGTCAGACTGTTTTTGGACAATCAACTCGTTGCCTTCCAGTGGGAGGACCGGAGCATTCTGAGGAGCGAGCTCAGTCAGCTGTCTGAAGGCCTGCATGTGGTTAGGGTTCAGGCTGCGGATAACGTTGGGAATCAAGGCTTCGCAGAGCTGAGGTTTAGGGTGTACTTCCCTACCCGGAGTATTTCCCTCGTCTCAGAGGATCTCTTCTCTTTAAATGGCGAGGCGGAGGCCTGTCTCATTCTTGTCAATCCGCTTTCCCAAGCTTGGGACGAAGTCCTAACGGCAAAACTGGACGGAGTCTCGGTGGAAGCGCCTGTTCATGTGTCCCCCCGTGGTCGCGGGTATGTCCGGGTCCTGTTCCCGGTCGAGAACCTACCCCCAGGTGAGCACCGATTTGAGGTTTGGCGGCAAGGGCAACTCGTTTTCTCCTCGAGCGTGAGACTATTCAAAAAGGAGGAACTCCTGCCTCAGTGGGCTTGGTTCGTGTTGGCCGTCCCTCCCGTGCTGGTAGGCTGGAGGCTAAAGCGCAGGGAGAGGCCCGCCGAGAAACTGGCCGAGACGGTTTAGTGTATAATTCCTGGATTAAAAAATGAAGTTCTTCATAACCACGGCGATCGACTACCCCTCGACACCACCACACTTGGGCCACGCCTATGAGAAGATATGCGCTGATGTGATTGCGAGGTATAAGCGTCTCAGGGGATTTCTCGTTCACTTTTCGACGGGAACAGACGAGCACGGGCTGAAGATAGAAAGGTATGCAACGGCTGCCGGGAAATCCCCTAAAGAGTTCGTGGATGAGATGTCCCAGAAGTTCAAGGAAATGTGTAGGGTTCTGAACATTTCCTATGACGACTTTGTCCGCACAACGGAGCCACGCCACGAGGAAGTGGCGAGGGAGGCCTTCAGGAAGCTGTGGGAGGCGGGGGACATATACAAGGGAGTTTACGAGGGATACTACTGTGCCGAGTGCGAGACGTACTACACGGAGAGGGAGCTCAAGGATGGGAAGTGCCCCGTTCACGGCAAGCCCGTGGAGTGGATGAGGGAAGAAGCCTATTTCTTCAGGATGAGCAAGTACGCTAAAGAGATCCTGCGGCGCATCAAGGAGGATCCGAATTTCATCCTTCCCAGGGAAAGAGCCGAGGAGATACTGAAGCGTTTAGAGAAACCTGTCCGGGATCTTTGCGTTTCTAGGACTTCCTTCGACTGGGGTATAAGGCTCCCCATCGATGAGGGGCACGTGATGTACGTCTGGGTGGATGCCCTGACGAATTATTTGACCACCGCCAAGGAGAAGAACCTGTGGCCCGCTGATGTGCACGTGATCGGGAAGGACATCCTGTGGCATCACACAGTCATCTGGGGATCCATGCTCCTCTCCATGGGGCTCCCTCTCCCTAGGCAGATCCTGGTCCACGGGTTTGTGACCTTGGGTGGCGAGAAGCTCTCGAAAAGTAGGGGGACGAGGATAGATCCAGTAGAACTCGCCCATAGGTACTCGACCGATGCCCTCAGGTACTTCATGATCAGGCACATACCGTTCGGTTCGGATGGGGAGTTCAGGGAGGAGGCCCTGGTGACGAGGTTGAACGAGGAGCTTGCGGACGTTTTTGGAAACTTTGTTCATCGGGTGACAAGCTTCATCTGCTCGAGGTTCGGAGGAAAAGTGCCAGAAGGGAGCGTGGACGCAGAGATAAAGGAGCAGGTGCTACGGACGGTAAAGGAGGTCGAGCAGCTCATGGACTCTTTCTCCTTGACGAGAGCGCTCGAGAAGGCTTTTTCGTTGGCTTCCCTCGGCAACGAGTACTTCCAGTCGTGCGAGCCTTGGAAGGGGGGCCCGGATGTGGGGAAGTGCTTGGTGACCTGTGTGAACCTCGTGAAAACCCTAGCGGTGATCCTGTATCCTTTCATCCCCGATGCATGCCAGAAGATCGCGCAGACGATCGGGTTCGAGATAAAGAGCTGGGAGCAGGCGAAGGCTTTCGACTTGGCCTCTGGGCACCAGCTCAAAAGGAAGCCCGAGCCCCTGTTTAAAAAGATCAAACCCGAGCCGAGAGGGGAAAAGGAGAAGGTCAGCCCGGAGGAGTTCGGCAGGCTGGATATCAGGGTTGGTGAGGTAGAGGAGGCTGAGAGAGTGAGCGGATCGGAGAAGCTCCTCCGGCTGGTAGTCAGGCTGGGGGAGGACAGGCGCCAGATAATAGCGGGGATAGGCAGGAGATACGAACCGCCGGAACTGATAAACAAGCAGGTGGTAGTGGTGGCAAACATGGCGCCTAGGAAGATCATGGGCTTGGAGTCAGAGGGCATGCTCCTAGCGGTTGGAGAAAAGGAGGACGAAGTAGTCCTGCTGGTTCCGGAGCAAAAGGTCAAACCGGGGGCAGTTGTGAGATGAACCGGGGACAGGGGGTTCTTCCCCCATGTCCCCGGGGCTGGCAGGGGTGTAGCTTTAAGTTGTGAGGTAACCCGTCTGCTTCGCTCTCTCCTTTATTTTCTCCAACCTTTCGACGTTCTCGGGATTGTTCATGAGATAGTTTTGGAGGATTGAGCGCACAACCTCACTTCTCGTGTTACCCAAGACTCCGATCAAACTATCTACCATCATCAAGATTGGACCCTCAACGAACACGCGGATCTCCTCCTTCTTAGCTGGCATTTTACTACCTGTTAACTGTCAGTTTACTGCTATTTAACCCTGTCGGTTCCGTTTTTAAGGTACATTACATTCTTTTGAGCCGACCAATTTTTGATTCATGAGGGTTGAGATAAGCGAGCATATAGTCGTTGATGGCGAGGTCTGTCATGGAAAAATGTCTTCAAGGGCACAAGGATACTCGTTAGCGATGTGATCGAGCTTCTTGCGGCAGGCGTCTCCATCGCTGAGATCATGAGGACTATTACCCGAGCTTGAATGAGGAGACGATTAAAGAGGCGCTGAATTGGTTGCAAAAACTGTAGGGGACGAGCACCACGTCAGATACTCTAAAGTTTCTGACTTGAGAAAACATCCCAAAGCAAATCAAAATCTTCTTAAATCCAAGGGTCACACAGCAGTGTATCCGCCGTATGAAAAATAGAGCTAGCATCGTTGGCTGTTGGGGAGAGGTACATCCTGCTAACCAGAGATCATGACTTCGCGAATACTGTCGTGTATCCTCCGAAACAGTTTCACGGTACAATTGTCCTTAGTGTTCACCCTCCAAAAACTAAAAAACCGATTGGGGGGGGTCGAATCGCTACCAGCCAAAATCAGGGATTATGGAGGCAAACTGATAATCATAAAGGACGGAACCTTTGAAATAAGGTAACGGAAAAGCTTGCACGAAAACCTAGAGAAATTCAGAGAATGATTAATCATTGAAATCCTACTTGTTCACCTTCGCGTGCTCGACTTTCACCCACTCTTAACGAGGACGCTCGACCACAGGTCCTCGATGAGTAGGGAACCGTTTTCGATCCTGAACCGGAAGCCCTCCTTGCGGTAGTTCTCGTTCAGCTCGGATAGCCAGTTCTCGTTCAGACTCAGATTCCGAATCAGCTCTGCCAGCCTAAGCATACGTTTAAACCTAGGTGTTTGTTGGACTTCGAGCCGCAGCCCCCACACGCACAGGCCCAGCACGTGCTGGAAAGTAGCCGGCAGGTCCCCGATGAGGACAGGTCTCCCGTCGCCCGACCAAACAAAGCATTTCGTGATTTCCTGAACGGGGATGTGCACCTCTACATTGGGAAATCTCCAGGCATTCTCCAGCAATCTGGCTCTGGCCAAGATTAGTTGCAGGAGCTCGTTCTCCTCCCCTCCCCTGCTTCCCACCTCATAGACCGCGGCATTCACGACGGAGGTTAAATACTGGTTGAACTCGCTCTCCACTGCCCTCCTCACGGCCTGAATGGTCTGGGCCGACTGGAGCAGGGTGGATCTCTCGACTCTCTCCGAAATCCCCGAGCGGAGCATGCTGGAGAACACCCAAGTGACCGTCAGGACGCCCAGCAGGAAGACGGTGAGGACGGCAACGCTCCCCTTCACGCTCTCACCTCCAGCCGCATCAGGAGCGGGGTCTCGGACCAAGCCGGGAAGACGGGAAAGCTACCGGAAACCTCAACTGGATGCTCAAGCTCCCCCCGGCAGATCCTTATCTCGCGGTTTTCCAGCCGGAAGACGACGGAGAAGTTTTCAATTCCCCAGAATGACATGTGGTCCTTGACCAGCTTTTCTATCGGATGTTCCCGGATGTTCAGCATGTTTTCCAAAACGATCAGGCAGAAGTCCTTGTTGTTTTCGCGCAGTCCGGTAAGGGCAAAGTAGAGGAGCCTTGTCCGGAGGTGACTCCTGCCCTGTTCCATACTTTTCACGGGATAGCTGGACCAGATCAAGGCAAGCGTGACCGCCGCTATGAGCGAGCAGAAGATGAACGAGAGCGTTATGACCTCAGCTATGCCTCCTTCCATACCCAGACCTCCAGCCTAGCCGGCTCGCGGCTGAACAGGACTGGGAATTCGCAGTGCAGCCCCTTCCTCTCTTCTCCCAGCGTCTCCCCGTTCTCCAGCCAAATCCTCAGCTGGTATGAGTAAGTTTTATCACCCAGCTGAAGCTGTCCCGCCAGCGGTGTTTGCTGGGATAGGGAGGCGGGCGTTTCACCCATGCAGAGCTGGATCACGAGGAGCTGTGCGGCGCATTCGAGCTCCGCCCTCTGCAGGTTCCTTATGTGGATGCCGTAGGTGACCGCCAGGCTGCTGAAGAAGGTCAGGAGGGCGAGCAGGAGGAAGACGCTCAGGAGGAACTGCTGCATTTTTCCACCGAGATCCGCTGGTTCTCCAGTCGCACCACCAGCCTGTAGCTCCCGGACTCAAGGTAGAGCTCATGCGTGAAAGGGAGCTGAATTTCCTCGAACAGCCGATTTTCGATGAGGATCTTGTTTTCCACCAGCATCAGGTCGAGCGGTATGGAGATCCGCACCTCCTGCTTGGAACCCAAGGCGATGCAGGATTGAATGGCTTGGAGGAGGCGGGTGGCTTCCCTCTCAGCCTGCTGGTAAGCCCTCACCTCCCCCAGCTTCTCTACGCCCAGACTGCCCAAGCCAACGATGAGGGAGCCCGTCAGGCAGAGGATCAGTAGCCTGAGAACACTCACTTTACTCTGAGAGTGAAGGGTGCAGTTTTTTCGGCTCCATCCACTCCTTTTCCCCTCACCGTCAGGACGTACTCACCGGGCTGGACGATGCTCGACACGGTCAGGGTCATGGTCGAGTAGAAAGTAGGTTTGCCGGACGGCGGACTGAATGTGACCTTGATACCGGCTGGGATTTGGTCAACTGACAGGGAAACATTTTTGTCATAATCACCGATGGCCTGCACAGTCACCCGGACGGAAAGGCTGTTCTCCACCTCGGGATGTGAGAGCTCCCAGCTCTCTGGTTCCAAGCTCAAGTCGAAGCTGAAGACATGCTCAATACTTTTTCCCGCTCTCTGATACAAGGTCAGGGCTAGACCTAGTCCCACAGCCGTTAGCAGGACACCAACCAGCAACTTCAGGGCAAGGGGCTCTATCCCGATTTTTTCCATCCTCCTCTCAGTCCCTCTTAAAAAAGATGCATCCTTATTCTCGCATTTTGTTTTATGAATGAGAACCTCTCGCCTGCCTGGATTTCATAAATTACCGCTGGATGAACGGGTAAGGCTCGTAAAGGAGTTTGCTGGGTTGGATGAACAGGAGGCTCAAATCTTGAGAACAGGGTTGGATCTGCTTACTGCCCAGCGGATGGTGGAAAATGTAATAGGTATGTTCCAGTTGCCCTTGGGTATCGCCACAAACTTCCTCATCAACGGGAAGGAGTATCTAGTCCCCATGGTGACGGAGGAGCCCTCAGTTATTGCGGCTGCTTCTCACGGTGCTAAAATGGTGAGGGAGGGAGGAGGGTTCCGGGCTTGGTCCACCGATCCACTAATGATCGGGCAGATTCATGTCGTGGAAGCAAAGTCCGGAGCGGAGGCGGAGGTCCTTGCTAGAAAGCGGGAGATATTAGAAGAGGCAAACAGAGCTCATCCAAGACTGGTAGAGAGGGGCGGAGGGGCAAGGGAAGTACAGGTAAGGAGAGTCGGCGATTTTTTTGTAGTTCATCTGCTGATCGACGTCAGGGATGCGATGGGAGCGAACATCGTGAATTCGATGTGCGAGGAGGTGGCGCCGCTCGTTGAGGAGATTACCGGTGGCAAAGTTTTGCTACGTATCCTCTCCAATCTTTGCACCACTAGGCTGGCAGGAGCTCAAGCCTTAGTTCCGAAGGATGCAGTTGGCGGGGAGGAGGTGGTCAGGAGGATCGTGCAGGCAACCGAATGCGCCCGTTTGGATCCCTACAGGTGTGCGACGCACAACAAGGGAGTGATGAATGGGATAGTGGCCGTGGCACTGGCGACGGGAAATGACACGAGGGCGATAGAGGCAGGGGCCCATTCCTTTGCAGCATTGGACGGGTATAAGCCCCTGACTTCCTGGGAGCAAACTGAGGAAGGGGGCTTGAAGGGGAGGATAGAGATCCCCTTGGCTGTGGGGACGGTGGGAGGAGCTACACATCACCCAGTCGCTAGAGTCTGCAGGAAGATCTTGGGGGTGAAGAGCGCCCGAGAGCTGGCGGAGGTGATGGCGAGCGTTGGTTTAGCCCAGAATCTGGCGGCACTTAGGGCCCTAGTCACGGAGGGCATTCAGCGCGGTCACATGAGGTTGCACGCGAGGAATGTGGCAGCGGCGGCAGGTGCCAAGGGGGGACTGGTGGATAGGATTGTCGAGCAAATGCTCGAGGAGGGTAGGGTCTCGATCGAGCGGGCCAAGGAAATCTTGAAGGAGTATGCCTGAGATTTTTGGCATACCCCATTTTCACTTCGACCCGGAGTGGTGGAAAACAGAGTCCGGGTATGCACGGGATGCCTTAGATATTCTGCGTCGGGCAGTCAAGATCTTGGAGAAGTACCCGCACTTCAAGTTCACCATAGATACTTTTTATGCCGTGAGACCCGCACTGGCAGACGAGGGCCTTGTCGAAAAGCTCAGGGGGCTGGCCCGGGAGGGAAGGGTGGAGTTCGTAGGGGGCACGTTCGTGGCTCCCGATGAAAACCTGCCCTGCGGAGAGGCCTTGATCCGCCAGTTCGTTTTGGGCAAAAAGAAGATAAGGGAGAGCTTCGGTACCGAACCCAAGACGGCTTGGCTGATAGACGAGTTCGGTCACACCCCTCAGCTTCCCCAGATTCTAGCGAAATGCGGATTTCGCTGGTTGGTCTTCTCTAGGGGTCCGCGCTGGTACGAGCGCCTGCCAGTAGATTTCAGGTGGAGGGCCCCAGATGGGACGGAAATCCTGGCGCATTGGTTCTCCCTAAGTTACGTAGGCTTCGTCGCCCTGGAGCCCCTCAAGTGGGCTAGGATGCTCAGGTACCGAAAGGAGCTTGAAACGCAGTTGAAGTGGGAGGATCCGCCCACGGGTGATTATCTCTTCCCTATGGGGGGTGATTTCACGGCACCTAGGGAGGAATGGCTGGAGGCGATCGAGCGGTGGAACTCCCAGAACGAGATAAGATTCAGACTAGCAACCCCCCAGGAGTTTTTTGAAAAGCTGGAGAAAAAAGTGAGCGAGCTACCCGTCCACGAAGGCGAGTTTAATCCCGTTTTCGCTGGCACCTATGAGTCGAGGGAGAAGATCAAGAAGCTCTGCAGGGAGGCTGAGCGCCTACTCTTGGATACCGAGATTCTCTCTTCCTTGGCTTATGCGTTCGGCGGGGAATACCCAGATCTGAGCCAGGAGTGGGAGAGGCTCCTGTTTAACAACCATCACGACCTCATCACAGGCACCGGAAACGATAGGGTTTATCGTGCCACAGTCCTGAGGTACGGCATGTGTCTCAAGGGGGCGGGCGAGAAGATGGGATCCGCTATGAGGTACTTGGCGTCCCTTGCGAACACGCGGGGGAAGGGGAAACCGTTAGTGGTCTTCAACACACTCCCCTGGTCTAGGAGGGCCGTGGTGGAAGTTGAGGGCATCTACCGCGTCTTCAGAGGGAAAGAAGAGATCCCCTGCCAGTATTCCGAGGGCAGGACGATCTTCATAGCCGATCTTCCATCTCTCGGATATCGCGTTTTCCACCTGTTGGAGGGGGAGAGTAGGACATTCGAGACGGCTCTCTCGGTCAGAGGACATGTGATCGAAAACGAGTACTACAGGGTTGAGGTCGGAGAACATGGGATAACCTCAGTTTTTGATAAGCAACTAAAGAAGGAGCTCTTGGCCGGGATCGGGAACCAATTGGTGGTGGAGGAAGATGTGGGTAATCTGTGGACCCTGTGTAGGACGGGTAAGGTGTGGAGGGACGAGTACCCAACGGAGGTTAAGGTCACGGAGAGAGGGCCCGTTAGGGCGACCATCGAGATCAGGGGTCCGCACCACAAGCTGGATCGCATCCAGCGGATCAGCCTCTACGAAGGTTTGAAAAGGGTCTTTTTTGAAACGCTGGTTAACTTCCGCGGGAGGGATGCTAGGCTGAGGGTAGAGTTCCCGCTCAGAATTCGGGGCAAACCCCTTTATGAGGTGCCCTTCGCACATGTGAGGAGGAGAGACGGCATCTGGCCCGTGCAGAACTGGGCAGGTCTGAAGGGGAAGGATTTTGGTGTTTACCTTCTGAACCATGGCATACCCTCCTATGAGACGAAGGAGAATGTCATTTCCCTTGGACTCATGCGCAGTGTATCGGTTCTCTCACCCAACTTTGCTCTACATTTCCTCCGCAACCTACCCGACATCCTGAGGACATGGGGTAGAGCCCTCGCCTGGTTCACCGAGGGTTACAGATATCTTGAGGAGTACATCATGCGTCACCACTACCTAATGTTGCGGGAGTACTCCTCCGCAGGCCCGCCCGTGCAACTCAGGGGAGGGGTCACAATACCTGACCATATTGTGCCGTACTTCACTAGCTGGAGGGAGGCAGACTGCTGGGAGAGAGGGGTGCACAGGTTTCAGTATGCCTTGTACTCGACTAGCGCAGGGGTTGAGGATGTCGTCCGGAGGGGTTTGGAGTTCATCTCCCCCCCGAGGCATTATATGGATGTCCCACACGCGGGCAGGTTCCTCAAGAGCAAGAGCCTCGTTGTGCTCCGTCCCTCTAATGTCATTCTGGTGACCTTGAAGCTGGCGGAAGATGGGGAGGACATAATCGCGAGGCTTTACGAGTGCTCGGGTAGGCAAACAGGTTTTAATCTAACAGTCGCTTTCCCGATAAGGGAAGCCAGGAAAGTTTCGGCCGATGAGTCCCAGGAGTATGAGGAACTCGCAGTCAGGAGAAACAGTGTCTCGGGGAAGCTCTCGCCCTTTGAGATCGTAACGCTGAGGCTCAAGCTGGGAGGGTGAGGGAGCGTATTTTCAGGGAGGCATCCGCCGAGCGTGTAATAGCGGGCGGGACATGGACCATTCTCGCAGGAGCTGCTTTCGGCCTAGTCCCTCTAATCGTTATAATAGCTGGCTCTCGTGTCTTCGGTCCAACCGGCATAGAGTATTACACGACGGCATGGGCAGTAACGGGCGTGGTCGAGTTAGTGGCCATGGGTCTCTGTGCTACTTATGTACGGTGGGTATCGGAAGCACACGAGAGAGATCCCGAGGAAGCCAGGGTGATAGCCTCCACCGCAACTCTCTTCACCGTTGTCGTCGGGATATGCCTCTCCGCGGTCTTCTTCCTCCTTATAACCCTATTAATCCATGACCCCGCTGACCGTCTTGCATTTTCCTTCATAGCCATGACCGTGCCTCTTTTGTACCTGCGTGATCCTATGTACGCTATGCTGCAGGCAATGCACAGATACGACTACTATTCCTTCATGTTCCTCGGGGGTTTCGCAGGTCTTGGCGTGGTGGCAGGTTATCTGCTCTGGCTTAAGAATCCCGCCTATGCTCCCTATTTGGCCTCTACGGTTCCTGTCTTTACTGCATGTAGCTGGGCGGTCGTGGCGTATTTTTTTCGCAAGGTCTCCCCATTCCCTTACCGCTTCCTCATCTCACCCTCGAACTTCGACTTAGGCATTCTCAAGAGATTCTTGGGCTCCTCCATCTGGATCACGGCTTCTAGTTTGGTCCCCTTTGGGGCACTTGTTTTCCTGTCCACAACCCTTGCAAAAATCCTGGTGCCTCTTCGGGAGTGGGTAGGCATATTTGGGGTGGTTGCTGGATATACATGGGCCTTTGTTGTGGTCACGAACATGGCTCTCCCTCTGGTCCCGGAGTTGGCGAGGGCGAGGGAGAGGAGGGATCGGAGGACGATGGAAGAATCCACAAGGGCCGTGCTTAAATGGACTTTCGGCATGGGTGCCTTAGTGATAATCCTGTTCCTAGTGATCGCTGAGCTCCTCCTGTACTCGTTCAACGGCCCCGCCTTTGTGAAGGGCTCCAACCTTCTCAGGATCCTGAATGCCGGGATGATCATGTTCGCAGTGGCCACGGTGTTCGGTCAGATACTGGTGGGCTTGGGCAGGGAGGTCGAGGCGGGTCGGGTTTTTCTCCCCGCCTACTTCATGTTTGTGGTCGGGCCCTGTCTGACGAAATTTCTCGCACCCCACTTCGGGATCCAGGGTGAGCTCTCACTGGGGCTCCTGGATGCATATTCGATCTCCGTCTGGTTGCTGATCTCGGGATTCCTTGCCAGCGTTATTCTCTTCAGGCGTGCCCTAGAGACCTTGGAGATGGGGTTTGACTGGCCCATGATAGGGAGGGTGTTGCTTGCTAGTGTTATCTCGCTTGTTCTGGGCTTGTGCCTCGTACCGAGCTGGGGCGCTTTCAACACGAGCTGGGAAGCCCTGGGCGCTCTCTTTGGAGGGGGCATTGCGGTAGCACTCTGCTTCTTCTTTCTGCTCGTCTTTCTGGGGCACTATGATGAGTTCGACTACCGTATGATTGAGGGGACGGCGGAGGGCATCCATCCCTCTCTTCTTCCCCCTGCGAGGGTTGCAATCCACTGGATGAGGAAGATAGCCTCCCTTAACCCCCTGCTCAGACGGTAGGATTGGGCCCCGTCCTCTTCGAGATACTCTCTATTGCTTCCTCTCAGACATCGAAGGGATTTTTGCCGAGGGGATGGGTTCACGTCCAGGATCTTTGCCAGCTCTGGGAGATATGGAACGATCCCAAGATATCCTTTCGTCTCAGCTCCCTCCTGTCAAAGAATCTTCTGCACAGACTCAAGAGGTGCTCGGCACTCCTGCCGGAGCGCCTCCAGCATCTCTGTTGGTCCACCGCCTGCACTGCTTGGCCTTC
The DNA here is from genome assembly GCA_964474885.1 of Hadarchaeota archaeon (SeqCode). Classification (GTDB taxonomy): domain Archaea; phylum Hadarchaeota; class Hadarchaeia; order Hadarchaeales; family JAWBSP01; genus JAWBSP01. The sequence continues at coordinate 166,457 of CAYYWO010000001.1, forward strand.
ACGGCATGCAGACCCTTTTGTATCGTAACTAACGATGTCCCCACAACGCTTGTGGCCCCTGCCCGAAGTCTTATGGCGGGTTCCGAGAACTCTGAAATATTCTTTCAATCTCGCACGCGCGGCTTTTCGCTCCCGCCACACATCCAGCCCAGCAGGGTACTCCTCGACGGACTCCAGACCACCCTGCCAAGACTCTTCCCAGCTCCCGATGCGAGAAGAGCTCCTCAGCTTCAAGTCCTCCAGTTAGAGCACCTGTTCTTGAAAC
>CAYYWO010000001.1:166821-178623 GCA_964474885.1 Hadarchaeota archaeon (SeqCode)
CTTCAAGTCCTCCAGTTAGAGCACCTGTTCTTGAAACCCTTTCGGTTCCTACTGTTCCGCAACGCTTCGCACTTCAGCACTAGGCTCCGGCAGAGCACGTTAAAGCCCCCAAACCACCGAACTGCCACAGTCCTGTGTCTGCTTACTATGGTAACAGACAGCTTAGTAGATGCTTTCGAAGCCAGTTTCTTTGGTGAAGATCCTGACCTCGGGGAGATACTTCTTGACGAGTCTCCCCAGCTCGATGAGCTTTTCTCTCGGGGGCGGCTTTATCTTCTCGAACGAGGGATCCAGGGTTCTCAAGTTCCTGAACTGCTGTAGACAGATGCTCCTGGCGAGTCCCTGGATGTCCCTGGCCAGCCTCTCGATGACCTCAGGCGAATCGTTGAGGGTCGGGACTACGGTTGTCCTCACGTCAAACTGGCACCCGCTCCCAGCGAGGATCTCCAAGGATTCCGAAACCCGCGAGGTAATCCCCGTGTCGCTCGTCCCTGCCACCCTCTGGTAGAGAAGCGGATCGCTCAAGGGGGCTTTGATGTCCATCGCCACGAAGTCTAAGTAGGGGAGGAGCTTCCGCAGCTCCTCCGGGAAGGTCCCGTTGGTTTCCATCCCTACTTTCATCCCGAGCTGGCGGCAGGTCTTGGCGAGCTGGAGGCATGCTCCCCCCTGGAGCAGGGGCTCGCCGCCCGTCAGCATGACAGAGTCGACGATGGGCTTGAGCCTCACAACTCTGTCGCACAGATCCTCCACCGTGGCCTCCTTTCCGCCAGCAGGCTCAATGCAGGACACGTTCTGGCACCAGGGGCACCTGAGGTTGCAACCTTGGAGGAAGACCAAGCAGCAGGGGTTATGCGGCCAGTCGCAGGTCGAGATCTCCAGTATGCCCTGGAACCTCACCTTATGCATGTATTTCCGGAGCGTACGTCCTCCTCTCCCTGAACTCCTCCTGTTTGCCCACGTGCCAGTTCTGGACGGGCCTGTAATACCCTACGATCCTAGAGTAAACCTCACAGCGCTTCCCACAGAGAGGGCAGTTCCAGTGCTCCCCGCTCAGGTACCCGTGGTCGGGGCAGATGGAGAAAGTGGGTGTCAGGGTGTAATACGGGATCCTGAAGTTTTCGGCTATGCGCCTGACGAGTAGCTTGGCGGCCTGGGGATCAGGCATGGCCTCTCCTAGGAAAACGTGGAAGACCGTCCCCCCGTTGTACAGGACTTGCAGGTCCTCTTGGTGCCTCAGGGCCTCGACCAGGTTCGAGGTGTACCCAACGGGGAGCCAGGTAGAGTTCGTGTAGTAGGGCACTTTCTCTCCCGCAGTCTTTATGTCAGGATACCTCTCCTTGTCAAGCCTCGCCAGACGGTAGCTCGTCCCCTCTGCCGGGGTCGCCTCCAAGTTGTACAGGTTTCCCGTCTCCTCCTGGAACTCTTTTATCCTTTTCCTCATGTGCTCCAGCACTCTGATCGCGAATTCCCTCCCCTCCCTAGTCTCTATTCCCTGTCCCAGAAAGTTCAGGCATGCCTCGTGCATGCCTACGAGTCCTATGGTCGAGAAGTGCCAGCGGAGGGTACCCAAATACCTGACGGTGAAGGGCAGCATGCCTGCTTTCATGAGCCTCTCGACCCAGCTTCTCTTTATTTCCAAGCTCTGCTTGGCAAGCTCCAGCAGGTCATCCAAGCGCTCGAAGAATTGGGTCTCGTCCTTCGAGAGGTATCCGATCCTGGGCATATTGATAGTCACTACGCCTATGCTCCCCGTCTTGTCTGCATAGCCGAAGAAACCGTACCTGCGGTAGAGCTCATCCAGCCTCAGCTGGAGCCTGCAGCACATCGCCCGGATCTCCCGCGGATCCAGCCCTCCCTTGATGCAGTTCTGGAAGTAGAAGGAGCCGAACTTGGCCGAGACCTTGAAGAGGAGATCCGAGACCTCCGAGTCCCAGGGGAAATCGGGCGTTATGTTGACGGTGGGGATGGGGAAGGTGAAGACCCTCCCCTTGGCATCCCCCTGCAGTAGCACTTCTAGGAAGGCCTTGTTGAAGAGGTCGATCTCAGGCTGGTAGTCGGCATATGTCTCGTCCAGCTGCTTTCCTCCCACTATGACTGGCTCCTCCTTCAGATCCTCGGGGACCATGGTCTCCAGCGTCACGTTCGTGAAAGGAGTCTGCCCACCCCACCTGGAGCTTATGTTCAGGTTGTATACAAATTCCTGGATCCTCTGCTTGACCTCCTTGAACTCTAGCCCGTCCTTCCGAATGAAGGGGGCTAGGAGCACATCGATAGAGTTGACCGCCTGGGCCCCTGCCCACTCGTTCTGCACCGAGCCCAGGAAGTTCGAGATCTGCAACAGTGCGGAGGAGAAGTGGCGTGGAGGGGAGGACTCCGTTCGGGCGGGGACGCCCCCAAACCCCTGAAAGAGTATGTCCCTGATGGACCAACCCGCGCAGTAGCCCACTATCCCCCAGCCTATGTTGTGGATGTGGAGGTCCCCGCTCAGGTGCGCCCTCGAGATCTCCGGAGGGTAAACTCTCTTCAGCACGAAGTCCGCTATCACCTCCGTGGCCCCCTGCAGGAAGAGGGAGGAGAAGGAGAAGGGGACGTTCGCGTTCTCCCTCACCTTCCAGTCTCTCTGCTCTATGTACTTCTCCACGAACCGGGCGGGATCGAAAGCCCTCTCCTTGGGCGCCTTTCTGGTGGAGACCTTCCACCTGCATTTGGGGCATGTCGCGTAATGTGCCTGCCCACGGTACTCCCAGGTGTACCCACAATGTTTGCATGTGAGCCTCATCTTACCTACCTACCTTCCGTCTAAAAACGAGAATTGATAGGTTGTGCAGATTTTTTATTGGATGTTGAAATCAGACCCCCAGCTTTGTGCCAAGTGCAAGGGCTACAGGCTCCTGTGCGGGCGGCCCCACTGCCCGATCCTCAGGAAGTTCGAGCTTCAAACCAAGACTCTCTCCAAGATCTCATCCTCCTTCAAGGGCGCCACACCCCCTGAGACTCTGGTGGGGAGCAGGGGGTGGCCCGTGGTGAGCCTGGGCCCACTCGTGGCGCCCACCGAGCCTGCGGTCGCCCGGCAGATGGGAGATCCTCCATCCCTGTTCGGCAGGGGCCTAGAGGAGGTGATAGAGCTGAGGACCCAGCTGGTTAGGTGCTCGATCAGGCTGGACGTGCGCAAGGCACGCGAGCCCCATCCGGTGCTCGACCGACTCAGGGAGGCTGCTCTCTCGACCTCTGCTCTTAGGCTGGAGGTTCAACTGGAGAAGGTTCCTAAGCCAAGGCCTAGGTTCGACGGGTATTTGGCACCGACGGGCCCCCTAGCCAAACTGAGAGATCTCCGGGTAGCCGAGAACCCCAGCGTCCCTAGAAAGGTGGAGAACTTGATCGGGGACTGGGATGTGAGGGCTGAGGAGGCAGTTTCGGAGCTTTACAAGGCCGGCCAGTCCGTTTACTACATATCCAGGCTCCTCTCTTTGGGCCTGCTCGGCAGGAAGAGGGAGAGGCTGATAGTCCCCTCCCGCTGGTCCACAACGGCCGTCGATTCGATGGTCTCCAAGCGTTTGGCCCTCGAGATCGCGCATTGGACAGAAATAAACGAATTCGAGGTCTTCACGACCGAGTACGTCGGCAACAGGTACGCTATCCTCTTCGCGCCGCTTCCGATGGGCTTCGAGATGGTGGAGGTGGTCCAGCCAGGCTGCGTTTACATGCCTAGAGCCTCCAAGCCTTGGGTGGGCTCGGATGCAGAGGGCTGGAAGCCCAGGACAAGTTATCCGGAGATAGGTGGGGGCTACTACGCCGCAAAACTCCCCGCCTACGAGTACATGTTCAGGAGACACAGAAAGGCATTTGTTTTGGTCGTGAGGGAGGTGACCCCCGCTTACTGGGCTCCCGTCGGTAGCTGGAAGATAAGGGAGGCGCTCAGGGATGCCTTCACCAAGCCTCCGGCCCGCTTCTCTGATTTCCGCGAGGCACTGGCGCACATGTCCAAGTTCATCCCCATGGATCTTTGGTTTTCGAGTGCTAGGAGACTTAACTGGTTGCTCAGGCAGGAGAGACTGAGCTGAGTGTCGATAACGGATGGACCAAGGTTATGTCAAGCCTCCCAAAAGAGCAGTATCTTGTTCCGGACTATTAAAAAGAATCGTGAGGATATCCTTTTTTCGTTCTTGAGGATCTGCAATCGGGAGCCTATAAAGCTCTTTGCCTATTAAGTGGGCGTAGTCGTTTGGAATGTATGGCAAGTTGGGGGTAGACGTAAGAAAGAGGGGCGTGGAGCTCTTCAAACTTGCCTCTCATTTTCCAGATACTTTCTGCCCCGTGCTGAGACTCTCGGAGGAGGAGGGTTTCGTCCTGCACGCGGACGGCATCGGTAGCAAGCCCGTCCAGGCCTACCTGCAGTGGAAGGAGACGGGAGAGACGAAGTGGTTCGACCTGACGCAAGATTTGCTGGCAATGAACCTAGACGATGCGGTTTGCACAGGGGCGGACAGGTACTGGCTGGTGGATTACCTCTCACTTAATCCAGGCTTGGTGCCGAAGAAGGAACTGCTAAGGCGGCTGGCTTGCGGCTTCCGTACATGTGAGCGGATGCTAGAAAAGCATGGGGTCAGTTTCAAATTGGTGGGGGGAGAAACCGCGGATCTCCCGGATCAGCTGAAGACTTTTGACCTAGCAGGTGTGGTTTTCGCGCTCGTCCGACTGAGAAAGCTAGTTCGCAGCAAGCCCAGGCCCGGAGATGTGGTAGTCGGACTCAGGAGCGGAGGGAGGTGTAGCTATGAACGAAGGGAGAATAGTGGCATCATGTGCAATGGGATCACGTTAGCCAGGCACTGCTTGCTGAGGCAACAGTATGCTAGGAAGTATCCGGAGGTGGCGGACGGGAGGTACACAGGTAGGTTCAGGGTAGACGAGTATGTGGATGAGCTAGGCATGGAGGTGGGAGAGGCCATCCTTTCCCCGAGCCGGATCTATACGCCTGTTATACTTAGGTTGCTGGAGAGGTGCGGTGAGGGGATCTCCGGTCTCGTTCACAACACGGGAGGGGGGCTGACCAAGTGCCTCAGGGTTTGTGGCCTGAGAGTGATCAAGGATTCCTTACCCGAGCCCGATCCCATCTTCAGACTGATCCAGAGGGAGGGAAGGGTAACCTGGGAGGAGATGTATCAGGTCTTCAACATGGGCGTGGGCTTTGAGGTGTACGTCCCCCCCCAGGCGAGTGAGGAGGTGATCTCGGAGTGCGAGCGGTTCGGGATTGGGGCGCAGGTGATCGGGAGGTGCGAGGCGGGGAGGAGGGAGCTTGTCATAAAAACGGAGTTCGGAAAGTTCAGATACCGATGAGGTTCAGAGTCAGGGTTGAGGTGAGACTGAAAAAGGGTTACTTGGATCCGGAGGGCATGACCGTCAAGCGCGCCCTCAGAGATCTCGGCTACAGGGTTGGTGAGAGCAGGACGGCGAAGATCTATGAGTTCGAGCTTGAGGCGGAGTCCGAAAAAGATGCTCACAAAAAAGTGAGCGAGATCTGCAAGCGCCTGTTATCGAATCCCATAAAGGACGACTACAGGTTTGAAATCAGGCCGTGCTAGCACCTGTGAGCGGGGACAGGCATCTTTTCGCACCTGGGCACCTCGTTATCTTCGGATCTTTTACATTTCTCCCTGCACTCACTTCGGCATCGTAACTCGGGGGGCCTAAGTTCGTTTTTCGGTTTTTCCTAGTCGCAAGACAGCCGAATTATATCCGGCAACGAGTTTTGAAGGATGCGCAGGTATCCAGAGGGCGTCCAGGAGGTTCCATTGTTGGGCGCGGACTGGAGGAGGCTGAAGAGGCTGAGCAGGGAGCTGGGTCTGAACCTGAGCCTGCAGGATATGAAGACCTGCCAGGCACATTTTTCTAGGCTGGGCAGGAACCCCACAGATGTCGAGATGCAGACCATAGCCCAGACCTGGTCGGAGCACTGCTTCCACCGAACGTTCAAAGGGGAAGTCCTTTATCGCGGGAAGGTCTTAAGGCTCTTCAGGGACTTCATCCAGCGAGTGACGGAGGAACTCTCTCCAAGCTGGTGCTTCTCGGTGTTCGAGGACAATGCAGGCTTGGTGGAATTGGATGGAGATCACCTGTTAGCCGTCAAGGTAGAGACACACAACCATCCCTCTGCCATCGAGCCCTTCGGCGGTGCGGCTACGGGTGTGGGAGGGGTTATAAGGGACATCTTGGGTGTCTGGGCCAAACCCATCGCCTGCATGGATGTGCTGGGGTTCGGCCCGCTGGATTATGCCGGTCCCCTGCCCCCCGGCGTGAAACACCCCAAGTACACCTACAGGGAGGTGATAAGGGGGATAGGGCACTACGGGAACAACATGGGCATACCCACCGTGGCCGGGGCCATCTGGTTCGATGAGACCTACGCGGGGAACCCGGTGGTTTATTGCGGATGCGTGGGTATCCTGCCCAAGGACGCGTACAGGCGGCAGGCCAGGCCGGGAGACTGGCTGGTTCTGGTCGGCGGGCGCACCGGCTTGGATGGGATCCATGGTGTCACCTTCGCCTCGGCGGAGCTCACGGAGGAGGCCGAGGAGTTCAGATCGGCGGTCCAGATCCCAGATCCGATTGAAGAGGAGAGGCTGAGGAGAGGCATCTTGGAGGTGAGGGATAGGGGCCTAGCGAGTGCGATAACAGATCTAGGCGGGGGAGGGCTTTCCTGCGCCTGCGGGGAGACGGCCAAGAGATACAACTGCGGGGCAATTGTCTGGCTGGAGAAGGTTCCTTTGAAATGCGAGGGCATGCTCCCCTGGCAGATCTGGGTGTCGGAGTCCCAGGAGCGCATGCTGCTCTGCGTACCCCCCGAGAGCCTAGAGGAGGTTCTTGATGTCTTCCAGTCGGAGGAAGTGGAGGCGACCCCTGTGGGGAGGCTGGAGCAAAGCAGGGAGCTGAGAGTGAGCTGGAAGGGACAGCTCGTGGCACAGCTGGATTTGGATTTCCTCTTCTCCCCGCCCCTCGTTAGGAGGAGGACTCGGGTTAGGAGGAAGTTCCCCGAGGAGCCCTATTTTCCACCCCCAGAAGACCTGAGGGAGCCCCTTCTGAAGCTCCTCTCCTCCCCTAACGTCTGCAGCCGGGAGAGCATCATCAGGACCTACGATCACGAGGTGCAGGGGTGCACCGTGCTGAAGCCCCTGCAGGGCAAGTGGGCGGGGCCCTCGGATGCCGCGGTTCTGAAGCCTCTGGAGAACTCTTGGACGGGAGTGGTGATATCCATAGGTTTCAACCCTAGATACGGGAAGATAGACCCGTACTGGATGGCGGCGGCGTGCGTGGAGGAGGCCATAAGGAACAACGTGGCGGTCGGGGGACGTAGGATTTCTCTGCTTGATAACTTTACATGGGGGAATCCCGAGAAGCCGGAGCAGCTCTGGGGCCTGCTGAGGGCGTGCCAGGCATGCTACGATTTTGCCAAGGGTTTCGGCACCCCCTTCATTTCCGGGAAGGACAGCCTGTACAACGAGTCTCCGACGGGTTCAGTCACTCCTACCCTGCTCATAACCGGCGTGGGCCTTGCGGACGTGAGGAAGCTTGTATCTCTCGACCTCAAGCGGGAGGGGGATCCTGTTTACCTCTTGGGGATGACCTACAAGGAACTCGGAGGCTCCGAGTACTATGCACTGAGGGGGGAGCTGGGGTCGTCGGTTCCCAAAGTGAGGCTGAAGGAATCGCTCAGGGTGATCAGGATAGTGCAGGAGGCCATCGAAAGGGAAATGCTGGTTGCCTGTCATGATCTGTCGGAAGGAGGCCTAGGGGTGGCATGTGCTGAAATGGTGCTCTCCAGCGACCTAGGTATGGAGCTCGAACTCTCGGCTGTCCCCACGGATCTGCTGAAGAGGGAAGACTTCATCCTCTTCTCAGAGTCCACCGGCAGGTTCCTGGTGGAGGTGAAGAAGCAGGCGGAGAAGGATTTTCTTAAGCTGGCTGGCGGGGAGGCTGCCAAAGTAGGGGAAGTTGTTCCCGAGCCCTTGCTCAGGATAGAGGATCTGGAGGGGGAAATACTGGAGCTGGAGGCGGAAGAGCTCAGGCGGGTCTGGAGGGGAAAAATTTGAGGCAAGTCTGTGTGCTGAGGGCTGGAGGAACGAACTGCGATGCCGAAACCAAGCTCGCCCTCGAGGCCTCGGGCTTGCGCGCCTCTATCCAGCACGTGAACTGGGTGAGGGGAGATTTCGATGCAGTTGTGATCCCAGGAGGCTTTTCTTATGGAGATCACGTCAGGGCAGGGGTGATAATGGCTAGGAAGGTGGAAAGCCTGCTGGACAGATGCTATGAGAGGGGTCTACCCATCCTGGGTATCTGCAACGGCTTTCAGGTTTTGGTCGAGGCTGGCCTGCTCCCCGGGGGCGGCATGAGGGCAGCACTCGGAACGAACGACTCGGCCAAGTTCGAGTGCAGGTGGGTCTGGCTGAGGGTGGAGGCCAGCAAGTGCATTTTTACTCAGTCGGCGAGTTCCCCCCTTTACATCCCTGTTGCCCACGCGGAAGGAAAATTTATCATTCAGGATCGGGCGGCTTTCCGCAGGTTACAGAAACAGGGGCAGGTGGTCCTGAAGTACGCGGATGAGCGAGGGAGACCTGCCCAAGGGAAATACCCGCTCAATCCGAATGGTTCCATGTTCGACGTGGCCGGCTTGTGCGACAAATCAGGTTTAGTTTTTGGGCTCATGCCCCACCCCGAGCGTGCCTACTGGGGCTGGCAGCTCCCAGACTGGACTTCCGCGCGGAGGGAATGGGGGGATGGAAAGCTCATCTTTGATAATCTCGCAAGCTATCTCACTCGCTGATTTATCTAGTTAACTAAACAGACACTAAACCCTCTGGTAAAGCACTTGTCGTTTCTTTCTGCCAACTTCCCTGATCCTGCCTTCCCTCTCCAGCCTGTTTAGGACTAAAGAGATGTAAGCCCTGCTTTTTCCAGTCATTTTGGCAAGCTGTCTCGTAGTCATGGGCTTAGAAAGGAGTTCCAAGAGTTCATCCTCAATTTCTCCTTTCTTTCCCTCCAGGGCGGAAACTTTTCTTTCTAGTCTTTCAATCCTCCGCTCGAGTTCGTTGATTCCCAACAGCCTCCTGAAGATACCCATCTGGGAATTTGGATCAGACTTAAAGTTTTTATTGTTAACTCCGTAAACACTCGAACTGTTTATTTGTTACAAACAGTTTGTAACCGTTACCATGGTAACAGACAAAAGCCAGGTCGCGACTTTGGGGATGCAGGAGCTATTGAAGGAATTCCTCGCTCCCTCAAATGTCATTGCAGTGGTGGGCGCCACGCGGAACAAGGAAAAATACGGCTACAAGGTCTTCAGGTTTCTCAAAAATACAGGATGTAGAGTCTACCCGATCAATCCAAAGTACGAGGAGGTGGATGGGGAGAAGTGCTATCCCTCGATAAGCCACCTGCCCGAAAAACCAGATGTAGTTTGTTTAGTAGTCCGTCCGAGAGTGACCGAGCAGGTAGTCGTCGAGGCTTGGAAGCTTGGGGTGGATAAGATTTGGATGCAACCCGGGGCGGAAAGTGCGAAGGCGATAAAATTCTGTGTGGAAAAAGGGATGAAAGTTCTGCACGGTTTATGTATCATGATTGAGAGCTCTCGGGCGAGGTAGATGGGAAAACGGTTCCGAACCTTTTCCTATTCCTATCTTTTCCTTAGGATCTTGGTTGCTGCTAGCACCGCGTTCTCAGGGTCCAGAACCACCATAGGGGCGATGCCGCTGGGCATGCGCAGAGAGGAGAAGACATCCACCAAGGCGAACTCTCCGTGTAGGACGGGGCAGGCTATAACGGGATGCCTCGTGTTGGCGTCCACCATCCCCGAGAGAGCATTGGATCTGCCCGCTACGGTTATGTAAACCACGTCGGGCTCCTTCTCGTACCGCGTCAGAATTTCTAGTACCTTTTCTGGCTGCTTGTGCGCGGAGGCTACGTAAACGTGGTGCTCCAGGCCTAGCTCGTTCAGCTTCCGGAGCATAGGCTGGATGAAGGGCCTATCCTTCTCAGAACCCATTATTATCACCACCTTGGCCATCCTCACAAACGTGGCTGAAAATTAAGCCTAGATTAACACTTCGCAGGTGGATTGTGATGATGTTGGATAGGGTTGTGGTGCTGGACTTTGGGGGGCAGTACTCCCACTTGATTGTGCGCAGGTGCAGGGAGCTTGGGGTGTACTCAGAGCTCTTACCCTACGATTCCCCCGCTGAGAGGCTAGGCAGGGAGGTCCGGAGGAGAGAGGGAGAGGGGAAGATAAGGGGCATCATCCTGTCAGGCGGACCTTCGAGTGTCCTCGACTCTGGTGCCCCCAAGTGCGATCCCAAGATTTTGCAGCTGGGTGTTCCGATCTTAGGTATCTGCTACGGTGCGCAGCTGATTGCCTATCTGCTCGGGGGCGAAGTGAGGAGGGGTGAGAAGTGGGAGTTCGGTGCGGCTGAGCTCGAGTTCGATCAGGGCGACCCGCTTTTTCAGGGGTTGGGGTCGGGACGAACTAGAGTTTGGATGTCCCACAAGGACCTCATAAGCAGACTACCCCAGGGGGAGGTCATTGGGAGGACGGAGAACACGCCCATCGCCGCCTTCAGGATCGGCGAGTGGATATACGGGCTGCAGTTCCACCCCGAGGTTAGGCACACCGAGACGGGCATGCAGATCCTGCGCAATTTCCTTTACAGGATCTGCGGCTGCACGAGGAACTGGGTGCTGGATGAGGAGTTCGCGGAGCGGAAGGTGAGGGAGATAAGGGAGGAGGTGGGTGGAGGGTGCGTGGTCTGCGCCGTGAGTGGGGGCGTGGACTCTTTTACGACAGCGGTCCTCGTTCAGAGGGCGGTGGGTGACAGGCTCACGTGCATCTTCATCGATCATGGTCTTTTGAGGCAGGGTGAGAGGGAGGAAGTTCTGAAGGCCCTAGAGGAGTCCGGACTGAGATACATCTTCGTACCAGCCGAGAGGGAATTCCTGGGGGCCTTGAAGGGAGTCTCTGACCCGGAGGAAAAGAGGAAGATAATAGGGAGGCTTTTCATCGAGCTCTTCGAGCGGGAGGCCAAGAAAGTGGGTGCGGATTACCTAGCCCAGGGAACGATATACCCAGACAGGATAGAGAGCGCTAGGGCAGGGGCGTCAGGGCAGGCCTCAAGGATAAAATCCCACCACAACGTGGGAGGACTCCCGGAGAGACTGGGCCTTAAGCTCATCGAGCCCCTAAGAGACCTATACAAGGATGAGGTCAGGCAGCTGGCCAGAAAAATAGGGGTACCCGAGCGCATCCTGCGCAGACATCCCTTCCCCGGTCCGGGGCTGGCGGTGCGCATCATAGGGGAGGTGACGGAGGAGAAATTGCGCATATGCAGGCAGGCCTCCGCCATCGTGGAGGAGGAGCTCAGGCGTGGAGGCTGGTACGATAAGGTCTGGCAGGCCTTTGCCGTGGTTGGGGATGACATGACCGTGGGGGTGCTGGGGGATGCGAGGAAGGAGGGCAGGATCGTGACAGTCAGAGTAGTCTCCTCGGAAGATGCCATGACGGCGGATTTTGTCAGGCTACCCTACGAGGTGCTGGATCGCATAAGCAGGCGCATAACGAACGAGGTAGAAGGCGTGACTTGGGTCACCTATGCGATATCCTCGAAACCACCCTCCACCATCGAGCCCTGCTAATCCGCCTTGAAGTAGCACACCCTAAGCTCGGGATTATAAACTTTCGGCCCGGGAGCCTCTCAACCTCCTCTGGCCCCCACGTCATCCAGCCTCTGCCAGCCGTGCATGAGGGCGTTCGCCTTCATC
>CAYYWO010000002.1:0-60198 GCA_964474885.1 Hadarchaeota archaeon (SeqCode)
GAGCAAGTCCATCAAATTCCTCCACATCCCCCGCCTATTAGGCGGAGCTCCTTTTCAAGGTGCTAGAAGCTGGAAGATCCAAGACGAGAACAAGAAGACGGATGCAGATACCAGAGCGGTGATGGAGAGGTCAAAGAGCGACTGGACCCTGTCCCCCGGAGCCTGGAGCCCCGAGGCGTAGCGGGCCACGGCAAGACTCAGGACAAGCGAAAGGAGGCCTAAGTTGAACCACAAACAGGACAGATCTGCCGGGCCCAGCCCCATGGAGAGGAAGGGCATGCTCTCCAGGGCGGACAGCTCGGCGAAAGTCGAGATCATCCAGGCCGAAAGAGAGCAGACCAGGGGGATGAGGACGAGACTGAGCATCCACAGGTTCGACCTGATCTCCCCCATGCGGTGTCTGAACCTTCGCTCCGCCTTCTGCAGCTCCTCCAAGAGCTGCCCTGCCTCGCGCAAGGCCAGGGAGGTTGCCTCCTCGCTCATAGGCTTCAGGACCAGCGAGGCCTCCAGCATTTGGGCGGAGATTGGATCCTCGACCCTCTCGGGCAGAGCGGAAAGGTCGGCAGAGCCCTCCTGGATCCGCAGGAGCAGCTCCCTGACGGGCTTGGAGATGTAGGGAAACCTCTGGATGGTCTCCGAAAGCGAGAAAAGGAGGCCCGTCCTGCCCAATCTCTGCCCCAGGAAGTCTACCGCCCTCCTCCACTGCTCCACCCTCTTCACCCTTTCCCTCTTCAGCCTGATGCCCTTCCAGCTCCTCAGGATGCCGAAAAGGAAGATGCTCAGCCCGATCCCGAAAACCGTCGGCAGGCTGAGGCCGAAGATCCAGAGCCAGGGTAGCAGGGAGAAGGAAGCGGGCACCAAGCCCGCCGCTGGGGAAAGGGGCTGGACGGGTGGGAAAGGGAGGGTGAGCGGCCTGCGCGTGAGCAGGAAGATGGTGGAGAGCCAGAACAGGAGGGCCAGGGCGACCGAGATCACGGGATAAAAGCTTAGGTCGAACCTCCCCAGGAGGGCGAAGAGAGGGGAGAGACCGACGGTTAGGAGCACGGCCAGAGCACCGAGGGAGAGGAAGTAAAGAGCGGGGGAGACCATTCTCTGGAGCTCCTCCTCCACCTCCCTCTCGACCCCTGCGATGAGCCTCCTGGAAGTCTGGAGGAGCTCCCTCCTCGACCATTCTCCCCTCGAGACCTCCTCAAGCACCTCCCCTATCCCCTCATCCAGCTCAGACCACTTGTGCGAGATCCTAAGCATGAGCTCCTCGGGGCTGCCGCCCTCCCCTCTCTCCAGCTCGATCATCGCTCGCCGGAGATCCTCAGCCAGCATGCCCGGGGTGCGGGAGGCCCTCGCCATTGCACCGCGCAGGTTCCTCCTGTACATCAGGTCGAAGATTAGGACCAGAAGTGTCCCCACGGCATAGCCGCGTGCCTCACTCCGCCGCTGCGAGGCAACAAAAGAGGGATAAAGCATGAAGAGGAGCAGGCAGGGGAGGCAGAGAATCAGGAGACCAGCCAAGAGGAGCCAGGGATTCCCCAGCAGGACTGAGATGGCCAGAACTACGAGCAGAGGAACCAGCAGGGAACAGAGGAGGCCGGAGGCATACTGCCCATCGCTCACCTTAAAACTGGCAAGCTCGAGCTCGCGCCTCGTCTCCTCCTTCAGCCTGTAGGCCTGCACGGGTAGGAGGCGGGCAGAAAACCTGCAGAAGGTCTCAAACCAGCTCATCGATCTTCTCCTTCCACTTGCTCAGCGGATCCACCTCCTCCGAGCGGATAAGAAAGGAGTAGTAGTCGTAGGCCTGCGTGACCGAGGGCAACTCCAGGAGCTGTGGCTTGGCTTCCGCCAGCTTGACCAAGAGCGATTTCATCTGGGCCTCTTGCAGGAGGCGCTGGATGAGCTCCCCCTCATCCAAACCCAGCTTACGGCAGGCGAGCTGCAGAAGCGCGCTGCCTCCTTCCTCGGGGGGCCTGAGGAAAAGTCCCCTCATCTCCTGAGGGCCCAACTTGGACACTTCCATCGAGTCCAGGAGCCTGAGCTGCTGGGGATCACCCCTGAAGATCCTGTTCTCCAGCCTGTCCGCCTTCCTATCGTAGGAGAAGACCGGGGTGCTGCCTCCTCCTCTCACCTCCGAGATGCTTGTCACCCTCCTGACGGTGCCGCGGGGCGTCTCGAACCTAGCGCAGGTGACCATCAGGTCCAAGAAATCCAGCTCGGCTCCGCTCAGGCCCATTTGCTTGGTCAGGATGACCATGAGCTCCTCCTCGGATCTGGCGTGCATGCTCAGGATGACGGGCTGCCCCTGCCTGGCCGCCGCCCCGATGGCGGGCTTGATACTCTCCCTGTGTCTAACTTCGGTGAAGATCCAGTGGGCCGTACCACCCCTGAGGAAGGACTCTATCACCCTCTGCATCTCCGCCGGCTCCTGCACCCTCACGGAGGTCAGCCTGTAGCCCAGACGTACGAAGTCCGGGACGTGCAGCTCCTCAGTATCCTGAAAGGTCACAATCCTCTCCGATCTGCCTATCTCCGGGATGTACGTCTCCACTTGGGAGGTCTTGGCAGTCCCTATCGCCCCGAGCACGACAACCCCGAAACCAAGACGGAGCAGGGTGGAGAGGAAGGAGCCTGCCAGGGGCGTTAGCGTCCCCAGCTGGATGAAGAGGGGCTGGGTCCAGGGCTTCCTCCTCCTCTTCCGGACGGAGGCGCTGAGCTGGGGGGTCCTGGCGAAGAAGAACCTCAGGCCCAGCTCCCCCAGCTCTGCATCCAAGTGGGGGTGCTGCTCGTCGAAGCGCTTGTCCTCAAGGGCAGCGAGCCGGCCAGCCAACCTCTCGAGCTCTAGGGTCGAGATGCAGAAGCCCGTCTGGCACTTACCCCACCTCACGTGTTCCACCATCACAGGCTGCAGATCCACCGGAGGCTCCAGGTGGATGTCTGTCAGGTTATCGTCCCTGGAGAGGGGCTCTAGGAGGCCATACTTGGACCACCTGACCAGGAGCCTCGAGAGCTGGGCCAGCTGCTCCCTGCCAAGCCTGTTTCCGCCCAGCCCAAGCATGCGCCTGATGTATTCCCTCTCCAAGAAGTTAGAGACCTCCTCGGGCTTGGATACGTCCACCTCCGCAGGCACCTCCCTAACAGGCTGGCGGTAGGCTGCAAACATGAGCGAGACAAGCCCTGGATCCAGCTTGAATTCGGGGAGATCCAAGTCGTAGAAGTAAGTGGATGTGCCGAGCTGCTCGTAGATCCTGACCTCCCCTCCCCCTTCCAGGGGATAGGCATCCACAAGCCTTTTCGGGTGCTTGCTCCCAACCCAAACTGCCCTGACGAAGAAAGGGAGAATGGAGCAAGCGAAGACCTCCTCGTAGTTCTTAGGATGTAGCTCCCACTGCTCGATCAGGGCTTTAACCTCATGAAGACCCAAGCGTTCGAGTAGCTTGGTCTCATGTGGCATCTCCATGACTCTTTCCTTCCTGTCCTCGGGCAGGTCTGAGGCGACTATAGCGTGGGCGAGCTGGGACAACCTTGAGGTGATGTAAACCCTACTGAATGCCCTCCTCAGCTCCACGCGCTGCACGGGCTCGATCCGGGACAGGTGCCGAAGGATGCACCGCCTGCAAGCGGGATCGAGCAGGGAGGAGAGGCGGGGGCAGCCTGAGCAGTCTATCTTGAGCGTGGAGATGGGTCCGGAGCGGAGGACCTCAGCCTTCATCCACGAAGGGTTTCCTCGTTCTCCCCCTGCTTATGTCGCGGATCTCGAGCTTCTTGACGGGTGGGCTCTCCTGACCCGTGAGGGTGTGCTCTAGGGCCTCCACCCTGCGCTCCAGCTCCTGGAGCCTCTCGTACAGGGCGGCAAACTGCTCGGAAAGATCTGGAGCCACACTCTCCGGCTGTTTCTTCCTCAGCCTCATCTCCTCCAGCTCAGGAGAGGGGGCAGGACCACGAGGATGCTCCCCACCGCCAGCAGAGTCAACTGTGTGCCCCAAGTGTAGGGGGCGGTCAGGGCCTCTACTATCACGGCCAGCCCCATGGAGGAAAGGACCGGGGCGAAAGCCAAGAAAGGTGAGGATTCCATCCAGTCCTCGAAGGTCTCTCCCAGCACCGCGACGTAGCTCAGGATCAAGGCCAGGCCCAAGGAGATAAGGCCGACGTCGAAAAGGTTCTCAGGCATGGGGGAGACCCCCTTGAGGAGTGTGACCATGCCTAGGAAAAGCAAGGCTAGGGCCAGTGGGATCCGTGGAGCCATCCAGTTCTTAACCCCCACAATAAATGAGAGATGATTGGCATTCTGATCACCGGAGGAAAAGACTCCACATATGCGTACTGGTTGTGCCAGTCACAGGGGAGGAAGCCGGATGTCTTGATATGCGCAGTGCCGGAATCCTCAGATTCCTGGATGTTTCACCGGGTGAACCTCGAGCACATAGATCTCTTCGCGGAGTGCCTAGGCACCCCGTTGCTGAAAATCAGGGTGAGCGGGATCAAGGAGCAAGAAGTCCAAGAGCTCACCGAGGGGCTCAGGGATCTGCGTCTGGAGGTGCTGGTGAGCGGAACCGTGGCATCTAGATACCAGAAGGAGCGCATCGATAGGTTGTGCGAGGAGATGGGTGCGGAGCACGTGACACCCCTGTGGGGCAGGGATCAGCTCGGCCTCCTGAAGGAGGAGGTAGGGGCCGGGCTACAGATCCTCATCACGAGTGTTTCAGCAGAAGGCCTCGACCAGAGATGGCTGGGAAGGATTCTTGACGAGCGGGCCGTCGAGGAGCTTGGGCTGCTGGCAAAAAGATTCGGGTTGAATCCGGCCGGGGAAGGGGGAGAATATGAGACCATGGTGCTGGATGCCCCCTTCTTCAGGAAGAGACTTGAAGTCAGGCGAATGGAAAAGACTTGGAACGGGACTCGGGGCTCCGTGAGGCTCGAGGTCCAGCTGTGTGGGAAGGATGGCTGAGACATCCATCGTTTGCTCACGCGAGTTCATGAAGCATGAGCCCGCTCCGGGGCACCCCGAGGGCCCCTACAGGATGAAGGCTATTCTGGATGGGCTCGAAAGTGCCGGGCTTTTAAGATCCATCAGGGTTCTCCCCCCCAGGATGGGGACTGAGGAGGAGGCCCGCTTGATCCATGAGGAGAGTTATTTGGAGCTCCTGAAAAAGGCTTGTTCGAAAGAAATTCCCATAGATGCTGACACACCCACGCGGAAGGAAACCTACCGGCTAGCGCTACTCGCCGTGGGGGGCGCACTGGTAGCGGCCGAGGAAGCGCTGGAGAGAGGGCCCTGCTTCGCCCTCATCAGGCCACCCGGCCACCACGCATCTCGCTGCAGGGGGGCGGGCTTCTGCTACCTCAACAACCTAGCCATCTGCGTCCGGTGGCTCCTGAAGAAAGGTGCGCGGAGGATCATGATCTGGGATCTGGATGCGCACTGCGGGGATGGAACCGAGGAGATCTTCTACTCGGATCCTAATGTGCTCTATGTCTCCTTTCACCAGGATCCGGCGACCCTTTACCCAGGCACCGGTTTCGCCTGGCAGGTAGGGAGGGGAGAGGGGGAGGGCTTCACGGTTAACGTCCCCCTCCCTCCCGGCTCCGGTGATGCTGAATACTCGGCCTGCGTTGATGAGATCTTCCTGCCCTTGCTGGATCAGTTCAAACCGGAGATCATGGCCGTTTCGATGGGCTTTGACGCACACCGATCCGATCCCCTGACCCAGCTTTCCCTCACCTCCCAAGCCTTCGGCTGGCTCGCCTACGAGGCCCTCCGGAAAAAGTGCTTTTTCGTGCTCGAGGGAGGGTACAGCCCCTCGGCCCTTTCGGAGAGCGTGTGCAACATCGTGCGGGCTATGCAAGGGGAGGAATTCAAGAGGGCTAAACCGAAAAAAACCTCCGTTATCAAAGAGGTCAAGAGGAACCTCAGGGATTACTGGAAATTTTAGGTGAATTTCGCGTGAACTGGATGCCGCCGACGCCACTTGGTGTTCACAAGAGATGAACCTGCTTCCCCTTGTAAGGAGAGGTCAGAACTTCCCTTATCTCCCTAGCCTTCTCCGGGCCTATACCTTGGACGAGCTGGAGCTCCCTCTCGGAGGCCGTCATCACGCGCTCGACCGTCCCAAACCTCTCCAATAAGCGCTGGGCTAGGGTACCGGAGACGCCCGGCAGGCCCTCGACCACAAACCTCTGCTTCTCCTCAAGCGTTAATCCCTTCCTCTCTCCCCTGACCACGAGCTCCCTCCGCTTCTCTTCCTGTTCCCTCCTCGTCAGGACTAAGAGCAAGCCTGCCGTATCCACCTCATCCCGGCTCGGAAGGATGGGTATGTTAAAATCGACCGCCACCGCGAGCAGTGCTCCCCTGAGCGCGTTGGGGTGGATGCCCCTAACGGTGTAGGGATCCTCCCTGCCCTCGAGGATCAGGACAGGCTTTGGGAAGGCCTCCTTCAGCATCCTAGCCTGCTCCAAGAGCCTCCCGTCGATGATTGACTGGACAAAGTCCCTTACGCTCTTCCTCTCCACACCCACCTCCGAGCTGACGATGTAATCCCCGACGTCCAGCTGCCTCGTCTCCACCTGCACGCCCGCCTCGAAGAGCCTCCGGACGACACCTGAGGGGATCTCTCTGTGGTCCGCGATTATCCTCAGTGGCATTCACCCCACCAGCTTAACTTGTTTTCCCTGCGTTAGAAACTTTCTCATTTCCCTCTCCTTCCAATAAGCCGACCAGTAGTAGGCCTCATCCCTCGTACCCTTCGCCAGCAGTACCACTACCCTGCCCGGCCTGGTCCTCCCTGTCCTCCCCTTTCGCTGGATGGACCTAATCTCGCTGGGCACCGCCTCGTAAAAGACCACGAGCTCGACATCCGGGATGTCCAAGCCCTCCTCCCCAACGGCTGTGGAGACCAGCACGCTTATCTCCCCATCCCTCAGCTTCCTCACCGAGCTTAGCTGCTGGCGCTGGCTCATCCCCCTGCTCCCTCCTCTGTCTGACTGCCCAAGCAACTTCTCGGCCCTGATGCCCTCCCGGAGAAATAACTCCAAGAGCCTTTCGGCGGTCTCCCGGAAGTTAGTGAAAACCAAGATCTTGGATGAGGGATCGTTCTGGAGCTGCTCCTTTACACACGCTAGGCAGGCCTCCAGCTTCGGGTGGGTGGAGAAGCCTGACTGCAGGGCGCGCTTGGCGAGAGAGAGCGCTACGGAAGTTCGCCTGTCAGATGCAAGCAGCCTATCCGCCTTACTGCTCCCGGGCTGCTGACTCTTGGCCTGCAGCCTCTCCAGGAAGTTCACCAGTGCGTGGATGCCCTGGGTCTCCAAGAGCTCCAAGCCGTGGGTCAGCTTGAGGGAGGCTGCGAGGTGAGCGAGCAGGGGCTCCTTCCCTTCTCTCTCCGCTAGGAGCTTCTGTTGGAGCTCGAGCAGGTGCCTCTTAGGCACTTCCCGGGTGGACTGCAGATAGCCTGCCTCCTTCAGCTTGGAGAGGTGCTCCTCCAGCTGATCTTCTAGCAGCCGTTTCAGGGTGATGAAATGTTCGGGCAGTTCCACCCTCCGCCACTCCACCTTGACGGGCTTTACATAGGTGCGCACATCGCGGTCCCTCTCTCCCTTTAGGTGAACAGCTTCTATGAAGAGGTTCCGCTTCACCTCCTCTATCCTCTCCACAGCCCCTCCCGGCGAGGCGGTCAGAGCGAGAATGAGGGGGCTCCTGGCCAACCTCATGAACTGAGAGGCAATGAAGACGTACGAGTAATCACCCACAGCTCGGTGCGCCTCATCGAAGACGAGCAGACAAAAGTCCCCGAACTCCAGCTTCCCGGAAATCAAGTCCCTCTCGACCACCTGGGGGGTGGCGAAGAAGATCCTCCCCGAAGACCAAATCCTCTTCCTTTCCTGTGGTGGCCTCTCCCCCGTCAGAAAGTTGAAGTCCTCCTCGGGCAGGTTCATGCACTTCTTGAAGGTCTCGTAGTGCTGGATAGTCAGAGGCTTAGTCGGGGCCATGACTAGGACCTTCCCTTCCGGGTACCTAGAGAGCCTCCAGCAGGCTACCATTATCGCCAGATAGGTCTTGCCGAGCCCCGTCGGCATGACTACGAGCGAGTTCTTCTCGAGCAAGTGCGGCAGGAGGGAGAGCTGGTACTCGCGGAGCTCCACCGTGTTCGGTTTGAGCAGGGGATGGGAGGCGTACACCATCAGTAGTTCCTCGTCCTAAAATCCCGCACTGACTCCTGGCACGGTATTCCTCCCAGCTTAGTTCCACCGGCTTCTGCCCGGAACGAACCGAGCATTTTCTCAGCCTTTTTCAGCATTAGCAGTACGATATTCATGCTAAATTTGGAGAGAGCTGGCTGGAAGTAAATTCAGGCTCATCCTGCTTGCAGGATCCAGAAGGGCCTGGGCAGGATCACGAGGATCCTGGTTTCGAACCTTCCCGAGGGAAACTCCCAGACATAACTGAGGGGATGGTACCCGTCCGCGCGGGGGATGACAGGATTTTCCCAGTCCTGGATCTCCTCCACAGCCCGGAGCTCCGCGATCACTCTCCACTGTCCCCACCAAAGGGTAGTACCGGGCAGATAGATGGGCGTAGCCAGCTTCCTCCCAGCCAAGCCAAGGGGATCCTCCCTCTTGAACTCCACCCGCCTCACCTCCAGCTCAGCCCTGATCCTCAGGCCTTCCGGGCTAACCTTCCCCCCTTTGGCCCCCAAGGTTTCGAGCTCCCCCTCCGCCCAAGCCCTCTTCAGGAGCTCCCCAACCAAACGCTTGGAGAGGACTACCTGACCTGTGAGGGCCTGAGCGAGGGCCTGCATGTACTGCCAGTCCCTCCACCGATCGTGTATCTCGTCCAGGCTCCCGACGAACTCGTTCATCTTGCGCTGCAGGAGGAAGAACCTGCAGGGTACCCGAACCTCCAAGCTGTCCAGGGATTCCCACATGGTCAGAAAGGGTGATCTGACGCCCAGCACCCCCGATGCGCGGTACCTAGTGAGGACAAAACCCCCTGGTAGTTCCTCAAGCTGGACATCCAAGGGGGTGAATCTGAGATAGCTACTGTCGCTCTCTAAGTTCTCGGGGCAGGTCTGGAGGATCCTGCTTCTCACAGCCTCCAGCCTCTCCTCGTCCGACCCGAATTCGGAGGCGCACAGGGAAACCCGCTGCAGGGCTACGTATGTGAGCTGTCTCAGGCTCTCTTCGAAGGACTCCCGGAGGAGCTTCAGCTGGGATCGGAGGTGCTCCTGCTGGCAGGTGTAGGCGCCCATCTGTGCTCCCAGCCTGCCCACCTCCTGGAGCTGGAGGCAGACGGAGAAGGTGAGGACCAGAACCAGAGCACCCAAGGCCGCAAAGTGGACGCTCATTTGTAGAGCGAAAGCTGGGGTGTGATCACCCGGTTATCTGGTGTCAGCAACCGGAACCTCGCAAAGTCTACCTCCTCCGACCCCTCCGCCCCAACTGTGAAATCGCCCAACCTGAAAACGAAAACGAAGGGTGTTGAGCGCTCCAGAATGCACGAGATCCCATTCTCGAGCTGATCCACGAGCCAAACCGGGTAGCCCAGCTGGTCTGCTTCGACCAAGAAGGACATGAGGGACTTCTGCACCATCCGGCCGCCGGGACAAGTCACGCGGAGGTTCTCGGTCAGGAGCTGGTGGAGGATGCGCCCCGCTCCGTGGGTGCTGTCAGGTAGAGCAACCAGGCCCAAGAGGAGGAGAGAAAGACAGATGCAGTTCGCGAAAACCGCAAGACCGAGGAGCCTGTCCATTTCAACCGCCGAGCACAATCCAAGTAACTGGAGACAAAGCTACTGAGGTAAAGGAAGAACAGAAACAGCATGGTGCATACGAAGAGGGTCGCGAGCAGCTCATCCATGCTCGATCTCCACGATCCCGCCGGATTTCCTTATCTTTATCCAGTTCGGAGAATCCAAGCACATTCGCGGGATCCGCACCTGAGTGAAAACTACTACTCTGTGTCCTTCCCATCTCCCCTCGATCCGCGTCAGGCAGTTCTCCGGGATGAAGATGAGGTGCAGGTGCTCAAAAGGTACCCTCACCAGTGCCACACAGTTCGCATCCGTTTTCTCACAGCTTGAGATGATGTGAGCGAGCTTTTGCATGAATATGGTGAGTTCGGCCTGCTCCGTCTGGGACCGAATCTGACCGTGCACTTGAAAGCATGCGCCCGTGAGAATCAAGTAGACGATCGGGGCCGAGATCAGCCGGTGCAGGTAAAGCTCACCTCTCCTCCACATGGAGAACCCAACCCCCCTCATCCACGAGGCGGATCTCGTACTTCCCCGGACCCAGCTGCAGGTTTTCGGAAAAGGGAACGGGAAGCTGCTCGGACCTCCTGGGCTCCCCCTCTACCAGCAGAACCGCCACCCTCCCTGAGATCTGCAGTCTGGCCTGCTGAAGGCAGAAGCTAGCCCTACCCTTGGAACATGCCCCATCCACCGCTCCCAAGAACTCGTTGAACTCCCGCACGGCGGAGACGAGCCTCTCCCTTTGCTTGTAAAGCTGCAGGGACTCCTGACCCACCATGCCTATCAGGCAGCAGGAAAACACACTGACCAGCATCCAGACTGGAAAAGACTCCATTCCCTCACTCCAGGGCTACCTCCCCTTCCCAAGGGAAGTACCCATTCCTCGTCACCCTCACGCTCGCGAGCAGGATATCCGAGGGCAAGTAGAAGGTGTAAGAGTTCGAGCTGGCGCCCAGCGTGTGGGCCTTCATACCTCCATCGTACGTCACTGTCACGGTGGCCCCTCCCACAGGCTGTCCTGTTTGAGCATCGTAAACCATCACCCTAAGCCTGTGCCCGGAGATGGAGAACCTGACATCAAGCTCCCTCAGCATGGCGGCCTCAGAGGTCCGGACGAACTGCATCAGGACCGAGAGGCATATCATCGCTATCGCCAGGGAGATGACCAACCTGAGCGGCATTTCAGTCAGTTCTCCTCTCTCCTCCATCGCCGAGAATGGGGTGGAGCCTCCTTTTAAACTGGTATCAACTCGCTTTGATGCCGTGGGTTTACATCCTCACCGATGAAAGCGGGAAGCTGTACGTCGGCTGCACCAAGAACCTGCGGACCAGGATAGAGCAGCACTTGGCGGGGAGGGTCCGGTACACCAAGGGATGGAAGAACCTCAGAGTCGCTTATGCGGAGGAGCTGCCTTCTTTCAGGGAGGCGCGAAGGAGGGAGAAGGAGCTCAAGCGATTGCCACGGAAGAAAAAGATCGAGCTGATCGAGGGCTCAAGGCTCCCCCAAAGGGTCCAGATCTTACTTCCCTAAGTTAACAGTTATCCGTTTGGTCGCACAGTGGGGCGAAATCGTTAATACCCCAGCTCTTGCGAAGAGTGGCCTACGAAGTTACCTACACCTGAGAGGGGCAAATCTAGTTTCCCGGCAGGATCACGCGGATGCTGAGGACCGTTTCATACCGTGGGAACGAAAATTGATTCCACTGGAATTTTTCAAGCCCCATCGCTAATTTTCGGACAGAAAGCTCGCGTTAAGAGTTGAAAGCATTTAAATCTTGGTAGACAGTCTGCGATGAAGGTATTAGCCCCTGCCTTCTTGGCCTTGTTGCTCTTCGTCATCCCAGTTTCCGCCCTTGATCTGCCCCAAGCATCTCAGCAAAACGACATAAGTGTGATCGACGTGCACTTCAAGAATACAGAGGGGTGGGAGCTTGCGGCTACCATTTACTGCCCGCCCGGGGGCGGAAAGCACCCAGCAATCGTCTTCTGCGGTGGGTGGTGCTCTCAGAGATCCATGTATAGCTGGATTGGTGAGGGGCTCGCTCAGCGTGGTTACATCGCCATGCTTCTGGATCCGACAGCGACCGGGGACTCGGAGGGGGTCTTGCCAGACTGGACCGTACCTTTCTCGGAAAATATCTTAGGGATACCGTTGCGTCCAGGGGCAGCTATTGAGGGCCCCTTACGGCTGGCGCAGGGGGTCTGGCGGCAGGACGTCTGGGACGCCATAGACTACCTCCTGAACCAGAGCCCAGTCAGAGAAATGGTAGATGAGTCGAGGATCGGCATTGCCGGGCACTCGTTTGGTGGAGTGGCCGTCACCTCCACACCCCTACACCCGAAAGTGAAAGCAGTGGTAGCCCTCTCGGACGTGAATCCCGCGACAGTAGGGGAACTGGGTGAACTGGGGGTACCCTTGCAGATTCAAACCGGAGATTTCGATATATTAATAAACGATCAGCTTAATCCGATACCTTGCTACAGACTGGCCAAACCACCCAAGGAGCTCATAGTCATAGCCGGAGGAACACACGATGGCTTTAGCAACCTGCTCTATGGTTATTACCCTGCCCCTCCCTGGCAACGCGAGGTCTCCATGCGTTACATGGCTGCTTGGTTTGATTATTTCCTGAAGGGGGACACTTCTGCACTTGGGACGTTGACTTCTTGGGATAAGCATCTCTCCCGCTTGCACCTCTCCTGCTACAACTTTGGAGACGGTGAGCATTACCTGCTCCCGGAGCTAGACGTGCAACTTCCCTAGCCAGGTTTGCCACACCAAAGGCTGACCGCTAAATTCAAATGCATGTCCCTACCTCCATAAATTGAGGCTCTTACCCACCACAGGATACGAGAGAAAAGGGGCCAGGGCCGGGATTTGAACCCGGGTCACGGGCTCCACAGGCCCGGATGCTAACCACTACACCACCCTGGCCATCAAAAAATACCCATCCCAAAATAATTCAGTTCAAAACTGCTAGAGTAAGGCCTGAGTTCCCTTGCCCACTCTCCGTTAACGTACCTTTGGTTCAGACAGTCTTTTCCCCGTCCAGCCAGCATGCACTAGGGCGCCCACCTTCATTCCCAGGCCAGCTTCCTGAGCATGCAGTCATGACCTAGTGGATTGAAGTCAGAGCTGAGCGATTTGAGAGGAGGTTTGAAAAACTGTCCCAAGCGAAAGGCTTGATGGTACCCAAAGTACCTCCGTGCACGATGAAGCGTACATTTCCCAGCGCTGGACGTCTGCGAGTTGCAAGAGCGCCGGTCGTGCTCGTGGTTGCTTGCATCGCAGTGATCATCGCCGAGACTATCCTCCACCTGATCCCACCGAGACGATCTTTAACCATGCCGAGGGAGTCGAGGTCTGTCAACGCCGCCGCTGAGCTGATTGGCGCCTATTACTACCCCTGGTATTCTGAGACGAGGCACTGGACCGAGGGCTACAAAGGAATCCCGGTGCTAGGGGAGTACGATAGTCGCGACCAGCAGGTGATAAACACCCACATTGAATGGGCTGTCAGTAACGGGATAGACTTCTTCGCCATGAGCTGGTGGGGGCCAGGAAGCTGGGAGGACGTGACGCTGCGGGAGCACTTCCTCAAAGCAAGCTTAATCGACAGGATAAAATTTTGCATCCACTACGAGACGTGGGGTAGGTTGAAAGTGTCGTGCTGGTGGGTCAATCTCAACGACCCGGCTAATCGCGAGCGGCTGAGACAGGACTTCGAGTACCTCAGGGACACCTACTTCAACCATCCCAGCTACCTTTTGATAGACGGAAAACCTGTTGTGATCATCTACTTGGCACGGACATTCGTAGGCGATGTGAAAAACGTTATCTCCGAGCTGAGGGAGGAGTTGGAAGAGAACGTGTACCTAATCGGCGACCTAGTGTACTGGCAGAATCCCGACGCGCCCTGGCAGAGAAGGCTGATTCAGCAGTTCGACGCGGTGACCGCCTACAACATGTACATACCTTTCCCCGGAATAGGCAAGAACTTCGTCGACAGGGTCTCGAGGCGATACGAGGAGTGGAGGCAGGTCGCGAGTGAGCTGGGGGTCGGGTTCATCCCTAGCGTGATGCCGGGCTTCGACGATACCGCAGTGAGGCGGGCCAAACACCCCGTCATCGAGCGCAGTCCGCAGCTCTTCAGAGATTTCTGCTCTCGGGCCCTTCAGCACCTAGATCCCAAGCTGAGCGCCGTGCTGATTACCTCGTTCAATGAGTGGCACGAGTATACGCAGATCGAACCGGCCGAGGAGTACGGGATGACTTACTTGGAGATAGTGAAGGATGTGCTCGCCGGGACGCCCGCTTTTCAAAAATGAGCACCACTCATGCACGACGATATCTGCCTAACCACCACTAGAAAGCGGGGGAGGTACTAAATCTGAAACACACCCTCCCTTTTCATCGCTGTCTGTTCCATAGTAACAGACAAAATTGAACTCCTGGTGCGGCCGGCGGGATTCGAACCCGCGCTACGGGCTTGGAGGGCCCGTGTCCTACCAGGCTAGACTACGGCCGCTCAAAAATATTCGAGCTGGTCGATTTAGGAATGATTCAGATCGATCCCCAGCTGAAGCGGAGGTTTGAGGGGCTGGAGCTGAGGGCCTGGAGACTGGAGGGGGTGAAGGTTAAACTGCAAGATCTGGGGCTGGAGGACCTGAAGAGGGAGGTAGAGCGGCAGCTCCGGCAGAAATACACCTTGGAGAGGCTAAAGGATGAGCGCATCTTCAGAGCGTACAGGGATTTTTACTGGAGGCTTGGCATCGACCCCACGAAGGATAGGCCGGCCGGCGAGGCCCTCGTCAGGCGCGTCCTCTCGGGAAGGAGCTTGCCCACCATCAACACAGCTGTGGACTGCTACAATCTGGCCTCCGCTGAAACAGGCATCTCCATGGGTGCCTATGATTGTTCCAGACTGAGGGGAAAACTCTGCCTCAGGCTCGCTAAAAAAGGAGAGGAGTTCTTGGGAATAGGGTTCAGGGAGCCTGTGAGGCTGAAGGGCAACGAGCCCGTGCTGGCGGACAAAGAGAAGGTCTTTGCAGTCTACCCCTACCGGGACTCCGAGCTGACCAAGATCACGCTAGATACCTCCGACATCCTGCTTGTTGCGTGCGGAGTCCCGGGTGTCGAGGGAGGGGAGCTGGAGCAGGCGGGACGGAAGGCTACTCAGTACCTCAACCGGTTTTGCCGACCTCCTTGAACTCCGTGTGTATGCCCTCCCTCTCCACCACCAGGACCTTCCCACGTCCGTAGGCGTTGTACCCACTCGCTCACCACCTCGGCCTTCCCTCTCAAGCTTGACCTCCCCGATCTCACCATCGCACCCCAGAACTAGCGTGACGTTCCCTCGATCAGGTAGAAAAGCTCGGGAAAGTCGTGTTTCTCCAGAACTTCACCTCTCCTCTCTGCTTGCGTGCTCCGGGCAGTAGAGGCCCACCACCAGTTGCCCTCCCTGAAGAGCACCTGCCACCTCCCCTCCTCTAAGCTCAAGCTCCTTCATGCTTGATGAACAAACCATTAAACCAGCTTCCAGCCCAAGCTACCAGTCCTTGAGGCCCCAGAACGGACACCCTCAGGGCTCGAGGATCTTTATTGCTACTTGAGCATTCTGGCCTCGAACTCGCGCAGGTGCCGAACGGATCTGGATACGTCCACGAAGAGCTGCCTGGCCTGCTCCACGTGCTCCTTGGTTACCTGCTTGCTACCCTGCTGGCTGGCTAGCTCTGAGGCCGGTGCTATCAGCTGCACCACGTACCTGAGCGAGGTCTGGGCACCCAAATCCGCCAAGTAATTGAGGGCCTCCTCCGTCAGGTTGACTTTCTCCGCCCTCGCTCTTATCTTCAGGATCTCCAGGATCTCATCACGCTTGTAGGGGTAGGTGGGTATGATGAGCATCCTGTCCAGCAGGTCCAAGGGTATCCCGTGGGGGGACTGGAAATCCGTCCCCCTGACCACGGTTACGCCACGGTTGGTAGCGAAGATGATGATGGGAGAGAGCTCCTGTTCCATCGCCTTGGTCAGGAAGGAAAAGGTCTCCACATCCAGCATGGAGCACTCATCTATGAAGACCACTCCGGGCAGGATCTCCGCTCTCCCCTGCTCGACCCACTCCTTAACCGCTTCGTCCACCGTCCTCCTCACCTCGTTCGAGATCTCCTTGCTCTCCTCGCCCCCGAACAGGAGGCTGACGACGCTCACGCCAGCCCTTGCTTGGCTCACATCCAGATCATGCAGGGTGACGGTGTAGACGAACTCCTTGTTCTTCAGGATCGGACCAGTCGGCACCTCCACGACTTGGACCGCGCTCAGATCATACCCCTCCTTCTGAGCAGCCTCCTTCGATTTGCCCAGCTTCACCACTCTGCCTGCCTCCGGGTCTATCTGGATCACATCCCCGACTTCCACTCCCTGCCTGACCATTGCGGTGGCGAAGGCCTGATCCATCTTGAGGCGCTGGGAAGAGTCCTTTGTCGATAGCCTGACCGTCCCACCGACGGGTACCTTGACGAAAGGATTGTAGGGGTGCGGCTCCTGCTGGATAGAGAGCTCCTCTACCTTCCCCTCGTAGATCCTCCGGAGCTCGTGGATCCTGACCCCTATAGCCTTCCTGAGAGCTTGCATGAGGAACTCCGTCTTCTTCATCTCGGTCGAGTAAATCTCTGAAGCCGATATCGGGACGAAGGGAACGTCCTTTCCTAACTCCTTGGCGATGGCCAACGCCAGTGCGGTCTTCCCTGTCCCCGGTGGGCCCGCCAGGAGGATGGCCCGTCCAGCGAACTTGCCCTTCTTCACCATCTGCACCACGATCCCTGCGGCCTCCCTCGCCGTGATTTGGCCAACCATACCGGCCGCAACCGGCTTTGCTCGGAGGCCCTCAAGGCCCAGACCTGAAATGTGAGAGTGAGCAGAGATGCGCTCCCACTCACGAAGAGCCCAAGAACTTCTCGCCTCTTCCATCGAGAATGGAGAAGGCCAAGGAGGTTAAAATAATTTTCTGCTTCAACAGAGAAGAGAGTTAGAGGTCTTGGGTGTCTTGTCAATTATGACATTCTCGTCCTAGATGATACTGAAGCCATTTGTTATCCCACGGCACAGTCGTTGAAACAGAATTTGATAACCGGCAGAAAGATAGAGCTCTATCCACTGGTTGTCGAATTGAAGGAGAGAGTTGATTCTTTTGGAACTCTGCCAAGGGGTCCCTTTGGGGAATCTATTCGCCAAGTGCACTCAGGTACAGAGTTCTTATGTCCTCATCAGATGGCAGTTTTGGTCCAGAGTATGTGCATGGGTCCTCTTTCGAGAGCTTCACAAGCCAGTCAAGTTTACTGAGAAAGTCCTTCCTACTGATACCAAACCCGGTGATTGTGGTCTTTCCACCAACTTTGTTAATAAGGGATGTTATTGCCGATACCACAGAATTCATGGAACGGCCTACGCGGAGCTCCTCGCTGACCTCCATGACCATTTCTTTTGCCATTGCTGTGTCCTTGTAATATCGCAAAACATACGGAAGGAACAGAGCCACCGCAAAGCCATGTGGTATTCTGAAAGTCGCACCAAAGGCATGACCAAGACCATGTGCAAGTGTTGCCTGCGAATTGCCAAAGGCGAGGCCTGCAAGTGTTGCCGCATAGTGCATTTTCTCCCGGGAACTCAAGTCGCCATTATATGACCTCACCAAATGCCTGAACGTTAGCTTTATTGCCCGCAGAGCTACTGCCCGCACTATTTCATTACACCATGGGCTGAGCAGCGATTCTATAGCATGGGAGAGCACATCCAGCCCCGTTGTCGCTACAACTTTTTTCGGAAGATTTTCAACGAAGTATGGATCAACTAGGGCGATGTCAGCAATAAACTCTCTGGTTCCAAGCCCGAGCTTCTGCTTCTCCCCTTCCCTCTTGAATGAGATCACACTAGCCCATGTGACTTCACTTCCGGTCCCGCTAGTTGTCGGTATCAGCATAAGCTTCGCTTTCCTATGAATGTCCAGCTCCATACCCGGATCCACTCTTTCCAACGAAATACTCGGATAGTGATAGCACAACAAAATAGCCTTTGCCGCATCCATCGCAGATCCGCCACCTAGACCTATGATGAGATCGGGATTCGTCCTAGCAGCGAATTTCGCTCCCTTCCTTATGATATCCTCCGGTGGCTCGGGAGCTATTTCGTCAAACACTGAGACTTTTACATCATTCTTTTCAAGTAACGTTTTGACCTCCTCTACGAATCCGATTTTTGTCATCGTTTTATCGGTCACGATTAATGCCCTCTTTGCACTGATTCCAGAAAGAAAACTACGCACATTTCTTCCGATTATTATATGAGGTGCCAAGAACTCCGCTCTACTGAGGAGAATTGTAGCTCTACCGCCATACTCTGAAATGACATCTTGTATTGTTCTTATGACCTCGCCCAGATATTTCCTATACCTGATAACTGTCATCAGTCCGCCCTTTATTTTTATCTTCTTTTTGAGCACCGCCGTTGTGCCAACATTCATATGCCCTTTGGCAATCCTTAAGAAAGTTCCCCACGTAAGAGTGAAGACCAGCGCGTTGCTTACCGATTTATCCGATATTCTGATATCCTCGATTATGCCGTCTTTTATCCCGACCGAGATACATAATGACCAGGGACAGTTTTCATCAGACCTCAAGTCAAAAAGCAAATTAGTCCTAAGTCCACGCCCGTACCTGATTATCTTCTCATTTCTATTTATCCTCTCTTTAACGTTCGACAAAAACTTCTCAATTTCCTTTACAGCTATTGGCATCGGTTTTTGATTTCCTCAGTAAAAATTTTTTATTCAAAATCCAGCAAGACCTCGTTGAGCGCGTTTTTCCTCGCCTCCCCAGGGTATAGTCCTGCGATGGAGAACAAAAATGTCCGTTTCCAGCTGCGATGGGCTCGACAGGAACAAAAAAGGGTAGCTCTAATTAAATGGTGTTCGAGAGGGAGCGGGAAGAAGAGTATCTGTGGCCCGAAGCCCTGCTCAGGCTTCTAGAGAAGGCCTCATCGCTCGTCCCGGTGCCGGAGATAGAAGGAAAGAAGCCCGAAGTGCGGGATGTACCCCCGGCACGACTTGAGGGACAGCTGATATGCGGAGTGGACGGATCGCATGCGGGCAAGGAGCTATCAGGGCACTACTTCGGCATTGCCGTAGCCATGGCCTACACCTCTGACTGGAGGGTGATAAGGGATGAGCGGCCTATTTTCGACGGGGACATCTACAGGCTCACCTCGGTAGCCGGGCAGACTTGGCTGTCGCTAGAGGAGACAGGATACATCTTCACCGTCGCCAAGAAGGCGGTCGAGCAAAGGAGACCGAACTGGATCATAATAGACGGACCCCTGCTCATGTATCCGGGTTTGATCTACCACGATGATCCAGACGGTGTGGACCTAGACAGGCTTAGAGGCTACAGGCTTGCGCTGCACGACTGCGCCGGGAAGATCTTGAACTTCCTGCAGGCATGCAAGGAGAGAGGAGTAGGGACGCTCGGGCTCGTGAAGAGGGTGAGATCTTCCCTCTTCGATCCGACCAAGCGCAGGAGGGACGCCTCTTTCCTGCAGAAACACATGAGGTACGGGCAGATGACGAAACCTGTCCAGCCTGGCAAGCATCCTAGCCTGAACCTGTACGAAAAGGTCTCCCAAGAGCTGGGCTTCAAGCCGGAGGTGCCGTGGAAGGACTACTTCACGGTGGTTTATCTGAAGAGCTCGAGGGTCAAGCCGCCCTTCAGGCTCGAGCTACCTCACTGGGTGCATCCCGAGGAGGCAGCATCCATGGTGCTCGCCGTCTCGGATCCGATCACAGGAGTCCCGGTTCACATCCAGCGGGTGGAGGGGCTGATAAGGATCGGGCAGGAGACCCTCAGATCAGTTTACGCCCGTCTGCTCACTAAGATGCGGGGCTCCCCCGATCTTATACCGTTGCATGGGGAGGAATTTGTAGGTCAGAGGTGGGAGCGTGCCTGAGACGATAGGTGTGGTGACGAGTCCCTCAAAGATCGATGAGTTCAACATGATCCTGTTGCCGGGGCAGCATGTGAGGAGAGGTGAGTACTGCATCTTCAAGCACCCCTTGAGGCAGGACGTCTGGTGCCTGGGGAGGATCATCGGAGGGAAAAGGGCGAATCCCGAGATCCTGCCCACGGCCATCACGGTTGTGCTCTTCAAAATGGGCTTCCAGATCTCCCCCGACAGAGAGGTCTCAATCCTAGATGTCGAGGCGATAGGCTACAAGGATGGGGAGAGCTTCAAGCCCATGGATTTTCCCGTCGCTCCAGGCTCGGAGGTCTACCGGGCGGAGACCCAGCACGTGAAGGGTTTCCTTAGGGGTAGGGAGGGCATCCAGATCCCAGTCGGCCAAGATCCCTACTCTGGGGTCGAAATCTCCCTGAGTTTGGACACTATAACCAAGGGGCACCTGGCCATCTGCGGTATGACGAGGTCCGGGAAGAGTACCTTCGTCCTCACCCTCATCCGGGAGGCCTGCAAGAGAGGTGCTAGGTTCCTCATCTTCGACCGAACCGGGGAATACATCCAGCCCCTCCAAGAAGCCGGGATCAACTGCCAAGTTGTGGACCCCTCCGACTTCCAGGGGCTTGCCTCCCTCACTCAGGAGCAGGTCGCCTCGCTTTTGGGCATCAGTCTCAGGTCGTCGGCTGGGGCCTCCCTAGTGAGCTCCATCACTGAGTTGATCGAGGTTGGGCAGAAGGAGAAGCTGAGGGATCCCCAGGAGATCCTCTCCCGCTGCGAGCGGAAAATCACCAGGTACAAAGAAAAAGCCCTGAGCGAGATCAGGAGCATGATAAAGAGGAGCACGGAGGTCTTGGAAAAACTCTCAGGGATGAGGGAAGAGCCTGAGAACGTAATAAACCTGCTGAAGCGGCGGCAGGCAGTAATCGTGGACATGTCCAGGGAGAGATCTATCACCTCCCAGCAGACTACTGTCTCGAACGTTCTCGACCAGATCTTCTCCTTCGCCACCTCGACGCGGGGAGAAGAGCTGACCTTCCTCGTCGTGCTGGAGGAGGCGCAGTTCTATGCCCCCGAGAGAATAGTAACCTACGGTGATCCCTACAAGACAGGATCCCTAGATGCGGTGACTGCCTGCCTCTCCCAGCTGGGAGGATTCAACGTCGGATTCATCGTGATGACACAACGCCCTGCCTACGTTAGCAAGTCTGTGCTCTCCCAGTGCAACACTGTCCTCAGCTTCAGACTCATGTCAAGCGCGGATCACGAGCAGATCGCGGGAGTCACAGGCTACTCTCAATACAAGGTTTCGAGCCTGCTAAGCGGGCTTGAGGATCATGTCGGGTACCTCATTGGGATGGGTTCTCCCTTCGGCTTTCCGACCTTTATCCAGACTCTCCCCGACAGGCTCTACCCGAGAAAAGCCACGAAGACTCCCTCCGAGGTGCTCAAGGAGTTTTCAGCATCCCAAGCCTCTTGAGGAGCTGGCAGGCCTTGCACAGCTCCCCAACGGAGGGCTCACCGCATACCTGGCAGCTCCGGAGCTGGAAGTTCTCCGGTAACAAGCTGTCCAGAGCTGGCTTTATCCTGTCAAAGAAGCGTACGATCATGTACTTGGAGTTGGGGTGCTTGCGCTCCAGCTGATCTAAGAATTCACCCAGCTCTGCGTGCAGGCCCCGCCTGTAGGGGCACCTCTTTTCATAAAAATCGAGCCCCTTGAGCCTGGCATACAGGTGTATCTCCTCCTCCATGACATCCCGCAGGGGTTTGATGCGGGGGACGAAGCCTTCCCTAGCCTCGTACTTGGGGCCGAGTCTGCTCAGCCTGTTCAGGTCCCCTCGGATGTAGTCCAGCATGATCGCCTCCGCCTCGTCATCTAGGTTGTGGGCCGTCGCTACCTTCGTAGCCCCGAGATTTTTTGCAACCTTGTTCAGCAGGCTACGCCTCAAAACCCCGCAGTAGGTGCAGGGGCCCTCAGGCAGTCCCTCCCTCTCCGCCACGAGAAGGATTTCATCCAGCGTATGCCCGTACTCTCGCTCAAAGGTGAAAAGCTTCCACTCCACGCCTAGCCTGTCGGCTGCTCGCTTCGCGTACTCGATGCAGTGCTCCCTGAATCCCCGGATGCCCTCATCGATGGTCACTGCCACCATGTCGAACCCCCATTCATCCCGCCTCTCAGCCAGCAGGTGCAGGAGTGTTATGGAGTCCTTCCCCCCAGACAGGGCCAGCAATATCCTGTCCTTTTTTTCGATGAGTCTCTGCTCACGAACAAGGCGGCGGAACCTATGCTCCACGCTCCTGATAAAATGACGGTCGCACAGTCTGACTCCTGCATACCTGCGCTCGTAAACCGCCCTGCGCCCGCAAAAGCTACAGCTACCCTCCATCAAGAATAGCCTCCGGTTTTATGGTATCGAGTTTCCAATGAAAATTGCGTGAAATACTCATCATCCAAATCGTGACTCGCCTGAAAGCTAAAGAGGACCAAAACATGATGAAGAAAAAAACTGCTGGATCTCCTCTATGGTTTTGGATAGGAGCACTTACTTTAGCTCTGGTTATTTTCATATCCTCTGCCTCCATCATAAGCTTCATGGAAAGGTACAGCACAATTTCAGAGTGGCCTATTTTGGCAATGTTCGCTGTTGAGACACCTTTAATACTTTTTGGCATTTATTCCGTGAAAAAGGGCAAGGGCGAAGTGTATTCACTGAAAGCTGACCTTCTCCCAGTGTTAATCATCTTTTTGCTTCTTGGATTGCTTGGACTAATGCCCCCGGGATCGCCTATTTACTATTGGGTTGGATCAGGAGTGCCAGTTTTAGCCTTTGTTGGTCTCCCAGTTTACTTTTTCCATCGTAGAGTGCTCAGGAAAATGGGTATCGCAAACATTCCGAGAGAAAGGCGGAACAGAAGAATCGTTGAATTGAACTGTTCATACGATGAGGCTTTTAACTTATGCAAGTCAGCCCTCAATTCGATTAGGGGAGCAACGATTTCAGAGATAGACAAATCTTCAGGTTCTATTGTCGCAAAAACAAGCCCAAACATGAAAGGTTGGGGAGAGGTTATCACCCTTAACATTCAGGAGGCAGATAGCAAAGTGAAAATAGAAGTGATAAGCAAACCTCGAATTGGGCCACAACTACTTGTACTCGATTATGGGAAAAACTATGAGAATGTTAAAAAGATTGCTGACTTTCTCTTAAGAAAAACGAGCTAAGGGTCATGAACCATGACCCGCTACAACTCTTCACTTCGTTAGCTCGGCCCTTCGAGACTCTGACGAGCAAAATGCTTCGTTCTCCCCTAATTTTTGCCCCATCGGCAAACCTCTTTTATCCGCAAAACGTAATAATTAACAGAACTGGTTTGAATAGAAAAATGGCGGAGTTCAGGCACATAGTAAGGGTTGCCGGGACCGACCTTAGAGGAGAGAAGAGACTAGACATAGCCCTCGCGGACATAAAGGGGGTTGGCTTCGCAATGGCTAGAGCTCTGGCCCACGCCGCAGGTTTGGACCCCTTCATGAAAGCGGGCTACTTAACGGATGAACAAGTTGAAAAAATAGAGGAAATTCTTAAAGACCCTCTGAAATATGGCATACCCTCCTGGATGCTCAACCGGAGGAAGGACTACGAGACCGGGAAAGACTTACACCTAGTCGGGACTGAGCTCGTGCTAGCGGAGAAGGCTGACATCGACAGGGAGAAAAAGATACGGAGCAGGAGGGGCATAAGGCACGAGCTGGGCCTGCCTGTGAGAGGGCAGAGAACCAGGACCACCGGGAGGAGGGGACTGACCGTCGGAGTCATAAGGAGGAAAGATCTAAGGGCCCAGGCCAAAGCGGAGGCCAAGAAGGCATGAAGAGGCAACGCAAAAAATACACAACTCCTCTAAAGCCTTGGGATAAGGAACGCTTGGCTGAAGAGAGGAAGTTACTTCAGACCTACGGATTGAAGAACAAGAGGGAGCTCTGGAGGATGCAGGCAATTCTTAGGAGCTGGAGGGTCGCCGCCCGGAGGCTCCTAGCCTCGAGGGGACCCCAGGCGGAGAGGGAGACCAAACAGCTGATCTCCCACCTGCAGAGGCTGGGCTTGGTGGGCGAGAACGCCACGCTGGACGACGTCTTGGGACTGACGGTAAAGGACGTCCTAGAGCGAAGGTTGCAGACGGTCATCTGGAGGAAAGGACTTGCGAACACGGTCAAACATGCTAGGCAACTCATAACACACCGCAAGGTGAAACTGGGGGACGAGATCGTCTGTTCGCCGAGCAGGCTGCTCGAAAAGGATCTTGAAAACAAGCTGGAGCTGATCAGATGAAGGAGCGGGAGCGCTGGGGTGTGGCACACATCTACTCCTCCTCGAACAACACAATAGTCCATATAACTGACTTAACCGGGGCTGAAACGATAAGCATTTGGTCCGGGGGAAGGATCGTGAAGGCGGACAGGGAGGAGGGATCCCCCTATGCCGCTATGCAGGCGGCCAGCAGGGCGGCGAGCGAGGCTATGGCAAAGGGCATAGTGGGCGTCCACATAAAGGTAAGAGCACCCGGAGGATCCAAGTCCAAGATACCCGGTCCTGGCGCGCAGGCAGCCATCAGAGCTCTGGCACGGGCTGGCCTGAAGATTGGGAGGATCGAAGATGTAACACCGATACCGCACGACGGGACCAGGCCCAAGGGGGGAAGGAGGGGGAGGAGGCTGTGAGGATCGAAATCACGAGCTCCCAAGGAGAGGTGCTCAGGTTCAAGCTCTATGATTCCAACCCAGCCTTCGCGAATTCTCTACGGAGGGCTATCATGAGGGAGGTGCCCGTCTTGGCCATCGATGAGGTCGAATTCCACAAAAATGACACAGTACTCTACGACGAGATAATCGCCCACCGTTTGGCTATGATCCCACTCGTGACACCTCCTGGCTACAGGCTGCCAGAGGAGTGCGACTGCACCGACAAGAGATGCCCCAAATGCAGCGTCAGCTTCAAGGTCAAAGTAAGGGGACCCTACACTCTCACTTCCGCCGACCTGAAAGCTTCCGATCCGAGAGTAAAACCCGTCAGCGATAAGATCACGATCGTTAAGGTGGGGGAAGGGCAGGAGCTCGAGTTCGAGGCCTTCGCGAGACTTGGATTTGGAAAACAACATGCAAAATGGCAGCCGGCGATCTGCGCCTACAAGTACATGCCGGTGGTGACCATCAACTCTAGAGTGTGCGATGGGTGCGGAAAGTGTGTAGAGGTCTGCCCCAGAGGGATCCTGCAGGTGGATGGGGGGAGAGCCAGAGTCTCAGAGGTGGAAAGGTGCATTATGTGCAGAGCTTGCCAGAGAGCCTGTGAGAAGGGGGCGATAGAGGTAAAGGGGGATGACACGACCTTCTGCTTCTTCATCGAATCGACCGGTGTGCTACCCCCTCAGGAGATTCTGAGGAGGGCGCTGGAGGTCTTGAGAGATAAGTTCGAGGAGTTCGCGGAAGAGGTCAAAAAACTATAGGGGATTTTTCAAAAACAATTGATAGCGGGGGTCGCCAAGCCAGGTCAAAGGCGCCGGCCTGAGGCGCCGGTCCCGTAGGGGTTCAGGGGTTCAAATCCCCTCCCCCGCACCAGCTTGCATTTTTTCTAAAATTGAAGTTAACTTTACATATTGAACCTGACTTCATATGAAATTTCACAATATCCTTGAAGAGGTGTTCGGAACCCCGGAGCGGATAAAAATCCTGCGGGTATTGGCAAGCTACCCCAAGGAGTTCACATCGAGAGAACTTGCCGCCCACACGGGTGTCTCCGTTCGGCATCATCGACATCTTTAGTTTGTTCGAGCGACATGGATTTGTCAAAAGCCACAGGGTTGGAAAGTCCATAACCTGGAAGATCAACCGGGAACATTACTTGGTCAGGTCGCTGATCAGACCAGTTATCGAGGCGGAGAGGAACCTCATGCATGCCCTTAAACGGGAGATCTCGGCTGTTGTGAGGAAATACCCGATTCAAAGGGTGATCGTGTACAGTAGCGTTGCCCGGGGTGACGAGAGGTCAGACAGTGACTTAGATCTGGCGCTCCTAGTGAAAAGAAGGGACAGATGGATCGAGCAACTGGAAGCCGAGCTTAGAGACAGGATCTCAAGGCGCTTCGGGAACACGTTGTCGATCCTAGTCTATCAGCCGCTGGTTCAAGAAGGTGAAAGGTGCTCTTAAAAGAGAAATAGAAAGCGGTGTTGTGATATTTGGTGATTAAAATGGTCAGTGAACAACAGGTTGACAAATTACCTCAGAAAAGCTCAAGAGTACCTCGAAGGCATAAAGGCCGAGCTGGCGAGCGGTCGCTGGAACATGGCTGTGCTAGCGGGGGTTCACTGCGCGATCTCCGCCTGCGATGCTCTTACAATTTTCTACTTGGGTAAAAAGCACAAGGGAATCAAGCATGCTGATGCCGCCAAGTTGCTAGCAAGCATAGATGCTATAGACAAAAAAGAACTAAAAGAGTAAGGCTAGTCAGTTCGTTTCGATTTTGGATTTTAAAACTCCGGTTGAGTATGACAGGACCATCTTCGATGAGACGGATGCTAGGGTGCTGCTGAAGCGGGTTGAGAGATTTTACAACTGGGTTCGAGAGAAACTGCCCCCAGTGAAAGAGTTTGGGCCCAGTGTGCTACAAGTTACCGGCTCTTGAACGGAATCCTCCAGGTAGAGTACGGAGTCGTCCGGTTTGCAAGAACAACTCTAGGGGAAACTAAAGCTACCCCAAAGCCTCCCTCCCAACCGCCGCTAGCAGAAGCTGGCGCTCCTCCTCGCTCCGTGCGAACACGTGCCAGTTTCCAAGCTTGACGTTGCGCAGACCGACCTCTTTAACCGCTGAGAATGCACGCAACATCTCGCGCAGGGTCGGTGGCCTCACATGCCTGAGCTTGTTCTCGGGGAAGAATGCGAGAATCGTGAACGGGATGCGTGCATCCACCTCGCGGACAAGCTCCGCGATCTTCCTTATCTGATCCGTCTCCACCCAGCCGGGGATGTACAGCGTGAGCACCTCGAGCACGAAACCCGAATCCACGATCCGGGCAGGGGCCTCGAGCACGGTACGATTGCTCGCCCCGCAGAGCCTGCGGTACGTCTCCTTATCGTAGGCTTTGATGTCCAGCCAGAAGGAATCGACTCCTGCACTCGCCAGCACCTCCAGGTTCTGCGGGGTCAGGCCGAGGCCGTTCGTTTCAATCAGGACCCACATCCGCTCGCAGGCGCGCTTGATGCGCTGGGTCGCTTCCGCGTAGAACTCTGCCCTGCACACGAGATCCCCGCCGGTGAAGGCGATGATGTTGCGTGCGGGCCCGTAACCTTGAGGACTGAGAATCACTTGTTCAGGACACAACCTTCTCGGGCAAAGCTCGCCTGGTACGCCGAGCGTCTGGCATGCCCCGCAGTGCATGCAGAGGTCGCTCGCATGGAACATGGTCGCACGCTCGCGGGGCTCGCGGACGGTGACACAGAGCTCGTAGTCGGCAGCCATCCGTGCTATGTCCTCCGTCGAGGCCCAAAAGCCCTCGGCACGCTGGGTGAAGCGCCAGGAATGGCATTTGAGACATGAATGGTTGCAGCCGCTCTGGTAGATGCTGAAGTAGTCCTCGGGGCGCGAGAGGTGGGCTGCCGCGATGAGGCGCTCCCAGCCGTGCGGTCCACGCCTAAGAGTTACCTCGCACGCCGGTTTTGGTCCCTCGGGGGTCTGGGTCAGGCAGGCCCCTGGAGAGAAACCCTGGGCCAGCATCCGGCATTGGTTCATCAGTTCAAGGTTATCCAAGGTCGTTTTACCAAACTTCTGCTTTACAACAAGCTCAAAAATTTTGTAAGATTGCTATATAAATAACAAGTGGAAACCCTGACCAAACACGTCCTCTCTCACTTTGGCGGAAGAGTGACGCGGAATAGTACAAGCTCTTCCCAAGCAATCTTCCTCCTCTTGAGCTCGAAACGCAGACCGAGCTGCTGCAGGTGCCTGCATGTATCCTCGACGCGAGCAAGGGAGGACTGGACAAAGATGCACCTCCCGCCCGGTCTGAGGTGTGAAGGGAGGCCCACCAGGAAGGGATCTATCACCCTCCTCCCGTCCGGACCGCCACACCAGCTGGGATCCTCACCCTCACAGGGGAGGTAGGGCGGGTTGAAGATTATCAGGTCAAACTTCCCCCCGCCGACCGGCTCCCAGAGGTCCCCCTGCCTCAAGTCCAGCTTCACCCCATGTCTCTCCGCGTTCATTCGTGCGCACTCGATGGCCTTCGGGTTCACATCCGTAGCCACCACCCTACCCCCAGCCTTGGCGGCCAGAACGGCGAGGAGCCCGCAGCCCGTCCCCAGCTCCAAAACCTCCTCCCCTTCCTTCACGTCCAGCTCCCGAGCCAGAAAGTAAGTGTCCTCGGCCGGCTCGTAGACCCCATCCAAGACGAGGAACTCCAGCTCCCCGAAGTAAACCTTCTTCATCTGAGTCTTTTCCTGATCTCGGAGTCGATCAGCTTCGCCAGTGCGAGCTTGGAAACGAGGACGCACTCAACGCCCCTGAGGCTGGCCAGGTCCGATACCTTTGGATCCTGGGTGACGATCAGGAGCTTCCTGCGCCTTGCGTACTCGACCAGGTCCCTGTCCCTCGCACCCCTCAGGCCTGCGTCCTCGACCGTCACGACCTCCCAGCCCATGCTCTCGAAGTACTCCTTCAGCCCCGTGTACATCTCATCTAGCATGAGCCTGACGCCCTTCTTTCTCCGCATTTACTCCACCTCCTTGAGCTTGCGGACTACTGCATCACCGACCTCCGAGGTGCTCGCCTTCCCCCCCAGATCGTGGGGGAGGTGTTTTCCCTCCGCCAGCACACCCGCCACTGCCGCCTCCACCTTCGATGCTGCCTCCTCCTCACCCAGCTGCTCCAGCATCATGCACCCGGCGAGGATTGCTGCGATGGGATTGGCCACGTTCTTCCCGGCGTACTTGGGGGCGGAACCGTGGATGGGCTCGAACATGCTGACACCATCCGGATTTATGTTGGCACCTGGAGCCATCCCCATTCCTCCCTGCAACATAGCGGCCAGGTCCGTGAGGATGTCTCCAAACATGTTGGGCGTCACCACCACCCCATACCACTCCGGCTTCTTCACGAACCACATGGCTACCGCATCCACAAAAGCCTCCTCCGCCTCTATCTCTGGGTACTCCGATGCCACCTGCCTGAAGACCTCCCTCCACAGGGAGTACACGTGCGTCAGGACGTTCGCCTTGTCAACGGAAGTCACCCTTCCCTTCTTCTTCCTCCGCGCCAGCTCGAAGGCATACCTTATCACACGCTCGGCTCCCCTCCTGCTTATGACGCCCAGCTGGTAAGCTACCTCGTCCCCATCCGCCTCCAAGTCCAAGCCGAACTTCACCTTGTAGAGGCTCCTCACCAGCTCCAGCTCCTGCCTTGACCTGTCTCTCAGCCTGCCCCCCAGCCCGATGTAAAAATCCTCCGTGTTCTCCCTCACCACGTAGAAATCCACCTGTTTCCGCTCCCGGAGGGGAGACGGGACCCCGGGGTAAAGCTTGACGGGCCTGAGATTCACGAACTGGTCGAAATGGAACCTGAGCTTGAGCAGGATCCCCTGCTCCAGCACGCCCGTGGGAACCCTGGGATCCCCGACCGCCCCCATGTAAATGGCCTCTGTCCTGGACATCTCCTCCAGCATTTGCTCGGTAACGAGCTCCCCTGTCTTCAGGTAGTGCTCGCCCCCACAGGGAAACTCGATAAACTCGAAGTCCAAGCCCGGTGTGACCTCGCACGCCGCCTCCAGCACCTTGAGCCCCTCCCTTATGACCTCCGGCCCTATACCATCGCCTGGGATGACGGATATCCTGTGCTTCATTCCGTTTTTGCGCTTCCGATAAAAACAGAATCATTTATGATGGATCTCGAGAGGCTACCGACCTACGCCGAGGAGCTCGGTCTTGACCTCCGGAAGAAGAGGCACAGGTTCCTGTGGTTCCTGGCATCCCTGCTCTTCGCGAAGCGCATCTCGAGCTCAATAGCCAAACGTACCTTCAGGGTCCTGGCTGAGAATGGGATAGACACACCGGCCAGAATAAGAGAGGCGGGGTGGGACCGTCTGGTTCAGCTGCTGGACGAGGGGGGCTACGTGAGATACGACTTCTCGACCGCCACCAACCTGCTCGATTGCGCCGAGCTACTGGAAAGAAAATACAACGGTGATATAGACCAAGTGCACGTAAAGGCCCGCGACCCCCGCGACCTGGAAGGGAGACTCATGGAGTTCAGGGGCTTCGGACCGGCAGCCGTCAACATTTTCCTCCGGGAGCTGAGGGGGATTTGGGAGAAGGCGAGACCAAAACCCTGCGGAATCGCCTTGAAGACCGCGAGGAGGGTCGGATGCAAAAATGTGGAGGATGTGGAGAGCAAGCT
Organism: Hadarchaeota archaeon (SeqCode); assembly: GCA_964474885.1. Classification (GTDB taxonomy): domain Archaea; phylum Hadarchaeota; class Hadarchaeia; order Hadarchaeales; family JAWBSP01; genus JAWBSP01. The sequence continues at coordinate 30,162 of CAYYWO010000002.1, forward strand.
CGTCAGGCTGGCGCTTGAGTTCTGCAAGAAAAAGAGATGCCACGAGTGCCCCGTCAGGGAGAAGTGCCGCTCGCCCGTTAACCAATGAACTTTGCGCAGAGATCGACCAGCTCTCTGACCTGAGCGAAGACCTGCTTGGCATAATCCATACTAAACGCTTTACTGGCTGGGATGCCCTGGCGCTCATAGCCGTACATCGCGGGCCCTCTTATTTTGGTGAGCTCCGAGAGCAGCCTTTTGAATTCTCCTATCCGCTGGCGGAAGTGGTCGGGCAACCTGCCCTCGATTTCGGGTAGTGCATCGCTAACATCATGCTCCCTTGGGTACTCGACCCCCAGGTACCTCAGAGTGGCCTTCGCGGCCATCTCTAGTGCCTCCTGGGATCTGCGCAGGGCACCAGGTGCATCCCCGTCCTGAACTGCCAGCTCGGCCTCCTTCAGACAGCGGCGCGCCCGGTGCAGGTAGTCCCGCGCCATCTCCTGGTTCCTCAAAGCTCCACCACCTCGCCCGGCTTCAATCCCGGCTTGAGGATCCAGTAGTGGCCGCGCTTGGTGCGGACCTTCCTGGTTCCGAGCTCCTCCATCCTGCGCCTCAGCGCCTCCAGCTCAGCCCGCAGGATTCCCTCGTCGTAAAGGATCACAGCATCATCCACCATGTCCAGCATTATGGGCGGGTGCCCCTTCAGCTCCTCTGGGGTCAGCAGGATGTCCGATATGAGCGCCGGCTTCCCCTGGGCACGCAGCCTCCGGTAAGCCTCGGACTCCCTTATCTCCAGATGAACTTGGGAGGTTTCCTGGACGCGCCTGCCGATGTCAGCGGGGAGGCCATCCACTACTGTCAGGACGTCGATGTCGCTCCCCTCCCTCTCCTCCCCGCGGGCCACAGAACCGAAAACGCAAACGGCCTTCAGCCTCCCCCCGTAGAGTCTCCTCATGCGCTCGACGTACTCCTGGAGCAACTCCATGTGGTCGGGGGAGAGTCCCATCGTCCCTCTCTTTTAGAACTCTATAAGCGGGAAAGGTCCTAAGTAAGCCGCTGGCTACCTTGTCTTTTGGTTAATCATTTTGGTAAGTAATCAAGAAGAGCTTTGGTATCTGAGAGAGCATGGAAGAGGGATAGAAAACCAACAGAAGAATGAAGGACAGGTCTGAACTCCGGAGATACGGCTGGCTCGCAACGAGAGGAGGTCATTTACTCCGGTATCCTCTGCTGAGTTTGAGCCAAAGAGTCACCTCAGCATGGTAGAAGTCAGGAGCCGGTACTCCTCTCTTGCTCCGTCTGGAGCCCGTCTTCTAGGAGCTTTTCCAGCAACTTGACCACCTTCCTTCTGTCTTCCTCGGTGTATTTGGTAGTCCCAAATATGCCCTCCAGCTGTCCACAAAAGTCCTCCTTTTCAATGTTGGAATTAGGTTTCCTTCGAGTTTTGACCTGAAAACCTCCGGGTATGGTAGTATCTGCATTATCCGCCCGGTTAGGCCCGGCGGGAGGCCTCGCTCAAGCACCAATGAGGCCAGATCGCGGACGTCAGATGGTCTGGCGGAGATTACCTTCATTATGAAGTAGTCGACATACCTCGGAACAAGCACACCGACCTTCTCACCAGCCACGGTGATCGCCGCACGCACCCCCTCCATCATGGCCTCGTCCACCAGTATGACGTCCTTGGACTCTCTCCCCCTTATCTCCCCCTCCATGAAGTCCAAAGACACTCGACAGAGAAATCCTGCGGAAGAAGGGCGCACAGCCTTTCTATAGTCCATCCATCTTCTCTCTTGGTGACGAAGTCGCAGTCCCTCGTAAACCTCGTTAGGGGGATGAAGGCTCCCAGAGCATAGCCCCCCATCAGGAGAAGCCTAGGGTTGTTGAACCCATCGGTACCTTTAGACAGGTGCTTCAGAACCTTGAGCACTTCCTCGTTCACGGCGTCTCATGAGGTCTATGGCTCTAGGCAAACTCTACCACCTCTTCGACCGCCTCGTCCACCAGTTCCCCAACATCCTCACGCCTCAAGCTGGTAGACCTAACCCTGAAAACCCTCTTCCCTAACCTCTCGTTCAACAGGCTACAGCCGTACTTCACCGCCGTCCACACTCTGACATCCGTTCTCGATACCCGCTTCCACCTAGCCATGCGCTTTAGCTTCCCAAAATCTACCTCCTCTCTCCTGAAGTACAGGATCGCGAAGGCATCAGCGAAGGACCACTCAGACATGCAGCTTACGATGCAGGACTCAGGGGCTTCGACCAATAACCCATCAACTCCTCTATAGTCATAGGGGATCTCCCTATGGTACTCCACCTCAAAATTCCACCCCATCTGCCTCGCGAAGCCCTCCAGTGCCCTCTTGTAGGATATGTCTCGGACAGCCAAACGATAAATATCCCGGTGGATGAAGTCGTAGTTCCATATGCTTGCGGCTGTCTGCTTGATTATGACCTTGAATCCCCTCATCCTTAATCAGAAAGTCCCAAGGATTGCCACACTCTCAGGGTATGTAGTACCAGCCCCAGCTCGCACGCTTGACCACGCCTTTTCTACACAACCTATGCAAGTACTCCTTAGCCCTGGGGTGCGCCTTCTCGGCATCCCTAACTCTGAACAAGACGCCCCTCCAGTTATTTATCAGTGTCCCGAAATCCTTCAAGGTTGTCACCTTTCAATATAAAATGGCACGCACTTAAAAATACGTCACCTTTTTGCCCAAAATGGCACACAAATCCAAAATTTGGGGGGTACAGATGTTTGAGAACCCCATTGGCAAACCTCAGTCCGAACAGCCAGGTTGGTTTGAAGGATGTGCTCCTTGACGGTGTCAATAAATCTTCCGACCGACCAAGTCCGAAAACCCCGTCGTGGTCAGCATGATGGCTATCGGCACGCACCTCGAATATTGCCCGTAGCTGAACCTCATTCACCGAACCTCCTCCCGTAACGCTCCAGGTGAACGAGATCCCGCAGCGGCTTCTTCGGCCTGGGCGGGTAAGTCTTGGCGGGGTAACCGACCGTCATGCACACCACCACCCTCTTGTTCTTCGGGATGCCGAGCAGGTGCTTCAGCAGGCGCTCGGAGAACGCACCGATCCAGCAGGTGCCCAGTCCCAGCTCCACCGCCTGCAGGGCCAGCTGCTGGAGCGCTATGGAGAGGTCGATGGGTGCCCAGCGGTCCCCGGGCTCCACCACTCCAGCTATAAAGACCGGCGCCTTGGCCACGAACCTCTGGAGCATGCAGGCGAGGACGAGCTTGGCACGGGTCGCCCTGTCCGTCACCACCACCAGCTCCCAGGGCTGGCGGTTCCTGGCGGAGGGGGCCAGCCTCGCAGCCTCTAGGAGCCTGAGGAGCTTCTCCCGCTCAACGGGCTTCTCCAGGTAATCCCTGACGCTCCTCCTGAGACGGATGGCCTCGGATATCTCCATTTTTTTAAGGCGGGTGCCACGTGAACTACCCCCAGCTTCCGCAGGGGGCTTCCTGCTTCAAAGACGGGGCTTGCCCAGCGACCACGGCTGAAGCCGGGACGCTGAGTAGGGGCCCCATCTCCACAGGCGTCAGTTCGGGCCGTCCCAGCCCTACCCGGAGGATCCGACAGGCAGCCACATAGTCCCTGTCGAAACCCTCCGGAATGTTCTGGGAGGTGCCCCTCGGGTTCACCTCCACAAACCGCCTACCGGCGCTCTCAGCCTTGTAGGACAGCATGTGGAGGAACTTCCCCCAAGAGGCATCCAGTATCTTTTGGGCTAGGTTGTGATTCCTGACCATCTTGCTGATGTCGAGCTTCTCCACGCATATCACGTCGTAGTTGTCCACGTAGAAGTGCGAGAGCTTGTGTAAAAAGTCGTTTCGCTGGTTCACGAGCTTTTCATAAACGCGTGCCAGCCTTATCCTCGCCTTCTCCCAGTTCCTGGAGCCCCTGCACTTCCTCGAGAGCCTGCGCTGGAGCGTGCGGATGCGCCTCAGCGTGCGCTCGTAGCACCGGGGGTTCTCGACCCGCCTGCCCTCGCTATCCGTCAGGAAGTGCCTGATGCCCACGTCTATCCCGATTGCCCTTCCCGTCCTCGGCTTGACCTCCGGCTCCTTCTCCACTTGGAAGATCGCGTACCACCTGCCCGAGCGCTCCCGCTTGATGATGACACCCTTTATTTTTCCTTTGACCTTCCTGTGGAGCTTTACCGGGATCTCCCCGATCTTGGAAAGCACGAGCCTCCCCTTTTCGAGCTTGAAGCCCGACTGATTGTAGTTGAGCGTCTTGAACCATTTCCCCTTGAAGCGGAGCTTCCCTACCTTCCTGCCCTCCCTCCTCAGCCTCGCGAGCGCCCGGAGGTTGGACCAGAGCTGGTGGTTCACCATCTGCAGGACTTTCGAGTACACCTCCCGGAGCTCAGGCTTCTCGTGGTGCTTCAAATGAACGATCAGGGCTTGCGTGTCCGTTTGCTTGAGCTTCATCCCCTTCTCCCTCGCCAGGTTCAGCTCGGAGAGCAGGCGGTTGTACAGCCACCTGCAAAGCTCCATGTGCTCCAGGAGCCTCTGCTGGGTGCCCTTGGACGGGTAGATCCTGAACCTGTACGCAAGCTGCATCGGCTCACCCGCTTCGGGATTCACAGGTCTTTTTGCACTCTAGCAATTATGACATTTTTGCCTAAATTCGGAGAGAGAGTTGACTGGAAGTAAATTCGGCTCTCATCCCCTCCCTTTGGAAGGGGGCTTCCCGCCGATAGAGTTAAAAGATGGAAAAGCCTTTTTGACCCTAACGACCGTAATAGGTTGGGGAAGAACATGCCGGGTGCGGAACTCCTCTGGGAGATCGTCGGGATCCTTCTGCTCGTGGAGCTCGCATTCGAGATCCGGGACCGGGTGGAGGAGTGGAGGAACGGGCGCGGGAAGTGATTACCTACCTACTCTTCAGATAGGGGATCAGGCCCCCCGCCTTGAGGATTTCCATGACGAAGGGTGGGAGGGGATCCAGCTGGAGGACTGCCCCGGTTTTCAGGTTCGTAAGCCTGAATTCCTCTAGGTCAAGCCGCACCTCATCTCCCGACTGGAAGCCCTCCGTTGACTTGCACGTGAGGACGGGCAATCCCAGGTTTATCGCATTCCGGTAGAAGATCCTGGCGAAGGAGAGGGCAACAACCGCCGAGATGCCCGCGGCACGTAGAGCAAGGGGGGCGTGCTCACGGCTGGAGCCGCAACCGAAATTCCTCCCCGCCAGGATCACGTCCCCCGGGCGCACGCGCTTCGGAAAATCGGGGTCCAGGTTCTCCATCACGTGCCTCGCCATCTCCTCCCCGCTCAGACCGACCAGGTACTTCCCGGCTATGATGTCATCCGTGGACACGTGGTCCCCGAACTTCCAGACCCTAGACATACTCCCTCGGGTCGGTTATTTTTCCGTTCACCGCTGAGGCGGCTACCGTCAGGGGGGATGCCAGGTAAATCTCCGCCTTAGGGCTCCCCATCCTCCCCTTGAAGTTCCTGTTGGAGGAGGAAATGCAGACCTCCCCGGGTGCCAGAATTCCAACGTGGCCACCCATGCATGCCGCACAACCCGGTGGGACGACTACCCCTCCCGCCTCCACTATCGTCCTCAGGACGCCCGTCCGAAGTGCCTCCATGTAAACCTCCCTGGAAGCGGGGGAGACTACCAGCCTGACGCCCTCCTTCACCCTTTTCCCCTTGAGCACCCTGGCAGCCTGCTGCAGATCCTCCAGCCTGCCATTGGTGCAACTCCCCAAGAATGCTTGATCTATCTCCACCCCCTCCACCTCCACCACTGGCCTGACGTTATCCACCCTGTGCGGGCAGGCGACCTGCGGCTCCAGCTTGGAGACATCGAAATGCGCCTCCTTTTCCCACTCGGTCTCTGGATCGCTCGTTACCGGCCTGGCGGGCACACCCCTCCCCTCCAGCCACCTCAGCGTTTTTTCATCTGGTGGGACTATTGCGGACTTTGCGCCCATCTCCACACCCATGTTGCAGAGGGTCATCCGATCGGAGACCTCCAGCTGGCGGATGGTTTCCCCGTGAAACTCAACGGCATAATAGTTTGCCCCGTCCGCTCCCACCTCCCCGATTATGTGAAGGATTAGGTCCTTCGCAAGTACGCCCTCGGGCAGGTGCCCCTCGACCACTATTTTGAAGTTCTCGGGGACCCTGAACCAGAGGCTCCCCCGAACCAAAACGTATGCCATTTCGGTGGAACCTATGCCGGTGGCGAAAGCTCCGAGTGCCCCATAGGTGCAGGTGTGGGAATCCGCACCCACTATCAAAGCGCCCGGGTAAGCGTGCCCCCTTTCAATGAACACCTGGTGGCAGACCCCCTCACCCACCTCGTGGACCTCAACGCCCCGCTCCCTGAGCCTCCTGAGTCTGGTGTGCTCGGAGGCTGCCGCCACGGAGGCTGCCGGTGATTGGTGATCCAGCACAACCACGAGAAGATCCGGGTTGGGGATGTCCGACCCGAGCTCAGAAAGGACGTTGAGGGTTAGGGGGCCCGTGATGTCGTTTATCATGCACCGATCGACTCTGGCCTCCACGATCTGGCCCGGCTCGACCTGCTGGACGCCTGCGTGCGAAGCTAGGATCTTGTGGGCGATGGATGCCATTGTCTGATAGCTCCCTCGGAGGCGGATGAAACCGTCCCCGAATACAGTGCGAGGTACCCTCTTTGGAAGCGCGGCTTGAAGGGGGGCAGCTGCTTCAGCCTGGCCTTCAGCTCATCCTCGGGGATGAGCAGGTCCACTCTCCTTCTCGGGATGTCTATCAGTATCCGATCCCCGTCCCTCACTGCCGCTATGGGGCCTCCCTCTGCTGCCTCGGGGGAGACGTGCCCGATGCAGATGCCCCTGGTTCCCCCTGAGAATCTCCCATCAGTCACCAGTGCGACTTGGGTTCCGAGCCCCATCCCCACCACGGCCGAGGTTATCCTCAGCATCTCCCTCATCCCCGGCCCTCCCTTCGGGCCTTCATACGTTATCACTATCACGTCCTTCCTCCTGATCCTGCCGGAGAGTAGTGCCTTGACTGCCTCATCCTCTCCCCTGAACACTCTGGCCTTCCCTTGGAACCTCTTCAGCTGGGGGGACAGGCCTGCCAGCTTCAGCACGGCCCCTTTGGGCGCGAGGCTCCCGTAGAGCACCGCAATCCCTCCTTCTTTCCTGTAAGGTTTGCTGAGCGGCCTAATGACCCTCGAATCCAAAACTTTAACCTTCCTGAGGTTCTCCTCGACCGTCAGGCCCGTGACCGTCAGGGGCGTGCGCTTGATGAGCTTGCCGAGCTGCTTCATGAGGGCCGGCACCCCACCCGCCCTATCCAAGTCTATCATGAAGTACGGCCCCCCAGGCCTCAGGTTGCAGAGCTGAGGAACCCTGCGGCTCAGCCTGTCGAACATGTCCAAGTCTAGCCTTATCCCGAGCTCCGCGGCTATTGCGGGTAGGTGCAGGAGGGTGTTCGTGGATCCGCCGAGGGCCAGATCCACCACTATTGCATTCTCGAAGGCCTGCCTGGTCATGATCTTCTTCGGCGTCAGATTCCTGCGCAGGAGCTGCACCACCTGCCTGCCGCTCTCCTCCGCGAGGCGCAGTTTTCTCGCATCGATGGCGTGGCATGTTGCCATACCCGGGAGGGACATGCCCAGTGCTTCCGTCAGGCACGCCATGGTGTTCGCCGTAAACATACCCGCACACGAACCCGGACCGGGGCAGGCCCTGTTCTCGATCTCCTTGGCCTCCTTGGGGCATATCTTCCCCGCCTTGAGCTTCCCTACAGCCTCGAAGGCACTTATGACATCCAGCCTCTCCCCCCTCCACTCGCCAGGGAGCATGGGGCCTCCCGTCACAACTATGGAGGGCAGGTTGAGCCTCGCAAGAGCCATCAGCATGCCCGGAATGATCTTGTCGCAGCTGCACACGGCCACCACGGCATCGAACCTGTGGGCCTGAACGACGAGCTCAATACTATCGGCAATAACCTCCCGGGAGGGCAGGGAGTAGAACATGCCCTCGGTCCCCATGGCCACACCATCGCAGATCGCTATGGTGTTGAACTCGAGAGGCACAGCCCCGGCCGCCCTCACACCCCTCGCCACCGCCCTAGCTACCTCATCCAAGTGCACGTGCCCCGGAACGATCTGATTCCAGGAGTTGGCTATTGCAACAAGCGGTTTGTCCATTTCCTCGTCGACTAGACCAACCGCTTTAAGAAGGGCTCGCCTAGGCAGTGCCTCGTCTCCTTCCGTGACCTCCTTGCTTCTGAGCCTCAACCCCAAAACTCTCTTTTGGAGTTAAAATCATGAGCCAAGTCGGAAACAAGAGAGGGCTGATGGTTATCAGGTAAAAAACGATTTCCCGGCACAGACCCGAAAATCTGCTTACTTGGAAATGAATCTCAAATTGCTGCTTTTCCAGAGACTCAAGTCGCCCTTGGTTCCTCACTCAGTGAAGAGGGATTATCTTCAATTTCGGCAACTTCCGGAAGTCCTTTACGTTGTCGGTCAAAATTGGAACTCTCAGCTTCAACGCCTGTTGTGCGATCATAGCGTCGTATGCGAAGCACATAGTGCTCCCGCGATTTCAGATGCTCTCACAACATCCTCTTTGTCGAAGCCGAGCCACTCAACTGAGGGGTGGCTTATGATGTTCTCCACTCGCCGCCTTGCGGTACCCCTATCAAAGAGCCTGCTCAGCTTGCGGAAAACCTCAGAGCAAATAATTGCGTTGATGCCTAACCCTCCCCCTAACAGCACTCGAAGCTTTTCAACCGCGGCTTTATGTTCGGGGCATTCTCGACTTCTGCGAAAATCCAGACGTTCGAGTCGACGATGATCAACTGGACCACTGCTCCTCCTCGAGCTTTTCAAGCAAGGACTTTGCTTCTAAGCGGATGAAGAACGATGTCCCTCAACAACGGGTCATCTGGGGCATAATCTCATCCACCTTGCTGATCACCAACTCCTTTCCCCGTCTCTTTACGATTAAAGGCTGCTTCGGCTTTAATCTCCACGCTTTGCGCACTTCGCGTGGCAGTACTATCCTTCCTTTTTCATCAACTCTGACTAAGGTCATTTTCCCACTTAAAAGTGGGATTTTTCCCATTTCAGTTTTTGCTTGCTGAGCGCTATGCTAGATGAGGCTACGCCGATACGTTGCGGACATGATCAAGCTGGCACAGACTCAGCTACCAGCCGATGTACGGAAGGAGCTCGAGCGAGCCAGCAGGATTGAAACCAGCAAAATAGCGAGAGTACAACTGGAGTGCATGCTGAAGAACTTGGAGGTGGCATCAGAGAAAAGGGCGCCCATTTGCCAGGACACGGGCGCCCTTTGCTTCTTCGTCCGGGGGTTCCAAGGGGACATCCTCAAAGAGATCCGGGAAGGTGTGAGGATAGCCTCCTCGGAGATCCCCCTGAGGCAGAACATGGTCGACCCGGAGACCTCCCGGCAGGAGCTCTGGTTTTCGGCTTATTTTGAACCGGGCAAGGAGAAGGGTATAGACCTGCTGGTGAGGGGGGCGGGAGCCGAGAACTGGAGCAGACTGTACATGCTCAAACCAGAGAGACTTGAGTCCGTGGTGGACCTGATCCTTTCGCTCCTCAAGGAGGCCGGGGGAAATGCCTGCCCACCCGTCATCGTGGGCATCGGGATAGGCGGGACCGCGGATGTTGCGTGCCTCCTTTCTAGGAAGGCTCTGCTGAGGCCCCTGGACGAACCTAGCCAGCTGGGAGAGCTGGAGGAGCGGATAAGGACCGAGGCAAACAAACTAGGGATAGGTCCCATGGGATTGGGAGGGAAGACCACCGTTCTGGGAGTGAGGGCACTGAAGGCACCGTGCCACCGCGCCACCCTCCCGGTCGCCATAAGCCTGCAGTGCTGGGTGGCGAGGAGGGCCCACCTGAGGTTCAGAGGGAGGAAGATTGAAGTTTTCCAATGAGAGAGCTGAGACTCCCCCCATCCGAGGAGGAGTTGCGGAGCTTGAGAGCAGGGGAGTTTATCTCGGTGACCGGACGGGTGTTCACCGCGAGGGATAGGACGTACATGCGGATCCTCCAGCTCCTGGAAAGTGGGGAGAAATTGCCCGTCGACCTCCGGGGACAGTTCATTTACCACTGCGGACCCATCGTGAGGAAAAACATGCATGGTTACCAAGTCATCTCCGCCGGTCCGACCACGAGCTCAAGAATGGATGACGTGCAGGTGAAGTTCGTCCAATCCACAGGGATCAGGGGCCTCATAGGGAAGGGGCGGATTGACAAGAAAGTTGCCAAGCAAATATCACGGCTGGGATGCATATACTTGACCTTCACGGGTGGGGCCGGGGCGCTGGCGGCTAGCATGGTGGAAGGTGTGGAGGAGGTAATCTGGGAGGAGTTAGGGCCTGAGGCCATGTGGGTCCTCAGGGTGAAGCAGTTCGGACCCCTGCTGGTCACCCTAGACCTCAGGGGAAAAGGCCTTAGGGTTTTATAAAAAGAGGTTTACTTTAATCGGCTGGCAGGGGTGTGGGAGGAAAAGCTTGAGATCCACACCCCTACAGGGAAAGGCTAGTTGGATTAGAAGGATCCCGGAACTGGCCAAGCATGCGAAATTGGTTTACTTTGTTGAAGAGCCAACCAGTATGCGGATCCCCAAGGGTTCGCTGGTCTTCACTTGCAACAGGGAGGTCGCGAAGTCCCTACGGTCCTCCATCCTCATAGACTCTAGTTTTCCGGGAAAAGAGGAGCTTTACGACCACATCCTCTACGAAGGGTGCAGACTCGGCAAGCTACGCCCTGGGGACTGGGTGATCATCTCCCATCTGAACGGTGGGGATGGGGACTCCATAACGCAGAAGAAAGTGCCCGACTGGATCGTTCTCCTCGTCCGGCCGCCTGTCTTTGAAACCATACAATTCGCAAAGATCCTGTCCCGGGAGGGCATAGGGGCTTCCTTCCTCATCGGGGATGAAAGGCGGCTTAGAAGGGTGGTGAAGAGGAGGATCCTGCGGTTCAATCCGTTCAGGGGGAACGAGGTGCTCATAACCCGGCACGAGTACTGGCAGGATCTGAAGTTCTTCGCCAAGCTGGACGGAGCCTTCCTCATCGATCCCCAGGGCAGAGTAATAGACTGCGCCGTGCAGCTGGACTTGGGGGAGGTCGAGATCGAGCTGAGCGGAGGGACCAGGCATTATGCCGTCGCCTCCGCAACTAGAGCGGCCGGATGCACGGGGGTTGTCGTCTCCGAGGAAAACAAAACGATCAGCATTTTCCAAGAGGGAAGGAGAGTCCTCCAAATAGGACCACTAAAAAAATAAAAACAAAAAACTGCAAATCAAACCGGTTTTGCCGTCCGCCTACCTCCTCCTGAAGATGGCGACTGCAGCCAGGATGAGTGCGATGATCACTAGGATGGTGGCATAAGTTGCCCAAGGTGTCACGGTGCGTGTCACTGTCAGTGTCTCGATGTCAGACTGGTTGCCCACCTTGTCGGTAGCTCTCAAGGTGATCACGTTGACGTCTGGCTGCAATGGCACAGATACTGAGAAGCTCCCGTCCGCATTGATCGGCACCTGCGTGGAGAACGTGCCGCACTGAACGGTCAAAACTATCTCATCGTAGGTCTCCCAGTCGTCCTTTGCAACGGTACCCTTGACCACTATAGTTGACTTATCAGTCTTCACCTCCTTGGTGGTGGGTTCGGTTATCGTTACGCTAGGCTTGCTCGCATCCACGAACACCGTTCCGAAGGTCTCCAAGCTGCTCTCGTTTCCGGCTGTGTCGATGAGCTTGGCCGTTATCGTCAGGGCCTGACCCTGCGTCAGGTTGGACAGGGTAACGCTCCACTTGCCGTCGGATCCCACAGTCACTGACCGAACCTCCTGCCCGTTGATGTAGATCTTCAAGGTTGCACCAGGTTCTCCCGTCCCTTCCAGCGTTAGGGTGGCCTGCCTCATGGTGTACGGTGAGGCTGGTGTGGTCCCCAGTAGCGGGCTCCAGCTTGGAATAGTGGGAGCAGACGGTGGCTCGGCGTCCACAGTGAACTCGATGTTCTCCATTACCCTGTGCGGGGCCTTGCCCTCTCTGGAACTCATGGAGTCCCCAGCGAATACCACTAGGTTAAACTTCACCACACCTGTTAGCGTTCCCAGTGAGAAGGTGTTCTCGAAGGTGTAGGGTGCCGTTATGCCGAAGACATTCGAAACCACGTTCTCGATGTTCTCGACCTTCGGGTGGGTCTTTGGTGTTAGGATTACCGGTTGGGCTTTACCTTCTATGTAGAGAGCCACCACGTAGCCCCTGTCGAAGTTCTCATTATCCAAGTAGTTATCAAGAATATTTTCATTGCAGAAGTTCTCGATGCCAAGAACAGTATCCCTGAAGTTCACAGTGATGGTTATCTTGTTGTCCGGCACATCCTTCTTACCCAAGAGGGCGCCTGGCTCGGGTGAGATCACGTTTATGACCGGCGGGCTGAGATCTATGTACACGTTTTCCACGTTTTCCTCTCCCACGTTCCCTGCCTTGTCTATGATCCTCGCCCCGATGGTGTGCTTGCCCTCCGTTAGGGTAAGGGTAAAGCTCACCAAGCCCGTGGGGCTGGCCTTGCCGCTTGCAGCAACCGTGTTGTCCACCAGCACCTCGAGCAGGAGGTTCTCTGGCGAGTAACCTGGCGGTGTCCACACTAAGCTGTCGTGGTTTTCATTGAGGGTTGCCGAAATCGACCAAGTCGACTTGTCCTGGATGCCTATTGGAATGCCCAAGGACATCAGGTCCGGCGGGCCAGGGGCCCGGCGGTCGACGAACACCAGCTTGTCCTTCTTTATGGTCGAAACGGTGTTTCCGACTTCGTCCCTAGGGTTGATCACCTCAATGGTCAGGTAACCATCTCTGTTCTCGTTCTCCCCCGTGGTGTAAACGCCGATATAGGTCTTGTTGTCTGTGGTTGTCATCTCTATCACGACGTTCTCGCCCCTGTTCTCCCGCACGATAACGTTGTCGAACCAGAAGACTTCATCCGAGCTAACCGTGATGGTGATGTTCTCGTCCTTACCTACCCAAGTCTTGTCCACTTCCACGTTGACGGTTAAAGAGTTGTCTACGGTTATCTGGAAGGCCCACTCCTTGGGAAGACCGGTGATGTCTACAGTTTGGACGTAGAAAGTGTAGGTTCCGGCAGCGGATGGACCTGTGATGGCGAAGGGGAAGCTCAAGTTCTCGCCCGCGGCGATCTTATTATCTCCTATCCCTGTCCAAGTTCTGTTGTCGGGGTCCTGCATCCAGCCCTCAGGAACGTTATCGACAGCGCTCGCCTCCACCCTGGTATCCCTCAATCTAATCACTTTTGTGTTCTCTGCTATCTTAACCTTCAGGGAACCCAGAATTCCTACCACAGTGTCAGGCGGTATCACCACGATGCCCTCCACCAGCTCCACTACCTCCCCTGCCATGGAAACTCCAGCAAGGGAAGGACTGGTGGTGAGGCTAGAAGAAACGCACCTGAAGTGGTTGTCGCTCACTACCCTCACCTTGATCCCAGCAGCAACGGCTAGGTTCTCGTTCTCCCTCCAGTTCTCGTTTGGTGCCACAACTTGTGCCAGCAGGTTCTCCGGCAAGCGGAGTACATTTTCACCGGTATCGAGGATGGCCAAGGTGTCTTGCAGGAGCCTGAGTCGGTTGTCGCTCACTAGGGCAACGGTCAGGGGTTGCGAAACTTTCAGGTTCTCCAAGTTATCGGTCATCAACTTTTCGTTTAGTAAATTCTCCACATTCTCCGTGTAGTAATTCCCTATGGGCTCCATGATGGCGTTTTCCATCAACTGATAGCGTGTGCCACCAAAGTAGAAGTTCTCATATTTGGGGATTATTACGTCCGTGTTTTCGAAGATAATGAAATTGTCGGCGTTGTCAAGCTCTACCTCCACAATGGTGCCGGCCGGTAGAAGCACCAAGTTGTCATCGACTAAATAGACTATGTTGTCTTTCGGCACCTTTTTTAGGGGTGCAAAGCCATCCCACCCTGAAGGTAGCCTCGCCAGAGTAACTTGCTTTATAGCGTCCGAACCCTCAGCATTAGCGATTGTGATGGTTAGAATCCCTTTCCAACCTCCCTTCACCTTGGTCCGGTCGGGGGTCACAGTGACTGTGTGAGCTGCTGACGCTGTCCCTGTGAACATGAATGCCGCTACCTGTGCTAACAAGACGGCTGCAATCGCCACTGCCACGTGTCCCTTCATTCTTCACCCCCTTTTTGTTTTGCAAACCAACGTATAAGTCTATTTAAGCCTTTCGTTTTCCGTCGAAAAACATCGGAAGCTATTTCGAAAAAATCTGGAGAATCTACACGGATGGAGAAACGTTAATTCGCTTTTCGCCGAAGCTTCGATGAAACCGCAAAGAGTAGTGACCTGCTTCCTCGAGAGGGAAGGAAAAGTCCTCCTCCTGAAGCGGAGCGGGAAGGTCGGCACTTACCGGGGGAAGTGGGGGGCTGCCGCCGGTTACATAAGAGAGGGCGAGTCCCCGCTGCAGGCCGCAATAAGAGAAGCAAGGGAGGAAACGGGAGTTGAAGAGCTGGAACTCGTGAAGGAAGGTGAGCCCTTCGCCTTCACTGACCCGGATATCGGTGTGACATGGCAGGTCCACCCCTTTAGGTTCAAGTGGGTGAGAGGGGAAGTCAAGATCAGCTGGGAGCACACAGAGTACAGGTGGGTAGATCCGGCTGACATGGAGAAGCTGGACACCGTCCCCAAGCTAACCGAAAGCTGGCGCAGAGTGAAATAAATCACCGAGGAACAGAAAATGGGACTCATCTGCTCATGCTGCAACCGCCCTGTCGGGAGCGGGGAAATTGCGACTAGGTTCCCTTGCCCCAACTGCGGCCAATTCGAGATCGTGCGTTGCCAGACCTGCAAGAAGATCTCCAACACTTACAGGTGCCCGAGATGCGGGTTTGAGGGACCATGAGCAAGGTAGCCGTGCTCTTGCGGGTGCTCCCAGAAGGAACGGAAGTGAACCTAGACGAGCTTGAGAAGCGGGTGAGGGAGCTGGCAGAAGTGAAGGACATCTCCAGGGAGCCCATCGCCTTCGGCCTGGAGGCCCTGAAAGTGCTCGCCCTGGTTCCGGACGCGGAAGGGGGCTCGGAAGAGCTCGAAAGGCGCCTCTCATCTCTCAAAGGCGTATCCTCGGTTGAAGTGATCGGGGTTACCCTGGTGTAATTTTTGATGAGGCTCCACGTCGGAATCGACGACACGGACTCCAAGGAGGGCATGTGCACGACCTACGTGGGTGCAGTGTGCATCAGGAGGTTAAAGGACTGCGCCAGGTTGCTGGATCACCCGAAGCTCATCCGCCTGAATCCCAACTGCCCCTTCAAGACCAGGGGTAACTGCTCGATCTCCTTCTCCGTCGAAACAGAGAACCCGCGGGAGGTGAAGCGGATCGTCCTGGAGACGGTCGAGGAGCTGGCCGAAAAGGATCCAAGCACGGAGAGCGGGGTGGTTTTCGTCGAAAGGGGCTTGGAAAGGCTGAGAGCCTATGCCCGCAGGGTCGTGAGGGAGCTCGTCAGCCTAGAGGAAGCCGAAAAGCTCGCAGCAAGCATCGGAGCGGAGGTCTACAAGTGGAGGGGAGAAGGGAGGGGGATAGTAGGCGCCCTCGCGGCCGTGGGGCACCCTCTCGATGGGGACTTCACCTTCGAGCTGCTCGCCTACCGGCGGAGAGAGTGGTGGGGGAAGCCCAGGCAGATCGACCCTGACTCGGTGGCTGAAATGGACAGGAGGACCTTCCCCCGTACCTTCGACAACCTGGATCCAACGACCGGGGAGATCAGAATCACCCCGCACACACCCTGCCCCGTGCTCTACGGCATAAGGGGGGAGAGTGCGGAGGCTGTGCTGGAGGCCCACCGCATGGTGAGGACCCTCGAACCCGTCGATTTCTTCCAGATATACAAGACCAATCAGGGGACGGATGAGCACCTGATCGAGGTATCCAGCCTCAAAGAAGTCCGCCCGCTCATGTCCGTGATCGCCGAGGGAGAAGTTTCGAAAAACCCGAGGATAATCAAAGGTGGTCACGTGATCTTTTCCATATCTGACGGATCCGCGGAGCTGGACTGCGCAGCCTACGAGCCCACGAGAGAATTCAGGGAGGTAGCGCTGAAGCTGCACGCGGGGGATAGGGTCAGGGTTTACGGTGCTGCAAAGCAAAGAGAAGGTCTGCCTCTCACGATAAACCTGGAAAAGCTCGAAGTCGTAAAAGTGGGGAAGCTGTTCAGAAAGCTCAACCCGACCTGCCCCTCCTGCAGGAGGAGGATGAAGTCCCAAGGGGAAGGGAAGGGGTACCGGTGCCCGAGATGCGGGGAGGAACTACCACCGGGAAGTGAAAGATACGTGGAGGTCGAGAGGGATCTCCGGGAGGGGATCTACGAGGTACCGCCCCGGGCACGGAGGCATCTCTCAAAACCCTTGGTTAGGATGGGGAGAGTTTATTGATCGTCGGTTTAGACCTGGCTGGCTCACCAGAAAGGCCGACCGGCGTGGCCTTCTTGGAGAGGCGCCTGCAGACCTGCACACTCTTCCAGGACGAGGAGATAATTGTTGCCTGTCAGGACACCAAACTGGTGGCGATAGATGCCCCTCTGAGCCTGCCGAAGAAAGGCGCCCTGAGAAAATGCGACCGAGACCTCATAAGGATGGGATACAGGGTTCTCCCGCCCCTGCTCGGGGGCATGCGGGCCCTCACCCTCAGGGGGATCAGGCTCGCACGTCTTATAAGGAAAAGCGGGACGGAGGTGATCGAGATCCACCCGAGGACCTCCGCCCTGATACTCTTCGGGGAGGAGGACAGGAAGAAGTGGCTCAGACATCTGGAAAAGCTGGGTGGGCGACCGAGAAACAAGCACGAAATCGATGCAGCCGTGGCCGCGCTCACCGGAAAGCTGTTCCTCGAGAAGAAGACCAGAAATGTGGGGCGAATCGTCATCCCCTTGAGCGATCGTCCTTCGTCCCCGCGGAGAGGGCCGAGGTGATCCTGGCCAGACTGGAATACACGAGGCCCGTCCTCGACGCAAGATTTCTCAGGGAGATCCGGTAGCCTGCTTCCTTGGCAGCCCTGTAGATCGCCGCACCCGCCACCACGGCGGGGGATTTGCCCCTTATTTTCACACAGAGTTCCCTCGCCCTGCACCTCACCCCTGCCGGGAGGCCCAGCATGCTCGCATACCTGTCCAGATAGTTCAGAACTGGAGTCGGCTGCAGTCTTATCCCAAGCTCCCGCGAAAGCAGGTGTGCGAATCTCCTCAGCCTCTTCTTCAGCCTTGGGCGGTGCCCGGGGAGCAACTTCAGGAACTCGTCCTCGCGGAGCGGATAGCCCCTCTCCTTGCATACCAAGTAGCAGACTGCCAAGCAAAGCAGGCTCTGACTCCTGCCTGCCGTCAGCCCTCTTGCCCTCGCCCTCCGGTAAAGCAGGCAGGCTTCTCGGTAAAGGGAGGCGGGGAGGTTCAGCTTCCTGCAGAGGTCGGAAATGGTCAGGAGAGCTGACCTGAGGGTCCTTTGATCCCACCTCTCCGCCCTCGATCTTTCCTGCTGGCACTTCATCCTCCTCAGCTTCGCCCTCAGGCTTGGGGGCAGATCCCTCGGTATGGAAAACTGCGAACCCAAGCCGAAATCGTGGATGGTTGGATCCTCACCCGCCACAGGATCACATGTCCTTCTTCTCCCCTGTCGCTTCAGCTCGGGCTCGGAGATCCTTTCCAGTATGACCAAGCCACACCTAGTGCAGATCTGCTCACCCCTCACGCTGTCGTAGAAGACGGACGGGGAGCCGCACTGGGGGCACCGCATGGTTTCACCCCAGCTTGTGCTGGAGCTTGACCGCAGCCTCCTCCACATCCGCCCCCGCTAGGAGTTTTGCTAGAAGTCTCCCCGCCGATCGATCCCCATCCACAAGCTGGATGAGCTCGTGCGTTTTCCTCTCCCAAGACCGGGCCAAAAACTGATACAACTGCCTCTCCCTCTCGAAAGCGGCACCCATCTCCTCCAGCCAGCGGCTCTTGTACTTGCTTAGGAAATCCTGGCTCACATCCCCCTCCGTTATGGCATCCAGCGCCACCTCACCCGCGAGCTCCCCGCTCCGCAGGGCAACGAGCAGGCTCCCCCGGGAAATTGAGAGGACTTGCCAGCCCGCACCACCCACCGCCAAGGCACCATCGGAACAGAAGATCCTCTGGTTCACGTCCGGGAAGAGGGCCCTGGAGCTTGAGACGGGGGCCGCCCCTCTCAGCTGCCGGATCCTCGAAACGAACTCCTCCAAGGAGGTCTCAGGATCCATCCTGAGACCCTGCACGCCCGCTACCGCAAACCCCTCCGTAAAGGGGTGGACCCAGCCCACCCCAAGCGGGACGAGATATGGATCGAAGCGGAAGGATACCCAGTCGAAGGGCTCGACCCCCGCCAGCACGTGGTGAGCGGAGTAAACCGCCTGCTCCGGTTTCAGCTCTAGCCCCAGATGTTTCAGGAGGAGGCCCGACCAGACACCGCTGCATCCGCTCGCATCGATCACGACCTGGCACCTCACCTCTTCCCTCCACGTTCCCCCCTCCAGCTTCACCCCTTCTACCCTGTTCCTCTTCACCAAGAGCTCCTTGACCGGGCTGCTTGTCCAGAGCTCCACACCCTTCTTTCTCGCTCTAAGAGCGAGGTGTCTGACCAGCCACTTCCAATCCAAGATGACACCCGGGTAGTCTACTTCCGCCTGCATGCCGTGAGCCTCGAACCTGACGCGCTTGACCCGCTGGACGACCGCCCTCTCTAGCTCGGAAGGCAGGTGCTCTGAAGGCAGCCAGACGGACGAGAACTGGGTGCCGAGGGAAGCCTGCATTTCACAGACCAAAACCTTGGCTTCGGGTGAAATCCGGTTCGCGGCAGACAGTCCAGCAGGGCCTGCTCCGATGACCACCACGTCGTACTCCTGCATCCCCGCTTATCCAGCGGAGATCCTTTATAAAAAGCTGACAGATTTCTAGCCCGCCGGGGACTAGGTTATGAGGTTCGCCTTGGACGGCATGCTCGGGAGGCTGGCACGCTGGCTCAGGCTGACGGGGCACGATGTCCTCTACGTCAACGAGCTCGATCTGCCTCCCGAAAAGCAAGACGAGTTCCTGCTGCAGAAGAGCCGCGAGAACTACATAGTGGTCACCTCCGACAGGTCACTCTACCAAAGGGTAATCAGGGAAGGGGGTAGGGCCTCCTTTATCCAATCCAGCGAGCTGACGGAACAGCTGATCGAGCTGAGCAGGGAGGTGCCACTGGAGATAAATCTGGAGGAGTCTAGGTGCCCCCTCTGCAACGGCGAGCTGGAAGAGGTTGGGAGAGATGAGGTGGCAGGGGCAGTGCCCCGGTCCGTTCTGCAGAGGCACGAGCTCTTCTGGCGATGCGTCAGGTGCGGAAAGATATACTGGCAGGGAACCCACTGGAAGAATATTCTGGCAACTTTAGAGGAGTTCGAAAAGAAGAAGAATGAGGCTTAGCGCCGAGGAGGGTAAATTTCTCGTCAGGCTGGCGAGGGAAAGCATCCTCGCCAAGATGAAGGGGCAGGCCATCAAGGTGCCCGAGGTATCAGAAAAGCTTAGAGAGAAGAGAGGGGTGTTCGTTTCCCTCCACAAAGATGGGGAGCTCAGGGGATGCATCGGTTACCCCTACCCTTACCTCCCCCTGGTGGAGGCCACCATCCAAGCTGCCCTCGCCGCCGCCTTTGAGGACCCCAGATTCCCACCCGTGAAGATGCAGGAGATGGAGCACACCACGGTCGAGGTCAGCGTGCTCAGCGAGCCGGAGCTCATCGTGGTGAAGGAGCCTAAAGATTACCCGAAAGCCGTGGAAGTCGGCAAGCACGGCTTAATCGTGGAAGGTGTGGGAACGAGCGGATTGCTCCTGCCCCAAGTGGCTATCGAGTTTGGGTGGGATGCTGAGGAATTCCTCTCTCAGACGTGCATGAAGGCGGGCTTGCCTCCAGATATGTGGCTGACCAAGGAGGTGAGAGTGAGCAGGTTCACAGCGCAGATCTTCTCGGAAGTTAAGCCAGGAGGAGACGTGGTGGAGAGGAAGCCGTGAATGATCGAGAAAACGAGGTACTTGATCCTCGGAGTTCTGATCGCGAGCTGGTCCCTCGGCATCTTGTGCTTCAAGCAGGTCGGGGAAGTGCCCGTCAGGGACCTCTCGCCCGTGCGGGAGGGAAGCTGGAAGTGCGCATCCCAGTTCATCCTGCTGGTAGTTGCGGCTTTTTTCCTGGGCCATGTCGGTTTTGGTGTTGCGGCAGGGGCCATTTCGTTCCTCAGGGGGGTCTCGGACGGCAGGTACCTCTTCGATCTCCTTGAAATACTCAGCTTACAGGTGCCGGCGGATCCGTACTTTGAGATCCTTGTCCTCCTCGGAAACACCCCTCTCTTTATCTGGGCGCTCTCTTTAGGCGGGGAGCGCTCCCTGACGCTCCTCTCTAGGTTGAGGGGTAAGCCAGTTTTGGGTTCAAGTTACCTCAAGGAACTCTCCCTCTTGCTGTCCACCTCTTTTCTAACCGCAGTCGCTTGGCTGCTCATAGCGTGAACCTTTCGGCCAAGAAGTTTCCACTTGAAGGTTAAAAGCCAAGCGGGGACATTTTGATGAAGATTCTGAAAAAGATCCTAGGTACGGAGAAGAAACCGAAGTATACAGATGTTCAGGTGGTGGAAACAGATGTCCGGGAGAGAACAGGGGTTGAACCCATTTATGTCAAGAGTTTTGAACTGAACTCGATTTCTGATGTCCAGACCATCTCGCATGAGCTGAGGGAGGGGAACATCGTGATAGTAAAATTAACCCCTCTGCTGAACAAGGACCCCGACGAGCTCCGGGAGGCTGTCGAACAGCTGAAGGGGATCTGTCAAACCATTGGAGGGGATCTGGCCAGACTGGATCCGGAAAAAATCATCGCAACCCCTAGGTTGTGTATCATCCAGGTAAAAGAGAGCTCCTAATCACCTGAGCCTTATTGTCTCCAAGTTGTAGGGCGCGCGTGTTTCGACGGAGAGTATCCTGTGAATGGCAGAAGCCAGACTGAGGCATTTCGATTCCTCACCGTGGCAACATATCACCCTGCTGGGTTTGGGCCTCATCCTCTTCACCCAGTTTATCAGGTGGGAGCGATCTGAGTGGCCACTGAACCCCTCGATTGTCTTCACCTGCAGCTTCACCTTGACGCCCCTGATCCTGCCACCCGGCTCCGGCATGGGGACCTCGGGGCATCCCTTCTGGATCCTGCTACCCAAGGAGCCCTCCGCCTGATAGCCGACGAAGATCAGGCTGTTCCTCTCGTTCTCCGCCAAGTGTTTGAAGTACTCCAGCACAGGCCCGCCAGTCATCATACCCGAGGTGGACAGGATCACGCAGGGCTCATCCGATTTGATTACGGCCTGCCGGTGGTCGGGCCCCTCCACCCTCTCGAAGATAGGCGCCCGGAAGGGGTTCGAGTCTTCTGAGAGGATCTGCTCCCTGATCTCGGGGTTTAGATATTCGGGATAGAGGGCGTGCACGCACGTGGCATCCCAGATCATGCCATCCAGGTAGACCTTGCCCTCGAACAGACCCTTCTGGTACGCATCAGCAAAGACCAGCATGATCTCCTGGGACCTGCCCACCGAGAAAACGGGGATGATCACCTTTCCGCCCCGCTCCAAGGTTGAGTTGGTGGTCTGGATGAGCTCGGCCTCCGCCTGGTCCCGTGGCGGGTGAGCGTCCTCGGGCCCCCCGTAGGTACTCTCCATTATCAGCGTCTCCACCCGAGGGAAGATCCTGGCTGCCGGGAGAAAGAGGCGCGTCTTTTCGAACTTTATGTCCCCGGCGTAAACCAAGTTGTGCAGCCCCTCGCCTATGTGCAGGTGTGTGACGCAGCTCCCCAGGATGTGCCCGGCGTTGTGGAAGGTTATCTTGACATCTGGGGAGATGTCCGTCACCTCCCCGTAGTTGAGCGTTATGCAGTGGGTCAGGAAGGCCCTCATCTCATCCCTCCCGAACGGGGGCTCCCTCCCCTGCTCCTCGCATACCTTCAGGTAGTCCGAGCCCAGGAGCAAGACTAGGTCCCTGGTCGGAGGGGTGCAGTAAACCGGTCCCTCGTACCCGTACCGGAAGAGGGAGAAGACGAAACCCGAGTGGTCCAGGTGCGCATGGGAGAGGACCACTGCCTCTATCTGGCGCAGATCTGCCTCGGGGACATCCATGTACGGATATGCCTTCTCCTCGGAGGCTACGTTCACACCGCAGTCCAGCAGGATCCTGCTCTCAGGGGTTTGGAGAAGCACCGCAGATCTCCCCACCTCTCTCGAGCCTCCCAGAAAGGTTACCCTCACCCACTCCTGCTTGGAGGCGCGGCCCCGGTAGATCCTCCTGCCTATCTTCCTCAAGACCGATCTCCTAGTTTCGAGATCCGCTCTGAGCGACCTGTACAGGTGGTCGACGAAGGTTGATCTGATGGGCGGCGCCCTCACGACCCTAGGCGCCCACCCCGTCTTGCCCAGTATCTCCCTGAAGATCACCCCCTCTTTACCCACCACCATCCCGGGCTTGACGGCCTCTATGATGACCTCCCCTAGCTCCTCGTTGAACTCGAGCGAGCGTATCTCCGCCTCCGCGGGGACTATCCGCCTTATCTCCTCCTCCGCCTTCCGCTCCTCCAAGCGGAGGCTTGGATCCGGCCTGAGCAAGATGCGCTTCCTGAACTTCTTGGCCAGCTCCCTCACGAGTCCCGCGTTCTCGACGAAGGCCGTGAAATCCTTGCAGTAGAAAACGATGGTGGGTCCCTCCACGTCCACCTTGGAGATGGAGGGCAGGAGATCGTACTCTTCCTTCAACGCCTGCCTAATCCCCTTCAGCATTTCGTCCGCCGTCATGCCGGACCTAACAGAGCTTTTTTATTTCCTCAGGCGAGAGAAGCCTGACCCCTTCATCTGTTATGACGGCCGCCCGGATTTCGTTCCCGGTTGCGATGTCCCTCTTCATGGCCACACGAACTGCCTGAACGACCAGGGGCAGGGCCTCCGAGACCTCCATATCCTCCCTGAACATCCTCTCGAGCAGGCCGTAGGCGACGGGCGAGCCGGACCCGGTGGCAGCCATCCGCTCCTCCGTCACCGTCCCGTCCAAGTCAACAAACGCCAGCCTCGGTTTCGAATCGTAGCCGCCCAGCAGCAGGTTCACGATGTAGGGGAAGAGGTACTGGGAGTTCAGCACGCGAGAGGCTATCCTGGCGAGGGGCATGACCTCGATTTCCCTGCCCTCGACGACCCTGTACAGTCTCGCCTCCGCCTGCAGGAGCTCCACTAGCTTTTCGGCATCCCCAACCGCTCCCGCTATGGTCACCGCTATCCTGTCCGTCACTGCGTAGATCTTCCTGGCCTCCTTGCTGGCCACCACGTGACCGGCGGTTGCCCTGGAGTCGCATGCCAGAACCGTCCCATCCGTGCAGGCAACACCTACAGTAGTCGTTCCCCCAAACTTCTCAATCTTTTCCTTTAACTTCAAACCAAACACCTCGCCTTGAATCCTAATATCATGTGTTCTCCATAAATAGCTCTTCCCGCCAGCAGTTGATTAGAAATGGAGAGGGAGTTCGAGACCAAGAGGATTTTCCAGCACCTAGACGAACTCTGCTACTCCATAGGGCCCAGGCCAGCCGGTTCGGAGGCCGAGAGGCTCGCCTCTGAATACGTCAGGAGCCGGTTCGCCGAAGCGGGATTAAAGACCAAAACTCACCGTTTCATCTTCTGGAAGCCTGAGAGATGGCTCCCGTGCCTATTCCTCCCTCCCGTCCTGGCCTTTTTTTCGAGAACTGCTTGCCTGGTCACATGGCTGGCTGCCACGGTTTTTCTCGCCACCAGAAGGGGAAGGTCCGTCATTGTCTCGGCGTCCCAATGGAGAAAGCCGAAGATCGTGATAGGTGCCCAGCTCGACTCAGGACCCGTCCCTCCAGTCGGGATCCTTAAGCTTTACCTCCCTCTGAGCTCTCTTCTGGTCGCGCTCTGGTTTTTCCTCATAGAGTGGAACTTCTTCCCCCTCCTGGTGGTTGCTCCTCTGCTCTCGTTTTTCACCAAGAGATCCCGCTCCCCGGGTGCCACCGATGCCTCCGGCTTAGCCCTGCTCCTCGAGCTATGTGAGCGTCATAAAGAGGGGGTGATCTTCGCTGCCGCTGGAGCGGGGGAGAGACGAAGGGCCGGGCTCAGAGAGCTCTGCCGGATCTTCCAAGGTAAGACCGTGATCTGGTTGGAGAGGATCGGGAAGGGAAAACTCATCGTGCAGGAAAGGGGGACACAGCTCTCGAGAAAACTCAACCTTCCGAACGCGGGCCCCCCGCCACTCCGGAGCCCCCTCTGTCTGATACGGTCCGATGCCCCCCATGAGGACGCCGCCGATGATTTGCCTGAAAAGGTCTCCGCGGCGAACCTCGAAAGGCTCGGGAAAACCATGCTAAAATGGTTAAGTCAATTTAGCGATGCATCCCTCAAAGAAGATCGTAGGAAGTAGAGGGCGGGAGCTGGAGAATCTGCGGATCCTGCTCTGCATCTGCGGCAGTGTGGCGGCTTCCGAGGCTCCTCGGCTCGCCAGGGAGCTCATGCGGAGGGGTGCCCAAGTTAGGTGCGCCATGACCGAAAAGGCCCTTGAGATGGTATCCACCCAGCTGATGCACTGGGCTACTGGAGAGGAAGTCATCTGCGGGATGAGCGGGCACCTGGAGCACCTGCGGCTGGCGGACTGGTCGGACATCATCGTTGTCGCCCCAGCCACCGCGAACACCATTGGAAAGATCGCAAACGGGATCTGTGACAACGTGGTGACGGCCACTGTCTGTGCAGCCCTGGGATTGGAGAAGCGCTTGGTCATCGTCCCGTCCATGGCGGAGTCCATGCTCAGGAACCCTTTCGTTCAGGAGAACCTGCGGAGACTCGAAGAAGGGGGGCTGCACGTTCTTAGGCCAAAGATCGAGGAGGGGAAGGCCAAGATCCCCGGACCCGAGGAGATCGCTGACTATGTCGCCAGCCTGCTGAGACCGAGGGACCTCCAGGGGAAGAGAATCATAGTGACCGCCGGCCCCACCCACGAGCCGATCGACGACGTGAAGTTCATCTCGAATGCGAGCTCCGGAAAAATGGGGGTGGAGCTCGCAAGGGAAGCCAGGGACAGGGGGGCCCGGGTCGTGCTCATCTACGGGCCGGGGACTGAGAAGCCCCCGGAGAACGTGGAGGTCATCAGGGTCAGGACGACGGAGGAGATGGCCCGAGCCGCCAGGGAGGGGATGCTGAAGGGGGCCGATGCGGTGATCTTCGCTGCCGCCCCCCAGGATCTCAAACCCGAGAGGAGGGCCGAGAAGAAGCTCAGAGCTGATCAAGAGTACCAGCTGAAGCTCGTGCCTGCCCCCCGCGTGAGTGCGGGCGCGAGGGAACTCCTCCCAAATGCGGTGCTGGTCGCCTTCAAGGCGGAGTACCGAGTGACGGACTCCCAGCTGCTGGAGGCTGGAAGGGCCAAGCTGCAGGAGGGGTTTGACATCGTGGTGGCCAACGATGTGGGGAGGGAAGGCGTCGGTTTCGCCTCGGATGAAAACGAGGTCCTCATCATAACCCCCACCGGCTACCGGAAGGAGAGGGGATCGAAAAGATACCTGGCGAGGCTCATCATCGATGAAATAGCCAAGCGGAAGTGAAGTGTTGGGCTTTCGTTCCGGGCCACGTCTCCGGCTTCTTCCAACCGGTGATCTCCCCCTCCCCCTACCGGACGGGATCTAGAAACTTCGGCCCCTGCCTGTCTTTGGGGGTCTGGACATGCGCGGAGAATGGGGATGGGATCTACCTGAACGATAGAGAAGCCGAGATCGAGCCGACGGGCTGGGTCCTAAGGAGGCTGGGGGTCCGAGTTCGCATAAGACACTACTGCCAGGTTCCATTAGGTTCCGGTTTTGGTGCGAGCGGAGCCTTCGCTCTAGGAACTGCCCTAGCTACAGCAAGACTTCTCGGGCTGAAAGCGCGTAAGAGAGAGCTTGTGAGGATTGCCCACGAGGCTGAAGTGACCTGCCGGACGGGTCTGGGGGATGTTGGCCCCCAATCCTTAGGCGGCGTCGTCGTCACGACAAGAGCTGGGGCACCTCCTTATGGGAAATGGAGGCGCCTGAGGACGGGCAAGGTGAGGATCCTCTGCGCCAATCTGGGCCCAATCTGCACAAAAGACCTGCTGAGAGATGAGGAGTTCCTGAGGAAGGCAAGGGCCCTTGGGGGGAGAGCCCTGAGGAAGGTTCTGGCTAGGCCCACGCTTGGGCGAGCCATGGAGGCCAGCTTGGAGTTCTCGAAGAGCCTGGGCCTGCTCGATCGGGAGCTGGAAGGGCTGATCAGAGTCTGTCGGAGGGAGGGGGTCCTAGCCAGCCAGATCATGCTCGGTCGCGGGATCTTCTGCTTCGTTCCGCAAAAGAAAATGCCCCGCGTCAAGAGGGGCTTGGTCGAGGTCCTGGGCAGGGAGAAGGTCCTATCGTGCAGGGTCGGAGGGGGCGCCGAGATCAAAAGTGCTCCTCGTGGCAGACCTGCGAAAGCGGCAGCCTCCTAGGCCGGGCAGGCCTCTCAGCTGGCTTCCCTATCGGGATGATTGCAACCGGCCTGACGTTCTCAGGAGCATTTATCACGCGAGCCACTTCTTCGTCCAGAAAGGCGCCCACCCAGCACGCGCCGTATCCCAAAGCGTGGGCAGCAAGCAGAATATTCTGAACCGCGGCAGCGGTGTCCTGGATGCAGTAGAGCTTCTTCCCCCGCTCCCCGTACCTCCAGGCGGATCTGGATACATTGGCGCAAACGACTATCACCAGCGGCGCCTCCGCTATGAACTCCTGCCCCAAGGCGGCGTCGGCTAGGGCCCGCTTCCTTTCCGGGTGCCTGACCAAGACGAACTCCCAGGGCTGGCAGTTCCCAGCACTGGGGGCTAGGCAGGCGGCCTCCAGAATTTTCTGCACGTGCTGCTCGGGGATAGGGTCGGGCCTGAAGCTCCGGATGCTCCGCCTCTCTCTGATCGCCTCGAAAACGTCCATCCTTTTTTGAGAGGGTCCGGTAAAAGAGAATGTACGAGGTGGACCACCTGCTGGTAAGAAGTTACCAAGCCCTGGAGGACAAGGTTAGGGATGGTCCGCTGACGGAAGATGACATAAAGATGGTTTTTGAAATCCACATCGCACCCAGGCTGGAAAGGCTACAGCGACAGCTCGGCATCAGGGACCCTGTAGAGCTCAAGAGGCTGGAGGACTACATCTTCTCCAAGCTCCGGGAGAAGAGCGAGCTCCTGAACTCCCAGTACTGGTCGAAGTAATGGTGGAGGAGCTCCAGTGGCTGGATAGAAACAAGAATGCAGAACTCGTTTTCAGGCTCATCTCGGAGGAAGAGGAGGTAACCCCCCTCCAGCTCCTCCAGGCCTCCAAACTGGAGTGCTGGCTGCTGAAGCACATCCTGGACCGGCTGCAGAAGGAGGGGCTGGTGAGGAGGAGCCAGGCAGGTTTCGCCCTCACGGAAAAAGGGAGGAACCTGAAGGAGAAGCTCAAAACCACTCTCGAACTCAAAAAGGTATAGACGGGCAGTCCTAGGGATTAGATGCCGAAGGCCATCTTCAAGGGGAGCCTATCTTTTGGTCTGGTAAACATCCCCATCCGCGTTTACCCGGCCGTCCGTGAGAAGAGGGTAGCGTTCAGGCTGGTCCACAGGGATTGCAAGACTCCCCTGCAGAACAAGAGATGGTGTCCCCACTGCAACAGGGAGGTGCCGCTGAGAGAGATCGTCAGGGGGTTCCCCCTCACGCCGGACACTCTTGTGCTGATAGAGGATGAGGAGCTCCAAAAGCTGCAGCTGAAGACGCTGAGGATGATCGAGATCCAGGCATTCGTGGATGCGGGGGAGATAGATCCCCTGTACTTCGGTACCTCCTATTTCCTGGAACCGGAGGAGGGTGGGGAGAAGGCCTACACCCTCTTCAGGGAGATCCTGTCCCGCACCGGGAAGATCGCGATAGGTAAGGTGGTCATGCGGAACAAGGAGCACGTCGTGGCGATCCGGGCCTACCAAAATGCCCTGCTTATGGTCACCCTGCACTACTCCGACGAACTGCTGAACCCGCAGGAGCTCGAGAACCTCAAGAAGGTGATCGTGGTCAGGGAGCAGGAGCTCAAGATGGCGCAGATGCTGATCGAGCAGCTCGCGGGTGAGTTCAGGCCCGAGCAGTTCAAGGACAGGTACAGGGAGGCCGTCCTCCAGCTCGCCAAGCAGAAGGCCGAGGGGCAGCTGGTCCCCATCCCGCGTGCTAAAGAGGTGAAGGCCACAGTTGACCTCATGAAGGCCCTGGAGGCCTCCATTCAGGAGATAAAGAAAAAGAAGAAGGCCCAGGCAACTTGAAGGGGCTCAACTGGATGGAGGCCAAGTTGAAGCCCATGTTAGCCTACCCTGCAGCCCGCCCCTTCGACTCCCCAGACTGGGTCTTCGAGCCGAAGTTCGACGGCACGAGGTGCCTTGCCTTCGTCGGGGAGAGGCTGAGGCTGCAGAACAGGCGGCTCGTGGACATAACCAGGCGCTACCCCGAGCTCGGAGGGATCAGGCAGAGGGTCAGGGCGAGGGAGGCGATAATAGACGGGGAAATCGTCGTGCTCCGAGGAGGGAAACCTGACTTCAACCTCATCCAGACGAGGGAGCAGACGGAGGGGAAGGCTGACTTCCTGTCCAAGATCTACCCGGCATCCTTCGCCTGCTTCGACCTGATCTACCTGAACGGAGAGCCCCTCATAGACTCGCCGCTGGCCGAGAGGAAGAAGAGGCTTGCGGAAATCCTGGACGAGGGGGAGGAGATCTTCCTGGTGAGGCACGTGACCGAGAACGGCACCCTGCTCTTCAGCAGGATGACGGAGGAGGGCTGGGAAGGGATCATGGCGAAGAGGGCCGAAAGCCGCTATCAGCTGGGCAAGAGGAGCCGGGACTGGCTCAAGATAAAACGAACGAGGACCATGGACTGCGTGATCCTGGGGTACACCCCCGGTGAGGGGTGGAGGGAGGATTACCTAGGAGCGCTCGTGATCGGCGCGTACGAGCACGGGAAGCTCACCTTCCTGGGGAAGGTCGGGACGGGGTTCAGCGAGCCGATCCTCAGGGAGCTGAAGAGGAAGCTGGATGGGATCCGCGGACCGAAGCCCGTTGAGGCTGAGCCCCCCTACGAGGTCAGGTGGGTGAAACCCGAGCTGGTCTGCGAGGTGAAGTACCTAGAGATAACTAAGGACAGAAAGCTCCGGGCCCCCTCTTTCGTCCGGCTGAAGGATAAGGATCCCCGGGAGTGCGAGCTACTCGACGATAACTGACGTCTCCGTGCTCAGGACCCCTCCCGTTCGCTGGATCTTGTCCACCACCATCTGCGCCAGGGCTTTCGTGTCCTCCGCCTCGGCCAGGACGACCAGGTCGAACCTCCCCGTGGTAGCGTAGACTTCCTGGACTCCCTGGATCTTCCTGATCTTGTCCACGAGCTTCAATGCCTTACCGGGTTGGGTTCGGACGTATACCAGTGCCCTCATCATTCCCTCGTCTGGGGATTTAATTTCTGTAAGTCCCCGCTGGCGACCTCTGAATCAATCTAGCGTCCCGCTGAGGGTTCGGCATGTCCCGAGTTGAAAGCGGGGGAGCCAGGAGCAGAGTTAGTCAAAAAAGAAAAAAGAAATTGATGGGCCCATAGCTCAGTGGTAGAGCGCTCGCTTCGCAAGCGAGAGGTCGCGGGTTCGAATCCCGCTGGGTCCACCAGCAGTTTGGGTTCAGAACCTATTTCCCATTTTTTCGGGAAGTGAGGAAAATGACGAATAAAATAAGCAAATTGGTGCAGACCAGGTGGGATCAATTGAACCGTTAGCATCACGACGGTGAGCTGCCGGGGAAGCCGAGCGCTCCCGCTCCCCGCAACCTAGTCGTCCCCTACCCGCGTCCCGTGCCCCTGCCGGATGTCCAAGGATCGGCCGGATCAGGCTTCGCGCAGCAACCACTTCCAGAGCGGGACGAACCTCACCCGCTTCCC
>CAYYWO010000002.1:60298-160869 GCA_964474885.1 Hadarchaeota archaeon (SeqCode)
ATCAGGCTTCGCGCAGCAACCACTTCCAGAGCGGGACGAACCTCACCCGCTTCCCGCGCACCCTCCGCTGTCCCTCCCAATCCCACGTGAGAAAGAGCAAATCCCCGCACTTGAGCTGCCGGGCGGCGTCGCACATCGCCTCCAGCCCCTCCTCGGCCTCGTCGGGGTCCGAAACGCAGCTCACCTGGATGAGCTGCCTTATCTTGAGTCCCTCCCTCACAACGAAGTCCACTTCCCTCCCCCGGTAGTCCTTCCAGTAGAAGAAGTCGAAATCCGGAAGGACGCACCTCCGCCTGAAGAGCTCCCTGGCCACCGCCATCTCCATCAGCGGGCCGAGCTCCTCCGAGAACTTGGGCACGAGCCTGCAGAAGCCGGAATCCACCGGGTAGACCTTTCTCGGCTGCATAACCCGCTCCTTCGTCTTGTAGCCGAACTTCTCCACGCAGAAGAGGAAGAACGCGCTCTCCAGATAGCCCAGGTAGTTGGCCAGGGTGCGCTTGCTCTTCCTCACCCCGAGGCTTTTGAAAAACCGCTCGACCTTCGAGAGGGAGAGGTACCTGCCGAAGCACTCCATCACTATCCTGAGGAAGGCCTCCAGCGACGATACGTCCCTCACCCTCCAACGCTCCACCACGTCCCGGTAGAAGATGGTCTCCCGGTAGG
Organism: Hadarchaeota archaeon (SeqCode); assembly: GCA_964474885.1. GTDB lineage: Archaea > Hadarchaeota > Hadarchaeia > Hadarchaeales > JAWBSP01 > JAWBSP01. The sequence continues at coordinate 60,962 of CAYYWO010000002.1, forward strand.
TTCGGAGCAACTCGATTTTTCTCTCCTCCCTCTCCTCCACCACCACCTCTGGGAAGCCCCCAAACCTCAGGTATTCCCTCAGCAGCGCCAGCACCCTGCCCTTGGTCTCCGGCGCATCCACGGGTTGCGGGCTGAACCCCTTGAACCTCAGAAACTCCCTGAACGAGAGGGGCAAGATCAGCCGAGAGATGTATCGCCCGCGGAGCCCGGTAGAGACCTCTCTAGCGGACAGCTCCGCTGTGGAGCCCGAGATGTAGATGTAGTATCGTCCGGATCCGTGCAGGGTTCTCACCCACTCCTGCCAGTGCTGAAGGTTCTGGACCTCGTCGAGCAGCAAAACGATCTTCCCTTCACGCTCCCTGAAGAGTTCGTGCAGGACCTTGATGAAAGCCCCGTAATCCTCGTCCTTGAGCGCCCTAAGCCTTATGTCCTCGAAATCCACGTACGCTACGTTCTCCTTCGCGTAACCCCGCTCCAGCAGCGACTTCGCCACTTGGAACAAGAAGTAGGTCTTGCCAGCCCTGCGGGGCCCGATTACAGCGATGATGCTTTTCGATGGCTCAACCGGGTATTCTCTCTCGATTAGCTCGGGAAGTCTTCGCTCCAGCCAGGAGCTGAGCACCTCTCTCAGTTTCGCTTCCACGTTTACTTAGAAAACAAATTTATATAAATCTGTTTTTTAGAAAACGCAAATTTCACCTTAGTTGTCGACGTGATCCGTGCCCGTGTCTAGCTTGGGTTCCCTCAAAAATCTTTGACCCATAAGAAGAGGCGGCAGGAAACGGGTCACTCCGCGTCTCGGGTTCGCATCTGGGGCTGGCGGTAGGAGGGGCGGCGGGCACGATTTTCGCAACCAAGGCCAGAAGAGGAGGGAGAAAAATAGAGGAACATTCTTTTCCTCTGCGCTCTCTCCCAGTGCTTTATGGGCGCGTTTCCAGAGACGGCCTATCTCCCGATGGCAGCCGGATCCCTCTTCTTCCTGATCCCTCTCCCCCTCTTTTTCCTCTGTCTCTCCCTCGCTGTCTCCCTCCTTCTGCTGACTGTTCCCCAACCTTGGGGAAAGAACGCTCTCTTGGATGTCTCGGTCCTGCTCCTCGCCGCCCGCGATGGAAACCTTGGGCCGGGAGGCGTTACAGAAGCCCTCTAGGGCTTGTAGGAATCAATCGACATGCTTGATCTTCAAAATGTACCCGCATTTCTCGCACTTGCAGGCAACCCAGTACGCGTCCTCGGTCACCTTGTCGCCCTCCACCCAGCGCCTGAGCCTCCCGCCGCACCTGGGGCACCTCACCCCGATCATCAGAAAAACCTCTAAGGGCATTAATTCTCGACGGGCAAAGTCCCCCGCAGCAAAAGCTTTTTATTGCCCTTAAGGCTCCCATCCCGGAGAATCGAAGCGGAACGGAGGAGGGTTAGTTCACCTAAGAGCTGGGAGGCGGTTTCTCATGAGGCTGATCAAAATTTGTTTCTCCATGGCGTGGGGTCTGGTACAGGAACCGCCCACCGGCATCTCCCTAGCCCTCTGGGCTGCTGGACCTCTGCTGCTGGTTCATGCCATGCTGCCTCCCCTGCACTGAACTCGCATTTAACGGCGGCCAAGGATTTTTGTGTGGAGCCCCGGTAGTGTAGCCCGGCCAATCATGCAGCCCTTTCGAGGCTGCGACGTGGGTTCAAATCCCGCCCGGGGCACTCAATTTTGCCACCGACGAAAACCAACGAATTCAAAGATTATCCCATTTTACTTGATGGGAAAATCGACCATCGATGAGAGGGAGAGAATTGTGATACCCAAGTACTTGCTGGAGGAACTCGGCCTGAGCAGGGGTGATGCAGTCGCTCTAGAAAGGAAGGGAAACCTTCTTGTTTTAAAGAAGTTGGAAAAACCGAAGAAAAGGCTTGAGGAGATTATGAGTTGGGAACCCAAAACGCACCGCCAAGCCTGAGCGGGTTTCTCCCGAAGAAATAAAAAAGATATGGAAAGCTTGACAAGCCTTGATTCAAATTCACCTCGACTTTTCCAGAAAGAAGGTTAATCCAAGACGCTATTTTATCCAGCCTCATAGATTTCTGTAAACCGTGCCGTGCGGGAGAAACTTGACGGGAAACCTCGAGCCCAAGGTTTATGCTAGGCGCTTGGTCAAGGGGAGCGCTGTGGTCTTCGCTGCGCTCGTCGCATCAGGCCTCGCGGCTTTCCTGTTACGTATAGTCTTAGCACGCTCCTTCAGCGTCGAAGAGTATGGATTTTTTTACGCGAGTGCCGCACTGGTCTCGTTCTTCGCCCTCTTCCGCGGTTTGGGCTTGGGCTGGGCCCTAGTAAAGTACATTCCAGAGTTCAAGCTCCGCAGGCAGTTCAGTGAGATAAAATCCTCCATAGCATTTACCCTTCTCTTTCAGGTGATCTTCGCATTTCTGGTCGCGACCATGTTGTTCTGGCTCTCTGACCGAATCACCCTCATGCTCTCCACCCCTGCCGACCGGGCCGTCATAGGGATGGCACGGGCTTCGCTGGTGATCAAGATTTTGAGCATCTGGTTCTTTGTGGCACTTTTCCCCGCCACTCTCAGGGCGGCATTCCAAGGCTTTCAGAACATGCCAGCCTATGCACTGGTGAGTCTTGAAATTTTCTTCACTTTAATCTGGGCGATCCTTCTCGTTGGCATGCTCGGCACTGGCATAGAAGGAGCGGCCTATGCGTATTTGCTTGGCTCCCTGATCGTGGCAGTTCTCGGGTTTTTCCTCTTCCGGAGGGGTTATTCTCAAGTCCTCAAGGCAAGAGCTACACTCAAGAGAAATCTGATCAAAAAGCTCTTCGCGTTTGCACTACCCGTTTTCATCGGTGGGCTTGGAGGACTCATTATTGGCTACATGGATACCCTGATGATCGCAGGCTTCTTATCTTCCAAGCAAGTCGGCTTCTACCAGACCGCGCAGCCTGCCGCCCGTATCCTGTGGTACCTTTCCACCCCTCTTGTGACGGTTCTCTTTCCGATGATATCTGAACTCTGGGCGAGGCGCGAGCACGAGCTTCTAAGGAGGGCGTTACACTTCCTGACAAAATTTTCATTTATTCTAATCATCCCCCCTGCGCTCATCTTCATAGCATTCCCCGAAATAGTCATCCGCCTGCTGTTCGGTTCAAAATACCTACCGGGGACAACGGCCCTCCGAATCCTCGCCGGGGCTGCAATCGCTCATACTATATTTGCCATCTTGGCGAGCACCATGAATGGAATAGGAAAGCCGGTCATCAACACGAAAGTGGTCGGTGCCATGGCCTGCCTGAACCTCACCGGGAACTTGGCGTTAATCCCCTTGTACGGAATTAAGGGAGCAGCAATAGCGACTTTCTCCGCATACGTGCTGGGTCTCGTCCTGATGTTCCATTATGGCCGGAAGTTCGTCAGATTCTCCGTCCCAGTTTTACCGTTGCTCAAAACTGTGGCCGGAGGGATGCTCACGCTACTCGTCATTTTCGGACTCAAATCTGTCTTGGTGCTGTCCCCTTGGCCAGAAGCATTCGCGGTTATGATCCCAAGCCTAATGTTCTACGGGATGTGGATCTTGGCGACGAGGGCGGTTACGAAGGACGATCTAGAACTCATAGCACGGATATTGCCGATGCCTAGATGGCTGGTCAGGACTGCCGAGAAATTACCGAGAGGTGACCAAGACCTATAGAACCAAAAATCGGTCAAATTAACAATATTATACACATTTTCCCTTGGTAAAAATGGGCAACCGCAGGAAGATGATATTGGCTAGTGCCAGGTGCGGGAGACAGGCATGTGCTCGATCGGGACTCCAGCAGGGAACCAGCCTACCCTAGCCCATATTCAAGCCAAAAAGGTGAAAGAACTAACTAAAGAAAAGTATTGAAGTGATTTACGCGGACGAAGAGGTTCAAACGGAGAGCGATTCGATGTCATGTTTTAGGGAAGCCAATAGAGCACACCTCGAACTAGCCTTGTTCTCGAAGATGGTCACGAGCATCTGTTGCCCGACGAAAAAATAGTTTAGCAATTAACCCTCAGATATTTAGACTGACGTTGAAACGGATCACCGTCATATGCTGTTTCGGAAGGCCTAGGAGCTTGCTGAAAGATACGGCTTCAAAGACATAAAAATGGTTAGAGGTGTTAGACTGTATGGAGCGTGTGAAACCTCTTAGCGTTTCTGTTATAATCCCCGTACTGAACGAGGAGAAAACCATTGGGAGTCTCATCGAGACTCTCCAAAGCGATCCCTGCCCAAAAGAGATCATAGTCGTAGATGGAGGCTCCACCGACCGAACCAAGAAGATTGCTGAAGAAAAGGGGGCTAAAGTGATTCAAGAAAGCGGAGATAAATGTCCAGCAAACGCGAGGAACCAAGGGGCAAAACACGCAAACGGAAGAATTCTATGTTTTCTCGATGGAGATGTGGAAAAAGTCGGAGAAGGTTTCATCTCTAACGCAGTGAAGCACTTCAGGAACAAAAACGTTGTGGGCGTGAAGTGTAAAGGTGAGATAATCGAGGATAGCTTGGTTGAAAAAATCATCTCGTGTGTCAGAGAACTCTGGACCACTAAGCTCTTCGATTCAGGTAAGAGAGCGGAGTTCCATGCTAACTTCATTAGAAGAGCGGTATTCGAACAACTTGGGGGGTTCCCCTTGCTGGGTTTCGGCGAGGATCGGGCGTTTTGGAGGAAGTTTGGGGAATATCTTGAGAGGAATCCAAAGAAAAAGGTAGTTTTGGAGCCAAAATCGGTGTTTTACTACCACCGTTCCCACTCTTTCCGGGAATACTTCAAACAGCTCTCGTGGTATGGGCGAACCTCGCTACTTTATCTCAGGTCGGAAGAGTCGAAGGCCTCCCTTCGAGAATTGGTTGAAATAGCAGCCAAAGGGTTTTGGCCCATTTCGCTAGTCTCGCTAATACTGGTAGTAATTTCTCCTTGGTTCTTAGTTTTGGCAGCTCCATTTGTGATTAGACTTTTCATCTCGATATTCGAAGCTCTTAGAAGAAAATCAAAACTTTTCCTTTCGATTCCAGTACTTGATGTGGTGGGTGGAGTCGGTTTTCTCTATGGCCTTGCCCGATACCTGGTGGGTGAACGGTGGATGTCAAGAGGATAGCGTGAGACGAAGTTGTTGAGTCAAGACCTAGACGAATGGTTTACCTTTAGCCGCCGGATCGCGCTGTTCTCAAAAACCTGGTTGATCCCTTTGACCTGAGAGACACCAGATTGTGTTGAGTTAGCAAGGAACGATATTCTGGCTTGGCGAACTTGTGCCGTAAGTTTCTCTGAAGCGGTGCTTTGTGGGAAAAAGATAGTACATGAGCTGTACTCCCTAAGCGATGATAGCCCGCCGACGCTTATGAGATTCTCAAAGTATAGGATGTTCGAAGAACTCAGAGGAATCAAAAGTCCCACACCTCCCAGACCCGAAGATGACTTTTTGCTGATAGCGACTCACGCTTCTCCTATGCGGATAATTGGGGAGAGATTAAGGGGCCTCGTTTCGATCCAAAGTTTCTCATAAGAGAGAATCTGGCAATTAGCTAAAAGGTTTGAAACGAGTTTTCAGTTAGTTCTTTCTTTGAACCTTTGGAGTAGTTTCTGAAAATTCTATGGGCTCCCATCTTGTTTGGCTTAGAATCTGAATGTCAAATTTTGCAAGACACCGTTAAGGTTAGTACTAGGTTTTCGGGGGTAGACTCATTGCTTCGGCTTTAGTTTCTTCCTGCGTGTTTTCTATGCAATCTTCGTGTTCGTGAACCCCCCTTCCACTTTGGGGGACCCTAGATCTAAGCCCAGCTCTGGAACCACATCAGATGGGGGTAAAAAACCGCAGGAACGATGAAGATGCTATATGGGTTGGAGAACTTGGAGAATGCTCTAGGGGTTAGTTACTTCATCTTGTCTCAAAACAGATGAATAAGCAAGAGAAATTGGGAAGATGTGCTTTAGGAAAATATTATAATATTATTTTAGGATTTTTGCGATAAAAGATGGATGGAGGGTCAAAAAGAGAAGAAGAGCGCTATTTTTTAAATCTTATCACGTTTTAATTTTGCCCGCCGAAGGAGAGACCGATTATCAAGCGTGACATCACGCGGACGACAGTAATCGTGTCAGACATTCCAGGCATTGATACGAATTGGTAGAGAGAGAAGACAGCCCTTCTAACTAATTGCATGAGATCCTAAAACAAGGCTGAAGCAAAAGCGTTGAACTCAAAGCTCTCGCGAATAAAATGGGTTAATGAGAAAGGAGTCTGCTCGAGATAGTGTTGCAAGTAGAGTTGAGGAGGCTTTTCAACGTATAATAGGGTACTGTGTTGATGGATCAGCATGAACATCGCGTACTTTGCATTCAACGAGAAATTTCCTGCGCCCCATGCAGGCTATGTTCACGTAGACGAGATAACGAAGAACATCGCCAAGCAGGGAGCAAGCATAACGGTGTACGTGAAATCGCCTAAAAGATTCCTGTTGCCTGATCAGAAGGAGAATAATCGAACAATTAAGTACGTGAGATTTCCCTTTCTAACGAAAAAGGACATTTTAAGCGATGCGCTCTGCCTCCCTCTGAGTTACTGCAAGGTGAAGAAAGATGTCAAGAAATATGATCTAATCCATGAAAGATTAGCGCCCCTCAACATTTGGTCGCTGCACATCCTCAGAGGTATACGCACGCCGTACATTTTGGAGGTAAACAGTCCCTTGGTTGAGGAGATAGACAACAGGCTAGTGAGATTTGTGGCTAGGTGGGTTCGTGAATTTCAGTTTAAGAAATGCCATGCAATAATAACCCAAACTTACACGTTGAGGAGAATCATATCTAAGTTCGCCAATAAGCCCATTTTCGTGGTTCCGAACGGCGTCGACATTCGTAAATTTGGCCCTGATAAATTTTCTTGGAGACTAAGAAATAAGTACGCATCCAAGGATGAGGTTTTGATTACCTTCGTCGGCGCTTTTAAAAGATGGCACGGGCTTCATCAAATACCTAAAATTGCTGAAAAGCTCCTTAGCAGGCACAGAAATGCTAAGTTTCTTCTAGTAGGCGGGGGACCCATGTATAGTACTGTTAAATGTGCGTGCAAAAGATTGGGAGACAAGGTGATGTTGCCCGGCCCCATGAAAAGCGAGCGAATCCCCAAAATATTGGCCAGTTCTGATATTCTTATAGCCCCTTTCGATATCTCGGGGTACAAGACTTTGGAAGATTATGGTTTTTGGTGGTGTCCCATAAAGCTGTTCGAGTATATGGCCTCGGGAAAGCCAATAGTCAGTTACAACTTTGAGGAAGTCAAAAATATAGTCAAAGATGCTGGACTGTTGGCGAATCCGAACGATTTAGACCAATTTATCGAATACATATCCCAATTAGTCGAAGATGAAGGTTTTAGGAAAAGACTAGGAAAAAGAGGTAGGGAAATCGCTGAGAGGGAATATGATTGGGGAAAAAGAGCCAAAGAAATCATCAGGATCTATGAAAAATTTATATGAAATTACCTGTCCAACATCATCCCAATGCAATGCCCTCGAGTTGCTTACACACAGGTGAAATTCCCGATGACTTCGATTGAAGAGGCATATACCAATTGTTCAGACTCAGATAGGTTTATTTTAAATTCATCTCCTCAAATCGGCTTCAATCAAGTCGATAAGAGCCTTCGTGTTCTTTCGAAGGTCAAAGTTTTTCTCGACTCTTTTTCTCGCTTTTTTGGGCATAATCTTAAATGTATTTTCACTTTGATAAATTTTGGCCAACGTTTCCTTTAGTGGTTTGACCGTTCTTTCGGGAACGATGAACCCTGCATCTCCTATAACCTCTGGTATTGCTCCTGAATTAGATCCTATAACGATTCTTCCGGTGGCCATAGCTTCTGGTAAAACCATTCCAAACTGCTCCTTCCAATAAGGTGTGGTAATTGACGGCAAAACAAACACATTGTGTTTTGCATACACTTCCGGCAATTTACGATATTCCACTTGGCCGAGAAAAGTTACATTGCACCCAAGCTTTTGGGCAAGTCTGCGATACCGATCAATCTCTCCGCGCCCCACAAGAGTTAGTGAGTAAGGAAAGTCTAGCAATGAAACGGCTTTCAGGAGGTAATCAAGACCCTTTTCTGGGGTAATCCTCCCTACATATAGTATCTTCAGCTCGTCGGATAATATATTTCTACGATAACTAAACACGTCTGTGTTAACACCAAGCGGGTTCACGACTATATTTTTGAGACCCAGCTTTTCCCAACACTCCTTAGTCGATTTGACCCGCACAATGTTTCTCGTGAATAGATTGTTCGCTACTTTGACAGCAAATTTCAAAAAGCCAATGTGTCTTTTTAGTACGCCCTCTAGATGGTTCTCGGATGTACGGGTGTAAAAGTTACCGGTTGATACTAGCCTGAACATCAAGGTAGAAATCCAGAAAAATTCTGCACCTATAGTTGCATCAACGTCGAATCGTCTATAAATCAAGGGGATTGACTGCTTGAAATGCACAGCTGGAATATACAAGTACTCGATGCCCTCCTTCTCAAGGGGTTCAAGAACTTCGTTAGAGACCGTACTTCTCCCAAAGGTGACCAACAAAGGTGTATGTCCATAGTCTTTAATAAACTTAAGCCAGTCCGAGAACCAAGGCTTGCACCACGCCGCTGATATTGTGACCATTATTCTCATTTTAATCCCTCACAGGAGAGTCGTCATCGACTGACGAGTCTCTCGTATCTCTCAATCGCCTTCTTAGCAATTATCTTCCAGTCAAAATCTTTTACGATTTCCCTTGACCTTCTTCCCATTTTTTCGAAGAGGTTTTTGTCATAAATCTTCAAGACAGCATTAGCAATCGCTTCCGGATTCGTTGGAGAAACCAGGAATCCATTTTCACCCTCTATAACAACTTCAGAGATATCGGTTGAAACATTGGTCGCAACTATTGGTTTTCCTGCGGCCATGGCTTCTAGAATGGTCAGGTACATGCCCTCATCTATCAATCCGGGAGTAATCGAAATGTCAGCCAAGGTGTACAATTGAAACATTTTTTTATCCGGTATATTCCTGAAGTGTATGACTTTGTCCTCTAGTTCAAGTCTCCTTATCTGCTTTTTTATTTTCTGCTCTTCAGGACCTGTTCCAACAAGAATTAACTTCACGGGTAATTGCTTGCTCAATATTTTTAATGCGTTTATCACAAAAGGAACACCTTTATGTGGCACTAAGCGATTTACATTCATTAAAACCAAATCAGTCTCTCGGATTCCTAAATCTTTTCTTGTAATCTCTACGTTTGAGATACATTCGTCAATTAAATCCAGATCCACTCCATCTGGTAGCTTGAAAATTTTTTCCGGTGAGACTTTGAATAAACTAATTATATGTTGAATCTGCGAATCCCCAATTGATGCAATAGCATCCGCATATTCCAAGGTTAATCTTATTCTGCGATAGGTCAGAATACGGTGATAGACTTTCTTTAGGCCTTTGAATTTAAATGGTTCTAAACCAAATGTTTGAAAGACAACAGGATTTCTAGATTCAAGTAAAACATAGGGGTAAGCCCCACCAGCTCCGTGAAGAATGTCGAACCTCAATTTTTCAAGATATCTCATGACATTTCGATTAAAAAAAGGGTACCAAAGACTCATCAACGGCTTTTTGTTAAAATTCGGAGGCAAGAACCTATACTTAATCCTCTCGTAGACCCAATCCCTCCTACCAGTTCCATCAAAAGAGGTCACGATTTCGACATCTATGCCTTGTTTCGTCAGGCCCTTAGCTAAATTGTAGAAATATTTCTCCATACCTCCAAATCCATGAAACGGGAATACTGCTCTTGAGGTTATTACCACTTTCATCCTTTCACTGGTTTTGATTTTTCTTCATTTCAACTGGATTCTCTCTTAGTTTAGCTCTTTTCAACCTCCACCAAATTTAACATCTATAAGAGCGTCCTTAGCCTTTGTTCCTTTCATTCGCGTTAAGCATTGTCTCCAGCGAGGTTTCACTTGCTCCCATCCCCTTTGATTTACACTCAACAGCCCCCCACATTATTTGTCTCCTATTTCGTGGATCTCTTTTATTGAATCGCAGACATATTCGACCTGCTTTTTCGTTAATCCAACTCCCGAGGGCAAGTAAAGTCCCTTCTTCGATAATTCTTCAGCGATAGGATATTTTTCTCCTTTGAATAACCCCATTTTTTTGAAGATTGGTTGCTGGTGCATTGGAATAAAGAAAGGTCTCGTTTCAATCCCTCTTTCCCTGAGTTTCTTCATCAACACATCTCTACTCATGCCAAACTCCTCTTCGATCAGGATAGAGTACATCCAATAGACATTTTTGGCCCAATCCATTTCTCTTGGCAAAGCTATACCGTCAATGTTCTTGAGTAGAGAATTGTACCACCTAGCTATTTGTCTTTTTTTCTCAATGAACTTGTCTATTTTTCTTAATTGTGCGACACCTATGGCTGCCTGTATGTTTGTCATCCTGTAGTTAAAACCGATATGGTGATGCAAAAAATGTCTCCTTCTTGAGAACGCTAGGTTCCTCAATAGCTTTGCTCTCTCAGCTATTTTCTTGTTGTTCGTAACCATCATACCGCCCTCTCCCGTGGTGATTATTTTATTTGCATAAAAGCTAAAACATCCGACATCACCCAAACTTCCAACCTTTCTCCCCTTGTACTCTGCTCCGTGTGCTTCCGCGGCATCTTCTATTATGTATAAATCATAATCCTCAGCTATGTCGAGAATCGGTTTCATGTCTGCTGGATGTCCATAGAGGTGAACTGGTAATATTGCCCTCGTATTTTTGGTTACTTTTTCCGCTATTCCATCTGGATCTATATTCCATGTTTTTGGCTCGGAATCTACAAGGACAGGCTTCGCGCCGCTATAGATAATTGCAAACACCGTTGCTGCATTGGTGAGAGTTGGGACAATCACTTCACTTCCTTTCCCTATCCCTAGCGATTCTATCGCTAGGTGCAGTGCAGTCGTTCCACTGGTTGTAGCTACTCCGTACTTTACCCCACAAAATTTACTGAACTCTTTTTCGAACTCTTCTAAATAGTTTCCTGCAGTTCCAGAGATCATCTTCTTTTTGATACAGTCTACGACATTCCTTAGCTCTTCTTTTCCCAATTCCGGCTCACAGACTGGAATCATTTTTTAGGTACCTTTTGTCTTCTTGAATGCCTCTGTACGGTCCCTGTTTAACTTCAATGCCCTTAAAGTCTTCCAAAACCTCAATCGCGTGTCCCCCTTCAATAAAAAGTACTGTATCACCTTCACGCAAGAGAGCGCTTTTTATTTTTTCTCCTTTCTCATCGTAGAAGATGACTCTAACCTTGCCATACACTATATGTAAAACTTCTTGCACACTGTAAATGACTCTCTTAGAACGCCTGTGAATATGGGGCTTTATTTTGTATCCTTTTTTGTATTTTATAATCCCTAACTGCAAAGGGTTGTCTTGGGGGGTAAAAAATCTACTCTTTTTTGGCTCTAGCCCTTTTCGCAAAATTAACCCAAAAACTTTACCATTTTTTTCAATCTTCTGAACCGTCAACTAAATCCCCTACCTTTCGAATTTAAGCGTTCGGGATAGTATTCTATTTTCATTTGGGTAGTAAGGTGCATCCCATGGAAATCTCTCACCATTCAACCACCTCTCCCACCTCTTGAGGTCTTCTTCCACCATTATTTTTACAAGCTCGTTAAATTTTACCCTCGGTCTCCAACCTAGTTTTTTTCTGGCTTTGGTGGAGTCACCTCGGAGATAACTCGCTTCAAGGGGTCTGAAAAATCTTTTGTCAACCTTAACATACTCTTGCCAGTCCAAACCAGCAACCTCAAAAGCTTTCTCCGCAAATTCTTTGACGCTATGAGTTTCTCCTGTAGCTATAACATAATCATCGGGTTCTTTTTGTTGCATCATAAGCCACATAGACTCAACATACTCTGGTGCGTATCCCCAATCCCTCCTTGCCTCCAAGTTACCAAGACGAACTTCTTTTTCTATGCCAAAGGCAATTTTTGCTACTGCGTTAGAGATTTTTCTCGTCACGAATTCTAACCCCCGCAAAGGTGACTCATGATTGAACAAAATACCGTTACAACAAAACATGTTATAACCTTCTCTGTAAATCCGCGTTAACCAATAGCCATAAAGCTTCGCGGCTGCATAAGGACTTGCTGGTGCGAAGACATCTTCCTCATTTAAGGGCCTCTCACTCCTACCCCCAAACATCTCGCTCGTAGATGCCTGATAGAACTTGATGTTAGGGTTTACTTGCCTTATCGCTTCCAGCATTCTCGTAACGCCCAAACCTGTAATCATTCCAGTTGCCACGGGCTGTTCGAAAGATGCTCCGACAAAACTCTGTGCAGCCAAATGGTACACCTCATCGGGATCTGAGATTTTAATAGCCTCTACCAGAGAGGCACTATCCACCAGATCCGCTGGGATCAAGTTTACTTTGTCGAATATTTCTAGATATTGTAACCTCCAGAAATTGGGTGTAGATAACCTGCGGTAGGTTCCATAAACTTCGTAACCTTTTTCCAATAGAAATTTTGCAAGATATGCTCCATCTTGCCCGGTTATCCCTGTTATCAAAGCTCTTTTTGCCATTAATTAGTCAATCGAATCCTATTAATTTTCAAGAAGAGCCTAACCCAAATGGGCGAAAACTCGGAGGAGGATATTCCTTCAAGCACTGTCCGCCGCGGAGCGTTGTTCACATTTGGAATGAAGTTTTCCCATTCCCACACTGCTGCTATTATTTCGAGCTTTCTACAAGTGCTTAGAAAGGAGGAAGGAGGCTATCTCAAGTCTTGGTAAGGAATAAAAAAGCACTACTGTTCTCAAACTCTCAACATTCATTCAGTTTTGGTCTTCGTGTTCTCATGTGCTCGCTATCGGTTGAAAATTGCGGTCTCTGCTGTTTTCACATTTTCCCTCACTTTAATTCTCTAAGTGTAGCGGGAATCCGATGACTTTAAATCTTCCGGTGCTATTCATCGCAATTGATTCTTTTCCCCTTCTCTTTTCTCTCCATGTTGGCCGGCAGTTATTCACACCCGCCCCGCTGTCGGCTACTAAATTCCAGGGCATGATCTTATACCCACAGGCCCTAAGCTTTTGATAACACAAAAAATATGTGGTACATATTCTCGGGAGGAACATAGGACTTGACTATCCTGAATCTCTTTGTCATGTATTGTTTGATCTTCGTAAGCGGGTATCCTTTTTTCCCAATCTCCCAATAATGCTGCCCATCAAATCTATGTTTCCTATGCAGAGGCAACTTCACGGTGATGTTCCTCTCTCCTATAAATGGCATCTTCAGGCAAAAGCGGAAACTGGGTCCAGCGTAAGGTAGGGACAACACAACAAAACGTTTGGTGACGGTATGGAGTTCGTTCAACGCTTTTCCGAAATACCGAAACGGAAGGTGTTCTAGGACCTCTGCACAGAGGACAACATCAAAGGAATTCGGCCTAAATAGCTTTGTCAGCTCCGTGACGCTACATACATAGTCTGGATTTAGGTCAGGATCTATGTCAACTGTTGTAACCTCCAGTCCTCTTTCCCTCAGGTAGTTTGTGACTGTCCTGTTCCCAATACCAACTTCAAGTACCTTCTTTCCCTTCGTTTCCAGTACTTCGTTTATTTGATACCAATAGCTCATCCATCTGTCCTTGGTATCGTAGTCCTTCTCGAAGTAATGCTCTCTACTGACTTGCAACCGGTACCTCATTTCGATTCTCCAGAGCTCTTTAGCTCCAACCTATCTGCCTCTTTCAAGGACTCAAAAGTTCCAATGTCGTATCTAATCCCCTCAAACAAGAAGGCACGAACTTTGTACCCATCCCTCCTCATGAGTTCAACTGAATCCGTGAGCCATATCTCCCCCCCTCTTCCAAGTTTTGTTCTCCGGATGAAATCAAAAATAACCGGCTTCAGAATGAGCAGACCAGCTATGCTGAGATACCTACCCCCGACTTTGTAGGATTCAGCCTCCTCGAGCGTCGGTTTTTCGATTACTCCCAGAACCTCGCCATCCGGACCGATTCTCGCTATTCCAAATCTCCTGGGGTCCTCGACGGGGTGTAAAACCAGTGTCGCGTCGGCTTCTCTCTCTTCATGGAACCTTATTATTTCCCTTATGACCTCGTAAGGCTTGAAGTAGTTGTCCCCGTAAATTACCACAAAATTCTCCTCGCCGATAAAATCCCTGCCCTGGTAAACCGCGTGTGCCGTCCCCTTCGGCTCTTCCTGTACCCTATAGTAGATGTCGACCCCTAATCTCTCGCCAGAACCCAAGTAGTCCATGATGGCCTCTTTTTTCCGCCCCACCACGACCAGCACTTTTTCTATACCACCGGCCTTCAGTACGTTTATCACGTGCTCGATTACAGGCTTGGTACCAACTCTGATCATCTCCTTGGGGATGGCGAGGGTCAGGGGTCTCAACCGGGCCCCCTTGCCCGCTGCCAAAACAATCGCTTTTCTTATCATACAGACCTACTCCCTGACACCCTTTTCGGCCTTGATCCTCTCATTGATTTCTTTAACTGCCTTCAGAAGCTTGGGTTCGTAGCCAAGCTCCTCGGCGAAAGATATGAACGCTTCCAAGTCCTTTGGGAGACACTTGCCCCCAAAGGCTTTTCCATGAATGGTTCCATACTTGCCAATCCGATCATCCATCCCCGCAACGCGAGCAACCAAGTTTGAATCTATTCCCAACCTCTGGCAAATGTAATAGATCTCGTTCCAGTAGGAAATCCGGCTGGCCAGGGCGCAGTTGCATGCGTACTTGATCATCTCAGCAGTCCTCAAATCGGTTCTGATGATTGGGATTTTCAGTGGCTCGTACAGCACCTGAAGGGTATCCCCCGAACGCTTGTCGAGCTCCCCGATTACCACATACTTCTCGCTAAAGAAATCCCGGGCGTACGATTCATCGTCGGTCCAAGAGTGGTGGATTTCAGTAAGGAACTCTGGATTAACGCACACGCCAAAGTCCCGACCTGCTTTCTTCCCCGAAAACTCTTCCAGAATGGGAATTATCACTTTCTCCGTAGTGGTTGGAATGACTGTACTCTTAATCACAACAAGATGATATTCGGCCTTTTCACGTAGGGATCGGGCGAGTTCTTCAGACGCTACTTTCACATATCGGAGATCTATCTTCCCCTGAGAGGTAGGGGTGGGAACACAGATGAAGGAAATCGACGATGACAGGATGGCATCTTTCAAATTAAGAACCGTGTTCAGACCCATTCCGGAAAGCTCTCGTAATCGATTGGGATTCGTGTCATAGAAAATTACTTTATGCCCAAGCTTTCTAAACCCCCTTCCTACAGCAGTTCCAACAAATCCGCTACCAATTATGCTAATACTAACTCTCTCTCCCATCCTCTTTTCTTTACTAAAGATGAAAAAGTTCAATCTAGAAAACTTCCTGTTTAAAAGAGCAAAGAGATTGACAGAAGAATGTCGGATTTCCAAAGTTTTTGGTCAGCGTTGCAAACATTTGACTTAAGGCACGTTGCAAAACCTAGCTGATTTAAAAAAGCGAATAAAGAGAACCGAATGGAGAAGGTAAGCACAGGGATACCCGGATTCGATGAGATTTTGCATGGTGGGATACCGAAGAGGAACGTGGTGCTACTGGCCGGAGGGCCTGGCACGGGGAAATCCATCTTTGGGTACCAGTACCTGTACAACGGCCTGCTCAAAAACGAGGCTTGCGCGTTCGTTGCCCTAGAAGAACACCCCGTTCAGGTCAGAGTTTCCATGAGCCAGTTTGGGTGGAATGTCGAACCCTTCGAGAAGAAAGGTAAGTTTGCGCTGATCGACGCTTTCACGTCGGGAATAGGTGAGGCAGCGAAGAGGGAGAAATACGTGGTCCGGGCCGATGACTTCCCCATGCTGGTGGATGTGATCAAACAGGCAGTGCGTGAGACGGGTGCCGAGCGAGTGGTGGTGGATTCGGTGACCACCCTTTACATAACGAAACCGATGATGGCACGCGGAACCGTGCTCCAACTGAAAAAGGTCCTAGCTGGCCTAGGGTGCACATCCATTCTCATTTCCCAAGTCAGCGTGACGGAAAGGGGATTTGGGGGGCCCGGAGTCGAGCATGCCGTCGACGGCATCGTCAGGCTGGACCTGGACGAAGTCGGAGGGGAGTTGCGGAGGAGCATCATAGTCTGGAAGATGAGGGGAACGGCCCACTCTATGAAGAGGCACCCGTTCGAGATCACCGACAGGGGGATTTTCATAAAAGCCGGTGAGACCAGTATCGTTGAGCAAGAGAGATGAGCGAGATTCCCCTGTCACCCATAGGGAGGGAGGAAATCCACAAGCTTGAGTCGGCCTTACTGGTGGGTAGCATCTTCAGGCGGGAGGTCCTAGAGGCGTTGAGAAATCCTGAGGAGCGAACCACTTGGGTAGATTCCTTGGCGGTTGCAGCCGCGGCTCTGGCGAGGGAAAAGGCCAAGATGAGCGTCACCCAGATAGCCGAGGAGCTCGGGAGGACCGAAGCGACCATCCGGAACCATCTGCAGGGAAAGACCAAAGCTGGGCAGATCGTAAGGGAAACCTACGAGAGGCTTACCCGGGAGGGTCTGAAGATCGAGACCCAGGTTGCAGAGCTTGAGGAGGAGAGGAGGAAGCGGGAGGAGCTCGAGAAAAAGTTGGGCGAGCTGAAGAGCCAGCTGACAAGGCTCCTGGAATCGCTATAAATCAGTAGGTCCTGGCCACCACGGCACGTTTTCCTTCCCTTCCACAGACCAAGCACTTACCCACCGATGGATCCTCGACTTCCATCCCCAGCATGCTGAGCCCCAGCTGTTCCTCAACTTGCCGCGCACATTCTTCCCTGCCGCACCAGAAGATGCGCCCGATCACCCCCTCCCCCTTCAACTCCTCGAAGGAAGAGGCCTCGACTATCCTCTCCTTCAGCCTCTCCCAAGCCCTCCTCCGCAGCCTTTCACCGAGCTCCCCGAGCAGCTCCGGGATCCGGGCCTCCAGATCCGCCAGCGGGACTTCAAGCCTCTCCCTCGTATCCCTGGGGACTGCAGTCACCTTCCTCTGCCTGACTTCCTCCGGTCCGATCTCTATCCTGAGAGGCACGCCCCTGCGCTCCCACTTGTAGTACTTCTCCCCCGGCCTCTCCTCCCCCCCATCCAGCTGCACCCTGAGCTGCACCCGCTCCAGCCTCTCCTTCACCTCTCTAGCCAGAGGCAGTGGGTCGAAGCCCTCGAAGGGGATGGGGACTATGACCACCTGAATGGGGGCGACCTTGGGAGGGAAGCAGGGGCCCAGCTCGTCACCGTGGGTGAAGATCAGGGAGGCTATCACCCTCTCGGAAATCCCATAACAGGTCTGGTACGCCAGCCTGTGGTTCCCATCCCTGTCCAAGTACCTGATCCTGAAGACCTGAGAGAACTTCTGGCCCAAATTGTGGACCGTCCCGATCTGCAGGGTTTTACCCTCGGGGGACACCGTGTCGAAGGCTATCGAGTACTCCGCCCCCGCGAAGGTATCCCATGGGGGCCTCCGGGTTATCAGGTAGGGGATGCCCAGCTCGTCGAAGAACCGCTTGTAGATTTCGACCGCTTCCCTTACCTGCCTTTCGGCATCCTCCGCGGTGGCGTGAACGGTGTGCGCTTCCTTGAAGGTGGTTACCTCCCTCACCCTGATCAGGGGCTTCGTCATCTTCGTCTCGCACCTGAAGACGCTCACGACCTGGTAGACCTTGAGGGGCAGGTCCGCGTGGGAGCGGATCCAGAGGGAGAACATCGGGTACATCGCCGTCTCGCTGGTCGGCCTCAGCACCAGTCTAACGTCCAGGTCCGAGCCTCCCCCTCTGGTAACCCAGTAAACCTGGTCCTCAAACCCCCTTATGTGCTCTGCCTCCTTCGCGAACTGATCCTCGGGGATCAGCAGGGGGAAAAGGACCTCCTGGTGCCCCGTTTCCTCCAAGAGGCGCCTCAGGATCCCCAGAACCCTCCCCCTTAGCTGCATGCCGTAGGGGAGCCAGACGTACATCCCCTTGACCGGGTACCGGGTGTCAACCAACCCCGCTTGGTCCAGGACGTTCTCGAACCACTCCGTGAAATCCTTCATTCTTCAAATTCATCGCGGTCAAAAAACCACCGTGCGCCATTTTTGATGGAGAGCGCCATTCTGCTCCTCTCCTGCCCGGACGCAAAGGGGATAGACGCGCGTATCTCAAGCTTCATCTGGCAGAACAACGGAAACATCGTCCACTTCGACCAGCACGTGGACGAGGAATTCCACCAGTACTTCGCAAGGATAGAGTGGACCCTGGAGGACTTCCGGATCCCGAAAGGTGAGATCCAGAAGGCTTTCGCGCCGCTCGCCTCGGAGCTCAGAGCGGACTGGAGGATCCACTTCTCCTCGGAGCGGCCGAAGATCGGCATCCTGGTTTCCCGTCACCTGCACTGCCTGTACGATCTGCTAGCGAAGTGGAGGGAGGGCAGGCTGAGATGCGAGATACCCCTGATTATCGGGGATCATGAAGATGCCAGGCCCATTGCAGAAATGTTCGGCGTGCCTTTCCACCACATCCCGGTAAGCCCCGAGAGGCGCGTTGAGTCGGAAAAGCAGCAGGTTTCGCTCCTGGAGAGGGAGGGGGTGGAGCTCGTCGTGCTGGCCAGGTACGGGAAGATCCTCTCCCCCTACTTCGTGAACAGGTTCAGGAACAGGATAATGAGCGTGCATCCATCCTTCCTGCCCGCCTTCCCCGGCAAGGACCCCTTCACCCAGGCCTACCGGAGGGGTGTCAAGCTTCTGGGGGCGACGGTGCACTTCGTCACGGAGGAGCTCGACCAAGGACCCATAGTCCTCCAGGATGTGGTCAGGGTCAGCCACAGGGACAGGCTTGCCGACTTAGTGAGAAAAAGCGAGGATCTGGAGAAGAGCCTTCTGAGCGAGGCCGTCAGGCTCTTTTGCGAGAGGAGGCTCCTGGTCTACCAGAACAAAACCATCGTTTTTGAGTGAGTCAGGTCAGCTGCTCGTATCCCGCCTTCTTGACCAGGAGCATGTCCTCCCACCTTGCCCCGCCCTTTCCCGGTACGTACAGGCCCGGCTCCACCGTTATCACCATCCCCGCCCTCAGCACGTCCCCGGAGGATGGGTTCAGGCTGGGGAGCTCATGGATCTCAAGACCCACGCCGTGGCCCAGCCCGTGGTTGAAAAATTTCGCATCCTTCTTGAAGGCCCGCCTGGCCAGCCCATCCAGCTCGGAGGCCTTCACCCCCTCCCTGACCTGGCTCTTGACCTGCTCCTGGACCTGCCTGACCTTTCGCATCAGCTTGGACTCCCCTCCCCCCACTAGGAATGTGCGGGTCATGTCCGAGACGTAACCGTCGACCGTCGCCCCCAGGTCCACCACCACGTGCTCCCCCTTCCGCAACCTGCGTTGCGTGGGGCGCGCGTGGGGGATCCAGGAGTTGGGGCCGGAGGCCACGATCGTGGGGAAGGGTGCCCCCTCTGAGCCCCTCTTCCGCATCTCGTACTCCACTTCGGCGGCGATTTCCCTCTCAGTCCGACCGGCTTCGATGAGTTCGGACGCCACCCTCATCCCTTCCCCCGCTATGGAGGCGGCTTCCCGCAAAAGATCGAGCTCCTCCGGGGATTTCACCGCCCTGAGTTCCCTCACCAGATCGGGCACCTCCACGCACTCGCATCCCTCAGCGCAGATCTTCCGCAGCAGGGGCAGGGATATCCGCTCGAACCCCACATACTTGACCCGTAACTCCCTGAAGATCTCGACGTAGAACCTCCACGGCTCCCCGATGAAGGGCCTTTCCTCCTGCCTGCACGGGACCTTCACCTCGGAGTAGAGCCTGAACCTGAATGGGGACCGCCTGAGGAGCTCGAAGTCTATCCTGCCCCCCACCACGAGGGGAGGGGCATCCTGGGGAACGATCAAATGCCCCGCCTGCAAACCGAAGTATCGTCTGCTGTCGCTGACCACGAAGGCATCCAGCTTCTCCGCCTCTATCCTCTTCCGGAGTTTGGCGAGCCTCTGCCTGATCACGGAGCGTTTGGTCACATTATAATGAGGGAGCGGGGTTAATTTGATGCACAAACCGGACTTTTCCTCCATCAATAGGCTCGTGGTCAAGATCGGTACGCGCTCGCTCACCGGGGAGAATTCCAAGCTCAACGAGAAAAAAGTCGCCCGCTTCGTTGAAAACGTCATGAAGGTGAGGAGGGGGAGGGAGGTGCTCATCGTGACCTCTGGGGCCATCGGTGCCGGTCTGGGCAAGCTGGGATTGGAGGATCGCCCCAGCGAGATAGGTAAGCTCCAGGCCATGGCGGCGGTGGGCCAGGGGCTCCTCATGCAGGTTTACGAGAAGTACTTTGCGAAACACGGGCAGACGGTTGCCCAGCTCCTGCTCACCAAGGAGGACTTCACCGATCCCAGGAGACTCCAGAACCTCAAGACCACCCTCCATCACCTGCTGCACTGGGGGACCATCCCCCTCATAAACGAGAACGACACCGTCGCAACCGAGGAAATCAAGATAGGGGACAACGACCTCCTAGCGGCTTACGTCGCCATCCACCTGAAAGCCGACCTGCTGGTGCTCCTCTCCGATGTGGACGGGCTTTACACGGAGGACCCGAAGAATCACCCTGAGGCGGAGATCCTGAGGGTGGTTGACAAGATTCCCCCGGGACTCCTGAGAAGGCTGAAGAAGCTCTCAGGGGGGTTCGGAGGGATGTACACCAAGGTGCTGGCGGCGAAGATGGCCGGGGACCACGGCATACCCACCGTGCTCGCAAACTCTGAGGAGAGGGACGTGCTCCGGAGGATCCTGAGGGGGGAGTCCATCGGGACCCTCTTCCTCCCGCATCGATGAGCGTCCTTAAGAAGGTGAAGGAGGCCAGGCAGGCAGCCCTGAAGATGGCGAACCTTCCTTTAGAGGTCAGGAATGGCGCACTCGAGAAGGCTGCGCGGGAGATCGAAAATCAGAAAGATGCGATCCTGGAAGCCAACCGCTCGGACCTGCGGAGGGCGGAGCGCCTCGTGAAGCTGGGAAAGATGACCAAAGCCCTGTACAACAGGCTGGTCCTCACCGAAAAGAAGATCCGCTCGATCGCGGAGAGCATGCGCAGTGTGGCCTCCCTGCCGGATCCCCTGAACAGGACGGTTTACTCCTGCCGGTTGGATGAGGGGCTGGATCTCTACAAGGTGACCTGCCCCATCGGGGTCATCGGGGCGATCTTCGAGGCCAGGCCGGACGTCCTCCCCCAGATCTCATCGCTCTGTCTGAAATCCGGGAATGCCGTGGTCCTGAAGGGAGGAAGGGAGGCCGTGAACTCGAACCGCATCCTCTACGAGATCATCCGCGAGAGTACGGAGGCCGCTGGGGTGCCCAGAGGCTGGATTCAACTCATAGAGGCGAGGCGGGAGGTCAGGGAGATGCTCAAACTGGATGAGTACATAGATTTGCTGGTCCCGAGGGGGAGCAAGCAGTTCATAACCTACATCCAGCAAAACACCAGGATCCCCGTGCTGGGACATGCAGAGGGGATCTGCCACATCTATGTGGATTCGGAGGCGGACCTCGAAAAGGCGGTGAACATATGCTTCGACGCAAAAGTGCAGTATCCCGCCGTCTGCAACGCCGTCGAGAAGATCCTGGTTCATTCAGGCATCGCGCCCAGGTTCCTGCCCCTGCTGGCGCAGAAGCTTCAGGAGGCAGGGGTGGAGATCAGGGGCTGTCCGAGGACTAGAAGGATAATCGAAGCTAAAGCAGCGAAAGCATCCGACTGGAAGGCCGAATACTTAGATCTGATAGTAGCAGTCAAGATCGTCGACAGCTTGGAGGAGGCCATCGACCACATAAACACGTACGGATCCAAGCACACGGACGCCATAGTCACCGAAAATGCCAGGAATGCCATCCTCTTCCTTGAAAGAGTGGACTCTTCCTCCGTGATGTGGAATGCCTCAACCCGGTTCAGTGACGGGTACCGCTATGGATTGGGCGCAGAGGTCGGCATAAGCACGGGGAAGGTGCACGCGAGAGGACCCGTGGGACTGGAGGGTTTAACGACTACCAAGTTCTACTTGGTAGGGAAGGGGCAGGTGGTCTCGGACTACATAGAAGGGAGGAAGAAGTTCAAACACGAGCGCTTGAAAGCGGAGTGGAGGGACTTCAGGAGGGAGGTGCTGGGGAGTTGAGGATTGGGGTTATCGGGGCGGGGAGGATGGGCTCCGCCCTCATAGAAGGGCTGCTGAGGGCCGGGACCAAACCGGAGGACATCCTCATCAACGACAAGAGAGCAGAGAGGGTCCAGTACTGGAGAGAGCGCGGGGTGAGAGAAGCCCCAAAGGGGGAGATCGCCAAGTGCGACATCGTTTTTCTCGCCGTCAAACCCAAGGAAGTCCAGGAAGTCCTGGAGGAATTCCCCCTAGATTACCGTGGGGTGCTGGTGAGCTTGGCGGCCGGGGTGAAGACGGAAACCTTCTCCCGCTTGAAGGGTGCTAGGGTCTTCAGGATCATGCCGAACATCCTGTGCTCGGTGGGGGAGGGCGCCATAGCCCTCGCAGGTCCCAGCGAAAACCAAGAAGTCAAGGATCTCCTGTCCAAACTGGGCCTGGTAGTGGAGGTGCCGGAAGAGCTTCTGGATGCCGTCACCGCTTTGAGCGGAAGTGGGCCAGCCTTTTTCGCCTCCCTCCTCGACTGGGCCGTGGAGGAGAGTACCAGGCTGGGATTGGAGCGGGAAATCGCCCTGAAGCTTGCCGCGCAGACCCTGAAGGGGCTGGGGACAAAGCTCCTGGAAGAGCCCGACCCCCAATCGGTCATCCAGTCTGTCACCTCCCCCGGGGGTACGACCCAAGCCGGCCTGGCGGTTTTGGTCCAAGCCAAGGAAATCGTGCAGCGCACCATAAGAGCAGCCTTTGACAGAGCTAGGGAACTTTGTTCCGGAAAGTAGCTATCGGTGGGACCTTCGATCACCTGCACCTCGGACATCTCGCACTGATCAGAAAAGCCTTCGAGATCGGGGAGCGCGTCCTGATAGGCGTTTGCGGTGACAGCATGGTGAAGGGGAGGGCTGACCAGCCTTTTGCAGTCAGGAAGCTGAAGCTGGAGGAATTCCTCCAGCGGAGCGGATGGAGGGGGAGGTACGAACTGGTGGAGCTGAAGGATCCCTTCGGTCCCGCGGTAGCCGACAGGGAGCTGGAGGCGATCGTCGTCAGTCCGGAAACGGAGAGCAGGGCCGTGCAGCTGAACCTCCTGAGGAAGAAGAGGGGACTGGAGCCGCTCGTCATAGTGAGGATACCTTGGGTGCTGTCGGAGGACGGAAAGCCCATCTCCTCAACCAGAATCCGGGCTGGAGAGATAGATGAGAGTGGTAGATTAAAAGAGAAACCCCCTTACGTGGATGAGGGCTGACACGAGGATCAGCAAGGACGAATACTACCTAGAGATAGCGAAAGCCGTTGCGCTCCGTTCCCCCTGCATCCGCCGGAAATTCGGGGCGATCGTGGTGAAGGAGGACGTCATCGTAAGCACGGGATACAACGGACCTGTTAGGGGAGGAATAAATTGTTTGGAGGTGGGCTGCCTAAAGAATGAGCTCAACCTGCCACACTACTCAGGGTACGACGTTTGCCCGGCGGTTCATGCGGAGGAGAATGCCATCATCAACGCTGCGAGGCACGGGAGCTGCGTGCTGGGCGGAACCCTTTATATTTACGGCATGAACCCGGACGGGAGCCTGGCCGAGGCCAAGCCGTGCGAGCGGTGCAAGAGGGTCATAATCAATGCCGGGATCCGGGAAGTGGTCATAAAGAGGGAGGATGGAGAGATCATGAGATTCAGGGTCGAGGACTGGGTGAGGGAGGACAGGGAGCTCTACAAGAGGAGGCTGGCGGAAGCGAGGCGGGAATGAGGGAGGTGGAGCCTAAGGTAGAGCTGGTCGCCTACACACCCAATCCGGTGGAATTGTGCGGGAGAGCCGCCGGTGTTTCGTACGATAAGGAAGAGAAGGAGGACTATGGTGCCTTCATCAAGCGGATCATCAAACTGGGGCACGAGTCCGTCTTGGAGCACGCCTCCTTCACGTTCAGGGTGGAGGGGATCAGCAGGGCCCTCTCCCACCAGTGGGTCAGGCACAGGATATGCTCGTTTACCCAGCGCAGCCAGAGGAGGGTAGACGAATCGAAGGGGGGATACGTTCTGCCACCACTCGATTACCTCCCACCGGAGAAGAGGGAGAAAATCAGGGAGCAGATGAGGGAGTTCATCCGGGGGGCTTTCGAACTCTACCAAAAGCTCGTCGGAGAGGGTGTCAGGAGGGAGGATGCTAGGTATGTGCTGACCAATGCGACCGAGACCAAGATATACTGGACCGTGAACGCACGGGAGCTCAGGCACTTCTTCAGGCTCAGGCTCCATAAGGAGTCCCAGTGGGAGATCAGGAGGATGGCACAACAGATGTTTGATCTGGTCTACCGAGTCGCGCCCGCGTTGTTTGAAGACCTGAAAAAGCTCCGGGAGACGGGCGAGCTCTAACTGCTGATTACCTTGCTCTCTTCGGGATATTTGCGATAAACGTAGTTCAGTAGCTTGGGGAGCGGCACCTCACCGAAGGGCTTGAGGCCCCGGACGGCCCTCTGGATTTCCCTGGGCAGGGACTCGAAAACCCTTTTCGCTACCTTCTTCCCCTCCTCGGTCAAGTACACCAGCTGGGGCTCCGGGCTTGCTTCCCGTATGGTCCTCAGCCAGCCTACACTCTCCATGTCGTAAATGTCCCCCCAGACATCGGGAGAATACGGACCGTGCAAGAACGGGCGGTACTGATAGGGGATCTGAACGCCTCCCTCTTTTTGCAACAGGAAGAGCAGCTTCTGCAGCCTCACGCTCCCCTCTATCTTCCCCCCCATGACATGCAGGAGGGAAAGAATCCACTTTCCCCTCTCCTGGAGCTCCCTCTTGTTTAGCCTCCGCCCCACTGCGGAGAGAGAAAACTGGGCTTTGAGCGTCATCGCGACCCTAAGACCATGCTCGGTGAGCTGTAGCTGTTTCTTCTGGGGCCAAGTCTTGCTCCTCCCTTCCACGATCAGGCCTGCCTCCTTCAGGTCCTCGATTCTCTGCTCGATAGTACTTAGACTGCTAACACCACCGACTGCCCGGTGGAGTTCCCTCACTCCCATCGGTTTTTCCAAGAGGGCGATGAGAATCTCGGCGGCTTTCTCCCTCGAGAGGAGTTCGGGCTCCATTGTTACATTTATAGTAACAGTTAAATACCTTGAAGCCTAGTTTAATCAAAATTCCGCAGTTCATTGTTACATGAGCGTAGCAATATGTTACGGAAACCGTAACGCTTTTATTTGCTATGAAGGGAAAACATTGGGGGTTAACATGCCTTGGGGAAGTATAAAGGGAATCATCCGGAACTCTCTCATCGACTATCCCGGGAAGATTTCCGCAGTTCTGTTCCTAGGGGGCTGCAACTACAGGTGCCCTTTCTGCTACAATTCCGACCTCGTCCTCAGACCTCACGAGCTCCCATCCATCCCGAAGGAAGAGCTCGTCCAGTTCCTGGAGTCCAGGAAGGAATGGCTGGATGGTATCGTTATCTCGGGGGGCGAACCCACGCTCTGCCCGAAGCTCACGGAGCTACTCGAGCTAATCAAGGGTATGGGATACGCCGTGAAGATAGACACGAACGGGTCGAACCCGGCCATTTTAGACAGGCTCATCAGCAGGGGGCTCGTGGACTACGTTGCCGTCGACATAAAGTCCCCCCTTTTCCCGGATCGCTACCAGATCTTCACGCAGGCAAACGACGGTGTTGGGCAAGTCAAGCACACTGTTGAGATGCTCATGTCATCCGACATCGAGTACGAGTTCAGAACCACAATAGTCCCCGAGATAATCAAGCCGCAGGATATCCTGCAGATAGCCCAGCAGCTCAAGGGCGCGAAGAGATATTACCTGCAACAGTTCAAGCCCTCAAAATCCACACTCGACCCCTACTACTCCACCCTCCCCCCCTACCCCCTTGAACTGCTGTACCAGCTGAGAGACAAGATCTCGGGCTTCTTCAGGATCTGTAGGGTTAGGCCATGAGCGGTCTTACGCACGTCGTAAAGAGAGACGGCACCATCGTCCCCTACGATAAGGGCAGAATCGTGAACGCGATCTGGAGGGCGGCCCAAGCCGTGGGGGGCAAGGACCGCAAGAGGGCCGAGAGACTGGCCGACGAGGTCGAGAGATCCCTGATCAGGAGGGGCTTCGGGCCTGACAATCCTCCCCACATCGAGCAGATACAGGACACTATAGAGAAGATCCTGGTAGAGAAGGGGCACTACAGAACCGCGAAGGCCTTCATCATTTACCGCAAGCAGAGGGAGGACCTGAGGAAGATAAGCGGGGAGATACAGGTTTGCAAGCTGATAGACGACTACCTCGATCAGGCCGACTGGAGGGTCAGAGAAAACAGCAACATGGGCTACTCCCAGTCCGGGCTGCTCTTCCACATCGGGACCTCGGTTACGGCGGTCTACGCCCTGACCAAGGTCTATCCGCCGGAGATCTCCGGTGCCCACATTTCCGGGGACTTCCACCTCCACGACTTGGGAATGGCGCTCTCGGGATACTGTGCTGGCTGGTCCCTCGAGCAGCTCCTGCTTGAGGGTTTCAACGGCGTGCCTGGGAAGATCTCGTCCCGCCCACCGAAACACCTGGACACTGCTCTGTTGCAGATGGCGAATTTCATAGGCTCGCTTCAAAATGAGTGGGCGGGGGCCCAGGCCTTCAATGCCGTGGATGTCCTGCTGGCACCTTTCGTCAGATACGACAGGCTCAGCTACAAGGAAGTGAAGCAGAAGATCCAGCAATTCGTTTACAACTTGAACATTTCCTCCCGCTGGGGAGGGCAGACCCCCTTCACAAACATCTCCCTCAGCCTCACCGTGCCCGATGACCTGGCGGAGAGGCCAGCCATCATAGGGGGGAAGCCGATCGACAAGACGTACGACGAGTTCAGGGAGGAGGTGGAGATGATCGACAGGGCCTTCATCGAGGTGCTGATGGAGGGCGACGCCGAAGGCAGGCCCTTCACCTTCCCCATCCCCACCTTCGGTCTGGCCAGCGATTTCGAGTGGGACAACGGAATATCCTCCCTTCTCTTCAAGATGACGGCCAAGTACGGCCTGCCGTACTTCCAGAACTTCATAAACTCGGACCTCCGCCCCAGTGACGTGCGGGCGATGTGCTGCCACCTACACCTAGACCTGCGCGAGCTCAGGCGCAACGTAACGGGAGGGCTCTTCGGCGCGGGGGACAAGACGGGCTCCGTTGGCGTGGTCACGATCAACATGCCCAGGCTGGCCTACCTGTCAGAGTGCGAGAGCGAGTTCTTCGAGCGGCTGGAGCACCTGATGAACCTGGCGAAGGCCTCGCTGGAGATAAAGAGGAAGGAGGTGACGAAGAAAATCGACTCGGGCCTCCTCCCGTACACCAAGCGGTACCTTGGGACGCTGGACTTCCACTTCTCCACCATCGGGCTGGTGGGGATGAACGAGGCGTGTTTGAACCTCCTGGGCTGCAGCATCGTGGAGCAGGAAGGAAGGAACTTCGCAATACAGACCCTGAAATTCATGTTGAACAAGATAAAGGAATTCCAGGAGGAGACGGGCCACCTCTACAACCTGGAGGCCACACCTGCGGAGGGGACCAGCTACAGGCTGGCCAGGCTGGACAAGCAGAAATTCCCCGACATAATAACGGCGGGCAAGGAGACCCCCTACTACACCAACTCCACTCACCTCCCGGTGGACGCCGACCTGGATCTGTGGGAGGCCATCAAGCACCAGGAACCGCTCCAGACGATCTACACCGGAGGGACGGTGTTCCACGTGTACTTGGGGGAGGTTCTGGAGGATGGGGAGAGTTGCAAGAACTTGGTCAGGAAGATCGTCACTAGGTCAAAGCTGCCCTACATCACCATCACCCCGACCTACTCCATCTGCCCCAACCACGGTTACCTGCCGGGAGAGTACCACTCTTGCCCCAGCTGCGGAGCACAGACGGAGGTCTACTCCCGCGTGGTTGGCTACTACAGACCCGTGAGCAACTGGAATGCAGGGAAGCAGGAGGAGTTCCGCATGAGGAAGAGCTTCCTGGTGGACTGACGGGCAAATCTCAATTGGAAATTGCTCAGAGGCTGAGGTTCAAGTGTTGGACGCTCTAGCTGAAAGTGTGTCGAGTTAAGCGGCGGCTAGGTTAGGGTACCGGGGGCGTCCGCAACTTGTGCCGGGAGAGTCTTTCACGCTCTAGTACTTTCCTCACTTCGGCGGGCTCGACCCCCAGCTCCCGCACTATCTCATCCTCCCTCTTCCCCCTGTCGAGGGCCATGAGGATCTTGTCCAGCTTCTCATAGGTTATGCCCAGCTCCCCCTCATCCGTCTGACCCACCCACAGGCCCGCCGAGGGGGGCTTCTCGATTATTCTTTGCGGGATCCCCAGGTATCTAGCGAGTTCTCTTACCTGCGTCTTGTAAAGGGAGCCCAGGGGCAGGAAATCCGCCCCACCATCCCCGTACTTCGTGAAGTACCCCATCCGCAGCTCGCTCCGGTTGCTCGTACCTGCAACCAGATAACCGTTCACGTTTGCGTAGTAGTACAGGATGCACATTCTCACCCTTGCACGGAGATTTCCACCTGCAACCTTAGCCCCGGGATCGAAGTCCGGTATGGTGGCGGAAAATGATCTGACAATGGGCTCGATGCTTATCACCTTGAACCCTATCCCGAGCTTGGTCGCCACCTCTCTGGCATCCTCGATTTCCCTTTCCGGCGTGTTCTCATCCGGCATGCTCAGACCCAGCACCCTCTCTCTCCCCAGCGCCCTGGCACAGAGGCAGGCTACCACCGAGGAGTCCAAGCCCCCGCTCATCCCGACCACCACTCCGTTGGCCCCCGCACCCTCGACTTGGGATCTGATGAATTCAACTATCCGCTCGACGGTTGCCCCTGGATCCTCCATCAGAACCTCCTCGGATAGGAGCCCAGAACCTTCAGCATTGCCACCTTCCTCCGCACAGCCTCCAGGGCCTCCTTGCACTTCGGGTCCTCCCTGTGTCCCTCAAAGTCTAGGAAAAACAGGTAATCCCCAAGGGCCCTTTTGGAGGGTCTGGACTCGATCTTTGTGAGGTTTATCTTCCTGACCGCGAACTCGCCCAGGATCTCCCAAAGGATTCCGGGCCTGTCCTCAGCGGTGTAGAACACTATTGAGGTCTTGTCGTACCCCGATGGCGGGTTATCCGTCTTGGAGAGGGCCAAGAACCTCGTCAGGTTCATTTCGTCCCCCTGAACGTCGCTGAAGAGCTCCTGCAGGTTGTATATCTGGGCCAGCTCCTTGGGCCCCAGGCTCGCAAGCTGGGGGCTCTTTCCCTTTGCCACCTGCTCGGCTGCCCGAGCCGTGCTGCTCACCTCAACGAGCTCGACGCGGGGGAACTTGGACTTCAGGAAGACCCTGCACTGGGCAAACACTTGGGGGTGGGATAGGATCTGGGTTATTTTATCGGGGGTCGTCCCGGGGACTGCTAGGAGGGAAACTGAAATGGGGAATACTATCTCCTCCTTTATCTTCACCTGCATCCAGGCCAAAACATCCAGGCTCTCCCCCACGCTGCCCTCCTTCAGGCTCTCGAGGGGGATCACCCCGACCTCGACCTCGCCCTTCTCGACCGCCCGGCCAACATCCGTTATCGTCTGGTACCAGCAGAACTCGTGCGAGTCCCCGTAATGCCTGCGGGCTGCCAGCTCGCTGTAGGTTCCCCTAGGCCCCAGCACGCCTATCCTCATCGTACAACCTCCTGTAGGCTCTCTGAATCTCCGGGCCGAATTCCCTCGTGAATTCCGTCACCAGCCTCTCGAAATCCCCCCATTTTCGCTCCTCCAGGAGCCTGTTCAGCTGCTCCAACCTCTTCAAACATTCACCTCTAAGCTCCTTCGCAAAGGGATTTAGAGTCTGAAGCTCAAACGATGTCCTGGGGCTGACCGACAACATGGCCTTCGCTAGCTGATGCATTCGCCTAGACAGGGGGGTCTGTAGTGCCTGCCTGGGGCACAACCCGAGGTAACCGAGCAACAGGAAGTGGGTTAGCGCCTGCACCCTGGCCATCATCTCGTCATGGGCCCCGGCCTCCATCTCAACAACCTCCGCGCCGTCCGTGACCAGCCTCCGCCGCAGCTCATCATATATCCGTCCCTTCCTGACGGGGACTGCCACTACGGTCTCCCCTTTCAGGCCAGGGGCCCCGGGTCCGAACAGCGGATGCAGGGAAACGAGCTCGGTATCCCGCCTCTGCTCGCTCAGCTCCTGCATGCACCTAACTACCTCTGCCTTGACGGATGCTATGTCCACGAGCAGTGCCCCCGCTTTCACCCGGGGATGTATTTCGTGTAGGACTTCTGGCGTCGCAGAGATCGGGACCGAGAGAAAAAACAGGTCCGCCCTTTCGAGAGGGAGGCCAACCGCCGCACCTATCTCATCCGCAACCTGTCTTGATTTTTCCTCCTCCACGTCCCAGACGGAAACCCTCCAGTCCCAGCTCCTGAACGTCCTGGCGAACCACCTCCCCATGGCACCCGCCCCTATTACGCACGCCTCCACCTCATCAACCTCCAGGCGGTCTGCCGCATCACCTCGAGAGGCGCCTGCTTTCCCGTCCAGATCTCGAAGGAGAGTGCCGCCTGCTGGACAAGCATCTCCAGTCCCGTCAGGGTTTTGGCCCTAGCCCTGCGGGCCTCCCGGAGGAGCCTCGTGTAGAGGGGCTGATAGACTATGTCAAAAACCAGCAGGTTCTCGTGCATCATTCTGGCATTCACCAAGGTTTCCCTTGTCCTGGGGTACATCCCCACCGTCGTTGCGTTGATGAGGATGTTGGCGTCCTTCAGGGCGCGGGAGAGCTCGGGTGGTCTGACGCCGATCACCGTCACCCTCTTGCCCAGTGCGCGCTGGATGTCAAAGGCGAGGTCCTTAGCCCTTGCTAGCGTGCGGTTCGCTATCGTCAGCGCCGCGTCCCGCATGCAGAGATTGAACGCTATTGCCCGGGCCGCTCCGCCTGCCCCCAGAAGCACCACTTTTTTCCCCGAGAGCTGCCCGACCTTCTGCTCTAGGGCCCTCATGGCCCCCTCGCCATCCGTATTGTAACCGACTAACCTGCCGTTCTCGTTCTTCACCGTGTTCACCGCACCCACCAGTGAGGCTGAGCGATCCAAACTATCGAGTAGGTTAACTATCGAGACCTTATGCGGAGTTGTGACGTTGAAACCGGCGAAGTTCAAGTTTTTCATCGCCTCCACCGCCGGACGGAGGTGCTCCTTGGGCACCCTGAAGGCCAGATAGACGTAGTTCAGCCTGAGAGCGGAAAAAGCCGAGTTGTGTATCTGCGGGGATATACTCTTCTCGATGGGATCCCCTATCAGTCCTATTGGGCGCGTGGTCGCGTTTATCATCTGATATCGAGTTTCCTCAGTATTTCAGCCAGCGTGGGCAGGTCGAGCTGGCCGGGTGCGGTTGGCCTGTTTACCGATGCATATAACACGGGGCACCCGAAGGAGGCCGCCAGTATCCGTGAGACCCTGCCGAGATCCCCCATGGCAAAGGCGATCAACGGTCTGTCCGCGGAGATCAGCAGATCCAACAGAGTGACCACATCTCTGGGGCTCCTGGCTGTCGTGACCACCTTCAGGAGGTCCGATCCTATTGCCTTCATCTCCGTCACTTTTTCGCGCAACTCCGTCAGGCTGGGTGTCCGCTCGAAGTCGTGGTAAGACAGTATCGTGGTCGCGCCCGCTTCCCTAGCCTTTTCCAGCACCCTCGAGAGCAGGGGTCGGGGGGTCGAGTACTCGATATCCACTGCGTCGGCCCCCTTCACGATTCCCTGTTCTAGTACCCCGACTCTCTCCTCTTCGTCCCCTTCGTACCATCCGCCCTCCCTCTTGGGTCTGTTGGTCAGAATGCAAGGCAGTCCCGAACCGAGCAACCTGTCCAAACTCTCCCCGGACTTGAGACTGTCCACCCTGAGCTCGACGCAGTCCGCCCCCAGCTGCCTGGCCTTTTCCATCATGTCCAGCATCCCCCCCGCGCTGGGGGCAGCTATGCATCCGCACAGAGCAGGGATGGGGACCTCCTTGGAACCCAGCCTCAGCTTACGCTCCCTCATCAGAGAACCGCAATTATTTCTCTATGATGGTCTCCTCCACCTTCACCCCGAAGTGCCTCCCGCCCCTCTCCGTGTAGATGAGGAGCTCGTCACCGGGTTTGACTTTGGCAACCGAGATGGGCTTCCCCTCCTTGCTCACCAGGTTTATGGTTTCGGCGTTTTGGAGCATGACCCTGTACCTCCTCCCCTCGCACTCGGCCTCGACCATCACCAGGGGGCGCCTCTCTATCTTCACCCTACCGACCGCGGCCGCCCTGCTCTCCCCCTCGGTATTCACGATCAGGACCTCATCCCCCGAGCTCAGCTCCGAGAGGTACTTTGTCTTTCCTCCCGGGACGAGGATGTACGAGTGTATCGCACCCGCATTGACTCTGAATGGCCTAGGCTCGACGAAGGGGCTGGATAGGGTCTCGGAGTGGACCAAGAAGAGGCCTTCGGCCTGGCTCCCGACCAGCATGCCCTCACCCTGCTCCATCAAGGTCACCGTGTCCACGCAGGCACGATCCCCCATACCCACCTGTTTGACTTGAGTGACCTTTGCCGGCTTGAGCTGGAGCTTTTCCTTGACTTTCTCCAGCACCGCACCCGTCTTCTCCACTTCTGCGACATCTCTTCCGGAGGGGTTCAACAGCACCCCATCAACCCCCCTTTCTAAGGTTTCAATGGCTACCTTCGCCTCCTGAGCGTCCCTAACCTCCGCCACCAGCGGTATTTTCCCAGCGGTTTTGGCTATTAGGTTTTCCCAAGGTATTATCTTCCAGTCTCTAGTGCGCACTATCAGACAATCGAAATCATCCACCGCTTTAGTTGCCTCCTCTTCCATCTCCCTCCCGGAGATCTCCAGCTCCAGTGCGACCTTCCTCCCCTCCCCCCTGTATTTTCCCGCCTCCTCTCTTGCCCTCTCCACTTCCTCAGGGGTTCCGGCCTCCAAGACTACCCAGTTCCCAACCGGTTTTTTGCATGCGAGTTCGGCTTTCCCTCGAAGCTTTTCGGCATGCTCCGGTCTGCACAGGACAAGTTCGCATCCCTTTCCTAAGGCGGCATTAACGTAGGGTTCCAGCTCTTCCCAACTTGCCGACCAGTCAGCCCTTATCCAGAATCTCCTCTTCAAGTTAGCTCCTTCAGGGCCTCCTCAACGGTGGCCCCCTCGTGGACTATCTTGACCAGCGCTTTCGTCATGGAGGTCGGATCCCTGTGCTGGAAGATGTTCCTGCCTATGGAAACCCCTACAGCACCTGCCTGCATAGCGCCCCAAGCCATCTCCAAGACATCCCTCTCCGTCTTCATCTTCGGTCCTCCCGCGATGACCACGGGGACCGGGCATCCGCGAACGACCCTCCTGAAGGAGTCAGGGTCCCCCGTATAAACCGTCTTTACTATGTCGGCTCCGAGCTCGGCCCCCACCCTAGCCGCATGGGCAACCAGCTCCGGATCGTGCTGTTTTTCCTTGGGGATCTGCGGCCCCCTCGGATACATCATGGCAAAAAGGGGCAGGCCCCAGTAACTGCAAGCCTCAGCGACTTCTCCCAGAGTTTGAAGCTGTTCCTGCTCGTTGGATGCCCCAACGTTTATGTGAACCGATACACCATCCGCTCCAAGTCTTATGGCTTCCTCCACGGTTGCAACTTGAACCTTTTCGTTCGGATCCGGTGACAAGGAGGTGCTCCCTGAGAGGTGGATTATCAGACCTATGTCCCTTCCGTAGCCCCGGTACCCTGCCTTGACTATGCCCTTGTGCAAGACTACCGCGTTAGCTCCACCCTGAGCTACTTTGTCTACGATTTCGGCCATGTTCTCAAGTCCCTGGATGGGTCCCATGGATAAACCGTGGTCCATGGGGACGATCACGGTCTTGTGCGTCCTCCTATCGATTATTCTCTCTAACCTTATCCTCTTACCCAACTCTGACATGTTTCTTTTTCTCACTCGATTAAAAATATGGGATTATGAGGGCGCCATTAAAGCACAGATTGATCGCCCTGATTATTGACAGGATTCTGATTCTGTTAATCGGGCTCTATCCACTCTGGTTCACCGAAATAGGAGTTCGAATCTGTGGGACATGGTGGGTCAATCCGGTTTTTCCCCCTTTTCTTCTCCTCTCTCTGCCTTTCACGTATCTCTTCTACCTGCTCTTCCTAGAATGGTTGGCGGGAGGCCAAACTCCCGGAAAGGCATTAGTTGGGATCAAGGTCGTCAGAGCGGATGGGAAACCCATTGGCTTAAGGGAATGCCTCCTTAGAAATCTCCTCCGCATAGTCGACGCCTTTCCCGCTGGACTTTATGTTCTGGGGGTATACCTGCGGAAGAAGAAGGGAGAAAGGGTCGGAGACTTGATAGCCAGAACAACAGTTGTGGTTGTAGGGAAGCCCAGGTCGCTGCAACTCCTCCGACCTAAGACTTCTTGGGCCAAACCCCTCTCAGGGATCTTCATGGGTTGCCTGCTTGTGCCCTGCCTTCTTCAGGCATGTCTGTATGAGTCCGGGGAGTCTCCCCCATTCCCTACACTAAAAGGAGTCGTACTCCCGCACATCCCGCCGACTTCGATCGATCCTCTCATTGAATCACTCAAATCCGCTGGCTTCAATGCCGTCAGGCTGGATTGGGCACTCGCGGGAACTAAAGAAGAGAACTTGGTCAGGAGGCTCCACCAGGAAGGTTTCTTCATCCTGATAGGGACTGGGGAGGGCTGGGATGTCAGGAAGGATGTCAGGGATGTAGAAATCCTTGTCGCACTTTACGGGAACCTCGAAAACATATGCTGGGGAATAGGGAACGAGGACTACACCTCGGACTTACGTTCCCCTCGGGAACATCTGTCCGAGATCAATCAGGCTTTCAAGCGCCTTAGCACCCGCCCAACCGTTCATGCCGGGCACATGCTCCTTCACTCCCCGGATTTCCTTCTGTTCAGGTACAGAGGCTTTGGACCAGTTGATTTCACAGACGTGCTGGGATTCAATGCCTATCCGCCATTTGAGGCCGCCAGCTGGACGAACCTCATTCAGATGTGGCGGGAAGACACGAGAACTAACCCGGTTTACCAGACCTTGCTTGACCTGGGGATGAAAACTTATCTTTGGTTGGAGAGAACGGTGATCGAGCCTCTAAAGACGAACACTCTGGGCTATGCTTATTTGCTGAACTCTTATGTGCAGTTTGCAGAGCTGAAACACAAATCCATCATACTCACCGAATGGGGAGCGGGAGGGATAGAGTTCGCAAGAGGCCAGTGGGAGATCATAAAGAAGATGCCCATCCAAGGACGGTTCTTCTTCAGCTGGAAAGAGATCGATTCAGATTTGGATGGGAATCCCGATGATTTGGAGCTTTTCTCCTTCCTCGCCCAGACGAACTCGGGCTAAGACTTTTTGAGCATCTCACCCTATTTGATGCAATCCTCGCTCTGGGGTTTCGAGAAAAAGTCTTTACAAGAGCTTGAGGAGGAAGCGAAGAAGTGCAAGAGATGCCCCCTACACCAGACGAGAACCAACGTGGTTTTCGGTGATGGACCGCCCAGTCCGGTGGTGCTGGTCGGAGAGGCCCCTGGTTACTGGGAAGACAGGCAAGGGAAGCCTTTCGTCGGAGCTGCTGGGAAGTTCCTCAACTCCTTGCTCGAAAGAGCCGGCTTGCGTCGAGAGAAGGTGTACATCTGCAACACCCTGAAGTGCAGGCCCCCTGGGAACAGGGATCCCCTGCCCGAGGAAATAGAGGCATGCAAACCATTTTTGATAGGCCAGCTGTCCCTGATCAAACCGAGGGTGGTAGTAGCCCTGGGGAGGTTCGCGGCTGGGGAGCTACTTGGGAGGAACGTGGTTATGAGCTCCGAGCACGGGAAGCTGCTGGAATGCACCTTCTACGGTGTTAAGTTCAAGCTTTTCCTCACCTTTCATCCGGCCGCCGGGCTATACAGCGGTTCCACCAAGGAACTCTTGCTCAGGGATTTCGATAGTTTACGAGAGATTCTGAGGTCTGAGGGGCTCGTGTAAAGTCACCTCCGCCCCCAGCTTCTGCAGGTGCTGGACGAAGTCTGGATAGGAAATCCTCACGCACTCTATATCCCTCACCAGTGTCTTCCCCCTAGCAACGAGGCCCGCCAGTGCGAACGCCATCGCCATCCTGTGGTCACCGCGGGGATCCAGCAACGCCCCTTTGAGCTCGGGTACCCCCTGGATGATCAAACCGTCATCCGTCTCCCGTATTCTCGCCCCCATTTTCGAAAGTTCGTGACTCAGAACGGCCAACCTATCGCTCTCCTTGTACCTAAGGTGCTCGACCCCGAAGATTTCCGTTCTGCCATCCGCAACACATGCGAGGACTGCCAGCACGGGCACGAGATCCGGATTGTGTGAGCAGTCGATGTCAACACCCGTCAGCTGCCCCTTTTCGACCTCGACCCAGTTCTCCCCGATCCTGACCTCCGAACCCAGCTCTGAAAGGAGGTCCGCGATTCTCTTGTCACCCTGTGGAAGCTGCAGGTCCAGGTTCCGGACCCTGACCCTCCCAGCCAAGGCGCCGGCCGAGAGCGGGAAGGCGGCCGAGGAAAAATCCCCTGGAACCTTGAATTTGAAGGGTAAGAGGAACTGGCCACCGGGGATATCGAATTCCGTCAGATTCGGGTTGGCCCTGATCTTCGCCCCTGACCTCCTCAGAACCTCCAAGGTCATCTCGACGTAGGGTTTGGACTTGAGCGACCCCTCGACCGTTACCCCCACATCCTTTTCCGCGTAAGGGCAGGAGATGAGAAGGGCCGAAATGAACTGTGAGCTCACGGATCCACTCAGCTCCGTTTCCCCTCCGCGTATCCCCCCACCTTTCACAACAACCGGTGGCCTATCGTTCTCACCCAAGCAGGAAACCTCCACACCCAAATCCCGGAGTGCCTTGACGAGCGGTCCCATCGGGCGCCTGAGCAAAGAAGCATCTCCAGTCAGGGTCACGGGGGAAGGAGAGAGTGCCGACACCGCGGTAAAAAAACGCAAAGTCGTACCCGAGTTCCCGGCATCTATTGTATCTCTCCTCGGCTTCAGTACACCTCCCGTCCCATCGATGAAGTAGGCCTCCCGGGCCCGCTCTATCTTGGCCCCCAAAATCTCGCAGGCAGTCAACGTGGCCTCCGTATCACCGGCCAGCAAAGGTTCACGCATCTCAGTCCTCCCCTCGGTCAGCATGCCGACGGTGAACACCCTGTGGGTGTAGCTTTTTGAAGGGGGGGCCCTGACGGTCCCCTCAACTCTTGAAGGTTTTACCTCGAGCAGCATCAAATACCTCGGCTCCACTTATGATTAGAGCCCGATTCTACGATGGAGAGACTGACACCGCTCGATTTCCACCAGCTGAAGGAGAAGGGGGAGAAAATCGTCATGGTAGCGACTTACGATTCCCTGACCGCACAGCTCGTGGAGCAGAGCGAGATCGAAGGGATCCTCGTCGGAGATTCCCTGGCTAACATCATGCTGGGTTACCAGACCACCCTCCCGGTGGATATGGAGGAGATGATACGTCATACGAGTGCCGTGGCCAGGGCCACCAGCAGATGCCTGATAGTGGGGGACATGCCGTTCATGTCCTACCAAGTGAGCGTGGAGCAGGCCGTTCAGAACGCGGGGAGGTTCATCAAGGCAGGAGCCCAAGCCGTGAAGATGGAAGGAGGGAGGGAGATAACGGATCACGTGAAAAAACTCGTGTCCTATGGGATCCCCGTCATGGGGCATCTGGGGCTGACCCCCCAGAAAATCTACCAACTTGGAGGATACAGGGTGGTCGGCAGGGAAAACCAAGTCGCGGAAATGCTAGTCCAGGAGTCCAAGGAGCTCGAGGAGGCCGGCATCTTCTCGCTGGTGCTGGAATGCATCCCTTGGAAGCTGGCGAAGCGCATAACTGAAGAGCTCAAAATCCCAACCATAGGGATCGGTGCCGGGCCTTACTGCGATGGGCAGGTGCTAGTTCTCCACGATCTCGTTGGCCTGACCCCCAGAGTCCCCAGGTTCGTCAAGAAATATGCGGATCTCAGGTCAGAACTCCTCAGGTGCCTGAGGGAATTTAGGGAGGAGGTTAAGGCTGGAAAGTTCCCCACGCTCGACCACAGCTACGAGTGACATCTCCTCCGGTAGCCCTCGACACATGCCTGCTTCATCTGCCTGACGAACGAGGAGATCCGCGGCAAAGCTCTCTCGGGTCTGTCCAGATGCTGGGAGTAGATCTCCGCTATCGCGCTCCCGACAACTACCCCATCCGCCCCTTTCTCCACGAGTAGCCTTGCCTGCTCAGGTTTCGATATCCCAAATCCTGCCATCAGGGGGAGGGAGGTTCTCGTCCTCACCCTTCTCAGCAGTTCGATCGTCCCCTTCAACGGCTCGTCTCTGACCCCTGTTACCCCCTCGAAGTTTATGACATAGAGGAAGCCCGACGCATGGGAGACTATCCTACCCAACCTCTCGTCGGAGGTCGTCGGGGCGACCTGCAGGATCAAATCGATGCCCTCCTCCCTGCTCAACCGCAGGAGCTCCCCCGCCTCCTCCAGTGGGGCATCCGGAACGAGCAGGCCATCAGCACCGCATTCCTTCACCTTCCGAACCGCCTCACGTAGCCCCATGGTGTAAAGGATGTTGTAGTACGAGTTCACTATCACTGGAACACCGACCCTCTCCTTGATTCCGGATATCAGGGCGAGACAACTCCTCGGTGTGGTACCCCCTTGCAGGGCCCTCTCACACGCCAGCGTCAGAGTGGGGCCGTCGGCTATGGGGTCTGAAAAGGGTATCCCCAGCTCCAGCATGTCTGCACCCGCGTTGACCAGCTCCTCACAGAGAGCGAGTGAGAAGTCCTCGTTCGGATCACCACAGTAGATGTGCGGCATGAATGCCCCCTCTTTTTTCCTGCACAGCTCCTCAAACTTGAGCTCAAGAGAGCTCATTTTCCAGCCTCTTGAGAATTACATCCAGGTCCTTGTCGCCCCTTCCGGAGTAGTTGATCACCACTATTTCATCCCGGTCGAATTCCTCGGGGTGGTTCAGCACATAAGCGATCGCGTGAGCCGTCTCCAGGGCGGGAATCAGGCCTTCCAGCTTACACGTCACCTTGACCGCTTGGAAGACCTCCTCATCAAAAGCGAAACAGGGCTTAACCCTCCCCGTTTCGACCAGGTGCGAGATCTCCGGACCCCTACCTGGATAATTCAAGCCAGCTGCACGGGTCTTGGAGGGCAAAACCTGACCGTGCCCATCCTGGAGCAGCTGCATGATCGCACCATGCAGGACCCCCGGCCTGCCCAGCGTGAAGGCGGCCGCACTGTTTTCGGCTTTCAAGCTCTCTCCACCCCCTTCCACAAAGTACAATCTCACCTGCTCGTCCTGCAGGAAGGCCCGGAAGGCCCCGATCGCATTGCTCCCACCGCTCCCGCACGCCACTATAGCGTCGGGGAGTCTCCCCTCCTTCTCCAGTATCTGCGCTCTGATTTCCCTCCCTATCACGCTCTGGAAGGTAGCCACGATCTCGGGAAAAGGATGGGGGCCAACGGTGGAACCCATGACGTAGTGCGTGTCACGAGAGCATCTTGCCCACTCCCGCAACGTATCCGAAACCGCGTCCTTCAAGAGCCCCCTGCCAAATTTAACGGGGGTGACTTTGGCTCCCAAGAGACGCATGCGCTTGACGTTGCTCGCCTGCCTCTCCATGTCACGGACTCCCATGAAGATCTCCACCTCCAGTCCCAGCACGTTGCCAGCCATTGCGACGGAAATTCCATGCTGGCCGGCTGCCGTTTCGGTTATGAGCCTTCTCTTTTTCATCCACTTCGCAAGGAGGGCCTGACCTAGAGAATTGTTCAGCTTGTGCGAGCCCCCCGTCACCTGGTCCTCTCTCTTCAGGTAGATTTTGCATCCCACCCGCTCGCTCAGCCTCCTCGCGTGGTAGAGGGGAGTCGGTCTGCCGGCATAGTCCCTCAGCAACACATTGAGCTCCCGCTGGAATTCCGGAGTTGGGTATATCCGCTGGAAAGCCTCTTCCAGCTCCAAGAGCGCGTGCATCAGCACTTCGGGTGCAAAACAGCCGCCGAAGTTCCCGTACCTGCTCTTCATCCCAAACCCCTCACTGCCTCGATGAACCTCATCATCAAGTGTGGATTCTTCTTACCGGGGGAGGACTCGACCCCAGTTGCCACATCCACTCCGGCAGGTTGTACGATCCTTATGGCCTCAACCACATTTTCTGGATTCAGCCCACCAGCGAGGAGGATGGGCTTATTCAATCTCTCCCGGAGTTTCCTATCCACTTCCCAGTCGTGGGTCCTCCCGCTTCCCCCTCCCTCCTTTACTTGCGTGTCCAGCAGAATGAAGTCCGAGAATACCTCGAGCTTCCTAGCCCTCTCGAGGAGTCTTCCGAAATCTGCCTGAGCGGTGGGGACGGGGAGCACGGCTATTATCCCCGAGGATAGACTCGACTTGGCCTGTGCGATGAGCTCCAGCTTTGTGGAGGGATGGAACTGGAAGTAGTCAGGAGAAAGCTCGTCTTGGAGCTGCAAAAGCTCTCCCAGATTTCTGGGTTTACAGACAACCACCCGCTTGCATTCAACGCTGGAAAGCAGTTCCTTGGCTTGTCGTACGCTAACCCGGCGTTTCGATCCCTCGACCAAGATGGTCCCAACCATGTCTGCCCCAAGTTCGCATGCCAGTTTTATGTCCTGAGGCTGCGTGAACCCGCAGATCTTGACTATCATGCCATTGCCCCCACGAATTCCCTGACTTTCGCTTCGGGGTCCGGGGCCCTCATCAATGCCGTGCCAACGAGTATGGCATCCGCACCCGCGCGGACGACCCTCCGGGCATCCTCAGGAGTCCGTATGCCGCTCTCGCTGACCACGATGAAATCATCCGGTATCTTCGGCGCCAGCTTTTCCGTAACGGACAGGTCCACCTCCAGAGTTTCTAGGTCTCTATTGTTTATACCGATCATCTCAGCACCTGACTCCAGTGCGAGTTCAAGTTCCTCCTCGTCGTGTACCTCCACCAGCGGCTCCAAGCCCAGCTCCAAGCTCCTTTGTACGAAGTGCTTCAGCCTTTTCCCCAGCACCTTGGCTATAAGCAGGACGGCATCTGCACCTAAATGTGCCGACTCCAGCAGTTGGTACTCGTCCACGATAAAGTCCTTGCGCAGGATCGGAACATCTACCCTGCGGGAGACCCTGGTGATGTAGGATGCGTGCCCCGCAAAAAAATCTTCCTCCGTTAGCACGGACAGGGCTACGGCACCGCCCCTCACCATTGCCTCAGCGAGCTCCTCCACCCCCTCCGAACTCGTTAGCCGCCCCGCTGACGGGGATGCCCGCTTTATTTCCGCAACAACAGGGAGATTTTCGCATCCCATGATTGCCGAACTGAGACTGCGGGATTCCCTCCGCACGGGTTCCAAGGGGTGCTCCGCTTTCCTCCCCTTCACCTTTTCCCGAGTCCTCGCGATTATCGTCGCTAGCATGCCGCCAGTTCCATTTTTCTAAGCTGCTGGATGTCTCCCCCGGTCTCCGTCAAGAATTCCACGAGCTTTTGGTATGCCTTTCCGGAGTCTATCAGCTGGGAGGCAACCTCCAAACCCTCCTTGATGTCCTTCACAAGTCCTCCGACCTTGAGGGCCGCACCAGCGTTGAGGAGAACTATATCCCTCCTAGCTCCCCGCTCCTGTCCTCTCAGGATTCTCAGCAAGATCTTCGCGTTCTCCTCGGCGTTCCCCCCGAGGAGCTCGGAGGGTTTTGCCCGGCGTATGCCGAAGTCCTCCACCTGAACGACGTAGCTCTCCACCCTACCATTCCTCAGCTCGGAAATCTTGGTGGGACCCAGCGTTGAAATCTCATCCAAGCCGTCCAGCCCGTGTACTACCATCGCCCTCTCACAGCCCAGTCTTTGTAGTACTTGGGCCACTTTCTCGGTGAGGGCCGCATCGTAAACCCCCAACAGCTGGGTTTTGACGAAAGCTGGATTCGTGAGGGGGCCCAGTATATTAAAAACTGTTCTCACTCCCAGCTCCCTCCGCACGGGGGTGGCATACCTCATGGCCGGATGGAACTTCGGGGCGAAAATGAATCCGAACCCAATCCTCTCTATCGATGATTTTACTTCAGCCGGTTCCAAGCTTATCCTCGCTCCAAGCACCTCCAGGACATCCGCACTCCCCGCCTTGCTCGTGACCGACCGGTTCCCGTGCTTGGCTACCGGGATGCCGGCTGCTGCCACCACAAAGGCGGCGCATGTGCTCACGTTGAACGTCTTTATCCTGTCACCCCCTGTCCCACAGGTGTCCATCATCGCCCTGTCGACCTCTGGTTCGACTCTGATGGCGAATTCCCTCATGACTTCGGCAAAAGCCGTTACTTCCTCCACGGTCTCCCCCTTCATCCGCAAGGCCACAAGAAAAGCTGCGATCTGCGTGGGTTTCGCCCTTCCCGACATCAAGTCCTTCATCGCCTCCCTAGCTTCTCCACGGGTCAGATCGGAACCGCCCAGCACTTTCGAAAGAGCTTGCTGCAGGCTCAACCCACCAACTCCAGGAAGTTTCTCACCAGTCTCTTGCCGTGCGGGGTCAGGATGGACTCCGGGTGAAACTGAACACCGTAGACGGGACGATCTCTGTACCTGATCCCCATTATTTCCCTGTCCCTATCGTCGGTCTCCGCAATTATCTCCAGACACTTGGGCAGGCTCCGTCGATCCACGGCCAGGGAATGGTAGCGTGTAGCCTCGAAGGGATTGGGGATCCCCTGAAATATCTCCCCGCCAAAATACCTGATCCTGGAAACCTTGCCGTGCATCAGCCGTTTCGCCTGCACGACGCGGCCACCGAAGGCATATGCAATTACCTGATGTCCGAGGCACACGCCCAGGATGGGGATGCGATCCACAAAGTATTCCACTGCACGCACCGATACACCTGCCGTCTCGGGTCTGCCCGGACCCGGGGAAATTATCATGCAGTCCGGTTCCGCTTTGACGATGGCCCGCAGGCTCGTGTCGTTCCTGAAGACCACAGGGTCTGCTCCCAGTTCCCCGACGTAATGAACTAGGTTGTAAACGAATGAATCCACGTTATCTATAACCGCCACCTTCACTGCCTCACCCCTGCTGCAACCAAGAGGGCTCTCGCTTTGTTCTGGGTCTCCAAGTACTCCTGCGAGGGAATCGAGTCGGCCACGATCCCGGCACCCACCTGGATGTACGCCGCGTCTCTCCCTGCCACCAGCGTTCTTATCGTTATTGCAAAATCAGCATCCCCGGTGAAGCTGAAGAACCCAACCGCCCCCGCGTAGATCCCTCTGGAAGTCGGTTCGAGTTCCTCTATTATCTCCATCGCCCTCACCTTGGGGGCTCCGGTAACAGTCCCTGCTGGAAAGGTTGCCCGAAGGATATCGAAGGCGTCCGTTCCCTCCCTCACCTTTCCCACAACGTTGCTGACCAAGTGCTGCACATGGCTGTATTTCTCAACCCGCATGAATTCCGTCACCCGAACAGAACCAAACTCCGAGACCTTCCCCAGATCATTCCTGGCGAGATCTACCAGCATCACATGCTCGGCCCTTTCCTTCTCGTCATGGATCAGCTCCCGCTCCATGAGCTCCTCGTCCTTGGAGTTGAGTCCCCGTCTCCGCGTCCCCGCGATGGGTCTCGTGGTGACCTCCCTGCCCTCCTTCCTGACGAGAACCTCCGGACTTGAACCCACAACCTTCCACCCAAGAAAGTCGAGGAAAAACATGTAAGGTGATGGATTTATTCTCCTCAACCTCTTGTAGAACATCTCGAGATCGGGGCAGGGACTGAGGCGGAAGCGCCTGGAAAGAACTACCTGAATCACCTCTCCCGCCCTTATGTAACCTTTGGCCTCCCTCACCATTTTCTCAAACTCTCCTCTGCTCATGTTGCAGGAGACCCTAGGTCGGACGTTGGCTGGGGAAGAGGATTTGTACCTTGCGAGTGCAAGAAGTGCCTTGAGTTCCGCACGTATGTCAGCTACAGCTTTCCCGCGTCCGAGTGAAAGGAACACAAAATGGGTTTTTGACATGACGTGATCCACCACAACGACCTTTGAAGGCACCATGAATTCCAAAATCGGCTGCCTGAGATCGTCCACGGTGAGTTTCCTTATGCCGTAGAGATACCTGACATAGTCGTAGCTGAGGTAACCGACACAGGGTGTGAAGTA
Source organism: Hadarchaeota archaeon (SeqCode) (assembly GCA_964474885.1). Taxonomy (GTDB): domain Archaea; phylum Hadarchaeota; class Hadarchaeia; order Hadarchaeales; family JAWBSP01; genus JAWBSP01. The sequence continues at coordinate 105,389 of CAYYWO010000002.1, forward strand.
GGGCAGGCCACAACTTTTGATTCTATCCAAGACCGCCGATCTCTCCAAGACTCGGAGCGGGTCGGCGCCACCTGAGTTGTCTACCCTGATGTACAGGAGAGGATCGAATCCCAAAACGGAATGCCTCCCTCCCGCCACGGACGAGGCTCCCGACTCCAGCAGGAAGCATGGGGTGCCCCTACGCCGGATCCCAAAGAACATCCTAGCCGGGTCTACCCCGGAATTCAGCTCCAGATGTGCCAGTTTGAGTTCTCCCATCTTCTCTAACGTTAATGTTCAATTTAATACTTTATTGCTCATTTTTGTACATCAATTAAAACAACGAATTTAAAATGAGCTGAGCAAAACCAAGGAGGTGGAACATGGCCAAGAAAAAAGCGAAGGAAAAAGTTTCCATCCCGGCCGCCACCATCGTCAGACTACTGAAAAGTGCTGGAGCTGACAGAGTGGCGGGAGATGTACCAGATGCCGTGAACAAAATCCTGCTGGAGATAGCAAAGGCTGCCGTCCGATCCGCCAAGGCAGCCGGCAGAAAGACCGTTAGCTCCGAGGACTTCCGGCTGGTGGTGGTCTCGGGATAAAGCTGGAGGTTTTGGGTTTTTATTATCTTTTGTTCTTTTCAGGCGCCCAGCTGGTACTAGGCGCTTACTTTCACCCGCTCTATTTTCCGCCTCCCTAGGGCTTCGATGTACTCCACCTCAACCCCTTCCTTCACTTCGCCCCTGAGCTCGAGAGGAATGGGCAACTCAAAGGTCTCGTACGTCTCGAGATCCATGAGGTGCGCATTGTTCTCCACGATGGCCAAAACTTGGGCGCTTCCGCGCTTGACAATTGGGACCTCGGCCCTGGCGCTCGTTGGTTTAACTATACTCCTCTTTTGGCCGTCGAAGAGGCCTATCGCGTCTATCTTGGCCTTGGCGTGGCCGTGCTTTCCCGGTGCCGAAGTTGCAAATCCAACGATCTTGCACGGCTCCCCATCTATTACTATGAATCTCCCCTCCCTCAGTTTCCCGATCTCCGTTACCTCAACTTCCATACCCTTCATAGTTCTACGGTTTAAAGAAGCATATGCGGGGGCAAGTGATGGACAAGGCTCGGAAATCCTGCCTCGTTTTGGATGCCAGTGCCTTGATCTCCTCCCCTGTTACTTTTGAGGGATACACCGTGAAGGAAATCATAGAGGAGGTCAAGAGTTTTCCCGCGAGCACCCGAGTTCTCCCACAGAAGATCCAAGTGATGGAACCTAGGCCCGAGCTGGTGAAGAAAGTTGAGAACGCAACGAAGCAAACCGGCGATCGCCTTTCAGTGGCTGACACCAAGCTTATCGCACTTGCCTTAGAACTCTCGGAGAAAGGAAAAGATCCCGTAATCACAACGGACGATTTTTCGATACAAAATGTCGCGGCCTTCCTAGGCCTGAACTACAGACCTGTCCTGACGCAAGGGATCAAAGAGGCTATCAAGTGGATCTGGATTTGCCCCACCTGTAACAGGAGCTATCCGAGCTTCAGGGCAAGATGCGAAGTGTGTGGGGGGAAGCTCGTCAAAAGGGTGTCAAGGCGATATAAAATCGGGGGATAGGTTGGGATGAGATTTTTCGGCAAGAAGGAGAAGAATGCGTTCGAGATCCTACAAGAGGCCTGCAAGAGGTTGAAGGAGATGGGTGCTGGCTGCGAGAGATTGATCTCTGCCTTCTTCGAAGAAGGGGACCTGAAGCATGCCGAGGGGATAGGTGACGAAATAATGAACTTGGAGTCGAGAGCTGATGAAGACAGAAGGACTTTCATCCAGAAACTGTATGACGGTGCCTTCCACCCCACCTGGCGGGGGGACCTAGTGGATCTGGCCGAAAGGCTGGACAAGGTAGCCGATTCGATCGAGGACGTCGCAAGCTTGCTACTTCTCAGGGAGAAGCTATTCCGAAAGCTCGGAGGGAAAAGAAGACAAGTCGGGAAAGGACTGAAAAAGCTTGCAAAAACCTGCACACAAACCGTTCAGGCTTTAACCGAGGCCATCGAATTTTTACGCTCAGATCTCCACAGGGCTGTGCTCAAAACTCACGAGGTCCAAGAACTCGAAAAGAAGGCCGATCTCCTCGAGAATGAGTTCAGAGCCAGCTTGGAAGCACTGGAGAGCAAGCTGGATCCTCTGAGCATAATTCAGCTGGGAGAAATTGCGCAGAAATTGGGCGAAATCTGCGATGTAGCAGAGGACACTGGTGATGTCATCTTGAGGTTCGCCTCGGGACTTAGAGGATAACCAGAGAGCAAGAGAGCGAAATCAGGAGACCTAGAAGGGGGGCAAGTACCCAGGCAACCAGAATTCTTTTGACGGTCCTTGCGCTGACCGCGGTCACTCCCTTAGACAAACCGACTCCAATCACCGAACCGACTAGTGCCTGAGTCATGGAGACAGGAAGGCCGAACTGAACGAAGGACCAGACCGTCAGAGCAGCGGCAAACTGAGCCGGAAAGGCCGTGAACAGATCGAGAGAAGTGACGCCCGCCCCCACTGTCAGAACCACTCTCCAGCTGAGAAGCAGGGCCCCGAGGGCCATCATCAGGCTCACTAGAAAGGCGAACGGGATACCGGAACCTACTGCCGTCGCAAGCCCCAACAATGCTCCCCCATCGTTCGCCCCGTTGGCGTATGCCACATATGCCGAAGCAACTGGGAGGAAAATCTTGAAAAGCTTATCCAAGCCCAGCATGCTTCGAATACGGACCAAGGCCCGACCGAATATGTTTGCCAGCAAAAAACCCAATGACAGGGAGATCCCAGGGGCTAGAATCCAGCAAACTAGCATCAGTCGAAGGACGGGAAAGTTCAGCTGTTGCACTCCCACAGTAGCCAGTGCGGCTCCAACCGTGGAGGCTATCATGGTCTGGGTGGTGGAAACGGGCAAGCCCAACAGAATGAAGATGAAGGAGGACACAACCACCGCAAAACCTATGGGAACGACAAAAGCAGGGTGAAGTTCAAAGAAAGGGCCTCCGAGGACGAGCTTTTCGGCAACCGTTTCCTGCACCTTCCAACCTTCTAGGAGGACACCAAGGGTCAAAAAGCATGCAGCAAAGACGAGAGCTTTTCTGAGGGTGAAAAGTTTCCCGCCCACTAGCGTGGAGATCGAATTGCACGTGTCTCCGGCCCCTATGCACAGAGCTAGTGCGAGCAGAATCAGGAGAAGCATGTTTAACTTCAAACGCTGACGCCAGAAATGAACTCTGTACTGGTGGTTCTGTCATCCCTAGTACCGATCGGGTTGGGTTGGCTGATGCAAAAATTTCGCCCAGCCGACCGTTTCTTCAACATACTCAAGGTACTGTCCGTCTGGGTCATACTTCCACTGATAGCTTTCATGTACGTTGGTGGGCTGACCCCCAGAGAGATAGGTGCAAAATCGGGTTCGGTCGTTCTAGCCGCCATCGCAAGCTCAACCTGTTTTTTCGTCACAATACCTTTCACGCTGAAGCTACCGAGAGAAGAAGGTGCTGCCCTCCTTCTAAATTCCTCTTTTGGAAACGTGGGGCATCTAGGCCTCCCCATCGTGTTTCTTAAGTTCGGGCCGAGCGCCATGCCGGCTGCCGTGCTGTACTCAGTGACGGTTGCCATTCTCAATCTGTTCATGGGTACCCTCCTTCTGCATTTACTCCTCTCGACAAAACTCCGATTCATTTTCGTCCAGACTTTGACCTTCCCTGCTCTGGTCCTTCTCCTCGTTGCCGTCGGCATGGTTTATGCCGGGGCACCTGTTCCCCCCAGCATGGTTAACTTCTTCAGCTGCTGGATTTTCCCCGTCTTTGGCTTCCTGCTGTTGCTCCAAGTTGGTTACTACCTACGCTTCCCACTGGCAGGCAGATATGCACTTCACCTACCTCTCGTTGGCTCGATGAGATTCGTCCTCTCTCCCTTGACAACACTGGCCCTCGCTGAACTCCTGGGCTTGCACACTTCACCTATCTTAGGACCTGCTCTCGTGCTCTCCGCAACGCCCCCTGCCGTGTTCAACATGATCCTAGCCCAGCTGCTTGGATTGGACTCCAGACCTTACTCATTGACCTTCTTCTCATTGACGCTCGTCTCACTACCCATCCTCTGGCTCCTCTGAACTGGTACACCAACTTCTTGGAACTTCCTTCTGCCCGAGAGCAGGTCGGAGACTACGGATATCAGGTCCCCCTTTACCCTGACCTGGAGGGCTGTGTCTCTATCCCTTATTGTTACGCTACCATCCTTAAGGGAATCATAGTCTATCGTTATGCAGTAGGGCACCCCTGCCTCATCTGCTCTCATGTACCTCCTGCCGATCGATCCTGACTCGTCGTACTCACAGTGAAAAGCTGTGCGCAACTGCCGGAAAATCTCCCTCGCTTTTTCAGGTAACCCATCCTTGGAGACAAGTGGGAGCACACAGAGCTTCACCGGTGCAAGTTGCGGCTTCAATGCAAGGACCTTTCTTCCATTCACTTTTTTGAATGAATGCTCCAGCAGGCAATAAAAAATGCGATCTATGCCAAACGAGGGCTCAACGACGTGAGGGTAGATCTTCCTTCCATCAATAGTGACGGAGAGATCCTCCCCACTGTGCGAGGAATGTCTGCTCAGGTCGTAATCGGTTCTGTACGCTATGCCCGCCACTTCCACCCACCCGAACTGTCGGGTTTCCACCTCCATATCCCAAGTTTCCGCTGAGTAGTGGGCCCTCTCGGCTGGAGGTTGCTCCCTGAACCTTATCCTGTCCTCCGGGATCCCTATCCGGATCAAGAACCTCTTGGCGAGAGCCATGTGGTAGGCCATCATCTCATTGCAAACTCTATCAAGCGCCTCCCCAGCTCTCAACTCTACTTCCTCCCCATTGGCACAGTGAAGTTTGAGCCATTCTCCTTTCAGCTGATCAAACGTGGGCGGTCTGGGATGCTCGGGGTCGAAGAATACTTCTACCTCCGCCATAGTGAACTCCCTTAACCTGATGAGCCCCTGCCTGGGAGATATCTCGTTCCTGTAGCCCTTCCCTACTGTTGCAACGGCCAGAGGCAGCTTCCCCCTCCCCTGCCTGAAGAGTCTCCTAAAAGCTATGAAGATCTGCTGGGCCGTTTCCGGGCGGAGAAACCCTGCCTGCTTCATCTTGGGCCCTATGCTGGTCTGGAACATTATGTTGAAGTCTGAAAGGGTGTAGGAGTCCGAACCACAGTTAGGGCATGTGAGCTTTTTGGAGGCCAAGAACCTCTCCAGCTCCTCCCTAGACATGCCCTCAACAGACAAAGCAAAGCGATCCTTCACGAGATCCGAGAGCCTGAAGCTCTCCCCGCATGAGGAGCACGTCCACATCAGATCTGTAAAATGATTCACGTGTCCGCTCGCCTTTAAGACCTCAAATGGTACCACAGTAGGTGTCTCGAGAAGCAGGCTACCCTCCTCCTGCACGTAGTGCTTTTTCCACTCGGAGATCAGGTTGTCCCGAAGGAGGGCACCCAACGGCCCGAAATCATAGAATCCAGCAACACCACCGTAGATCTCGAAAGATGGCCAAACAAAACCTCTGCGTTTGAGCAGCTCAAGTAGCTCTTCCATTCATCCTTGAAATGAACTATAGAAGAGCTTTCAACAGGTCTATATCGTAGATCATGCCAGTCAAGCGCCCCTCGGGGGTCACCACAGGCAGCTGCTCTATTTTGTGTTTCTTCATCAGTCTGGCGCATTCCGTTACAGAGGCCCCCCTAGTCACTGTGATCGCTTCCCTAGTCATCACATCGGAGATCTTCTTTTCCGGCACCCTCAGAATCTTCTTAGTTATGTAGATCCTGTCCTCGGTATCCCACGCCCAGGTATCTCCCTCGGTCTTACCCCTCATCTGACTCATGCTGGAGCTGGTCTCGACCTCGCACACCTTTATTATATCAAAATCGTCTACTACACCAACCAGCTCCCCCCGCTCGTTTATCACAGGAAGTGCCCTCAACCCCGCCAGAGACATTATTTCAACTGCTGCTCCGAGAGGGGTACCCTCCCAGATGGCCATGAGGTTTTTTCTCATGAAGTCGGATACTGGTCGATCTATCTCCCGCTCACACAAAACGCGGTAGACTATATCCTTGACTGTGATCATGCCCACCAGCTTCCCTTCTTGGATCACAGGAATCCTCCTCTGCCCGTGCTCGATGATCTTCCTGACGCAGGCTTCCAGCTCCTCGTCCGGTGAAACCGTTTGGACTTCCCTCTCCACCAGCATGGCCAACTGCTCCTCGTCCGGTTTTTCGAAGAGATCCCGGAGGGACACCATGCCAACGAACTCCCCCGATTCACTCCTTACCACTGGGATGGCGCTTACGTTCAGCGTTTTGAGCAGATCGAGGGCCTCCTCCCTAGTTCCAGGGAGCTCTGCCCATTTGACATTGCTCGTCATGACCTCACAAACCTTCATCTTGAATAGTAACGGGAGCCCTTTTTATTGCATTGAAAAGATTTTTATGCGACTGGATCCCAAAGTAACCCAAAAATTCCCCGGCTTCTGCGTAGGTTACGGGCATGTGAGTGGGGTGACAGTGGAGAAGGAGGTCCAGCCCCTCCTTGAGAAGAGGCAGGAAATATGCACCGAAATCAAGCGGAAGTACGGGGAGGTCGAGGTATCCCAAATACCCGAGATAAGGCTCCACAGGGACTTCTTCAAGGCGATGGGAGTAGACCCTTCCAGTTCAAGACCGGCACCGGAATACCTGCTCCGGAGGGCTCTGGAGGACAGGTTCCCCAGCATAAACAACGTCGTAGATTGTTGCCTCCTTGTCTCCCTGCAGCACATGGTCTCGACGGGGGCTTACGATCTGAAAAACGTGACCGGGCAGGTCATCACCACGCTGGCAGAGCAGGAACAGGAGCTAAGCCTCATAGATGGAAGAAAGGCAACTGTGAAAGAGGGGGAGGTCGTGCTGAGAGACGAGAGGAAAATACTTGCGGGCATAGCCACAGGAGACAGCAAATCCGCCGCGGTCACTTACAAAACCTCCGACGTTCTGGTCGTCGTCTGGAACGCCCCCGGTATAGGCAGGGAGAAAGTGGAAAAGGCCTTGGCCGATGCGACGGCCTTCCTGAGGAAATATTGTGGCGGACACGTAGAGAAAACCTGCGTGCTCTAGATCCCTCGCCTGACCTTAACGGCTACCCCGTAGTCGAAGGCCTTCATCTCCTCTCCTGTCAGGACGGCGCTACCCGTTGCGATCAGCCTGTCCCTAGAATCCACGACCAACACCTCCTCGGCCGGTCTGATCTCCGGATCGGCCTCCAGAACGTGCTTGCTGAAGACATCCCTACCCCTGCTGACGAAAGGGACTGCCTCATCCACGATCACCACCCTGAGCCTGGGGAACTTCAAGAAGGAGTGGACACGGAGCGCCCCCTCCTTTCCAAGCGTTATCAGGCTGTCGTTGGCCCTGACGGAGCACAGATGCCTGTCTTCAACCCATACTTGCCTTATCTTGCCGCCCTTCCCCTTTATCAACCTCAGTTCGCCCTGAAAGAGTACTTCGCCTACCCCCTCGCCAAATTGGTAATCTGCCATAGCCCTTAGCTTTCTCAATTCCTTCTCAGTGGGGGGAGACCCTCGCATCGATGACCACATGAAAGACACCGGGTGAATACTTCTTGACCACCCTTTTCTCCAAAATTTGGACCTTTCTCTCTCCTGCTGCTTCCACGATCCTCTTCACAGGTCTCTCGAACCTAAGCCTCTCCGGGACTGTCTCATGGTAGTGGATTATGCCTCCCGAGGGCTTCAGGATCTGCATCGCGAGCGGGAGATAAACGCATGACAGGTGTAGGAGACCCATGATGACTCTGTCCGCCACGCCCAGGGGTGCGACTTTTTCGCAATCCCCTAGCAGGGGGATCACCTTATGCCCAACCCTGTTGATGCGCACGTTCTCGCAGAGGTAGCGGTAGGCAACGGGATTCAGCTCGATGGCATAAACCTTGGAGGGGTTTGCATGCTTGGAGATGGGGATTGCGAACTGCCCCACGCCGGCGAACATATCAACCACCACCTCACCCTCCCGTACCAGTTTCGGAATCCTCATGCGCTCGTAAAGATTTCCCGTCGAGAATAGAACTTGGGACACATCCAACTTGAAGAGACAGCCGTTCTCCTTGTGGACGGTCTCCGTCCCATCGCCTGCAAGATGCTCGACAACCGGAACCCGTAGCCTGCCTTGGGTGCCCCTCCACTCGACCACGGTTTTCACGCCTGCCCTTTGGAGGATTTGCCTCGCAGCGCTTCTCTTATCGCCCGTAAACCCCGGTGGAAAACGCAGGATCGCAACGTCCCCCAGGAGTCTGTACTTGAAATCAGGTCTTGCCGACAAGGCCCAGGGCCTTCAATACTTTTTTGAGCTGGTTGTTCACATCCCTTTGAGCCGGTTTCCTTGCGTACAAGATCTTCGCCCCAGCCATGTTCTGGTGCCCTCCTCCCCTCTCCCCGAAGACTTCTGAGAAAATCCGACCGAGATGCAAGGAAGTGTCCTTTGTCCTGCCCGAGATCCTGACCGCCCTCTCCACGATGCCTCCCACCAGAACCGTTTGGATCCCCTCTAACTTGATGAAGAACTCCGCTACTTGGGATACGGTGTCCTCTTCCTCAACCTGACCGACCGAGGTCATGAGGCACGGCCCCACCGTTTTGGCCTTCTTCATGGCAGTTGAAAGCGACCTGAATGTCTTCCAAGAATACACGGGCGTCTCCAGAGCTGTAAGAAGCTCCCTGTCCGCCTTTTCTCTGAGCGCCGTGTACACCTCGACATCCATCGGTGTGGCGCGGGTCAGGTAACCCGTATCAGTGAGGATGCCCACCACGAGTGCGGCAGCCAGCAGGGGGTCGATGGAGATGTTCGCGAAGTTCAAACAGTTCGCCAAGAGGGTAGAGCAGGCACCCACCCTCTCGATATTGACGAGCCTCGCTGTCACCTCCGCGGACGGAACGGCATGGTGGTCTATTATGATGGTCGGCTCCCTGTCCCTAGGGAGGGCGCAGTAAGCCCTTGAGGCGACATCCACCAATGCAATGGGCCAGAACTTGTCGAAATCTATCTCCTCCACCCTCACCAAATCCACCCCCAGCCTGTTGCAGAGCACCCTGTTCTGGAAGTACCCGATCTCTCCGTCGTAGGCTATCACGGAGTCGTAGTCGAAGGTCTTTGCATAGGTCTTGAGAGCGATCGCGCTCGCCAAGGCATCGGGGTCGGGATTCGTATGGGTCAGAATGAGCATTTTGCCCCCAGGGTTTTCCGTCAGCAAAGTCCTCAGGTTCCGCTCAAATTGCCTTTGCTTGGCCTTTTGAAACTCCTTTACCAGCTCCGCACCTAGAGCCTGGGAGACTCCTATAACACTGCTGGCACCCATTGTTCTGAAATCCTGCTCCAGCATCTTGTCTGGCACCAAGGCCAAGATCGTTACGTCTTTCTTAAGTTCCCGCTTGAGTCTTGTCACGGTCCTGAGGATTGACAGGGTGTCCTTTAGGTCGAAGTAAGAGATGAGCACACCATCGGCCCTTTCGATTCCAGCCTCCTGCAAGACCAGCGGATCCCTCGGATCCCCCACTTTCACCTCCCAACCGCTCAACTCCACCACCCTTGGATTCGCATCAACTATTACCACTTCCTCCCCTTGCCCCCTGAGATATCTAGCCACCTCGTAGGACAAGTCATTGCAACCCAGCAGAAGGTACATCATCACCTTATAATGTCTTATTTAGGCTTGCTTGGGCAGGAGATGTTCAAAAAGTTTATTTATCAGCCAGCCTTTGGCCTCCTCAAAGGGGACTTCTCCCGTGAAGCTGGCTGCTCCAGGATGCCCGCCTCCCGTCCCGTTGAAACAGTTCGCAAGCTGGATCATGAGATCTCCCAAGTGCAAACGTGTCTTGTCGCATACACCCGGTCTAGCCCTAGCGGAGATCTTTATCCTCTCCCCGTTCTCTGAACCCACGAATGCCAGATCAGCTCCCAGCTTGAGCAAAGCCACAGCCGCATCCGCCTCAAAAGACCCGACCTTTGAGAACAGTACGAGGTACCCTCTTATCTCCTGCATCTCCGCCCTCTTAGCAGCCTTTATCATGGCGATCCTCCTCGATATGTCCTCTGGATGCTTCGTGATCTCCAAGGCCTTCTTGTAATCCGCTCCCAGCTTGATCAGTCTGACTATGTTCTCGAATGTCTTGTTCCTTGCGAGCCTCAAATCCGCTGTATCCGTCAAAATACCGGCCAGCAAAAGGGTTGCCTGATCCGGCGTCGGTTTGACACCCATGAGCTCAAGGAGGTCCAGCATCAACTCGGCCTCCGAGGTGGACTCCTCATCTATGAAGCAAAGCGAGGTGTGTTTCCGCATATCTGGAACTGGACGATGATGGTCGATCATTATCACCTTCCTCCCGGCTATCCTACCACAAAGCTGAGGACCCAAGTGCTCAAGGCTCGAAGTATCAACTAGCACTATCTCATCCGCCTCGAGGGACGGGTTCACATGTATCTGCCTTCCCATTTCGGAGAGAACCTGCCCAGCAAGCTTGCTCACACTTTCACATCCCGCCCAGCTCCTCGCACCCAGCTGGCTCAGCACTTCGCTGAGCACCACCGCACTCGCAACTCCGTCCACATCTGCGTTGTCGTGACAGAGCACTACAACTCTCCGACTATTCTCTGCCAGTTGTTTGAGTCTCTGAGCAATCTCCTGCATTTCACTTCAGCATCGACCGCAACTTTTCTCTTATTTCCTGCAACCTCTCGTTCAATCTTTCCTCCTGTCTTGATAGCACCCTGATCCTGAGCTCGAGAGTCTCTTTTTCCTCTTGGAGCTCCTTCTGCACTTCTTCTTTTGGTTTGAGCAGGAACAATCTCCCTACAGCTTTGTAAACGGTTGTGCCTTCCTGCAATTTCGAGAGGGCTTCAAGGGCCTGTTCTACCTCGCTCTGTAAAGTCTGTAGCTGGATCCTCTGCGTCGCTATCGCCCTCGCCTGCTGCTGCACCTGCTGGAACTGCTCCAGCTGGTGCCTAGCTTGGGGGGAGAGTTCCTCACCCAATCCTAATCACCTCCTCTATCATTTTCACCCATCGCAACAGAGAATTAAGCATAGCCCTCAGTTCGGAGGGGTTCCTGGCGGATATATCCAAGAGGATCCGACTCCCGCTACATGCGATCTCCCCCCTTCCCTGAAGCTCTGGGCTCAGCGCCCTGTAAACCACCTTTGCCAGTGTTTTTTCAGAAAAATCGATTTCTATCTCCGCTTTCGCGCTCACTAGATTGCCCTCACGACTTTTGGTCTGAGAGGCCTCAGTTTGTATAGAGTTTTCCAACCGCAGTGGATGCAGCGGGGACTAAGCAAATCTGCCCTAGCCTCAGGACTGAAGACCACGTAGGTTCCGCACCCGCTGCACTGTTTCCATCCCTGGGATTTACCTTCCGAATCCAGGGATACCTTGGTCCCGCAAACCCGGCATTTCAGGGCACCCTGCTTTATCTCTCTCTCCGTAGGAGAGATGAGCACGTAGGTGCTTCCGCAATGCTTACACTTATATCTGCTCCACTCGAACATCAAGCTGAAGGAGGTATGTAGGCTGCCCCCGCGATCTTGGCTCCACAGTACTTGCAGACCCAAATACCCGTGCTCTCTCTGACCAGACGTTTCATCCCGCATTCTGGGCACTTATGGGCGCCCTTCATTCGCTCCTCTATCTTTTGAACCTCTCTTCTGATCCGCAGCCCGTATCTGGGACCGAACCTCCCCGTGGTTCCTACCTTCTCAGTCCTGCCCATTATTCGATCACCCTTCTAAGCTTTTCAGCACATGAAAAAGCCAGCTCCTCGGCCTTAAGCACCTCATCCAAATCCAAAAAACCACCTCCTTTTTGTATTGCACAGATGCTACCGTCCTCCTTCACACAGAAAGTTATGCGCGCATCCATGATCTCCTCCTCTTCCAACACCGGATCGACCAGCAGGCTCTTGTTGATCTTTGCTATGGTGACCGAAACCGGTTTGCAGGTGAGGGAGAAATCATGAACCCAGTCGGGATCTTCCGGGGGCCTCATGCTTGCCAATGCTGCCGTCGCCGCCAGCATTGAAGCATCGTATAAGTTTCCCCCGTGATCCAGCACGTGTATGTCAACATAGAGAACCCAGACCTCCTCTCCCGGTTTGATGCAGAGTTTCTTAAAGTCGATGCACTTAGATTCCCTGAGCCCTCTGTCCACAATTCTCGCCAACTCTATCGAGTTTTCGTCCGGAGGACCTGGCTCGAAAGTAGGAGAGGCGAGGGGTAGGAGCTCAGCGTTCACGATGAGGGCGCCTTCATCAGGGGTGTCTGGGAAGGGGGGCATGCGCTTGGGCTTCACCCCGACCATCACCGCCGTCTCTCCCAGCCTGACGAGGGCGGAACCCTCGGCCGGCCCGATCGTGCCTTTCTCGACCGAGATCTGCCTAAACTCGTCGAAGCCCCTCCCGTCAATCCTCTTCCCTTGCTCAATTAGCTTTAAGATGCTTTCACGCTTCAGAATGGCGGTTACCTCCTCCCTCTCCATCACCCTTGGCCCACCTCCTCGTACTTCTGTCTGAGGGCCCGCCTTTGGAGCTCGAAGAGCTGCTCACACCCTTTCTTAGCCAGCTCCAGAGCCTGCCGGAATTCTTCTCTCGTTAGGTGCCCGTCCATCTGGAGCAGGGTTATCTTCTTGTCCCTACCCGTCATCACCACTGGCATGTCCGCCTCACCATACTGGTCCTCCTCCGCATTCAAATCCAGAACGAGCGTACCGCCGACTTTCCCCACCGAAACCCCTGCGACCAAGTCCCTGATAGGGATGCCCGCATCCGCCAGCGCCACCGAGCTCGCCGTTACCCCCGCCACCCTGGTCCCTGCATCCGCTTGCAGCACCTCAACATACAGGTCTATCACGGAGCGGGGATACATGTTGAGGAAGAGCACGGGTTCCAGAGCCTCCCGGATCACCTTGGAGATCTCAATCGATCTCCTGTCGGGACCTGGCTTCTTCCTCTCAGGAACCGAAAAGGGAGCCATGCTGTACCTGCACCTGAGCAGGGCGGAGTCCGGCCGCTGCAGGTGCCTTGGATGCAACTCCTTTGGCCCGTAAACGGCTGCTAGAATCTTGTTCTTCCCCACCTCTATATAAGCCGACCCGTCAGCCCTCCTGAGGACACCAACCCTCAGCTTGACCGGCCTTAGCTCATCGGGCTTCCTGCCGTCTATCCTCCTCCCCTCAACCAGCAACCGCTTCTCCTCCATGTTTAACGCCTTCCTCTAACAAGGCTTTAATCCTGTCCGTCAGGCCCGTCGTGTGCGCCTCCCTCTCGATCTTTTTCAGTGCCTGAGAGATCAGCATGAATTTCCTCGAATCGTTCGTTTGAATCACTATGCGGCCGTTCTGCCCCACCTTCAGCTCGCAGCCCATGACCTGCCTGATCGTGTTGAGCATCGATCTGCGTCTACCTATGACCCTAGGTGTCTTCACGGGTGTGATTTCAACCAGCCAGCCTTCCTTGAGCTTGCCGTAGCCTTTTCCCCGAATGGAGAGCCTTATTTTTCGCTGCCCCGTCACTTCCAGCACCTTGGCGTAAATCATGTCCCCCACGCGCAGAAATGAGCTCAAGTTCACCCGGAAGACGTTGACTTTCCCTATCGCGTCCTGAGCCCAGAGGTCCGCCTCCGTCGGAGCCCTCACGTCCACCTTCCAACCGTAGGGGTGGGAATCCACCACGAGTCCTATTACATCATCCCCGACTTTCGGCTCGTAGGCTCCTTCCAGAGCTATCACCCCTATCTCGCCCTTCTTCACCTCCACCAGGCCTGTCACGCAGGAGTATATCCTCTTTCCATCCCTGTAAGCCCCCTTGCCTGCCTTCATCTCCCCTTCGGCCAACAACTGCCCAGGAACCACGAGCTCCCTCTCCTTTACGAGGATCATCGGGTTTCCTCCACCTTTATCTCTCCCTTCGTGAGCTGGCTTAATTTGTCCATGAGCTCGGCGAAGATCCCCGCGGGAAGCTCGAGCTGGAGAAGGAGGCTCCCATCTGATCCCCACTCCTCCTTCAGGGGGTTATAGCTCCTGAGGAGCCCGTAGACCTTCCCCACGTGAGAAGCGGGTACTTTGAGCTCCACTTTTTTCGTCTGGAGGCTCATGGGCAGGATTGCGGACAGGGCCCTCACCACCGCTGGCACCTGCTCCTCCGCTGACTTGAACTCGTCTATTCTCACACCCGCCTGCTGGATCGCGGCCTCTATCCGGGGGGCGGGGTGAGGAGTGCCCGTCTGCGGGTTCACAGCTTGCCTGGCGATGATGCTCGCTATCTGCTTCAGTCTCTCCTCCCTCATCCTCCTGCGCATCTCGGTCGTCAGCTGGACCTGACCCCTCTTCACAATTTCGACTGCCGCCTTGAACACATCCGTGGTCCCGAAGGCTCCGAGGAGGTCCTTGGTGGGCACTTCCTCGCCCTTCCTCGCGTCCCGAAAGACTCTATCCACCGCCAGCAGTTCTCTCACATCCACCTCCTTCCCCCTCTTCAGCTCGAGCGCGAGCCTTGGGTCCACCAGCACCTCAAAATTCTTCCCTTGGACTTCAACTCGGGCTATCACGGCTTCCTCTAGCCTCACCATCCTCTCACCTACTTGATTTTCCCCAAGTGTGAGGAAATCTCGTCTGAAGTGAGCATGCGGAACTTCTTGGTAGCCGAGGGGACGACGGCCACCTCCAAAACCTCGGGAGATATCCCCTCTTCCATCACCACTTTCAAAACCCTCAGCGCCAGCTGAATCGCCTCATCCAGCTTCATGTCCTCCTTGTACAACCTCTCCAGCATCTCGATGGCGCTCTCGCTACCCGCGCCGATCGCGTGGGCCTTGTAGCTGGCTACGGCCCCGCTGGGATCCGTTTCATAGAGCTGGGGGGATACGTCCACGCCGCCTATCAGGAGCCTGACTCCGAAGGGGCGGACTCCTCCGTGCTGGGTGTAGAGCTGTTTTATGTCCCCGATGTACCTGGCCAAGCTGGCTATAGATATGGGCTCGTCGTACCTCAGCCTGTTCAGCTGGGCCTCTATCCGGGCCGACTCCACCAGCACCCTCGCATCTGCAATCAGGCCGGAGGCTGCCGCCCCCACATGCTGATCTATCTCGAAGATCTTCTCAACAGAGGTTTCCTCCAAGAGCTTTCCTTTCTTCTTCTCGGCCGCCAAAACCACCCCCTCACTCACCTTGATCCCGACCGCAGTCAGGCCTTTCTTCACCGCCTCCTGAGCGTACTGGACTTGGTAAAGTTTCCCATCGGGGCTGAAGATTGTGATCGCCCTATCGTAACCTGCGGGTGGGGGAAACATCAATCATTGCTCTTGGGGGTTTTAACTTACACGATCCCCCGGGGTGGTGTCCGTTACTATGGTAACAGACGGCTGAACCCTGTCAAAAAACTTCCTCCTGGCCTTCTTGATCGTCCCGGAGACTCCCACCACCGTCGCGCCAGCTTGAGCCAGTACGTGCTTGGCCTGTTCCAAGTCCAGGTGAGCAACCCTTATCAATCCGGCCTCACCCCGTGTCAAAATCACCCTAACGAACTCCGGATGAGCTAACCTTGCCCTGAGGATGCCAGCGAGCTCGGATACATCGGACGAGACGCAGACTATGTACCTCCTCCTTAGCTTCCTCCCCGCCATCAGGATCCCCTAAGTCTCTCGACGAACTCCCGAGCCTTTTGCTCGTCGGGAAAAACCAGCTTAACGTGTATGACATCCGAGCCCTCGCTCACCTTTAACCTCCCCTGGCAGGCCTCCTGCTTGTCGAACCTCACGTAGAGGACGTTCCCCTCCCTCTTCTTCCCGAGCTCCAGGTCCTCCTCCGGCAGGCTCCGGAGCCTCTCGCAGAGCTGCCTCACCCTCTCATCCCTGAGCCTCAGCTCTATCAGCTGGATGGGATTGCCAAAATGTCCCTTGAGCCTGCTCGACCTGTAGCCCCTGGGATCCACCAGGGAGGAGAGAGCCCTGAGGACCTTCTCCTCGGATTCCGTTGCGTGAACGAACGTCCTCAGTGCTACCTCCTTGGGAAAAATCTCATCAGCCGTCCTAAAATCCCGTGCCAAACTGTACACCTCCTTGACAGGGGATTCTTTGCGCCTCCGCCGGCGGTTTCAACGCGGCTACGAGCCGCTCTGCCACCGGCTGCATCTGGCGCCATTCGGGGGGGGACGTGGCTCCCCACATTCTTAGTCCACCAGCGAGCGGCTATGTTGTAGGCACCTACTAGGTGCCTATCGCCAACGAAGCCGCACCGCCTGCACGAGAACACGTGCCCATTCGGTCTTCTACGCGAACCACATGTCGGGTACGTGCTCGATGTCCCTTTCACTTCGGCTCTGGGCAGGTAGTGCGTCCGGTACCCGTGCTGGAGAGCCTTGTGCTCGATAAAGAATTGAAGCCTACGGAACGGCCACTGGTTCAGCCTGCGGCGCATATCCTTGTGCATGCCCTTGCCGTTCCCCGACTTGCACTTGGAACGCATCGACTCTCTAATGCCAGTCAGATCCTCGAATACCGGCTCTACCCGTTCCCGCTCGATGATCTCAACAACCTGCTTGCTGACGACGTGTAGCACTTGGTTCGTTCGGTTGCGCCTGCGCCGCTCGTACTTGCGTTTCAGCTTCTGCTTCTGCACGGGGCGATGGGGCGGCACATCCAACTTCCGCCGGATCGACTTCTGCTTCAGCTCCATGGAGTGCGCGATGGTCGCGAGCTTGGACGTGTCGAGCTTGATGTGCTTGGGCCTCTGCCCCAGCTTCAGGATGCAGAGGTCCACGGAGCGCTCATTCACATCTATGCCGCAGATGCCCTCCGCTGACTTGAGTTCGACCTCGCGCTTGAACGGCACGAAGACGCTTGTCCGATTTCCAAAAAGCGAGATTGTGACCTCGCCGACGCGCTTTCCATCGCGCCATTCCTCCAAGCAGCGGAGCCTGTGGTACTCCGTCACGACAAGGGGGAGCCAGAGGTGCTCACCCTTCCGCACCCGAATCTGGACCGCGTGGCCGTGAAAGCGACATGCACCTGATGCGTTTCCGTCGCTCCACAGCTCAAGGCGCATCGTTCGCGCCTCATAGACAGGCGGCTTGTTTGGGTCGGCCCGCCCCTGACGGCACAGTCTGCGCCAGGAGCACAGGATCTGGGTCGCAACCTGCCCGGCCGAGTGGAACCAGTGCATCGCGAGGTCGAACTTCGACTTCCACTCCTCATACGCGACGCGATGCAGTGAGGCGCAGGAAGTCACCCTGTGGTCGAGGCACTTTTGAATGCAGAAGTTCACAGACGCAACGAACTGGTCTAGCAATCCTTCCAGCATCTGTTTCCGCCGTGTCAGGGGCGGGGTGACAAATCGTGCCGAACTAATGAATCGCACGTTAACACTCCACTCTGGCTCTGTTGACCTCCCAATTTGTTTCATCGGTATCGCCTGCCGGAACGCATCAAACATTTTTTTTGGGACCTCCGTCTGTTTTGTCCTCGGTTCCCTAAATTACAGCTTTCTTGCCTAAATTGGAGAGAGAGTTGGCTAGAAGTAAATTCGGCCCTAAAGCTACATCAGCCCCCTTCCCCTTCTGCCAGCCGCCGTTAGGCCCCTGAACGCCCTCCCCCTCCTGCTGGCGACCCTCGAAAGCTCCGGATCGGACTTGACCGCAGGGTGGTGTGGGTCCACCATTATCACCTCGAAGTATTTGTGCTGCCCGTCCTCCGCCACCAAGTAGGAGTTCACGACCTCCAGATTTCTGAACTTGCGTGCCGCCCTCTCCTCTGCCATCCACTGGATGCTCTTGGCTGGGGTGAACTTCCTAACGCCCATCCTCTTCGGCCTGCGCCCCCGGGAGGGCCTAGGCTTCCTGCGCCCCCCCTTCCTGATCCTCACCCTGACGACCACGACCCCCTGCTTCGCCTTGTAACCTATTTGCCTGGCCCTCCACGGATTCGTGGGTTTTGGTACCCTCACTATCGCCGGGCCTTTCCTCCACTCGATTAGCTTCTTCGAGAGATCCATCTCCGAGGTCCGTAGCCTGAGCACCACTATTGACCTAGCTCCTTCCTTATTTTATCGGCTATTATCAGGGCCGCCTTGAGCTGCGCCTCCTCCGTCGAGGCCCCCAGATGGGGTGTGAGTAGAACGTTGGGCAACTGGGTAAGGGGGTGCCCGCCTAGGGGCTCCTCCCAGTATACGTCCAGGCAGGCCCCGGCTATCCAGCCCTCCCTCAGCGCCCTAAGCAGGGCCTCCTCCTGCACGACCGGGCCCCTGGCGGTGTTCACCAAGACGGCCGTTGGCTTCATCAGACGGAGCTCCCTTTCCCCGATCATCCCCTTGGTGCTCGGGTTGAGGGGGACGTGCAGAGAGACGAAATCCGACTGCTTCAGGAGCTCATCCAGCTCGACGTACTTTCCTCCCAAGTCCAGGAATTCCTGCCTCTTCACCGGGTCGCAACCCAGCAACATCATTTCGAAAGCCCTGGCTCGCTTGGCTACCTCCAGACCTATCCCGCCCACCCCTACCAAACCCAACGCCTTTCCCTTGAGCTCCCTGCCCATCAGGGCCGATTTCTCCCACCTGCCCTCTTTCATGCCCCTGTCCGCCCTAGATATGTGCCTGCACCATGAGAGCATGAGGCCCATCGTGAGCTCGGCTACCGCCACCCTAACGGACTCCGGTGCGTTCAGCACCTTTACCCCCCTTTCCTGGGCGGCCTGGACGTCTATGTTATCCAAGCCTGCACCAGCCCGGGCTATGATGCGCAACTTCCGGCCGGCCTCTATGACCTCTTTTGTCACTTTTGTCGCACTCCTGACCACGAGCACCTCCGCATCCGCCACCTCCTTCAACAACTCTGCCCCCTTCAGGCCAAGCTTAACCTGCACTTCCCCGAGTTTGCTCAGTTCCTCGATTCCCTTCCGGTGTATGCGATCGGTGACCAAGATCTTCGGCATTTTTATCCGGTAAGTCTCTCCTCGCGCTTAAAAGGTTGATCGGGTCACCTTCCCGCTCCTCTTAGGACGGCGGCGACCTCAGGAAGATCCTTGGTCGCAACCCTCCAGACAATGTCCAGTGCAACTCCAAAGTAGCGATGGATGATTACGTCGCGCATGCCTGCCATCTGCTTCCATGGCACGTTGCGGTACTTTCGCTTGAAATCCTGCGACAGGTGCTTCGCGGCCTCTCCAATGATTTCGATATTGCGGATGACCGCATCCTGCGTCTTCCGATCACGCTCGAACTCCTCAAAGCTCATGCCCCGGACATACTCCCTTATCCGCGAAATCGCCTGCAGGATGTCGGCAACGAGATCTGCATCACTTCTGTCAAACATAGATTAGACTTTCCTTAATCCGCTCCCTGACGGACGGGATCCTTATTGACTCCAGCCCGGCGGGCGTGAGCAGGTCAACCCTCCTCCCGAGGAGCCTCTCCAACTGCTCCGCCAGATCAACGAATTCGAGCCCGAGCGGGCGCTCGAGTTCCACCATCAGGTCAACGTCGCTCCTGCCAGTCTGCTCCCCGCGTGCGAAAGAGCCGAAAACGGCGAGGCGCTTAACCCCATAACGGGAGGCGAGCTCCGGCTTAACTTTCCTCAGGATTTGGATGACCGCGTCCAAGTCTAAGGCCGTTCCTCTGACTCTCACCGAGGACTTGCAACGCGGGCAGGAAGTGTACCACCGACTCCTCCCCCGATATTCCCATTCATACCCGCAGCGTTTGCACACTAGCCTCATCAGTTCAGTATGTATGTAGGTATTTCTCCTCCGGATTTCGAATGATGGGGTGCTTTTGAAGCCTTAAATATCCGTCAGGGCATGCGAACGATGCCGTGCTGCCCCAAGTGCCCCTACTATGACACGTGCCCCGAGAAAAACGACTGCTGCCCCAACTGCCCGTACTACTCAAAGGAAGGCTGCCTCTACTCCCAAGAGGAGGAAGAGCTGTTAGAATAAAAGTGGAACTGAAGAAACAAGGATGCTGGTCAGGCTACAGCTTGAACTGGAGGACAAGCCCGGACAGCTCGTCAGGGCGCTCGAGCCCATAGCGAGGTACGGGGGAAACATCCAGAGCATCCTGCACCTTCGGGAGCAGAAGACGCCTCTGGGCAGGCTCCCCGTCACCCTGATCTTCGAGATCCAAGAGAGGGAGAAACTCGAGAAGATCTTGGACGCCCTCCGGAAGGCCGACATACGCATCGTCCAGATAGGGGAAAGGGAGTGGATGCACAGAACCACCGTTTTGCTACTGGGGCACGTCGTTCACGCGGGCCTGCAGCAGATCGTCGACAGGCTGAACTCGATGGGAAAGGTGCGGGTCTCTGATGTCAGCCTAGCGATGAGGGGTCCTGGTGCCGAGTCCGCGGCTAGGCTGAGCCTGATCGCAGAAGATCCCACTGCCCTCTCCCAGGCGGTTCTAGAGCTCGAGGGGGCTGCCGGGCGGATGGGGCTCCTGCTGGTCAAGAGGCTGGAAGAATGAGGCTCCTCCTCATCGGCTTTGGCAATCTGGGGAGGGGGCTGGCGAGGTCCATCCTCGAGGGAGGAAAGTTTAAGGATCTCAAAGTGGTGGGGATCGTGGATGAAAGAGGCGGCGTTTTGAACGACGAGGGGATTGAGCTGAGGCAGGCCCTCGAGGTGGCGGAGAGCGAAGGGAGTGTGGCCAAGATGGGAATTGAAGGTTTATCAGCTGTCGAAGCCATCCGGGAGTCTGATGCTGATCTCGTGGTTGAACTCACCCCCACTAACATAAAGACAGGGGAACCTGGATTGACCCATATAAGGACCGCGCTTGAGACGGGAAAACATGTCGTTACCTCCAACAAGGGGCCACTTGTTATTGCCTTCAGGGAACTGCAAAAACTCGCGAGTTCCAAGGGCGTCCAGTTCAAGTACTCGGCTACGGTTGGAGGAGCCATCCCCGTCATAAGCTTGGCTCGCAGGCTGGCAAGCGGGGATGAGATCTTGGGTGTACGAGGAGTGCTGAATGGGACTACCAACTACATCCTGACCAGAATGGAAAGAGAGGGGCTCAGTCAAGATGTCGTGATAAGGGAGGCACAAGAGCTCGGCATCGCGGAGAAAGACCCCACCCTCGATATCGAGGGGATAGACACAGCCTGCAAGCTCGTGATCCTCGCCAATTCAATCCTCGACATGGACGTAAAGCTCTCTGACGTGAAGATAACGGGCATCTCCAGGATAAGCCCCGAGGCCCTCAAGCTTGCGAGGGAGGCCGGTTACACCATAAAGCTGATAGGGAATGCGGACAAGAAGGGGCTGGACGTCAGGCCCAGGCTCGTCCCGCTGGATCACCCCCTGAACATAGGAGGCACGCTGAACGCCGTCAGCTTCAGGCTCAGGTATGCGAGGGAAATAACCATAAGCGGGTTCGGAGCGGGGCCAGCAGAAACCTCCAGTGCCCTGCTCGCGGATATTATGGAGGTCCTAGCCTCCTCTCCTGCCTCCTAGAGCTCATTCTCCCCCTCTCGACCATGGCGTGCAGGAGCATGCGGTTGGGGACGGAGAACCATCTGTTGCTGGCCGAGAGAATGCTGTTCAGCGCGCCTATCTCCACGAGTCTGTATTCCTTCCCGTAGAGAATTACTGGACTCCCCGGGAGGATCCTCCGGCTGAGGTGAACCCCAGCCAAGAAATCGTCCAAGAAAAGATCCTTAGCAAACCAGAGGATGAAGAACATGAAAACACCAATGATGGCGACATTCGTGAGCAGTGGTATGAGCCCCCATATGCTCAGGATCAGCCAAGTCCCGATCAACCCCAGAATGAGCAGGAGCCAGCGGTCGGCCTGAGGGCTGAAACGGGAGATCCTCGAGTGAAGAAGGGAGCCGAACCTATCCAAGGCTATTATCACCACCGCTGAAGAAACAACTTTCACCAGCAAGTCCAATGGAAACATCTAAGGATTGGACTCCGGGAGTAAATGCACGATCGACTTGGAAGGTAGCTAGATTTTGAGCCCCCTACTTGCCCTTGGCCTTCCTCCGCTCCTGTAACTCGTACAGCTCTGCGATCTCCTGAACCGTGCTCGCCTGCTCCGGGGATCTGTCCTCCCGTATGCGAACAAATCTGGGGAACCTGAGGCCGAACCCGGAGGTGTGCTTCTCTTCCGGGCTAACCTGGATCTCCTCGAATTTCACCTCAAAAACGACCTTGGGCTCGAAATACGCGTCACACTCTATCTCGATGTCCACCTCATCGCTCGGCCTGGGGATCTGCAGCGGTTTGAAGAATTCTGTCAGATTCTTGAGGTCCTCGTCCGTGTACCCGCTCCCGCACTTCGTGACGGTCTTCAGCCTCCCCGTGTCCTCATCCCTGGCTGCCAGCACGTAGCTGCCCCAGAAGCCCGCCCTCTTCCCCTTCCCGTAGTGGGCCCCCACCACCACGAGATCTAGGGTCTCCAGCACCGGCTTCAGCTTCAGCCAGACGAACTCCCTCCTCCCCGCCCTGTAAGTTGAGTCCAAGGCCTTGGCGAGCAGGCCCTCGTGCCCCAGCCCTATGGCCCTGTCCAAGAATCTCTTTATCTCCTCCTTGTCCCCGCTCACGATCTGCTCCACCACCATCACCTTTCCGGGGATCTCCTGAACGGACTCGAGCAGGCACCTCCTCCTGACCTCGTAGGGCTGGTCCATCAGGCACTCCCCATCCCTGAGCAGGATGTCAAAGAGGTGCAGCTGGATGGGTATCTCCTTCGCGACCTTCTCTATGTCGTACTTCCGCCTGCGCTTGAGCACCTCCTGGAAGGGCATGGGCTTCTTCGTCCTGGGATCCACCGCCACCAGCTCCCCGTCCACTATCGCCCTCTCGTGCTTCAGGGCTTTCCTGATAGGCTCTATTAGGTCCGGAAACATGCTCGTATAGTCCTCCATCCTGCGGGTGAAGAGCCATATCCTCTCTCCGTCCTTGTGGGCCTGCATACGTATGCCGTCCAGCTTTATCTCAAAGGCACCCTTCCCGCCCAGCCTCTCCAGGATCTCGTCCAGGTCCTCAGCCCTCTGAGCGAGCATGGGGCTGACGGGATGCCCGACCGTCACGCTCAGCTTCCTCAGCTCCTCCAGACCCCTGGCCGCAGCCTCGGCGACCAGGGCGTAGTCCGTGGTCAGCATGTAGGCGTGCTCGACCTCCTCTGGGGGGATCCCGAAGGCGGAAGCTATGGCATCCCTCAGCCTCCCCTCAGCCACCCCTATCCTCAGATCCCCAAGAACTGACCTCACGACGAATTTCGCCTCCAAGGGAGATGCGGGGGTCAGGAGCTTGGCGACGGAGGCTATCTTCCTGTCCACCGAGCCCTCCCCCGTGATCTCAGGCAGGGAACGTATGGTCTCGAAGACCTCCCGGACCGTCAGGGGCTTGGAGAAGAGCGTGACCTGCTTTCGCTTGGAGAAGAGCTGGTAGGCCACTGCCCCGAAGTCCCCCTCTTTCTTGAGCATCTCCTCTATCTGGTTCAGCTTGTACCCCGATGCGAGGGCCAGCGCCTTCTTCAGCTGCTGGGGCCCTATGCCCGTCTCCTTGGACTCGTAGGTCGGCCAAGCCCTGCCCAGTAGGAGGTAAATGACCCGCCTGATCTCCTCCTTGGGCGTCTGCCTCAGCAGCTCCACTATCAGGGAGTTCTTCTGCAGGTAGGAGGAGGTTTGCTCCAGCTTCTGGAGTACCTCGGCCAGAATGGAGTACCTCATTATCCCTTTCCCAATGCCGGCAAATAGCGGAAAAATGCTGCCAGGTTCTCCTCAAAGGCCTCTAGGAATGCCTCCACCTTCTCCTCGGGTACTTGGGCGCCGCACGCTACTGGGTGACCGCCTCCTTCCCCACCGACCGACTCCGCCGCCTGCCTGATCGCCCTGGCCATGTCAAGCCCCCTGAGAAAAAGCAGCTTGGAGCACCGGGCCGAGACCTTCGCTACGCCCCCCTCGCACGCGTAGCCGACCACGGGCTTGTAGGGATCCGTCAGGCCCGAGGATATGCAGAGGCTCGCGACCGTGCCGACGAACACCTCCCTCACCACTCCCGTCAGGTCGAAGTACCTAATGATCCCCCTCTTCCCCTGCTTTATCTCCCTCGACTGCAGGTGTTCCATCGCCTTGGAGAGGTGCCTTCTGTACTCGGAGAGCAGGTGCAGCATGGTGCGGTAGTACGAGCCCCTGTCCCCCTTCGCGAGCTCGAACCCAACCCTGGGCTGCTCGTGCCTGGCGGTCGAGTTCAGGCAGGTGGCGAACTCGGAGGCATCGTAGAGGGGGGTATCCTGCCCCTCCCTTGTCAGCAGGTAGCACTCCCCCCAGATCAGGCTGGGGACGTACTCGGAGAGCTCGGGCGGGACCGATCTCTTCGCCCTCTCGATCAGCGCCTGCGCGAGCCTCTGCCTCTCCTCCTGGGTCAGGTCAGCTATCCTCCTCCAGCTGGTCCCCTGCCTCACTTGGATCCCGAGCTCCTGCAGTATGGAGACCACGCCGGCGGGGGAGTTGCTCAGTCCCGGGATGTAGGGGTCGGAGAGGCTAACGAGGCTCTTGAAGATGGGCCTGGTGTACTTCCCGAAGAGCAGCAGATCCTCGCAGGCCCGCACTTCCCCCGCCTGCTTGCTCTCCTCCAGGATGCGCCTGTTCATCCCTCTCAGCTTCCCCCAAGCGTTCTGCAGGTCCCCGATCGCCCCTAGGACGGCGAGCTTGGACAGGTGCACATTCTCCGGGTTCAGTGTCCTCGCCAGCAGGTAGGCCATGCCCGCCCCGCTTATCTCCTGGGTCCCATCCATCCCGAGCAGGTGGGCGTTCAGGTGGATGAGGCCCGGCCAGCCCCCGTCGGAGGGCGGGTGGTGGTCGCATATTATGACCTCCCTGCCCTTCCAGGGCTCCAGGTTCGGGAGCTGGGAGCTACCCAGGTCCAGGAAGATGGTGAACTCCCCCGGATCTATCTGCTCCACCACATCCCGGTAGAGCATGCGCACGAACCTGACGTTGTGCTCGATGTGCTCCCTCTCCAGGGCCAGGGAGATCAGGGCAGCCGCGCAGACGCCATCCGCATCCATGTGGGAGATCAGCTCGACCTGATCGTTCCTGTGCTTGCGGATGAGCTCCGAGGCCCGCCTGAGAAGGGGGAACATGCCTTCTATCTAGTCGCTCTTGCTTTTATCCCTTGGACGTAGCATAACGCTGGGGCTGTGGATCCCAAAAATTTTTCACTCACACACGGGGGTTAGGATGACGGAGACCTTGAGTTCGGATGAAATACTGAGAAGAATTGAAGAAAGCAGGGACGAAATCAAGAAATTTGGAGTCAGGAGGATAGGCTTATTCGGTTCCTGCGCTGAGGGTGGACAGAAGAAAGAGAGCGATGTAGACATACTGGTAGAGTTCGAGAGGGGAAAGAAAACCTTTGACAACTACATGGAATTGAAATTCTTTCTGGAAGATCTGTTCGACCGTAAAGTCGATCTCGTGATCCTGGAATCCTTAAAACCGGATTTGAAGCCCCACATACTGAGAAGCGTGAAATATGCCGCGGGAGTATAAGGATCTACTTGAAGGACATACTCGAGGCGATAGACAAGATCGAAAGGTACACAAGAGGTCTAAACTTCGAGGAGTTTTCAAACAACGAGCTGATTCAGGACGGCGTGATAAGAAACCTCGAAATAATAGGGGAGGCTGTGAAAAATCTGCCAGATGAGTTGAGGAAAGGTTACCCAGAAGTAGAGTGGAGGAAGATAGCCGGTCTCAGGGATATCCTTATCCATGCCTATTTCGGTGTGGACCTAGAGGTTGTCTGGGATATAGTGAAAAATAAGGTCCCGGAGCTGAAGAAAGTGGTGGGAAAAATCCTTTCAAACCTGTGATTTAGCGCTGGAGGTGGACATGACGCTCAAAGGAAACAATACCTTCTTGGGACAGAATTTATGGCGACCATGAAAGCGGTCGAGCTCACGGAGCGCGGAATAAGGATCCTGGACCAGACGCTCCTGCCGGAGAAGGTGAAGTACATCACCTGCAGGAACGTCAGGCAGGTCGTGGATGCCATCAAGCGGATGAAGGTGAGGGGGGCTCCCATGATCGGGCTCACCGGGGTCTTCGCGCTGGCCCTGGAGGCAAAAAGAGGGAAGGGGAAGCTCCTCCCCAGGCTTGAGGAGGCTGCCCGGCTCCTCAGGGGATCCCGCCCCACGGGCAGGGATCTCCACAGCCTGACCGAGCGGATGCTGAGGCTCGCTAGGCGTGGAGCCGGAGCCGAGGAGCTCTGGGAGGAGGCCAGGCTGATCGAGGCAGAGATGATCCGGGTCTCCGAAAGGCTCGGGGAGTTGGGCTCCAAGCTCATCGGGAAGGGACAGGGGGTGCTGACCCACTGCAACACGGGCTTCCTGGCCATGCCGGGGAAAGGGACGGCGCTCGCCGCCATCAAGAGGGCATGGGAGGAGGGGAAGGAAATCAGGGTTCTCGTGACCGAGACGAGGCCCGTGCTCCAGGGAGGCAGGCTCACCGCCTGGGAGCTCAGGAGGGAGGGGGTGCCCGTCACCCTGATCGTGGACTCGGCCGCGGGCTACTGCATGAGGGAGGGCATGGTGGACCTGGTGATGGTCGGGGCGGACAGGATCCTGAGGGATGGCTCGGTCATCAACAAGGTGGGGACCTACATGCTGGCGGTGCTGGCAAGGGAAAACGGCATACCCTTTTACGTCGTCGCCCCCACCTCAACCCTGGACCCAGGGAGGAAGGCGGAGATCGAGGAGAGGGACCCTGAGGAGGTGCTGGGAATCTACCGGTCGGACCCGGGGGTTGAGGTGTTCAATCCTGCCTTTGACTTCACCCCCGCGCACCTGGTGACCCGGATAGTCACCGAGGAGGGCATCTTCACACCCAGGCAGCTGAGATGGGGAAGGTAGAGCTCATACCCCTGAAGACCCGTGCTCTGAAGGCGGGAGATGATCTCGTAGGAGTGCTCCTGGAGAGCGCGGGACGCGCGGGGGGGCTGAAGGAAGGGGACGTGCTGGTGGTCTCCTGCAAGGCCGTCTCGATCTGCAGGGGGCACCTGGTGAGGCTGGACTCCGTCCGCCCCTCCAGGCGTGCGAGGCGCCTCTCCAAGCCAACGGGGCTGGATGCGCGGATGGTGGAGGTCATCCTCCGGGAGGCAGAGAAGGTGCTGGGAGGGGTGCGCTATGCCCTCCTGACGCTGAGGGACCGCATGCTCCTGATCAACGCTGGCGTTGACATGTCCAATGCACCTCCCGGTCACGTGGCCGTCCTGCCCCCGGATCCTCAGCGGGCCGCGAGGGAGCTGAGGGAGGAAGTCTCGAAGAGAGCTGGAGTCCAGGTCGCGGTGGTTCTGTCGGACAGCGTGACGCACCTGCTGAGAAAGGGGACGACGGGGATAGCCGTAGGCTGGTCCGGGCTCCAGCCCGTCGAGGACTGCAGGGGGAAGGAGGACCTATTCGGGCGCAAACTCAAGGTTACCTTCAGGGCCGTGGCCGACCAGCTTGCGGCCGCTGCCCAGTTGCTCATGGGGGAGAGCGGAGAGGGTGTACCCTGCGTGGTGGTCAGGGGGCTGGACCTGAGCTTCAAGGGGGGCGGCTCCCCCGTCCTTCCGCCCAAAAAATGCGTCTTCTCGCCGATCCTAAAGCGCTCGGTTCTCCCTTAGACCCTAGCCCCATTGCCTACCTTCGTTCCCAACGTCACAATTTCCCAAGCTTAGACCCCCTGCCCGCCCAACATGACTGCAGGGGCTTGCCTCTGCAGAAGCCGTCACGGCCTGTTCGGACCCCTTAGAACCGAATCCGGAATTAATGTGATGTTGGATGGCAATTCAAAAGAGGTCGTGTGCCACTACTGCGGCAAGAGAATCAGGGAGGAAGACTCCATCAGAAAGATAGAGGGTCTCACGGGGGAGGGAGCTCTTCTACTGCTCCGGTGAATGCTGCATAACGACTGGAAGTAATTGGGCCCTGAGTCATCGTTTCCTGCCCGGCGCGGGTGAATTTTTGCGTTAGCTGGCGGCGTACACGATCCTCCTACCTATTCGCTTCCTCCTGACCAGACCGCGTGCGGAGAGGGCTGAGAGGTACTTCCTGCTTGCCCTCTCACTGATCCCCAAGGCTCTGGCGACCTCCCCGCTGCCCACCTCGCCCCTCCTCACGAGCTCTAGGACCCTGCGCTCCGTTTCGTTGAGGGCCTCCCGGTACAGAACGACCTTGAAGAATCTGCTACGCTCGACGAAATCCGGCTCCCGTAGCCCGCGTGCGATGCAGGACTCCACCATGCGGTTGGTTCCCCTGCCCCAGCGCTCGACGAACCCGAGCATGAAGAAGAAGTTGGCTATCTTCGGGTTGCGGAGAATCGACGGGTGCTCCCTCTTCAGCTCCTCAGGCGTCAGCGGGGGTAGTAGCTCCCCCGGGTTTTCGATCTCGACCGCCTGCTCCGAGACCCTGATGTAAACGGGCGACGGAATGGAGTAATCGCGGTGGGCAAGGGCGTTGACGACCGCCTCTCTTATGCTCTCCAGGGGGATCTCGAACTCCTCGACCATCCTGCCATCCGGGCCAATCCTCCGCCGCGCGGTGAGGCTCTCCTTGATGAACTCAAGTGCCCCCTGAACCTGCGCGAGGAGGTCCCCTCCCACCTCCCGCTCCCGCCTCAGGATCTGCCCGGTGAAGCTGCCGCACTTCACGATGGCGTAAGGAAAGTGCACCTGGGGGTTCCTAGAAAAGCACAGGAGTGCGCTCACCGTCGGCCTGCCGTTCTTCAGCCCGCCAAATTTTCGGAGGAATTCGCGCTTGTTCCTGAACTCCAACCTCACGCCCCTCCGCACGCGTGCCTCACGCACGAATTGGGAGACGAGCCCCTCATCGATGTCCTCCAGCCCCGCCTCGATCGGGGTGTTCTCGAAAGGCAGCCGATGCTTCGCCAGGATCATCCTCTCGAGCTCATCCTTGGGCACCCGCTGGTTGCTTGCGCCCA
Organism: Hadarchaeota archaeon (SeqCode); assembly: GCA_964474885.1. GTDB lineage: Archaea > Hadarchaeota > Hadarchaeia > Hadarchaeales > JAWBSP01 > JAWBSP01. Next base: position 134,374 of record CAYYWO010000002.1, read on the forward strand.
CCCGCTTGAACGCCACACCCCGGAAGAAGTACGGCTTGTTGATCCCCTCCGCCACCCGGATGACGATGAGCGTCTTCCCTTCCGCTCGGGTTTCCTCTATGTGGGGGATAAACGGCGGTTCCAGCAGTGATTTGCACTTGTTGAGAAATCCCTCGATGGTCCTCCTGCCTAGGGACACGCCTTTCACCCTGCCGTCGTCGCGCACCCCAACCAGCACGGTTCCGCCTTTCGAGTTCGAGAAGGCGCACAGCGTTTCGAAGAGCTCCCTTTCCTCGGCGAAGCTCTCCTTGAACTCTAGGGTTTCCCCCTCCCCAGCCTTTAGAAGCTCTGATATGCTAGCCATTAAAACATCTCTTTAGTTTTTTTAAATTCCGGCATATGCCGGAATTTGCCGGAATCGAGCTTGCGTCCTCATACGCAGGTTAAGAGCAAGGACTTCAGGATTTTTGCCAAGATGGGAAATAGGACATGCAGAGGGTCATCAAAGTCCGCAAACTCGTCAAGCGCTACGGAGATACAATAGCACTGAGGGGCATCTCTTTTGACGTGTTTAGGGGCGAGATCTTCTCCTTGGTTGCCCCAACGGCGCGGGAAAGACCACGACTGTTGAGATCCTCGAATGCCTCCAGACCCCGACCTCGGGGCAGGCCGAAGTTCTGGGCTTTGACGTGGTGAAGGAGCCACAGGAGATCAAGAGGAGGATAGGTGTGATGCCCCAGGAGTTCAACACCTTTGACAGGCTAACCGTGGAAGAGAACATCGCCATGATGGCGAGAATCTACGGAAGGTGGGCAGACGTGAGGGAGGTGATGGAAAAGGTAGGGCTGTTGGAGATGAGGAGGCGCAAGTTCTCGGAGCTTTCAGGAGGAAACAAGCGCCGCGTTGGGATCGCGATGGCCCTAGTTTCGAACCCGGAGGTTATCTTCCTGGACGAGCCAACGACCGGGCTCGATCCGCGGGCGAGGCAGGAGCTGTGGGGGACTATACGGGAGCTGAAGAGAGAGGGTGTGACGGTCTTTCTGACCACCCACTACATGGAGGAGGTCGAAGCGCTCGCCGATCGGGTTTCGCTGATCGTGGACGGACAACTGCTGGCGACGGGACCTGTGGACGAACTGATTTCGAGATACGGGGGAGGCTTCAGGGTGCTCGTCAGGCGCGACCCGAGACTGAGAAGGGTGATCCGGAGGTTCGCCGCCCAGGTTCTGGAGGAGCGCGGAACCCTGGTGAGGGTCTTCAGGAGCAAGAAGGACATGACGCGTGCGCTCGTCCCGCTTTACCAGCGGGGGGTGGAGGCGGAGGTTAGGGAGCCATCCATGGAGGACGTCTTCCTGAACATGGTCGGCGGGAGGATAGATGAGCATGGGGAGCTGATAACTTGAGGGGACTCAGGGCAGTTTTCGTGGCCCTTTCCAAAGACTGGTTGCGCACCCCGACCGGGGTCTTCTTCTCCTTCCTCTTCCCCCTGATACTCCTGCTGATCTTCGGAACGGTTTTCGGCGGGGGCGCCGCGCTACTCGCTTGAAATACAGAACCTAGACCTCGAGAACGGGTAGCCGACGGCGCTTTCATCCGCCCTGATTCAGGCGTTTGAAGACTCGGGGATGTTTGAAATCGAGTTCCTCCCCCCGGAAGTCGATGCGGTGGCCTGGGCTACCGAGCATCCGTCCTTCGTCAGTCACCGGATACTGATCATCCCCGAGAATTTCGAGGAAAGGGCCCTTTCGGGTGCCAGCCGGCTCCGAGGCGGGATCTCCCTCGCCACCCTGGAGCTCATGCTTCAGGATCCCAGGTTTGAGGAGAACCGGCAGGCCTTGGAGGCGGGGAGGAACGCCATTTCCGCGTGGCTGGAAAGCGCGGGTCCGGAAAATGCAACGGTGATGCTCCTGCTGGAGGAGGGCGATCGGGCATCCGCGATAGTGAGGGGAGCTGTGTGCAGCGTCCTCCAGTCCTTCAACAGCGCGCTGATCGGTGCCGGGTCGGCGATAGGTATCAAGGTGAGCACGATGGGTGAACGGAAGGAAGCCGTCGACTACTACCTCCCCGGCTACATCGCGGCCTTCACCATGACGAACGGCATCATCGGCGTCACCTCCACGACCTCCGAGTTCAGGCGCCGCGGGATACTGAAGCTGATGGCGGCCAGCCCCCTCCCCAAGAGCTCCTGGATCCTGGCGAATCTCGCCCTCCAGGTGGCCCTGGCGTTCCTGCTGACCCTCCTCATGCTCGCGGTGGGGCACGTGATATTCGAAACGAAGGCGACGGTCAATCTGCTCTCCGTGGCTCTCATCCCGCTCGGCTCCATCACCTTCTGCGGAATGGGAATAACCCTCGGGGGCTCGTGAAGGACGTGGAAACGGCCACGGCTCTGGGGAATGTGATCGCCTTCCCCATGATGTTCCTGTCGGGGGCGTTCTTCCCCATCGAGATAATGCCGGACTACCTGCAGGTGGTGGCGAGGGGCATGCCGCTCTTTTATTTCCACCAGGGGCTGCGCCAGCTCATGGTCCTGGACAACCCCGCGCAGGCATCGCTTTCATTCTTGGTGCTGGGCGCACTGGCGGCAGTGTTCGCCTGGGTGGCTGTCCGGGTGACTAGGTGGCGGGAGCTGTAGCTGGGTCACCAGCGTGCCGCTTCTTCAACCCGCTCCTCGATCCTTTCGAAATAGGCGTCGTCGCTTATTATCGTTTTGAGGTGATAGCGCAGGCCATATTCCTCGACATGCTGCCTCCTCGTAAAGCCTCTTCAGGTCTATTTTCCTCCTCAGCTTCTTGGTCACGGAGGATCCGAACTCCTCCACGAAACGTTCCGGATTGACCTCAGGCCTTATCACAAGCTCGTCCTACCTCACCTCGAAGGATATTTTGGTTCCGGGCTTTATCCCGAAATGCTCCCTTATGTCGGGGATCACCACTTGCCCTTTGAACCCATAGTTCTCCCGATTTTCATACTATAAGTTGAACGCACAAAAACTAGCTTGATTTTCACAACAGGAGGAATCGATAAAAACACTTTTAAGTATATTACTTGAGAGTGTACAATGAACCTGTTTTTGGATAGGGAAAGGGAGCTCGCCCTGCTGGAGGACAGATATCGGAGCAATAGGGCCGAGCTCGTCGTGATTTACGGGAGGAGGAGGGTGGGGAAAACCGAGCTCATAGACCAGTTCATAGCTAGATGCGGCAACGGGGTGAGGCTCCTCGCGAGGGAGGAATCCAAAACACTCCAGCTGAGCAGGTTCGCGGCGAAGCTCGGAGATTTCTTTCAGGATGAATTTCTGAAGAAGGCGCCCTTCACGGACTGGGATGGATTCTTCGAATACCTGTCGAGAAGAGCCGATAGGCGTGTGATCATCGCGATAGACGAATTCCCCTACCTGATCAAGGAGGACAGGGCACTGCCCTCGATCTTGCAGGATTACTGGGACAGCAAGTTGAGGAAAACGAGGATATTCCTAGTGCTCTGCGGCTCGAGCATCTCCATGATGGAGTCAAAGGTCCTGGGGCACCGGAGCCCCCTCTACGGAAGGCGCACCGGGCAGCTCCTGATCAAGCCCTTCAGCTTCACCCCCATCCTGCACTACGTAGGGGACTTGGAGAGGGCTGTCGAGTTTTATTCGGTCTTCGGCGGCACGCCCGCTTACATCATGGAGATCGACCCGAGGAAGGACGTCTTCACCAACATAGCCGAGAAGATCCTGAGAGAGGACTCCTTCATTTACAGGGACGTCGAATTCGTGCTCAGGCAGGAGCTGGTGGAGCCGAGGTACTACTTCTCCATCCTGCTCTCGATCGCGAGAGGAAACCACCGGGTAGGCCTGATAGTGAATGATACCGGATTGAGCAAAAGCATAGTGAACAAATATCTGTCCGTTTTGAGGGACCTCCAGCTGATTCACCGCGTGGTTCCGGTAACAGAGGGCTACAGGAGCAGGAGGGGACTGTGGTTCCTGTCTGATAACCTCTTCGATTTCTGGTTCAGGTTCGTCTACCCCTACATCGACGACATAGAGCGGGGCAGGTCGGACCTCGTAGTCAGCGATCACATCAAACCCAACTTCAACGAGTACGTCGGGAGGCACTTCGAGCCCATCGTCCGGGAATTCCTGGAAGGAATGAACGCGAAGTCCCTCCTCCCCTTCCGCTTCACGAAGATCGGCAGGTGGTGGCAAGGGGACGTAGAGATCGACGCGGTGGCGCTGAACGAGCGAACCAAGGAAATCCTCTTCGTGGAGTGCAAGTGGCGGGAGAGGGTGGATGTCAAGAAAGTCCTGCGCGAACTGAAAGAGAAAGCGGGCCTGGTCGACTGGAGGAAGAAAGGGCGGAAGGAGTACTATGCTATTTTCGCCAAAAGCTTCCGGGAGAAGGTCGAGGAAGAGAACGTGCTACTTTTCGATCTGAAGGATATGGAGAACGCCTGGCGCACTCAATTGGGCCCGTCGACCCGACCATGAGCCACTTGGAGCCCGCCAAAACCCTTCCGTCACTTCCCGAGTTTCTTCAACGTCTTTCTGAACCTGGGCAGCTTCCGGGCGAGCTTGAGAGCTTTTGCCGCTTTTGCTGCCTTCGCCGCACGCGTTGCGCGAGCGACCCTCGTCGCCCTCACGACCCTCGCCACCCGCAAAAGCCTGAGGCCTCGGATCACGCGCATCTCCATCCAAGTGGTCGGTACGATCCCAGGTGGTCGCGCCCAGCTCTCCCGCAACCACCGGGGCTTGACGGAGCCCTGCGAAATCTGACGGCAAGACCGGAGATGAAGACCGCGCACACCGCGAGGTCGATCCACCCAAACAGCTCCTCCTGCTCGGGGGTCGGTTCGAGGAGCAGGGAGAGCGCCAGCAGGGTACGAGGAGATCGCGAGTCCCGCTATCAATAGATCGAACAAGCCAGCTCGAAATCCTCGGGCATTCAGAGCTCAGATAAAATTGATTCCCCGGGACAAAAGGTGGGCTAGACGGATTCAAACCGAGTGCTGATGGAAACTAGAAACCAGTATCGGCGGGAAGCGGCGGCCCCGGAGGCCTTGCATGTTCTGATTAATATTCGGATGTTGCGAATCCGGCTCCATACAAGAAATAGCAGTTTATATTGGACCGAAAATGAGAGAAAATGAGGAAGTTTAGATTACCACTTGGGATCACAATAGTTGTCCTTTCCTTGATCCTAACCGTGCCTACATCCATGGGTATAGGTGGAGCTACTCTCATCTCGGACGAATGGTGGGGACAGTTTAGGGTGATCAACCCCCATGGGAAGCTCACCCAGCTCGTGTTCATAAGCTATGAACCTGAATTCGTTCAGACATCTGGGCCAGTAGAGATAGGCGATCCAGATGGAGACGGCGCTCTAGATGCTTATGAGCTTTCGGGCCTCTGGTGGAATCTGGATAGGTACCCCAACGGGGTTCCCTATACAATCAATCCCTTGGGAGGGCTCTGTTACGGATTATCCACGGGAGCCGTAGTAAGCGAGATCAAAGCGGCTCTCGAGAATTGGGATTTAGCCGTCGATTATGAAAACTACGAGAGCTGTAAGACCACCTATCACGTAGAACTCTACAATGATGACGTAACGGTAGATTATTTTGCAAGGGCGAGCACGTGGCTCCCAGACTACAGAAATGTAATAACCTGGGGTCTGCTAAGACCTAAGGTAATAGCGGTAGCCTCGATATGGTACGTGAGTGAGACAGGGGAAATAGTTGACGCCGACATAATACTGAACTACCTGTACAGGTGGGGGATAGACCCCGACGATGAGGGCAGCGCGAAGCTGTCGCACGCTTTTGACATTCAAAACATCGTGACCCATGAGGCAGGACACTGGACCGGGCTCACCGATCTGTACAATGAGGAATACTCGGAGATGACGATGTACGGACACACGAAATACGGGGAAGTCAAGAAGGTTTCTCTGGAACCTGGGGACATAGCAGGGGCGCAAAAGGTGTACGAGCGCTGGAGGAAATAGCTTAAAGCCCACACGGTTCCCAATCGCAGTAAGGGGCTCAACAAATTCAAAAACAACTCGGGCAAGGTAACCTGTCCAAACGGACGTAGCCAAAATATATATCAATCTCGGAGGTGAAGATGCCGAGGATCGAGAAAACTATAGAGGTCGAGGTTCCCTTAGAGAAAGGTTTTTGGTACATTGCCGATGGAGAAAATTGGCCCAAATGGTACCCATCGCTCAAAAAAGCAAAGCGCATCAAGGGGAAAGTCGGCCCTAGCTCGGTGATGCATTACATAGCCGAAATAAAAGGAAAGCGCTACGAGTTCGAGACACGCGTGGTTGAGTGGGATCCTCCCAGGAGGTATTTGGATGTGTCCCGATTCAGAACCCGGTTAATCAAGCACTACATGCACGAGGGAAGATTCAAACCGACCAAGAAAGGGTTCAAATACACTTTCATCCTAGATTATCGGTTCGGACCTCCTGGGCTTGGGTGGCTTATCGAAAGACTACGGAAGCGGGAGATAGAGCGAAGCATAGAGGAAGCACTCAAGAACCTCAAGAGCGTGCTCGAACACAAATTCGGGCAGCGGGGGCGCGAGGGACGTCGAAAGTAGTCTGGTTGGCCACATCTTGAAGATGGAAAAAATCGTTTGACAATGCGCAAAGGGGAATTTTTAATAGCCCTCCTGCTCTCGATCCTCCTGATCGAGCTTTCTTTGTGTTTCAGGCCTTTAGAGAAAAATCTCCAACTAAAGGTTGGTTATAACGTGATAATAGATCGGGAGATACCCCAAGAAAAAGCCGAACTCCTAGCCAAAAGGCTAAAAGAAGCTAATTGTGAAGTGGCCAAAGTCTGGCTCCCTACCAGGTTACTGAAAACCAAGGTTCTCGACAACGGGGAGTACGGAGGATGGGATTTTTCTCTTTACGACCGGGTCTTGGAGCCGATTGCCAGAGAGGGGATCGAGATCATCCTCGAACCGGTGTTCAGGAGTGCGGGCGACATGAACATCCCGGATCTCCGAGAAGATATGCTGGTGGTCAGGGGAGGCAAGAGGGTTCCCTTTCCCTCCTTGCTTCACCCCAGGGTTAGGGAATACATCCTCAGCACCTTGGAAGCCATCTCCGCACACTATGCCAAAACAGAAATCGGAGAAAAGATCGTCGCCATCGACATCTTGAACGAGCCCTACATCTTCAATTTCGGCGGGCTATCGATACTCGTGGAGGAAAACCACAGAGTTGTTCCTGCATTTCTCATGCCCGATGAAAAACCTGATTGTAATCAGGACTTCTATTGGCAGGTTGAGAAAATTGCTGAGTTCGTGGGGATGGCAAGCGATAGGATAAAAATGCACCTCAGAGGGACAAAAACCATGGTGGTTGCCGATGGTGGGTTTTTTACGTTTCCCCCATCGATAGCTCTGCACAAAGCCCTGTGGGAAAAGGTCGATCTGATCGGCATCGATCCTTACGTAGGATCCTTCGCGGGATACAAGAATCCCTTCCCTTGGTTTTACTATAAAATGCTCGTGGAACAAGCCAAACAGGCAAGCAAGCCGATTTGGGTGACCGAGTGGAACTGGGATGCCGCCTGGTGGTACGAGTGGACCATGCCCCTTGATTTCCCGAAGGAGTTCGTCGAAAGAAGTGCCGATTACGGAGTAGAGGGAGTGTGTTTCTTTTTGTTCAACTCTTTTGGAAAACCGGGGTTGTTCGCCCTTTACGATCTGGAAGGGGACGAGATCCCTCCTGAGAAGCTTGAGATTTATGAGGCCGTCAAAAAAGCCTACGAAGAAATCAAGGGGGGAGAAGAATGAGATTGCTCAGAATTCTCTCGGGCATATTCGAACCGAAAAGAGCATTTGAGGCAGATACGGACTTCTGGGAAATTCTTTTAGCCTTGGTGCTGGATGGCTCCCTAGTCGGGCTTTGGCTCAGCCTCTCCCTAGCCCATCGCGTTTTCTTAAAAGTCGTGGTCTTTGCAATTCCGGTCACGGTGCTCGCCTGGGCTATCATCTCCGCCATCCTTTGGATTCTAGCCAGGATCAGATCGAAAATAAAATTGTATCAAGTTCTGAGAATCGAAGGTATAGCTTTCCAAGCTCTGATTCCTTGCCTAGTTCTTTTAACCCCCTACACGAATGCATACGGGCTGGATATCTCTAGGTACGGAGGTGGGATCCTCTATCCGCTCTCCGTCTCGCTTCTGATCCTGAGCTGGGCGCTTTCGATCACTTACCTAGGGTTCAGACATTTCAAGGTGAGTCCCAGATGGTCCCTAGGAGTTTTGATCGCCTATATGACCTCGATCGTGCTAGGAGCTGAGATCTTCATGCGCTATCTCTCAGCAGGGCACTTCAGCATATTCGATCTTTTGAGACTAGCCTGATCTAACTCTTGAAAAACCATGGGCCCGGAGGGATTCGAACCCTCGACCACCCGGTTATGAGCCGGACGCTCTACCTGGCTGAGCTACGGGCCCTCCAATTCTTATCTTGAAACTAAATCAATCTATCCCTTTTTGAACCAATTCGAGAAGTATGAGGGTATGAGGATCTTCACCCACGGGGACGGGGATGGGGTGTGCTCCGCCGCCCTAGTGAAACACCTGAACCCGGAAGCCGAGGTCTGGTTCGCCAAACCCGCATCCCTGCACAGGTACCTCTCGGAGCTGCAGGGGGAGGACAGGGTTTACATCCTGGACATAGCCCTGAACGAGCGCTTCAAGAACATCATCTTCCCCAAGCTGGAGGAGCTCTCTAAGTCCGGGGAGGTGATCTACATAGACCACCACCCCCTCCCCCTGGACATCTTCAAGAGGGACGTGCCCGGGAGGTTCATCCACGAGGTGGGGGTGAGCACCTCCGAGCTCACCTTCAGGCTCTTGGAGGCCGAGCTGCCCGCGGAGATGGACAGGGTTGCACTCTGGGGTGCCCTGAGCGACTACTGCGAGGAGACACGATTCGTGTGCGAGCACCTGAGCAAGTACGACAGACGGACCATCTACCTGGAGGCGGGCCTGCTCACCCAGGCCTTGACAGAGGCGGACTTCGATTACAAGAGGCGGGTGGTGGAGGAGCTGGCCAGGGGGCGCAGCCCCGTGGAGATAGAGGGCATGTTCGAGTGGGCGAGGAAGGCGACGGAGAGGGACAGGCAGATATGGGAGTACGTGAAGCGGAACGTGCAGAAGGAGCGGAACCTGGCCATCGTGTACGCCCTGGACACCCCGCTCATCTCCAGCGGAGGGAAGGCCGCCTTCTACGCCCTAGGGGTGACGGACGCGGACGTGGGCATGTGCATCCTGCGCAAGGGGGACGAGATGGACATCTCCATGCGGCGGAGGGCAGGGGTCAGGATAAACCTGGACCTGCTACTCAGGAAGACGGCTCTCAGGTTCGGGGGCTCCGGAGGCGGGCACGAGGGGGCTGCCGGGGCTAGGGTGCCCCAGGACAAGTTCGAGGCCTTCATGGAAACGTTGAAGAGGGAGATCTCCCCCATCCTGCCCAAGGATACAAGCCTCAGGAGATGAGCTGGACCTCCTGGCCCATCCCCTTTTCCTTAGCCCTCCGGTAAACCTCCCAGGCGACCGCGATATCCTGGATGGCCAGGCCCGTGGAGTCGAATACGGTTATCTCATCCTCGGACTCCCTCCCCGGCTTCCTGCCCGCCACTATTTCCCCCAGCTCCGCGTGCACCTGCTCCAGCCTGAACTCCCCCTTGGATAGAGGCACGTTTATCTCCCCGCTGCGGGAGGCCTGCTCCAGGTCGTCCACCACCACCTTTGCCCTCCGGAGCAGCCTGGGATCCAGCTCCTGCTTGCCCGGGGCATCCGCCCCTATCGCGTTTATGTGGGTGCCCTCACCCACCCACTCGCTCTTCACCAGCGGACAGGTGGAGGGGGTCGCGGTCACCAAGAGGTCCGCCCCCCTCACAGCCTCCGCCGGCTCCCGCACGGGTACCACGTCCAGGCCCAGCCTGGACATCTCCTCCGCGTACTTCCGAGCGCCTCTCCTTGACCAGACCCTGACCTCCCTGATGGGGCGGACGTGCAGGAGGGCCTGGAGCTGGTGCCTTGCCTGAACCCCCGCCCCTATCACGCCCAGCCTCTCGCAGTCCCGCCTGGCCAGGTGCTTGGTGGCTACCGCCGAGGCCGCAGCCGTCCGCACCGCCGTCAGCCAGGTGCCGTCCATCAGGGCCAGGGGGGTGCCCGTCTCGGGATCCAAGAGGAGGATGGTGGCCATCACGGAGGGGAGGCCCCTCTCGGGGTTCCCCGGGTGCACGTTCACCACCTTCACGCCCGCCGCTCCCAAGGCCTGCATGTAGGCCGGCATGACCCTGAAGTCCCCACGCTCGAACTGAACGTAGACCTTCGGGGGCATCTGGACCCTCCCCTCCCCCTTCTGCCTGAAGGCCCGCTCCACGCAGTCTATCGCCTCGGGCAGGCTCAGGAGGCCGCGCAGCTCGCTCCCCTTGAGCAACAGCACCATCACTCCATTCCCGCCTCTTAAAAAGGGATGAGGAGCGAAAAATCGAAGTTTTGCTCAACTCAAGGGGGGTGGTTATCAATCTCATGTTATTTGCCAAAGCACCCGGGCGTGAATCTTTACTCCTCTAACTCCTGTAGAGCCGTTCAGCCTCTTCTAACACTTTATATAGCCATTCACGCGTTCGCTGGAACATACCTCCCACGATTTCGTTGAGACGAGGATCTGAGGAGCTTCCCTGCTTCAGAGCGTCAACCATCTCGTTTATCTTCCAAGGGATGGCGAAAATCGGGAATTCGATGAGACGACGTCTTTCTGCCGGCGGATGTAACACGAGCTCTCTCTCGTCCTCTGGAAGCTCGTTCAACTTCCTTATTTCACCGTTTTTCTCAAGCTCGGGGTCAACGAGGAGGTGAAGAATTGCTCTTGCACCATATAGCTGACCAATTAGAACCATGGCCGCCGACATCGTCTTCCTACCACCAGCCAAGCTCAGGTATACATCGTTCCCCCTGGAGCACTCCCTGCCCACCACAACCGCAACCTTTCTCATGAACTCCGCATTATCCTGCTCGTCGTATATGTCGTTCCTGCGGATGCAGATGTGCTCCGTTTCCAATTTAATGTCAGAGTACCTTTTACTGAACTCTTTTTCAAGCAGGGGAACGCACTTTCCCCAAATCAGCGGATCACTTGTAGCCGCGATGTAAACACGACGAGGTCTCTTCCCTTCATCGATGAGGGCATCAACAGTTCCTGTGACAACCCCCGGAGAACGCCCCAGCGATGCTACAAGGACTAGCGCTTTTTTCATTGGGCTTTCAATCTGAATGTATTTAATTTTTGGCTCCCCGAATACTAGCTACTCTCGATGGCTCTTATACCTAGACCGGTACGGTCCCAGCCTCTCAAATCTCTAGCAGGGGGAACGAGGACTAGAGCTAATGTTCGCGAGAAAAGGGGATAAAAGTTCCATAGCCTAAACGATTACCCTTTACAGTAAATCCTTTCTCGTAGAGCTGTCTTACGGCTTCTTTTTCTCCCTTCACTCGAATGACGCTTCCGGGAGAGAGTGCCAAGTAAACGGGTTTTCTTTTTTTCATTTTCAAGTCGTATCCTGCTCCGAGAAGACAAACTTGACCTTCCACTTCCTTCACGACAATCTTTCCTTGCGCCATCTCCCTTACCAACTCTCGTATCGACTTGAAGATTCCTAGGTGTATCCATGCTCCCTCATCAATGCGATCCAGACCGAGATCTGGAACAAAGAGCGAATGAGAAACCAAAAACAAATCAAAAGATCCATGTGGTGGTGCCTCAGAGAGGTTCTTTTGTACAAATTCACCCAGTGGTTGATTTTGACCTACCTCTATTTTGGCGACTCTTCCTTCTCCTCCAAATCTCAGCACTTTTTCATCAATTCCCTCCAAGTTTACATCGTTCACATCCATGCCCACCCAGACATTCGTTGTCCCAAGGGTTGCAAGATAATCGACAAATTTGGCTGTATACATGTAGCCTTTCTCAACCGTTTTAGCTCCCCCAAGCTGAACCCCTATGTGCTCAATGAATTTGATTTTCTCCGCTCCGTCAATTTCTCTTTCCCGTGCTTCCAGCAACTTTGGAATTTCCTCGATTTTTACTACACAATCTGCAAAACATAAGTAAACATCGTCGTTTTCTGTCAGCAAGTAGGGGCCTCTCAAATAGCCTTCTCCGATTCCCAAAGCTTGCTCCACCCTCTTGTCCCACTCCTTTGCTTCAACCTGCTCGTATCTTCCCAAGGAGGTGGCAAGCAAACCGGCGATCGTTGACGGAGTTGGTAAGGGGAGTGATTCGGCCGTCGCCCGCGGACCTCGAGCCGTGGGAGAAAACTCGCCGGGGGCTCGGAAGAACATCGGTGAGCAAATCCGGAGTTTTACGCACCCCCTCATCCTTCCCTCACCCTTAGAGCAACCATCCTAGCTTGAAGCGCTTTGCAGAACTCTGCAAAAACACTGGTAGGCTTGGGCCTTCCCGCGAGGGAAAGCGTTAATAAAAGACGGTTTCTAAGGGACTCAAGATCTATCCGAGCGAGTTCCTGTTCTTTCTCAACTTGCAGGTTCCTTTCCAGTACGCGCCGAATCAGTGTTAAATAGAGGTCCGGGTGCTCTCGCAAAATCTCGTCTCGTTGGACAAGGTTCAAAAGGTCAAACACAGTCGAGTGCGAAAGGATTCCGTTTTCAATCATCTTGAAAACTTCATCAAAAATGCGGTAGAAATCCCCAAACTCCGAGTCCAGAGGAAGAATGCCCGATGGGACTTCTTCCGTTAGAATGCTCCCCCGGGGAACGTAAGAAAACAGGAGGGCATCCTTCTCCTTATACGCCTGACCGAGTGTTACCTGCACTTTTTTGGCAAACTCCTCCATCCCTTCAGTCGTCTGTGCAAGGGCTCTGGAGAGGGGATGCTTAAAGTGGAACAGAGAAATAACATAGGATCGGGTTGCAGGAGCTATGGTCGGGTAAAAGGTTTCTCCCTCTCCAAAGGAAAGAGGGAGGAAAGACTCGTCACCAAAAAATTTACGGCTCTCCCTCACAAAACATAGAGCCTGGGCTGGGCTGGAGATCATCAACAGGTCGTCCCCACCCGAGTAGACTAGGAAAAAGCCTTCAGGAGCTCCGCACTTCTCGGGGAGCACATGATCTGCCAAGGCCGAAAACATCAAAGCTCGACTGATGCAAACGTGGTAGGAAGGCCAAACAAGAGGTAAATCATAAGCGGCAATTTTTTCGAGGATCTGTTTTATACTGTCCAGCTGAACGGATTTAGTAGGATCGGTTGCGCTAATGACCCTATGTAGAGCTTCTGCTACTATCTGTACATCCCTTTCTCTGAACAATGCTTTTGCGTCTCCTTCCGATTTCTTCCTCTCTTGCTCGGAGATTGAGAAGATATAAGAAAGATGTCCCGTTAGAAGCTTACCCACATTGTCAGCATCCGCTCTTATTATCGTGAAGTACGCACCGAAAGGAGGTCTCAATCCCTCCTCCATCTTGGGAAGACCGATGGAGTAAAGGGCTTCTATCACTTGGTCGATCCTCTCATCTTCTTTCAGGGCGCGTAAAGTTTGCGGTCGTGCAAAGTCAAGGATGGCCTTTAATTTTGCACTTAAATTTAATTGCTCTAATCTCCTTCTTTCCACAGGATCTTCCTCTCCTCGGATGAACTCTTCTATTTTCCTCTGATATCTTGGATTGTCAAAAGCCGCTTTTGCTTTCTCCCGTTCCTCTTTGCTGAGATTAGCAATCCACTCGAGAAGAGAAAATGCTGAGTACCAGCTTGTGCTACGAATGGACCTAGGGAGATCGATCCCCGTGAGAGATGGAAGGGGACTTAAACCATCATGCCCAGCAAGTCTTTTCAGGAGACAGTAGAAGCATAGGTGTTCACCTTCATCGAAGTAAGGCCGCTCCTCTTCAGGGACAAACGTTTCGTAACCAGCTTTCTCCGTTTCCTCTCTTCCCTCCCCTCCAACCGCTCTCCGGCGGGGAACATCGAAAACTGCGGGCTGAACTCCGCACGTTGTGCAGTAGATCCATTCCCCTCCCTCTAGGGCCCGGGCTGGTGGCATCAGGGTTGGGTAACTTTTCACTTTCTTCAGCAACTTCATTCTTTCGCCCAGTTCCTTATAGGCCAGGCTGTACACAAGGTCAAGCTCTGAAACCCCTAGCTGTGACAGCTCTTGGGCAAACTTTTTCAGGTCCTCGAGCTTCCTTAGGTCCTCGGGCAATCGAACCACAGCGGCCCTCAGTAAGAGTGGTGGGGTTTCTTTGCAGCGGGGCTCATTTAACGCCTCCTTGATCTTTGCCCAAAACTCTTTTGTCAAATCTTTCTTCCCGATTTCTTCAACAGTTTTTTCGACCAATTTCTCAAAGAAATCCTTATGCCTCTTCGAGAAATACTCAATAAGAGCTTTTTCAGGCTCCACATTTTGTTCCCACCCCAAGAGCTCGGACAGGATGTCATAGGGGGGCAATATCAAGAGGAGGGAACCGGGTATAAGAGGAATAGTGGGTTTTGCCAGACTGAGTTGGTGACCTAGTATTGAGAACTGCCCCAAAAAGTTCTTAAGGTCCTTCATCCGCCGGTATCCGGTTTTTTCCAATTTCCTCAGCAACCAGTGATAGTAGAAGGGATTCAGCCTGCAGGTAGGCAGAAAGACTACGTCAGGACCCACTTTTTCGATGAGTTCCTCAATCAGATGCCATGTAGCTAAGGAAACAAACCAGCTTGAAACCCACAGGTCACGAACCTTCCTCGACGCCTGAATGTATTTCTGCACACCGGCTAGATCGATATGGACAAGGAGACCACGGGGTTTCGAGGTTCTGTAACACCAATTCACCAGGGTAGCGGTAAGGTAGGTATGGTCAAAGACACTATGATGCGGAATCCTAGTGTCCGCGGGTCCCAAACAGTTGGGATAATTTTTGAGGTAGCAGGGTTCGGCCAAGGCATAAAGCAGGTGATAACGTAGCTCTTCCGGCGAGGCCTCAATGAAGTCACGAAGCTCCTCAATCCACTTGTGGGGTATTTTGTCCGAGGGGGGCCTCAATTCCTTAATCTCCTGCCCACTGAAGAAGTTCACTAGGGTTATCTTCCTAGACTCTACTGCCTTTGCAAACCAACGATCTACCGATGCCGCAAGGACATCCGCGTCCCTGACAGCTCTACTTTCGAGTAGTCGCTTTAAGTCCCCTAGTCCCAGTCCATCCAATATCTCGCGTGCCACCTTCTCGTGTCCTTCCGGAAGATGCCCCATGACATGCCAGGGTTTGTCAGGGGGATCGTGTAGCAATGCAGCTATTTTCGTCTGGAAGAACTCGTTTCGTTCAAACCGTTCACCCATGAACTTCACCTCCAACTATCCGGAATCTGCCGTATCCAACCGAGGTTTTTGCCCCGATTCCAAGGTCAAATGCCGTTTCGACGATCTTCCTAAAAATCTCTGGCTTAGCATCTCGCCTTAGGCCAAAAACGAACCCGAAAATGGTATGAGGTGCAACCGACAGGTAAGAGACTGGTCTAGGTTCTCTGGGTTCATTGCGTTCCTCATCCCATTCCTCTGGTTGATCTTCACCGTTTTCGGTGTAGTGGGGAGTCAGGACATCGGGATAAAGGATCATCCCATTGCGCCCCGGTTTTACAGGTAATGCATCCAAGCAGATTATTTTTCCTACTTTTTCGTCGCCAAAGATATCTGTTTTCTCAGGCCAACCGTCTTCCTGAATCAAATCATACACGCTCGCCAGAGCCCCTTTGATACTGGAGCCAGGTACTATGGGGACATTCAAATACGGGTCGAACTCCAATCCTACTTCGAAGAGGACTTTTCCAAAGTGCTGAGATGCCCCGAACAGGCCGCGTTCCATAAGTTCTGCTTCCAAGTATTCCAGCTTGAAATCTAGCTGCACCAATGCCTCCTTCCATTTGTCCAACCTTTTCCGGCATTTCTCCAGCGTGTACTTTGCCTGTTCTTTGGAGATCTTCACCATTTCTTCTAGGCAACAGGTGTCCTTCAACTCTCCTTTTTCCATCTTCATCCTTGTCAAATCTTTCGAAACCGGTTTAAGATAGGAAAGGTCAAGCTCCTGAAGAATCTGTTCCTGATTCACCTTTCCAAGCTTCTCCTTGTATTTGAGGATATTGAAGAATACTGAGCAATGCTGAACGTAGCTGAAGAGGTTGAGGTTCTCCATCACTCCTCCTCCAGCATCCTGTTGACCAGTTCCCATGCATTGTTGAATGATGCCCTCAATTTTTGCCTGACATCAATTGTTTGAGGTTCTATTCTTCGGGCTTCTTTAAGCGCATTCATAGGGTCTCTTCTTATCTTATGTGGATTCACTCCTCGACGATACTGAAGCTTAGAAGGCCAGTCCTCGGACAGAAATCCTAGGACGGCCACTTTCCATGAAGAAGGGTCTTTAGGATCTTGAAAGATTGGTCTCAAGCTAATCGCACTGGTTCTCCTCAGGGTTTTTTGGTCAAATATGTAACCCGTGTCAAATGTTTCCTTAAACTTCTTCCTTTTGATTTTGATTTCCATTTTCCCCTGACGTGGAAGTCCCATTATCCAGGTATCGTATCGTCGCCCCAAGGCTCGTTCGTCTTCTCTTTCTGCGATTTTCCATGCACACTTGTTTGTAACATAACCCAACATAAGGAGTAGCGCCATCGAATGAGCGCCATCTTCAAAAATGTCTCTTAAACTAGCTGACACCGTGTCCTTGGTTCTCACCTTACATACTTTAAGTCTAAACGGACCCTCGCTTGGCTGAGTTAAGATAGCAAAAGGTGGTAATTCTTCGGTTCTTTCGCTTTCGGCAGGTGCTCCTAGGTCAGAGAGCGCCTGTTTGATCATCTCAAAAAGTGCTCCTTCATTCCCTTTGTTAAACTCCTGGATTTTCCCCTCAATTTCAGGGTACCCATCAAAGTGCTCTATTCGAAGTGCTCCAAAACCTCTCCTTGTTATCGCTCCAATACCACCCAAGATCAGGGCGAAGACCGAGCTCCACGAGATGATACGCTTTTCCTCGTCTGATAGATTGGAACCGGGTCTCTCGATAAGCTCAACCGTGAAAGAGCAACCAGGGTTGTAACATGCGATTCTGGCGGCGGCTTCTTCCCTCTCCTTTCCTTCCTTTAGTATCCTCAGTCGGGGAGGTAGAAGGGGGTGAGGAAACTTACCCCTCCCCCCTAAAGTCGGGATTATGTCGCCTAGTCTCTTTCTCTTTTCTTCTTCAAGAGATTCCAGTTGCGAAGGTTCAAGTTTTAAAATTTTCCATTCTTCCTCAGATAACTTAACCCGCAAAATAACTTTTGACACCCCCTTGAGCGAACCCAGAACCTTAGTCGTTCTCTCTCGTACAGAGGTCAATAACCTATCTCGGTTCCGGTTTCCCTTCATCCACTCTGCTCCACCTACTAAAGCACGGAACCACCAGCGCAGGGTTCCTTTTATGGCTTGGGCGCGTGGTAGTTCAGCCAAATCCAAAGCCAAGGAGTAAGGATTCGAATCGTAGCCTCCGATGAGAGAATGAGTAATTGTCCTGGCTTGAATCGTTGCGATTTTTTCCATCATCTCTGTTCACCCGCTGGAATCACAGCCTCAACCAGCTTCTTCAGCTCCTGCCAGTAAGGCAGAAATCGGCAGAGGATGAATGAGCGCTTCAGACAATCCATTCCCAAAAGTCTCTGGAAACACCCAATCGCATTCTTTGAATCCATACCGGGGAGGATTTTCTTGAGGGCCAAGAGGAGGCATACAGCATACGCAAACTCATCCGTCCCTATCCCGCTGCAACTCCCCTTATTATAAGCGTCAACAGCCTCTTCGTATTTGCCCTTTGTTTGGGCATAGAAAAAGGTAAGGGTGGGGAGTACCCCGCTCGTCCCAAAGAAGGACAATAGATCTAGAACCCGCCTCCTGAAATTTTTCGCATACTCGGACTCTTTGCTCCCAAAGATCTCCATAACCCTGTTGAAGTCCTGAATGGCCTCACTGAGCGCTTCGCTCGAAATCTCCCGCATCTAAAGCTCCTCCAGCCGAACTATCCCGCGACCGACCGTTTCATGGCCCCCGAAAATCAGGTAGTTTCCCACCAGCTCGGTTATTTTTCTCATTTCCTGCATCCTGTCCTTGGAGTATAGAAATGCTGTGACGAAAGTAGTATCAGGCGGAACATCTTCCTCGGTCCAGAGCGCACCTGACTCTACTTTCTTTCCTTCACCCAGTCTGACTCTAGCTCTTCTTAGAAGACTCCGATCAATCACATTTTTGAAAATATCGTCCTGGAGCACCACAAACCTCCATTCCTCTTCTTCCAACAACTTCAGTTTCTTGGCATGGGATTCGAGTTCCCTGACAGGGGATACTTCAAGCTGGAACTCCTCATTTAAGATCGCATACCCATCTTCTGCGATCTTCTCGGGATCCGGTGCGGCCACTGGCTTACCGGCTACTTTCTGGAGGATTTCATCGAGATCCTTGATGATATTTTCCCTACCCGCTAGCTCCGCCACAACTTTGAATCTCCTCAGGGTCATAGGCGAGCAGGCTGAGACCCAAACTCCTTTTAGCGACCTAACGGGAATTGTGACGAGGCTAGCGTCTAACGGTATGAAAGCACCGACTTTTTCCCGAGTTCCGCATAGTTCTTCTCTCTCTTTCTCGGGGAGACGTGCACCGATCGCACCCTTAATGCCGGAGGCAGGTATGTACGGTAGGCCGAAACCATCGCGCTCGATTGGAAGATCCACAACCCCTGCACTCCTTCCCATACCAATATGCAGGGGTGTTAGAGTTCGGACGAGCACCAAACTCTTGACTCCGTAGTCTTTCATATTTTCCTGCTAATGTTCTTAAAAATACCTGGCGACAATGGGCTCGGCACATCTGAGACTTTTCCGAATGCGGTGCTTTTTTCCTCAGCAGAGGCTCAATAACTGTCTCTAGTGCCTAGATCGGTACAGTCCCAGCCTTTCAAACCTCTGCCAGAGGAGGAGGCCCATAGGGGTTACCCTGAACTCATTGTCTTCCTCGACTATCCAGCCGAGCCTCTTCGCTTCCTCGATGACCCCCTTCTCGAACATGCGCTGCAAGGCGGGGCGGTAAATCTCCTTCACTTGGCACATGTGATGCATTAGGTCGAGGAACTTCCTCTTCCTCCTAGGCCAGATGGGGAGGGCCGGGAGCCTTATTGTCTCCCTGAAGGACTCGTGAACATAGAAGACGGGCGCCCCCGTGGTGGGCAGGTTGGCGGCTAGGAAGGCCATGACAGTTTCCGGCTTGAAGCCCCCGCTGGCGTGGACGAAGACGCGGTCTTCCTGGGCATAGTGCGTTCTTATCAGGCCCACTATTTGCTCCAGCAGGTTGGCCAGCCCCTTCGTGAACTTCTGGGGATCCCCCAGCTCCTTCACCTCCTTGCAGCGTGCGTGGACCCTGAGGTCCAAGCCCTGGATGAACTGCCTGAGGACCTTTGCACAGAGCCTGCACTCCTCGGTATCCGAGTGGAGCAGGTAAACCCTGTGCTGGTGCTGCCTGTTCTCCTGGAGGAGGGGGTAGATCGTGTTGAGCTCCGCGCTGGCCTTTCTAGGATCCTTCCCGATGAAGGAGAGGAGCTCCTCCTCGGAGGGCCTTTCCTTCTTCAGCTCTCTCCTGGCGTTCTGAAGGAGGGAGATCCCAACCGTGGCGATGTGGACAAACATGGGCGGCCCTGCTCTCAGCGGCTTCATCAAAATCCTCCCAGCCATTTTAATGACCTTATTGAACCAGAAAGTTAGATCGTGGGGTCCATCGCTAAGCTTTTAGCGAGGGGGGTAAGCCTTTCAATCCTCATTTTCCGAGGCCCAATACTGAAATCCTGCCGTACTTGGAGCGCCTCGCCCGCAAGCTGGACTTTCGATCCTCATTTTCCGAGGCCCAGTACTGAAACCCTGCGTGAGAAGAATGACCGACCTCGCTGAAGTCGTCTTTCAATCCTCATTTTCCGAGGCCCATTACTGAAAGCTAGGTGGGTGGTCCAGTGGTGTCGCCGTTGCGGACACTTCCTCATCTTTCAATCCTCATTTTCCGAGGCCCATTACTGAAACGAAGATATCCAATATTCCTTGGCACCGCCGCGTGGCGGAGAATTTCTTTCAATCCTCATTTTCCGAGGCCCATTACTGAAACCCGCCGAGATGCGCAGGCTCAGGCAGCTGGGGGTTCCCCCTTTCAATCCTCATTTTCCGAGGCCCATTACTGAAACATATTAGCCTACTTCCAGCGTGCAAGAAAGTGGGACTTTCAATCCTCATTTTCCGAGGCCCAGTACTGAAACGAAAGGCACGAATGGCACCAACGCAAAGCGGTTTTTCCTTTCAATCCTCATTTTCCGAGGCCAGTACTGAAACCGTAAGAACACAAGACACTCCCATCCCCAAGCACGACTTTCAATCCTCATTTTCCGAGGCCCAGTACTGAAACATCCGCCTGCCCTCAGGGCGCAGCTACGGCGGGATAAACTTTCAATCCTCATTTTCCGAGGCCCAGTACTGAAACTGAGAAGGTGGACGGTTCTCGGTCTGCGCCTCGTTCCTTTCAATCCTCATTTTCCGAGGCCCAGTACTGAAACGGAAAAGAAAAGGATAATCCAGATGCGTCAAGAAGGAACTTTCAATCCTCACTTTCCGAGGCTCAGTACTGAAACCTACTGAGGACATGAGACTTCAAATCTACTTCTATCCCTTTCAATCCTCACTTTCCGAGGCTCAGTACTGAAACCAGTATGCCGGAATTGACCCAAATAAAGAGCTGCCCTTTCAATCCTCACTTTCCGAGGCTCAGTACTGAAACTGCAGGGAGACATGACGGCAGCCTCCGCCGTGGACTTTCAATCCTCACTTTCCGAGGCTCAGTACTGAAACCCAAGCTCGAAAGTGAGATAGCTAGAAGTGATGCTTTCTTTCAATCCTCACTTTCCGAGGCTCAGTACTGAAACCTCAGCACGGGGACTATCCAGGAGATTCCCATGTAAGCTTTCAATCCTCACTTTCCGAGGCTCAGTACTGAAACGGTGTCTGGAGATCCAAGTGGTTCACGGATTTGGGCTTTCAATCCTCACTTTCCGAGGCTCAGTACTGAAACTCACGTTTAACAAAGTCCACCGTGAAATTCTTGCTGTCTTTCAATCCTCACTTTCCGAGGCTCAGTACTGAAACGCTAAAACAAATCGAGAGCGAGGTGTCCAAGCTCTCCTTTCAATCCTCACTTTCCGAGGCTCAGTACTGAAACGCAGGCCTGGGAGGACGGAATCCGTGCCTGGTGGGAGCTTTCAATCCTCACTTTCCGAGGCTCAGTACTGAAACCAGTATGCCGGAATTGACCCAAATAAAGAGCTGCCCTTTCAATCCTCACTTTCCGAGGCTCAGTACTGAAACTGCAGGGAGACATGACGGCAGCCTCCGCCGTGGACTTTCAATCCTCACTTTCCGAGGCTCAGTACTGAAACCCAAGCTCGAAAGTGAGATAGCTAGAAGTGATGCTTTCTTTCAATCCTCACTTTCCGAGGCTCAGTACTGAAACAGGCCACAGCCGAGATGATCAGGCGGGGCAGGTTGACTTTCAATCCTCACTTTCCGAGGCTCAGTACTGAAACTTGATAATGCCGTAAGATGCATTAAACAACTACAATCTTTCAATCCTCACTTTCCGAGGCTCAGTACTGAAACGCCGAGTGCGAGATAACTCACTTTCCCCGTGTGTTCCTTTCAATCCTCACTTTCCGAGGCTCAGTACTGAAACTGGCGGAAATCACGAAAGGGCTAGGGCGGTTGACTCTTTCAATCCTCACTTTCCGAGGCTCAGTACTGAAACCTTTCTTCCTCATACTTTCACTTCCTTCCAACCCACTTTCAATCCTCACTTTCCGAGGCTCAGTACTGAAACCAGTCGAGCACGAAATACCGCCTTTAGGCGTCAAACTTTCAATCCTCACTTTCCGAGGCTCAGTACTGAAACAATCCAGGCTAACTTGCACGCTATGTTTCACCCGCCTTTCAATCCTCACTTTCCGAGGCTCAGTACTGAAACGTTTAGTTCCACTGTAGATGTGAGATATATAAGGTCTTTCAATCCTCACTTTCCGAGGCTCAGTACTGAAACGGGGTAAGGGAGAAGGGAATAAGCCCCGAAATAAAAAGCTTTCAATCCTCACTTTCCGAGGCTCAGTACTGAAACGGTGAAACGGTTGATGAGTTCCTGCCGATACTTCGGGTCGGGGACTTTCAATCCTCACTTTCCGAGGCTCAGTACTGAAACCCGCCCCGAATCCGATTCCTCGCCGCCCGAGCTTAAAGCCCAGGCTCCCCGGTTTGCGGACTTCGATTTTTGCAACGGGCTTTTTAAAGAAGTTCACAGGCGCCTGCAGAACTTCCGGACCTCGCAGTAGCCGCACTTCTCGCGGCTCACCCTGGGAGGGATGGCATCCGAGTCTATCAGGCGCCTCATCCTCTCCAGGTCCCGCCTGAGGGAGAGCTTGTCCTCGTGGGATATGCTGATCCGGAGCACCCGCTTGGACGGGAGCAGGTAGATCAGGGCTCTCCTCACCCTCACCCCGAACTCCCTCTCCAGCAGGACGGCGTAGGCCACCATCTGCTTCCTCCAGGCCAGGGAGACGGAGGGGTGATCGGAGTACTTCACGTCCACGGGCACCAGCTCCCCCGTCCGCAGCCTCAGGACCGTATCCGCCCGCCCGTGGAGCCCCAGCTCCCCGTCCTCCAGCGGGATGTCCCTCAGGATCTCCTGTACCTCCTCCCTAGGGAAGCCGTACAAGGTGCCCCTCCTCCCGCTCCTCACCAGCTCGCGCTCGTGCTCCCCCGCACCCGCCTGCATCTTCTTCCTCTCCGGGGGGTAGAGGCCGAGCTTCCTGATGAAGTAGAGCTTGCGAGGGCAGTAGAAGTACTGATAGACCTCCCAGACGCTCAGCTCACCACCTGAGCCAGAACCCTTCATACCTGGGTACCTCCCCCCTGAGAAACTTCGCGAGCTGCCTGGCCTGGTAGAGGATGAGCTCCCCCCAGGTCAGCTTCATGGCCCCTATCCGCACCTCCGACTCCAGCTTCTGGAGCAGCTCCCGGAGGAAGAGCCTCCTCAGCCCGTCCCCCATCTGGCATACCCCGTCCACCAGCTCGAAGTCCTGAGGGGTGGCCATGCGCTTGGTGACGAACTTTATCACCTGCTTGTCCACCACCTGGGCCCTGAACTCCTCCATGAGGTCCAGAGCCATGCTCGGCTTCCCGGGCCTGTCCGCGTGCAGGAAGCCCCCGTAGGGGTCCAGCCCCGCGTAGTGCGTAGCCCTCAGCGCCTCCCCGAGCAGGATCCCGTAGCCGTAGTTGAGCATGGCGTTCACGGGGTCCCTCGCGTACCTCCCGCTTCGCCCCCTGAACTCCCACTCCGCCCCGAAGACCTCACCCAGGGCCTGCCAGTACAGGGCAGCCGCCCTCCCCTCCAGGTTCATCAGCATCTCCCTCCTGGACTCCACGGAATCCCCCTCCACCCCATCCACCTGCCCTGCGACCCGCCTCACCTCCTCCGCCGCGCGGTAGATCAGGGAGGCGAGCTGGGGGTCCGTGTCCCTCCGCTTCTTGGCTAGGGTCCCGAGCACCGAGGCCTGGTTCCTTATCTTGGCCTTGACGATCGCCTTGGCTATCTCCAAGCCCCTCCGGTCCAGGTAAGCCTGGTACTGCTGGCGCCTAGTGCTCACCGTCCGCATCTCCGGAGGGGAGAGCCTGGCCTTCACCTCCCCCCTGAAGTCCACCAGGAGCACGTCCACCCCGTGCCTGGCCAGGAGCTCCAGGGCATCCGTGCTCACGCACCCCTTCCCTGAGATGATGACCTGCTCGAGCTCCCTGGGCTGGAGCCTCTGGATGGTCCTCCCCTCCTCCTTCACCACGATCGTCTCCCCCTTCCTCCCCAGGAACTTCCCGAACCCGTCCACTACAAGCCTCATCCGCACACCTCCTCGAACATGCAGCCGGGAGGGCACTCCCTGGGCTTCCCCGGGTCCCTGCGCTGGGCCACTATCTCCAGCTTCCTGTCCCTCTCCTCCACCCACCAGTTGCGCAGGTCGTCGTTTATGAAGAAGATGTCCTTGCTCACGCTCACCCTCCCGTTCCTGAACCCTATGTGGATGGAGCAGCCCACGTCCACGGGCACCTCGTAAAGGCTCTCGAAGACCAGGGCGTAGCCCGTCGGATAAAGGCGGTAGAAGTCCCTAGGCTGCCCCCCTACCTTCACGTCGAAGATGATGTGGTGCAGGTAGTCGTAGCAGTCCACGCTCAGGGTTCCGCTCAGGCCCAAGAGGCTCCCGTCCAGCTTGTGTTCGACCAGGAAGGGGAGGGCTACGGCAAGCAGGTGGGGTTCCTCAGCGTAGGGGTGGGCTGCCCTGGTCTCCAGGTAGGCTGCCCTGGCCTGGCTCAGGCAGAGATCCCAGAGGGGCCTGAGGCAGGACTCCATGGTCCGGGCGTTCTCCCGCACCAGCTGGGCCTCCTCCCCCTGGTTCCTCCGCCGCAGCTCGTTCTGCCACCAATCCTCGAAGCTGAGCTCGAACTCCCCCCTCCTCGCGGCACTGAAGAGGTGCTCCAGCATGTTGTGAGCTATGGCCCCGAGCATCACCTCGTAGGTCCTCCTCCCGGGCTTCTTCTCCACGTACATCAGGTAAACGTCCCTAGAGGTGGGGCAGAACTTCCCGCAGACCGAGAACATGGAGATCCGCTCGGGGTAGTAGGGCTTGAGGGGCTCCTTCCACCAGTTCCATCCCCTCAGCTCCTGGCTCACCCCCACCTCCCTCGCCAGGGGCAGGATGCGGTTCAGGAGGTACTTCTGCTCCTGGGCGGTCAGGAAGAAGACCACCGCATCACCCTCAACATACTTCACCCGGCTCTGTAAATCTTCCAGCCACTCCCCGGGCGCGGCCGGGCGCCTCCCAGGAGCTCCTGCTCACGTGAGCTTTACCTTCTCCTCCTCGACCAGCGGGGGTGCGGGCCTCTCCGAGACTATCCTGCACAGCCTGGCGCAGCGTTCGCAGAGGGGGATGACGTATATGCTGTCCCTCTCCCCCTCGATGTAGTTCCGCAGCTCCTTTACGAGCACCTCCCTGTCGTGGGCGTTCAGCTCCCCCTTAAAGGCGCTGTACTGGATGCGCTGCAGGCCGTAGTCGAAGAGGCGGTTGGCCAGCTTCAGCCGGGTGCTGTCCGAGCTTATGTCGTAGATGACCAGGGTCAGCATCAGACTTACCCGCTGCCAGGTTTTACCCGAGATCCCCGCCGGGAATATTCATAGGGGCGGAGGATATGATGCTCAAACTCTCCTCCGTGGTCCTGCGCCTGGACTTCCGCTCCCAGGTTAGGCTCCCCCGCTGGCTAGGCTCGGCCTTCAGGGGAGGCCTGGGCCAGCACCTGAGGCGGCTGGTCTGCTACCACCCCCTGCGAGAGTGCGAGGGCTGCGAGCACGCCTCCGAGTGCCTCTTCTACGCGGTGTACCAGAACCCCTCGGCCAGGAGGGGGCACGCCCCTCCTCCCAGGCCCATCATCCTCGTCCCTCCCTTCTTCGGGAAGGAGATGAGGATAGAGAGCGGGGCATGGCTGGAGCTCAGGCTGCTCATGTTCGGGGAGTACGTGCGTTACTTCCCCCACGTCATCCTGGCCCTCCAGCAGCTTGGGAGCCAAGGACTGGGGGATGCCAGGTACCTGGGGCAGAACAGGTTCGAGGTGACGAGCGGCAGGTGCGAGTTCTCGGGGGAGACCGTCTACGACGGGGGGACGATCTACCCCAGGAACCTGAGGGTGGTGGACGTGCGGGAGCTCCCTCCTGTCGAGCACGCACGCCTGAGGGTCGGCTTCCGCACGCCCATTCAGCTCCCCAGGGGCTTCCCCCCTCCCCCCGAGCACCTGCTCAAGCTGATAAGGCAGAGGCTGATCCTGCTCGTCAACCAGTACGGCGACGGGGGCAGGGTTCCGGAGCCTGTGATCAGGGGGAAAGTGAGCACGGTCGCCAGGCACTACCACCGCCTGCCGGGCTGCTCCTCTCGCTCGGGCAGGAGGGAGTTCTGGCACTGCTGGACGGGAATAGCGAACTATGAGCTCGAGGAGATAGACGAGACCGGGAGGTGGCTGCTGGGGGTGGGGAAGGTGCTGGGCGCGGGAGCGAAGTCCTCCTTCGGCCTGGGGTTCATGGACATCAGCCCCAGGTAGCTTCGGGAAGTTTATAACCGATAAACAGTTCAGCCGAAGTGGGTAGCCGGCGGAGCCCCACTCTCCTGCATCAAAGGCCTTTTTTACCGTGAGTGGGTTTTTGCGAAATCAGACGGCAGCGAGGCCGCTTTTCGGTCTTCTGGGAAAGAAGGGTTACTCCTCAAAAGTATAGTCAAATCCGAGGATGTATGGACAAAGCAAGCGGTATTTCCTTATCTTTCCATCTCTCGTTTTGTAATAACCGGCTATTCGGATGTTGTACTTGCCTATGGTTCCGT
>CAYYWO010000003.1:0-150225 GCA_964474885.1 Hadarchaeota archaeon (SeqCode)
GGGTTGGGAGGGCTTTCGGGATAATAATGACAGCAGCCCTGACCACCGTCGGGGCCATGTTCATGCTCATGTTCATAGGGTTCGGTGCCATGAAGGGTTTCGCCATCGTTACCATCCTGGGTCTGCTCATCGCCGTCTTCCTCACCCGTCCGGCCTACGGTGAGATGGCGAGCTCCATCCTCTCCAGGCGGTTGCAGCTCAGAGCAGGTTGACCAAGGTCATCAGCAGGGCCAGGGTGCCCGTCAGGCTTAGGAAGCCCAGGTAAAACCTGGACACGTTCATCAGGCGCAGGGTCTTCCTCCCGAGGACGTAAACGAGCGAGCCGCTGGCGAAGCAGAACCAGAAGGTGATCATGGAGACGAGCGGCTTCTCGAGGCCTATGTAGAGCAGGAGTGCGGCCAGGAAGCCCGAGAGTGCCAGCACGTTCGCCAGCGGGTACAGGGGTATCAGTTCCTTCCTCAAGTCAAGCCACGAAGCAGTACTCGGTCACCGTCGAGAGCCTGTCCCTGAGCTGGGCGAGCTCCGGTCGGTAAAGCAGGAGCTCCTCGGCCGGCTCCTTCCCCAGGAGCTTAGCGATCACCTTGCATTCGTAGCTCCCCCTCACCCTAGCCGTCCCCCTCCCCAGCCTGGGATCCAGCTCGATCATGATGGGCAGCTTCAGCTTGCCCCATTCCCCCGGGGGGAGGAGGGATTTGAGGAGCTCCAGCTCCGACCTGCGGAACCTGTGCTTCCCCCCATTCGCCAGCTCCACCTCCGGCTTCTCCAGTGCCTCGGCGAGCGTGACCCTCCGCTTGGGCAGGTGCGCGTTCAGCCTGTTGATCTCCCTCAGGATTACCTGGTCACCGGAACCTAACATATCTCCACGTGGAGACATGGTAGGCCGTGCCTAGCCTGCCGTACACGACCCTCGCTTTGTGCCGGGAGATGTTGCGGATCATTCGCGGCCGCGTGGAGCAGGTTGTTTGTTTTGTTCGTCGGGGCGTGCTGAACTTCATGGCAGTTTATGCGCGCCATGCCAGCACACGCTCGTGCTCCGCAACTGCGAAGTCGATGTGCCCCATTCATGTCGAGCACCATCACCCGCCTGGGCTCTGGCTCCGATTCCTCGGAGACCTCGACCACAATACGCACGTCGTGCCCCCTGCCATCGTCGCGTCGCTTGATCATCACGGTGTACGGGTGCTCCCCGTCCAGCAGGTGCCCGTATCGCTGGAGGTACTTCTTAGGGATGAAGATCTCCGGGTAGATCCAGCGCCTGCCCGCACCTGGCACGTTGATCCTCAACACGATTTTTCCGTTTTCCTTGATAATTCGGGCGTTCAGGTTGCCCTTTTTTGTCCTGTCGCCGCGGGAGATGATAAGCGAGTTCCGCCGCTTGTGATATTCTCCTCGCGATATCTTTTCCTGCTCGCGCAGGCGCTGGAGCTCGAGCCCCCCGAAGGTCGCATGGGGAGGCAGGTCTTTGATCGAGATGTACGCGTCCTTCGCATAACGGGAGTTTATCCCGATTTGCTCCTGAAGCGTACGCTCTATCTCGGCTTCTGGCACGCCACGCTGCTTGAGCGCGTATGCCCTGCGCCTAGCGCTGCCAAAGCGGTGGTGGAGCTCCTTCAAGCGTGCCTCGTCTCGCGGGTCGATGCGCACGATCGTCGCAGGGATCGTCAGCTTAGGCATGGTTCGTCAATTATAACTTTTTGCCGTAAATGGGAAGAGAGTTGGCTCGAAGTATTCGTCCCACGCACAGTCTTGATTTATGCATTCATGCACTACGACAGGTAGTACTGAACAGGATTTAGTCATCGTGTTTTTCAAAACAGAGATACATTTCCGTGCTTCGAGTGCTGTGAACCTCAGAGAAATCACCACAATCGCCTATTTTCCATGTCAAGCCTGGGCAATACCCAATAGAGACCGATCGTTCTTGCTAACTGTTCGTTTATTCTTTTCCTAATCTTGTGAAAATATGTGAAGTTATCGGCGACTGTTACTCACCTCCATCTCCTCTCCTCCAGAATCACCTTCACCCTCTTCAGCCTGACGAAGTTGTCCCTCTCCATCTCCTCCAGCCTGAAGCTTATGAAGGAGATGAGGGAGCGGAGCCTGGGTATGAGCACGTGCTCCAGGGCGTTCACCCTCCTCCTCGTCCTCTCGAGCTCGTAGCCTATCCACCTCACGGATTCCTCCAGCTCGGCGAGCTCGCACAGGCTCCTCAGGGCCCTCTCGAAGGCAAGGGATGCCTCGTCCAGCAGGGCGGAGGTGGTGTGCAGCTGGTACCCCCTCTCGACCGCTCTCCTCTCCGTTTTAGGGGGCTCCACGAGGGGCAGCCTCACCCCCATGACGGAGCGCGTTGAGGACTCCAGCTGCACCCGCTTGAGGGTCGAGCGGGCTGCCTGCAGCAGCCTCTCCCTCCCCATGACCGCCATGCACCTGCCCAGCTTCCTGTGGGCCTCCGCCAGCTCCGAGAAGGCCTCCCTCCGCTTTGCCTTTATCCTCCTGACAAGGCCCAGAAACTCCATCATGAGGGCCTCCATCTTCTCCTCGAGCAGGTCGTGCCCCTTCTGGGCCAGGGACACCCTCTGCCTTAGCCTTATGAGCTCCATCCGCGTGGGCGAGACGGTCGAGACCGCCTTGGGCATTAACCTATCACCACCTGAACCCCTGCCGTCCTCCTGACCAGCCTCTCCAGCTCATCCACGGCGGGAAAGTACCCCCTGTGGTCGGGGATGGTCAGGAGGAGCGGGAAGAGCCGCTTCTCCCTGACCAGCAGCTCCAGCTCGGGGCCAAGCTCCTCCCTCACGCTGGAGGTTATCATGAGCAGTGTTACGGAAGGATCCGAAAGGAGAGCCCTTATTCTTTCCAGGGTCTCCTTCTTTTGCCTGTGAACGTGCAGTACCTGAACCCCGGCGAGGGAGAATCCGACAACCGTCTCCTCATCCCCAACCACCGCTATCTTCCCCATCCTCCCCCTTTTCCGGAGCTTTTTATCCAAGTGAACCTGGAAGTGTTTCAGTTAAACATCCCACTACCGGGAGGCGGCTTCGTTTCATTTGGGAACGCCACCAAATTTATCCAGAGCATGTGACTCCGTGATGCAGGCGAAGTACAAACAGTTAGTTGCTCGGATCTTCCAAAAGCTCAATCCCTACGAGAGAAACCGCTTTGTTCCACTGCTCACTCTTTGATCCATCAGCGTGGGAGGAGATGCCGAGTGATTCCACCGGTACCGATCCGAACTCGATGAGCGCGTAATCAGAATCCTCCACAAGGCCGACCCCAAATTTCGCAGGAAGATTACCCGATCCCCACAAACCAGAGATGAGTTCTTCCGCGGCTTCGTGTATAGTGGTGATCTGTGTGAACAAATGATAGCGGGGGCCCTGAATGTTTGAGAGAAAATTAGAACAAGGACTCATAGAAAGGGACTCCCTGATCTGATCTCACGCGTTCGGGAAAAGGAAATCGGGACAGAGAATAAAGCGGCTGGCAGTGGGTAAAGGCCCCACCCGGCCCTGAGGGACGAGGTGTTGGACAGGCTGGAGCCCAAGGTGTGGAACAGCCTTTCGTGCTTCTCTTGACCTTCCCAGAGTTGGAGCTTGCCGAGGAAGAGCGGGAATTCGTCGAGAAGAACCCCATGAGAGTCCATATGTTCCTGAGCGGATTCCAATTTTTAGGGGATCTCATGCAAAACAGGACGGGGTCGCCAGCACGTGTCGTGTGCAAGTACATCACCTCCGAGTACTCTGAGGAGTTTTCGTTCGATGCAATAGTTCGCGAACTGGCAAAAGTAAAGAGAATTAGGAAGTTAATGGGGGTGAAGTCTTGGGAATCCGTGATGCTTAGTTTGCTTGGTGCGAAAGCTCGGTTCCAAGAGTGAGGGTAGGAAAAAGCTCATGAAGCTTGCCTTCTTGGTTGAACACTTGACGTGCGTTCAGGGATGCTTGGAAGGAGCCCAGACTTGGGAGTCTGTTCTTCATCCACTATTACGAGTTTTCAGCTTCGACGTGATGAGGGAGTACGAGAGCCTGGTGCGTGAAGGTGTGCTAATCGATGGGTACCCTGTGAGGCTTGGCCGTGGGGTCAAGATACAACTGGATGAAGAACTGAGGCGCGATGTTGACCAGATTATACCTCGTGCTCCTTAGTGGATCAGGAGGGGCGCGATCTCCTCCGGCGTGAGGCCCTCCCTCTTCAGCACGAGCAGAGCCTTGAGGTCCCTAGCCTCCGCCTCCTTCATGTAGAAGTACCTCACAGCCGGGAGGATGGAGAAGAAATCCCTGCCGGCGAGCAACCGGCAGAGCCTGAGCAGACCCTTGTCCAGCTCCCTCTCGAACTCCAGCAGGCTGCCCGTAGCCTCCACCCTCGGACCCGCCCTCGCCGCCACCTCCCTATAGGGTGTCTCCCCCAGCTGGCGGAAGAAGGAGGACAGGTCGGGGGAGTTTATGAGCTGCTCCATCTGCCGGGCGGACAGGAGGAACGAGGGACGTATAACGAGCTCCGAGATCCTGGGCGGGGGCATCCCCTCCCTCTTCATCCTGGCCATCAGCTTGAGATTTACCAGCTCCACCTCTATACCTACGAGCTCCTTCACGAATCTGCCCCTCCTCCTCGCCTCCGCCCAAAGCCTCTCGTAGTAGTGCCTCTCGAGTGCCCAGAAGAGTGCCCTCAGCCCGATCCTCCTGTACTCTTCCAGGGAAGAGCGTACCGGCTCCTCGTAAGGGGTCCCCCTTAGGTACTCGAGCAGCTCCTCCACGCTCCTTGCACCCTTCAGCAGCTTCAGCCTGTCGGGCGGGCAGAGGGAGGGCAGGAGAGCGGGGGGCTCACCCGTCTCGATGGATGTGAGCAGGGACTCCAAGTTGAAGACATCGAACCTCTCCAGGAGCAGGTCGAAGAGCCTCCTGTCCTTCTTCGGCAGGTTCTCCCTTATCTCCAGGTACCTCTTTATACAGATCTCGTGCACAGCCTTCTCCCACTCCCCGGGCTCTCTCGAGGACAGGACCTCGTAGTCCGTGCCGGAGAGAGAGGAGAGCACGCCCTTCAGATCCTGTCCCCTCAGCTCCGCAAACTTGCCCGGGGTGAGCATCCTCCCCTCCCAGGCGCTTATCATGGCGTTGACATATGCGTACCCGAAAGTTCGCCTGGTGTCCCAAGCTACAAATCCCAGCATGCCGGCAATCAGGGCCAGAAGGGGGTATATGATTTCCATTCAGGAGAACAGAATTCGGGCTACTTCCACCCGCAGATCCTCGAACCTCCTGCGGATCCTAGACTCAAAGGTCTCGTCCAGCAAGAGCTTCCCATCGGAGGAGCTGGCCTTGAACCCCCCAATGGTCTGGAGATCCGCCTCTACCTTGATCCCGCGGATGAGCCTCCGGGCCAGCTTGGCGTCGGAAGGATTCATCCTCACCACGGCTCCCTTCCCCAGCACCGAGAGCGCCTCTGAGAGCTTCCGCTTGAGCCATTCCCGATAAGCCTGGGTCTTAGTGAACTCCTGCAGCCTCCTCCTGACCTCCTCCATCACCTCCCCCACGAGCTGCTCCCTGAGCTCTAGGATCTCCTTCCTCAGCGCGAGCTTCTCTTTCATGACCTTCTCTCTGAGGAGTTGCTTCCCCTTCTCCCTCGCCTCCGCCAGCCGCCTCTCGAGGTCCTCCTTGGCCGCGATCTCCGCCGCGTGGACTATTGTCTGCGCCTCCCGCTTGGCTGCCTCCTCCAGCTCCTTTCCCTTCCCCCTCGCCTGCGACAGGATGTCCTCCGTTATCCTCTTGCTTCCCTCCAACTCACAGGACCCCAGTTAAGGATAACATCAGGATGGAAGCCAGAAAGCCGAGGATCGCGTAAAGCTCGACGGACACCACATACATAGCCCCGGGTGCGAAAACTTCCGGCCTCTTGGCGAAGGCGGAAACCGCTGCTGAAGCCGTCCTGCCTTGAAGGATGGAGGTGAAGCCCTGCAGGATTGCCGGGAGGCTGCACATGAAGATCAGCAGGCCTATCTCGGGGACACTTGCTATTGCACTTTTCAGGGTGAGGGTCCCCCCGCTCACGGCCAGGCCCGTGGTGAGGACTATGAGGAATCCAGCCACGAACCCGTAAATCCCCTGCGTACCGGGCATGATCACGAAGAGGAGGGCCTTGTAAGCCTTCTTGGGATCCTCAGCAGCTACGGCCGAGGCAGATACTCCCGCGCACCCAACACCGATGGCCGAGCAGATACCCGGGATGGCAACCGCAAGACCGGCTGCCAGGGCGACCCAAACCGCCTCAGCTACCATTGCTTTAACCTAACCAGCCGCCTTTTAACCTTGAAAGGGCTGAACCTTCTGCCCCCTCCCTCGAAGAACTTCCCGAAGAACTCGACGAAGTGTAGCCTCATGGTGTGGACGAAGCCCCCTAGGGAGTTCAGCAGGACGTTTGCGGTGTGCATGAAGGCGAAGGCTATCACGAGCAGGGGGAGGGAGAGCCAGAGCACCCAGACGGAGATGCCCTCGAAGAACCCGTACGCCATGCTCAGCAGGTAATTTATCGTGAAGGCTATGATCCCCGTCGCCAGACAGAGTGCCATCAGGCGGGTGTAGGATGCCGCATCGGAGATCCAGCCCGCCAGCCCGTAGACCGTGCTCAGGGGGGCAGAAAACCTGCCCATCCCCTTCTCCTTGAGTGCGGCCGCCAGCACAGCTAGAAGCAGACCGGCGTAGAAGAGATACCTGAAGTGCACGGGGCCCGAGGAAAGAGTTGGGTTAAAGGCATCGAACAAGCTAACCTTCTCGAACCTGTAGTCGATCCCAAACTCGTACAGCCCCATACCCAAAATGGAAAAGGCCAGGCAGAAGAATCCTATGAGGGCTACGGCCTTCCCCAAGTTGCCCAGGGCCTCAAGCCAGTCCCTCCTCATGAATCCCTTGGCCGAAGCGAAGAGCATGCCTGTCAGCAGGTGCAGGATGCCCAAAAAGACTGAGAGTTTCACGAGGGGGACGGGATTATCCATCCCGCTCACCCACAGGGGATGCTGGCCGAACACCCCTCCCACGAGCAAACCTACAGGGACCGTCACGGCTGCGCATGCCAGGACCACGGTCCTCAGCCTCCCGGAAATCACCTCCTTCAGAGGGCCTGGAGAGAAGTAGGCCAGGAGGCCCAGAATGACGCCGTACGCGGCATCGCTCAGGCAGATCGCGAAGAAGAGGGGGAAGGTGAGGGAGAGCAGGGGGGTCGGATCCACCTCGAAGTACTTGGGGGTGCCGTAGAGCTCAGTCAAGAGCTCGAAATCCCTGACGCCCCTAGGGTTCCTGAGTATGGTCGGAACCTCTTCCTCCTCCGAGAGGGGGGGCTTAAAGGTCTTGAAGATGAGCTTCCCCTCCGAACTTCTCACTAGTTGCCCCTCCAGCTCCTTCACCCTGTCCGCCGGCACCCACCCCTCCAGCAGGAGGGTTGCCTCCGTGTAACCGAAGAGGGATGTTGCCTCAAGCCTGTCCCTGTAAAGCTCCGCGAGCTCGAGCAGGGCCTGTAAGTCTCTCGCCTCCTCGGAGATTCCGCTTATCCTCCTTCTGGTTTGCTCCAGCTCCCTCCCTACTCGGGCCAGTTTTCGCTGGATCTCCGCCAAGGGGTCGGGTGCCTCTGCTTCGGGGATCTCCACCATTTCCGCTCCCAAGCGGTAGAGGATGGCCGGGACCTTGCCCGCCCGCTCCCTCATGCAGGCGAGGACCACGAGAGGCTTTTTCCCCTTCCCGGACTTCATCCAGAAACTCCCCAGTTCTGCGCGCAGCTCTGCCCCGAGCTGCTCCACCCTCTCCTCCTCAATCCTGACCAGCCAAACCCTCACCCTCTCCGAGCCCCTCAGGTAGGCAGCCGGCACGCCCAGCTGGGCGAGCTCCTGAAGGATCGCCCTCCTCTCCTCCAAAATCCTCCTCTCCTCCTCCAGCTGCTGTTCATGCTTGAGCAGGGGGCGGACCTCCTTCTCCAGTTGCGCTACGCGGCCTTCCACCTGCCGCACGAACTCCTGGAAAGGGGGGAGCCTCTCGAGCTCGAGCGGACTGGCTGGAGGGTGCAGGGTTTCCAGGAGCTTTCTGAGCCTGAGGATGAGATCCAAGAGGGGACGGAGCTCTGGTCTCCTCCTCCCCAGTTCCAGCTTCGTCTCCCTGAACTGGGCTATCCCGAGCTCATGCAGCTCGCTAAGAACTCTCTCCCCAAGCCTTTGGGGGACGAGAGCCCTGAAGCCTAGGACTTTCTGACTGCGAAACATCAGGCCAGAATCCTCTCCATCACGCGTTCACATGCCTCGCTCAGCTTCCTCTCGGCCTGCTTCCTCATCCGCTCCTTCTCTTTTTCGGTCTCTTTCCTGAGCTTCTCGATTTCCTTTTCAGCCTGTTGTTCCCACTTCCTGAGCTCCCGCTTGGCCGCCTTTTCCGCCTCCTGGGCCATCTTTTGCTTGAGTTCCTCCGCCCTCCTCCTAGCCTCCTCCCTGATCCGTTGCGCGGCCTCCTCGGCGACCCGGATAATCTCCCTGGCCTTCTCCTCGGCCCTAAAAATCTCCCCTAGCTCCTCCATCGGGTTTAAACGGGAGGGCTTTTAAAAAGGATGGGCAAAATACTCCGCATAACCGGACCCGTGGTGATCGCGGAGGGCATGAAAGGGACGGCCATGTACGAGCTCGTCAGGGTCGGGGAGCTGGGTCTGATCGGGGAGGTGATAGGGCTGAAGGGTGAGCAAGCCATCATTCAGGTTTACGAGGAGACCGTGGGGCTGCGGCCCGGGGAGCGCGTTGACCCGACGGGCAGGCCCCTCTCCGTCGAGCTGGGGCCAGGCCTGATAGGTGCCATTTTTGACGGAATCCAGAGGCCCTTGACGGAGATAAGGAAGGAGGTCGGGGACTTCGTGACGAGGGGCATCTTCCCCCCCGCTCTGCCCAGAGACAAGAAGTGGGAGTTCGTGCCCACAATAAAGAAGGGACAGGAGGTAAGAGGGGGTGAAGTCCTGGGAATCGTAAAGGAAACCGAGCTGGTGGAGCAGAAAATCCTGGTTCCTCCGGACGTTTCGGGGAGAGTCACGGAGATCCGGGAGGGGAAGTTCACGGTCAAGGAACCCATTGGTGAAGTCTCGAACGGGCGAAAAGTTGAGCTGAGGCTCATGCACAGCTGGCCCGTGAGGAGGCCCAGGCCCTACCGGAAAAAATTGCCCCCCTCCGAACCCCTCATCACGGGTCAGAGGGTGGCGGACCTACTCTTCCCGGTGGTCAAGGGGGGGACGGCTGCCATCCCGGGAGGCTTCGGTACCGGGAAGACCGTTTTCCTGCATCAAACCGCAAAGTGGTCGGATGCAAAGGTCATCGTCTACGTTGGGTGCGGAGAGAGAGGAAACGAGATGTGCGACGTGCTCGTGCACTTCCCCCAGCTGAAGGACCCCAAGACGGGAAGGCCCCTGATGGAAAGGACCGTGCTTGTCGCCAACACCTCAAACATGCCCGTGGCTGCTAGGGAGGCCAGCGTCTACACCGGCGTGACCATAGCTGAGTACTTCAGGGACATGGGGTACCATGTGGCGCTCATGGCGGACTCCACCTCGAGGTGGGCGGAAGCCATGAGGGAGATCTCGGGGAGGCTGGAAGAGATGCCGGGAGAGGAAGGTTTCCCGGCTTATCTGGCTTCTAGGCTGGCGGAGTTTTACGAGAGGGCGGGCATGGTGGAGACCTTGAGCGGGGAAAGAGGTAGCCTGACCATCCTGGGGGCCGTCTCCCCGCCCGGGGGGGACTTCTCGGAGCCCGTGACGCAGAACACCCTCCGAATAGTCAAGGTGTTCTGGGGGCTGGACAGCTCCCTGGCGGACAGGAGGCACTTCCCCTCCGTGAACTGGCTCACGAGCTATTCCCTTTACTTGGAAGACGTCCAGCGATGGTGGGGGGAGCTGGGGAACTGGTCCGAGCTGAGGAAGGAGGCCATGTCCATCCTCCAGAGGGAGGCTGAGCTGCTAGAGATAGTCAGGCTGGTCGGGCCGGATGCCCTGCCAGAGCCAGACCGTGCCCTCTTGGAAGTCGCGAGGCTGATAAGGGAGGACTTCCTCCAGCAATCTGCCTTCGACCCTGTCGATACCTACTGCCCACCCAAGAAGCAGCTGCTCATGCTGCAGGTTATCCTGCACTTCTACAAGGTGGCGATGGATGCCGTTAAGGAAGGTGTGCCCGTCAGCAGGCTCAGGGAGCTCCCCGTGCTGGCGGACATCGCCCACATGAAGAGACTCCCGGAGAAGGAGTTCCTGCAGCAGTTCGATGGGATGCTCAGGAAGATCGATGAACAGATAAGGGGATTGAAATGAAAACGCTCGAGTACTCGAGCATAAGCAGCATCTCCGGACCCCTGCTCGTGGTCGAGGGGGTGAAGGACGCCGCCTACGGGGAGGTCGTGGAGGTGACCGGACCGGACGGGAAGCGGAGGAGGGGGCAGGTGCTGGACACCCACGAGGGCAGGGCCGTGGTGCAGGTCTACGAGGGGACGACGGGTCTGGATACGAGGGGCACCAGGGTGAGGTTCACGGGGGAGACCGTGAAGTTCGGCGTGGGCCTGGAGCTCCTGGGCAGGATCTTCGACGGGAAAGGGGAGCCCGTAGACGGCAGTCCTCCCCCCATACCAGAGGAGAAGAGGGATGTGTACGGCTCCCCCTTGAACCCCGCCTCGAGGGAGTATCCGAGTGAGTTCATCCAGACGGGCATCTCCGCCATCGACGGGATGAACACCCTAGTCAGGGGGCAGAAGCTCCCCATCTTCTCGGCCTCGGGACTGCCACACAACCAGCTGGCTGCCCAGATCGCCAGGCAGGCCAAGATCCCGGGCAAGGAGGAGGAGTTCGCCGTGGTGTTCGCCGGGATGGGGCTGACGCATGCGGAAGCTACCTTCTTCAGGTCGGAGTTCGAGCGGACGGGTGCCTTGGAGCGGACGATCATGTTCCTTAACCTAGCCAGCGACCCCGCCATCGAGCGCATCCTGACCCCCAGGCTGGCCCTGACCTCCGCGGAGTACCTGGCCTTCGATCAGAACATGCACGTGCTGGTCATCCTGACGGACATGACCAACTACGCCGAGGCTCTGAGGGAGATCTCCGCGGCCAGGAGTGAGGTGCCTGGGCGCAGGGGGTATCCCGGGTACCTGTACACGGATCTCGCCACCATTTACGAGCGGGCGGGGAGGGTGAGGGGGAAGAAGGGATCCATAACCCAGATGCCCATCCTGACCATGCCCGGTGACGACATAACCCACCCCGTCCCCGACCTCTCGGGGTACATCACGGAGGGGCAGATCCTGCTGGACAGGGAGCTCCACCACAAGGGCATCTACCCGCCCATAAACGTCCTCCCCTCCCTCTCGAGGCTGATGAAGGATGGGGTCGGGCCCGGCAAGACCAGGGAGGATCACATGGAGCTCTCCAACCAGCTCTACGCCGCATACGCCGAGGGGAGGGATCTCAGGGCCCTCGTGGCCGTCGTAGGTCAGGAGGCCCTGACGGAGAGGGACAGGAGGTACCTGGAGTTCGCGGAGAGGTTCGAGAGGGAGTTCGTCAACCAGGGGCTCTACGAGAACAGGGAGCTGGAGCAAACCCTCGCCCTGGGCTGGAAGCTCCTGCGCTTGCTCCCCGAGAGCGAGCTGAAGAGGGTGAGGCCCGAGCTCATCCGGAAGTACCTGAAGGGGGAAACGGCTCAGAACTCAACATCCTCATCATCCGGGTCAGGCTAGCCTTTACTTCATCGCCTCAAAGACTGGGAGACAGCCTTTTTAGCAGTTTCCAGAATCGAAGACATTTGTATGCACATGTGTGATATACCGAAGGTGACGGAACATTCCTTTAAACTGGGGAAGGTGGCAAAATTTTTTTTTTCGGTGCACATCCGCTCAGGAATTGTTAGTAATCCTCGATGTCGTCTTCAATCCCGACGGAGCTGGAGAACGAGGTCACGCTGATGGCCATGGGGCCCTTAGGGTTGGAGTGAAAACCAAATGAGGGACTACCCACTTATGGACACCAGCTAGAGTTGGGGACCCCGTGCACTCCTGTCCTCCACTCTACTGCTGGAGAGTTACCGTAACGGCTGGCAACTTCGCGAGAAATATTTCAGACGATTTGAACGCCGTGGTCCCGAGCGGGCAAGAGGCGCCCGTCCCTATGTGGACAGCATCAGTGGGCCTTCGTCTGCCAGAAGCCGGACTACGGATAGTCACTACACGATTCTTCCTACTGAAATGCCTCCTAGGCATACTCACCGATGACATCCACGTAATCGCTCCTGAGCGCCATCGTCACGATGTTTCCTCCCGAGCCGGTGATCCATCCCGTGGCCGTCGCCGGTAGGTTCCCCCAGGCGTCTTGGCCTCTGCGAGGAGGCTGGGGGTATCCTTCTTCTGCCCGTCCCAGTACTCGTCCACGTACCCGTACTTCCCAAAGACGGTGTAGTACTTCAGCCAGTAGTCGGAGTTCACGGGTAGTCCGCCTCAGCGGAGAGGAAACGGTGGCGGTGAGCGCATCAAGTTTGAGGTAGAGCTTGGGGGTCGTATCCCATCCTTCCCAGCTGAGCTGCACCCACCCCTCCCTCGGCTCCAGTGCCGCACACCTCAATGATGTTTGCATGTCATGCCGTTCAAGCCCACGCTGTAGGTCCCCGAAATCTTGATCGCGGAGGGGTAGTGTCCTCTGGTCACGATCTTGAGCTTCCCCGGTAAATGCCCAGTCCGCGACTCCCATCTGCTCACCGTTTGGCTCCTGTGCACGGCTACCCAGACGGGTCTCCGTGCTGTCGTGCCAGATGTCGTTCACGTGTTCTGAAAGACCTCCCCATCAGCGTGAAGTGAGCAATAAAGCCGAGCAGGCTGAAGGATGCCGGGCATGACGGCGAACCAGGAGCCCGCGGCTCCCATTCTTTCTTTTCGAAGTCAGGTTCAAAGAGCAACGCATGATTAGCTTTACTTACAGCCTACTCTCTCCACTTTTAGGGGGGTAAGTTTCAACCTCTGGTGGTGACGGCCTCGCTGCAGGTCAGGGCATACGCAATAAGGCACACGAGCTAAGAGGGAAGCTGAAGGAGGGCTGGCTCATCCTCAAGGACGACTCGCTCATCCTGACCTTCAGGGAGGTCCGCGCCCAAGGACCGTCAGCGGCTAGCATGGGACTCGAAGGAGGCATCCCTCGACGCCTTCGACCCGGCGAACTGGTCGCAGCTACGAGCCATGCTACAAGGCACGCGTCGGCGAGCCCCTCGACCCGCACGACTCCACCAGGTGGGGAACTCAACGAAGCCCCGAAAGGAGCTACCTCCGGGTGCGGAGCGTGCGGGCTGGGATTGACAGGCAGCTGAACGCAGCAGTAACCTTTACCTTCAGATGGAGGGACTCCCCCACGACCCGGAGTGGTTCGATAGGGTCGTGGGGTTCGTCCTGACAGGGGAGGAGCGTGAGGAGGTCCCTGTGAACCCTCGAGGGGGCCGAGCGCGATGATTCCCGAGAAAAACGGTACGTTTGTTACCGTTTTTAAGAACCGATTTATGCCTTTGGTTCGTTGCCATAAAAAATAAATCTTCCCGCGTCCGTGCTAAGATGCCCAGGTTCAGAGGGGGGGTTCACCCGCCGGAGAGCAAGCTCACCGCCCACCTCGCGATAA
Organism: Hadarchaeota archaeon (SeqCode); assembly: GCA_964474885.1. Classification (GTDB taxonomy): domain Archaea; phylum Hadarchaeota; class Hadarchaeia; order Hadarchaeales; family JAWBSP01; genus JAWBSP01. Next base: position 13,630 of record CAYYWO010000003.1, read on the forward strand.
AGCCCGCTCCGCTCCCTAAGCGTGTCGTCATACCCCTCAGGCAGCACATAGGCGCGCCCTGCGAGCCCACCGTGAGGGTTGGGGAGAGGGTCAAGACGGGGCAGAAAATCGGGGACAGCAGCGCGAAGGTGTCTTCCCCCGTGCACTCCTCCATAACCGGTACGGTTAGCTCGATCTCCCCCGCCCTTAGCCCAGCCGGGGTGACGGTGAACTGCATCACCATCGAGGGGGATGGCACCGACAAGCACGTGAGGCTGCCTCGCCTCAGCCCGGATGCCCCCAGGGAGCTGCTACTGGAGAGGATTAGGGAGGCAGGGATAGTGGGCATGGGGGGTGCGGGATTCCCCACGCACGTGAAGCTGAATCCCCCCAAGCCCGTGGACACCCTGATAGTGAACGGGGTAGAGTGCGAGCCCTTCATCACCTGCGATCACAGGCTGATGGTCGAGCACTGCGAGCACATCCTGGAAGGGGCGAAGATAGTCGCCAGGATCCTGGGGGTGGAGAGGGTGATCATCGCCATCGAGGACAACAAGCCGGATGCCATCGAGCGGATGAGGAGGGAGGCCGAGGGATTCGCCCGGGTCGTTCCCCTGAAGACGAGGTACCCGAGGGGTGACGAGAGGCACCTGATAAAATCCCTGCTCGGGAAGGAGGTGCCGGCCGGGGGCCTGCCCTTCGATGTCGGGGTGGTCGTGCAGAACGTTGCCACCCTGAAGGCGATCAGGGATGCAGTGCTGGAGGGGAAGCCCCTGATCGAAAGGGTCGTGACCGTAACGGGGGATGTGAGCGAGCCGGGAAACTTCCTCGTCAGGATAGGGACTCCCATCTCGGAACTCCTGAAGCTCTGCGGGGGAGGAGAGCCCGCCAAGCTCATAGCCGGCGGGCCCATGATGGGGGTTGCCCTCCCAGCCGATGCCCCCATCGTGAAGACCACAGGGAACGTGCTCGTCATGCGGGAGGTCAGGGAAGAGGAGGAGCGCCCATGCATAAGGTGCGGCAGGTGCGTGGATGTGTGCCCTATGGGCCTAATGCCCACCCTCCTCGCCAAGTTGGTTAGGGCCTCAAAGTGGGAGGAGTGCCTGAAGAACGACATCCTGAGCTGCGACGAGTGCGGGTGCTGTGCCTACATCTGCCCCTCCAGGCTGCCGCTCGTCCAGCTCATGCGGACGGGAAAAGCAAAAGCCATGGCACTGTTGAAAAGATGAAACGACTTATCGTCTCCCCCCCGCCCCACATCCGTGCCCGTCTCTCCTCCGACATCATCATGCTCTCCGTTATCCTGGCCCTCCTCCCCGCTACGGGCTGGGGGGTTTACGTTTTCGGGCTACATGCGCTGGAGGTCATCCTAGTCTCTATAGCATTCGCCCTCCTCTCCGAGGTTTTGGGATGCAAGCTGGCTGGTATCAGGCCCGACATATCCGCCGCCCTCACGGGGCTCCTGCTCGCCCTCTGCCTCCCTCCCTCCGTTCCCCTCTGGCTCCCAGCCGTCGGATCTACCTTCGCTATTTTAGCCGGGAAGATCGCCTTCGGGGGGACGGGAAAAAACCTCTTCAACCCGGCCTTGGTGGGGAGGGCCTTCCTGGCCCTTTCTTGGCCCGCCCTCGTGGCTCCGGCTGCCTGGCCTGCCCCCCTGCAGACGACCTCCTCCGCAACTCCTCTCAACGTGTGGTGGCACGAGGGTGTGCAAGCTTGGCCGGTCTGGGACATGTTCTGGGGGTACAGGCCGGGCTGCATAGGTGAGATATCCCCTTTTCTCCTGCTGGTAGGAGCTCTTCCTCTCATCTGCCTCAAGATCATCGACTGGAGGATCCCCCTGTCCTACCTAGGCACCGTGGGGTTGCTCGCCCTCGCCTTGGATGAGCCCGTTATTTTCCACCTGCTCGCCGGGGGCCTGTTTCTAGGAGCTTTCTTCATGGCGACGGACTACGTCACTTCCCCCGTTACCCCAAGAGGGAAGCTCGTCTTCGGGGCGGGATGCGGAGTATTGACAATGATCATACGTAAGTTCGGGTCCCTGCCCGAGGGTGTGTGCTACTCAATCCTCGTGATGAATGCTTTCGTCCCGCTGATCGAAAGAGTTACCAAACCCAGGGTCTACGGTAAGGCTTAACCTGTTAAGGCTGCCAGCAGGCGCCTGGTGGTCTCCCTCACCTCCCTCTCCTCAATGGGCACGTAGGGCAAATCCGCCTCTCCTGCCACAACAGAGGCGAGGTGCCTTATGGCTTGGGAGGCGGGGCTGCTGGGCTCATAAACGACCGCCGGCACCCCCTCCATCTCCGCCTCCCTCACTTTCGGGTCCTCCGGGATCTCGGCTAGGATAGGTATGCCCTTCACCGCCCTGTCCATGAAAGCCTGAACCTCGCTCCTGTCTAGGTACTCTCCGCCGACACGGTTGAGTACAAGCCCCCTTGGCCAGGTTCTGAGGAGGTTAGCCAGCCTCACAGTCTTGTAGCAATCCACCAAGCTTGGGTAGGAGGGTAGGCTCACGGCTATCGTCTCCCTAGAAGCAGCCAAGGAGAAGATGGTCGCCTCCTGGATGCCTGCAGGTGCGTCTATGAGGAGGATTTCAGTCCTGCTGAGCAGCTCTCTCACCACCTCCTCTACTCTCTCCCTCCTTACCTTTCCGAGCATCTCCTGGACGTCCTCAAACCTGAAGCCCGTGGGGAGGACCTTGACCCCGTAGTTCTCGTAGAGGGCCTGTCCTATCTCCGCCTCCCCTTTGAGCACATCAAAGAGGGTCACATCGCACTTGCGGAGCCCCATGACGATAGAGAGGTTCGCCATCGCCAGGTCCGCATCCATGATGACCACCTTCCTGCCCAGGGAGGCCAAAGAGACGCCCAGGTTGGCAGTCAGGGTGGTCTTTCCCGTCCCGCCCTTTCCCGAGCAAACTGAGATCGATCGGGGATGAGGCTTAGGCATTAATCACCACCCAGCTCCGGCTTGCCCGACACGACTGAAGCACAACCTCTATAGGTGTGTGAATTCGGGCCCTTCCGGCCCTACTGAGTTTTTTTTGCATCCCAACTACGACCTTCTGCCATAAATCGGGAGAATTGAGGCAGACGGTTAAAAGCTGAGCTTTTACGTGATTTAAAAAGGACAACCCAAATATAAATGACGGGGATTCTGAAAGAGCTCGGCTTGACCGAGGTGTTGGAGACTCTTTTCACCCATCTCTCATCCATCCCGAAGGCCATGGAGCTGAACGATCCTGAATTTGAACAGGCCTTCCAAAAATTCCTTTCGGATCCTAGGGTGAAGGAGGCCTTTGGGATTTTGAGAAGCATCAACCTAGAGCTGGTGGAGTGGCTCGATATCATACCTGCAGTTGCAGGCATGTCCTCTCCCTTTCTGACGGACATGTTCCAGAACGAGCGCACACGCGAGTACCTCTGCAACATCCTGCTGAGCTCTGCCAGGGTGCTGAGAGAGGCGCTAGCAATAGCGGTGGCGAAAAGATGAAGAAGAAATTAAACGTGCTCCTCTTGGGCTGGAACGGTGTGGACAACACAGGCTCAGAAGCGAAGCTCCTCGTCACCATCAACGACGTCAAAAAGGTGCTGGGGGATAGACTGGGAAAGCTCTACGTGCTTGTGGTCGGACCTTCGGATGAGCGCAGGTACATCAAGGACCCGGACGTCGAGATAATTTCCTTCTATCCGCTTTTCGAGGGAGGGCTGGAGAACTTTTACAGGCTCATATGGGGGGACATTTACGACATCGTGCTCCTATGCGAGGGCTCCACTTTCCTTGATACATACCACGACGGCTTTCTCTGGCTCTTCTTGCTGGCAGCTAGGCTCCAGCACCTGAGGGGGAGGCACACCATCTCCTACTCCAACGATTGCAGCCCGATGAAGTTCTACAACGCCCCCGCTGCGGCCAGAACCTTGAACAGGTGCATAGACCTGATCATGGTCAGGAACCCCGACGCGAAGAAGCGCATGCTCCAGTACGGGGTCAAAAAGGAAGTGCACGTGACGGCAGACGGTGCCTACCTCTACCCGACTCCTTCTCCAGAGTACAGGAGGAGCCTGATGGAGAGGCTGGGGCTGGGGAAGAAACCCATGATCGCCGTCGCTCCCAAAGAGTTCTGGGGCCTCCTCCCAATCACCCCAAAGCTCTACCCAAGGGAGGGATACCCGAAGGTGGATGCCATGTGGAGGAAGGAATATGGCTATGCGCCCATGCTCTGCTCGAAACACTACCTGCCCGACTACTGGCTAGCAGTGGACACGAGGAGGAGGGAGCTGAGCGAGCGGTTCAAGCGGGATATGGCCAAGTTTTGCGATTACCTAGTTGAGGAGTTCGATGCGAATGTGCTACTGATCGGCATGGCCGCCTTCGAGGGAGACTGCCAGAATGCGAAGGAGATAACGGAGCGCATGAAACACAAGGATGAGGCCAGGTGGATACCGAGTTTCAAGTTCAACGTGGACGACATAAAAAGCCTGCTCGTCGAATCCCGCTTCCTCATCACAACGAGGTACCACGCCTCCGTTCTTTCATCCTCCGCTGGTGTCCCGATGATCGCCATCTCCTCGGATACGAGGCTGGAGGCTGTCTTCAGAGAACTCCGCCTCATGGACTTCTACATACCCGTGAGCGTCAAGCCGCCCAAGATGCCTGAGGATTTATACAGTGAGCTCGTGAAACGGATGGAGAAGCTCGTCAAGAAGGAGAAAGAGATAAGGGAGAGAATAAAGAAGCACGACAAGATCTTCGTGCAGAGGGCTCTGCAGAACCGAGAGCTCTTCAGGAGATGGGTGAGGGAGCATTTCGGTGATTAAATGGGAGCGCTGAGGAACCTCCTGAGCCTGCTCACGCTGCCTTTCTCTCTGAGCAAAGTGATCTTCAGGCTGGACAAGCGCCTCCTGCGCAGGTACCTTTCCTCCCTTGATCCGCGTTTGATAATGAGCCTCATCAAGCTCTTGGAGAAGCTGGGGCCCGACCTAACAGCCAAATTCATAAACAATTTCCTCCTTTTCGCCGCCAGCTTTCAGGAGAAGATGAGTCAGTTCCTGAAGCCGGAGACAATAGAGGGGATAGAGCTGAGCGAGGATTTCAAGAGGAGTTTAGAGGGGTTCACGGTCGTGCACCCCGAGATCCTGCAATCGGTGGGCTCCTTCCTCGGGCTGATAGCAGGGAGAACTCTGCAGCGCATGCTCGAAAGCCAGGAGCTGAGGAGGGAGCTCGGGAAGCTCATTAAAAACCTCGGCTTGTTCCTAGAGGAGACCTACCGCGTCCCTCGGTAGTCCCAAAATTCTTTTCCGTTGTTCTAGGTTCTCCCAAAACTGAGCGGCAAAATTCTCACCTCAAGAACAGGTTCAGCAGGACGAAGAAGATAGCCAAGGATATGCCCACCGCTAACATGAGTTTGGCTATCCCCTCACTCGTGCCGAAGGCAATAGGGAAGGGTCCTATCAAAATAACCCCTCCTCCCTCAGCCCTCTCGGCACCCTTCACGGCCCCAAAGAGGAGCAAGAGGAAGCCAGCCAAAATCAGGATCATGCCTGCCCCGATAGCCCAGAGTTCCATCAAAATACATCACTCTAAGGATTATTGTGAGGCTGACGGTCTACGGAGGTGCAGGGGAGGTAGGAGGCAACCAGATCCTCCTGCAAGAGAAGAGCACGAGCCTGATGCTGGATTTCGGGAGGAACTTCAACAGGGAGTCCAAGTACTTCACGGATCCCTTCCTCCAAGCTAGGGAGCTGGAGGACCTGCGCACGCTTGAGCTGCTGCCCCCTCTCGACTATCTTTACAAGAAAGAGGGAGAGTCACCTGTATCCGCCATCCTCCTCAGCCATGCGCACTTGGATCACATGGACTACATCAGGTACATCAGGAATCCGCACGTGAGGGTCTGGGCCGGAGAGGGGACCTGGAGAATCATATGCGCTAGGGAGATAATCAGGCCCAGGAGAAGGGAGTACAGGCTGGCGGAGGCGCCGGGGAGGGAGCACGAAAGGGAGGAGAAGGGGAGGCTGGATGGGATCCCCATTTACGTGAATTTCGGAAAGTTCAGAACAGGAGACGAATTTCAAGTTGGAGAGTTCAACGTCTGCCCCGTGCACGTGGACCACTCCGTCCCCGGATCCTACGGGTACATTATAGAGGGAAAAAACAAGCGCATCGCGTACACGGGGGACCTCAGGTTCCACGGCTTCAGGCCCGAGCTCTCGGAGGACTTCGTGAGGGAGGCAGAGGAGGTTGACCTGCTCATCATGGAGGGGACGAACGTCCTAGAGAACAAGCCCAGCTCGGAAAAAGAGGTTGAGGGAAAGGTCAGGCAAGTCGTGGAGAGGACGAAGGGGCTGGTGGCTGCCAGCTTCTCTTGCGTGGATGTGGACAGGATGAGAACATTTTACAAGGTGGCGAGGGATGCGGGGAGGAAGTTTGTCATCTCCATGAAGCAGGCGCAGCTCCTAGATCTCATAAGGCCGGAAATAGAGAGAGGACGCCTGGAGTTCCCCTGGCTGGAGGACAGGAACTTCCTTATCTACTGCAGGGAGAAGGAGAGGTACATGGGGTGGGAGCAGGAGCTGATGGACAGGTACCAGTCCAAGATTGTCAGCGCGGAGCAGGTCTCCGAAAAGCAGAAGGAGGTACTGCTGTACGCCACTTACTACGACATGTTCGAACTCCTGGAGATAAAGCCCATGCCGGACTCCGTTTTCATTTACTCGGAAAGCGAGCCCTGGAACGAGGAAGGGGAAATAGAGTTCCAGAAGCTGGGGAACTGGCTGGAGCTGCTGGGCATGCCCCTGGTACAGGTGCACGCCTCGGGCCACGCGAGCGTGTTCGAGCTGAAGAGGCTGGTGCAGGAGCTCAAACCCGAGAAGGTGGTGATCGTGCACTCAGACAGGCCCGAGCTCTTCAAGCGCTTCGTGGGGGACGAGGCGAGGGTGGTGGCCCCGCAATGGGGGAAGGAGATCGACTTCTAAGTGTCTATAAGAGTTCTACAAAACTATCACCCAATTGAGAGTTAACTGTCTGTTACCATAGTAACAGACAGCAAGAAACACAGACGTATCTGTAGATTGGGCCCCATGGGCCTGAAGATAGCTGTCCTGAGGAAGAGCAAACATCTTGGTGAATAAATTGGTGAATAAATCTGAAATACTAGCGAACCGATTTCGGGGACATGCCTGAAGGCTGTGAGTTGAGAAAGAAGGTTCAGGAGATGTGGGATTAAGAGTGAGCCTTTTTGGTTCAGGGGCGAGAGAAAGAGGTTTAGTTCCGTCTGATTGCGTGGTTTTAAACCGATGACAAGAATCTATTTCTTCACTCCGAGCCCTCCGACGTTCTGTCTGTTACCATAGTAACAGAAAGCACCCGAAATAAAGTAGACAAGAAGTAAATTATGCGCCCCGCCGCCCTCCTCCTCTGCCTAGCCCTAGTTAGCTCGTGCTCCGCCGGGTACCGATGGGAGCATGCCTCCTACGTCGTGCGGTTTTGTACCTTCCTCTCCGGAGTGGTGGCGGATGAACAAACCGGCTCGCCCGTGGAGGCCCAGTTGGAGCTGGAGCTCAGGGCAGAGAACGGGGAGACCGAGAAGGTGCAGGCCGTGGCCTCGGGAGGGTGGTTCGAGTTCCTGCTCCCTCTCGAGAACTTCTCCTATAGGCTCTCGGCCTGGGCACCGGGCTACCAGGCGAAGAGCGTGGAGGGAAGGCTTCACGCCGGGGAGCAGGAATGGGTGGAAGTAAAGCTACGCTATGACCCCTTCGACCTTAGCCTGGGTGAGGAGAGTGTCCAATTTTGGAGGAGGTGGGAGCCGGCTGAGCTGCTGGTGGAGAGCTGGGAGGAGCTCAGCTGGCGGACGGAGAGGGAAGTGCTACCCGAGGAGGTGGATCAGTTCACCGAGGAGGTGGCCAAGTATTGGATCGGGTGGAGATACAAGAAGGATGTGGCCGAGTACAGGTATACTTACCTGACCAGAGAGTTCCATTGGTTCCCCTATCCAAGCTGGGGCGTGTGGAGACCCAGGCTCAGGGGGAAGGTGCACATGCCTGAGTGGAAAGGGGAGGAGTTCTTGATTGGGGGAGGATGGTCAGAGGACTGGAAGCTCGTGTACGAGTGGACGGGGAAGAAGGGGACCTACTTCGCACCTGGGGAGGAGAACGCTAGGGTCCTGAGCTGGGACGGACGGTCCCCAACCATGCTGATGGAGGGCAACAGAGAAGTGAACTGGCTCTTGGACTTCCCGAAGAGCAAATACGAGGGCTACCCGTACGTCGGAGGGAGGATAGAGAACTGGTCACCGGCCTTCGCCTATGTGGGAGGGCTGAGGGTCGTCCCCTGCGAGTGGAGAGCGGAGGTCCACGAGAGGGTGGTTCAGTGGGCAGAGACCGAGGAGGAGATGACTCTCCAAGTGGATGAGGAAGATTACGAGTCCGCCGGGCTTGGGGATGAGCTGCAGGTGGAGGGGGAGGTCTATCGGATCGTCGGGAAGTCCAGGTTCGGGCTCCAGCAGGTTAGTCTGGATCCCCAGGAGTTCTCCTTCAAGCCACCGCACGTGAAGGGGGACAGGGAGCTCATGGCCAAGCCGGACAGGCCCGTGAACCTGCATGCCTCGGCTAGCCTTTACAGGGAGGGCAGAAAACTCTGCCTCCGCGTCTGGTTCGAGGTGAGCGAGCCCAGGCCCGATCACACGTGTTTCAAGGGGGGCAGGGAGTGGGTGCTTTACGAGGCGGGAGGATGGCTGGTGGACTCCTTCAGGGGGGAGGGGGAGCCCAACTATGTCGGGCTCGTGCTCTGGTCCGTGCAGTTCCAGGACAGGGGTGAACACGAATGGAGGGAGTTCCAGGAGGGTCCCATAAGAATAAAGGTTTGGGGGGACTCGGTTGGAGAGGACGCCCCGGAGATCCGCATCAGCCTCCGGCCCCTCAGCCTCCTGCTCAAGAAGGAAGTGCCTGCCTTCTCCCTCCGCCTGCGCAGGCTCCAGCCCTCCTCCACCTGGGTGAGTAAGGGGGAGCGGACTCTCAGGGAGGAGCCAAGGGACACTGGGGATGTAAAATACACGAACATCAGGGTGACCAAGTATGCCCTCCAGAGGCCCTACGTAAAGGAGCTGGGGAGGTTCCAGAGGGTTTACAAGCATGCCCCCTGGCCCAGAAAGGAGGTGCTGGTCAGGGTGACTCCGAAAAACGGCTACCAAGGATCAGTCAGGCTAAGGCTACAGTTCACGGGTCCCTTCCTCACCGAGCTCGAGGAGAACCTGCTCCCCCTGCCAAGTTCCTCCGCGCTGAGCTTGGAGCCCGTGGGAGAAGGGGAGGGGAGCGTGGAGGTACTGGCGATGGATGAGGGAGGGAGGCTCGTGGAGAGTGCACGCCTGAGGCTGGCTGCGAGCTGCCTCCCCTACCCTGGAGACTCACAGGTCGTGGAGAGAGTGGTGAGGGAGGGCCCAAGCCTGTCCAGTTTCGAGCAACTGCCGGATCTGCCCCAGGAGGAGCCCTTCAGCACGATAGAGAACGTGCAGGTGAGCCGCATCTTCATGGGGCTGATCGAGAGCCTGAGTGGGTACGTGGTGGTCCCCGGAGGCGTGGGACAGCACGGGGAGGTGCTGGAACCCAAAAAAGTGCGCTGGCGCATAGGTGGGCTCAGGCTAACGCCCAACCAGCTGCGCGACCTCCTGCTCAGGCCCATCCTGTTTTCCGACTTCCTCAGGCTCTGGACGAAAAAGGCGGAGGAGGCCTGCCACCAGCTGGCGAAGGAGGGGATCCGAAGACAGTCCTCGCACCTAGAACAACCCACCGGAAGAGACTAAGGCATTTTCAGTTCCGTAGACACCCAATTTTTTCAGCGGGTACATAATGACCGCGACTACTGGTTCAGAGTTATCATACACCCTGTACCAGGCCTCAATGAAGTTTTCCTGCCCTTCTTGGCGGAGGTATGTTTCCACAGTAATGTTGTAGGTCAGCTCTGGTCTCGTGGTTTCCAAAGTGCCCACTCCGGAAAAAGCTTGAAATCCCATGACACAGTTTTCGGGTCGTTTGGAATGCGATCCTCGTAGCGTTACGAGATCTAGGTCCTTCTTCGAGAACTTCGTCTGCGTGAACATTACGAAGGCCTCGCCGGGGTAGAGCTTGTCGATGTAGTAGAGGTCATAGTCCCCGTTGGTGTTCCAGAAGACGTCCAAAATCTTCACGGGCCCCTTCCTCGGCTCCCTGTACCCGTGCTCCCGGAGGATCCAGCCGAAGGGCGCGTACAGGACCCTCTCGACCTGCAGGTGGAAGTTGTTCTCCTCGTCCACCCAGTAGAGGGACCAGGTGCCCGAGACTTCCAGGGGCCTGACACCCGTTGGTGTCCTGGGCAGGGGGAACTCTATGACCACGTTCTCTATGGGCAGGTCAGGGTCCTGCACACACCCCCTATAATGGAAGATGGACACCTGGTGGAAGTAAACCCAGTCGGGCTCCTCATACCCGGATTCCCTGAGGAGCCCGTAGGCCCCCAGGCCCCCGTAGGTGAGCGCCGCCGCCAGCAGGGCGAGCATTGCGATCCTCCTGCGGCTCATTCTCGATAGAAACAGGAAGCTTAAACCGTCGGTGTGCTCAGGTCAGGGTTTTTCCGTTCGAGCCGCGCGAGAGAAGGGAGAGGAGCTTCAGCATTGTCTCATCGAAGCCCTCATGAAAGTTGGCGTGTATCCTGCCGTGCCGGACGAGGAGCGCTTTCCCCTTCATGCGAGGAGAGAGGATGGCTTTGGTGCAGTCCCAAGGAGCTCCCCGGCTCTTCCGGTACTCTCCTCTCCAGCTCAGGGACCTTCTTCAAGAACTCGCTCGCCTCTTCTCTCAAATGCGAGGAGGCCAAAGTGTTTATCTGTTACAAACAGTTTGGAAGTGTTTGAACAGTTTACCTAGAAGTGTTGTTGATAACAATAAACAGTTCGTGTCTGTTACCATGGTAACAGACAAATGCTTTGCCGGCTAGTGGAGCTCGAACCTGTGCAGGATCCTCTTTTCCTTCCCCCTCACTTCCGCCACCACATCTATGTAGGGGGCGAGCCCGGACTTCTTTATCCTCTTCCCGAGTAGCTCATCCACTTGGAAGATGCCAGCCGAGTTCGACATCTTTATCCGGATGAGCACGGGTTTCTCGTCCCCCTTCAGGATCTCCACCTTCTCTATCGCCAGGGCGGAGACGGAGTGAATGTCCACCTTCCCCTCGTCGAAAGGTATCCTGGCCCTCCCCTTCTCCATGTCCAGGGCGTCCGCGATGCAGAAGATCCCCGCCTCCTTGGTCAGCACGGGGCAGTCCGGGTGGTGGGAGGAAATCGCGTGCAGGGTCTCGGCTATTATTACCTCCCTCTCCTCGGGTGGGTAGTCGTGCAGCAGGCGCTTCAGGATCGGGTAGCTCAGAAGCACGCTGAAGAACTCGTGTTCCTTGCGCTGAACCACCATCCCTATGTCGTGGAGGACGGAGGCCAGGAAGATCACGATCTCCGAGTACTCCTTCGGCAGCTTGTGCTGGGTGATGTCGGGCAGCTTGACCCCTTCGAGCAGCTTGTAGAGCTTCAGGGCCGCGTTCGCCACTATTTTCACGTGCACGGGCCCGTGGTCCGTGTAGCCCAGGCGCTCTATCGCCATCAGGTTGGCACACCTCCACAGGGTGTGGAGCTCCTCGTCCCTCTCCACCCTCCTCACCAGCTTGGCCAGCTTCCTGTTCTCGGTTTTCACATCCAACCTCATCGAATGAATAGTGCGGGCTCGCTCGAAACGACTTCGCCATGCCTACAATTCCTTTTCAAATGGTGATTTCGATCTTGCCGTTCTTGTTGCAGATGGCCAGGAGCCTGCCGCGCTTCTCGTCGTATATCAGGGCACACTCGTTTGGCTTCAAAATTCTCACAAGCTTCTCCTCGAGCTGCCGTTCTTCCGTTTGAGTCCACAAATGATTAATATCCTGCTAATATTTTGTTGTGGTGCTTGTCCTTGGTTAATTCACAAGGAGAATAAACCGGTATTCCGCTTCACGTCCTCCCATAGAGTTTGGTGTCAAGCACCCGCAGAACGGATCCCACAAAGAGGCCGTTGCAAAAGGTTTGCGTTACAAGCAGGATTACGGGCCGGCCGGGATTCGAACCCGGGTTACAGGCTCCGCAGGCCTGTGTCCTATCCAGGCTAGACTACCGGCCCCTTCATTACTTCTTGAGCCAGGATAAGTCGATGGGCTTGCGGAGAGTCGCCTTGGCCCAAGGTATAGCCACTTGCTCGGGCGCGTGCTTCTGGATCCTCCTAGCCCTTAGCCTCCACCCCTACGCGCTCGGGGAGGTGGGGTGGGTTTACTGCTTGTCCATGCTCTGCTCCACCCTGGCCTCCCTTGGCCTGGGGAAGTCCATCGTGGTCTGCCACTCTCCAAGTCCCTCCACCGCCTTCTATACCCTCCTCCTCTCCTCAACCTTTGTGGGGCTCCCGCTCTCCTTCCTCCTTCACCCCTGGGCTGGCCCGCTGCTCTTCTCCTTCTGCCTCTTCTCCCTGAGCTTCCACCTGTGCCTAGCGGAGGCGGATTACTCTCATTACCTGCTCCTCTGGGTGCTCAGGTCCTGCATGCTCTCCCTCCCCCTCCTGCTCTACCTGCTGGTAGGTGAGGTCTGGGTCATCTACCTGGGCCTAGTGCTCTCCCACCTCTGTCCCGGGCTCTCCGCTCTCCGCAGGCTGTCTGTTACCATGGTAACAGACAAACCGCACCCGGGCAGGCTGGCGGGCTTCCTCCTCACGGACCTAGGGGCCGCCTCCCTGAGCTTCCTAGACAAGGTGGTGGCTGGACCTCTGCTTGGCATGACTACTCTAGGGCTCTACTACTTCTCCTGCAGGCTCTTCTACCTCCTAGCCTTCCTCCCCCAGACCCTCTTCTTCTACGGGCTCTCTACCGGCTCCAGGCGCCTCCGCCGCTTGGCCCTGCGCTCCTCCCTCGGCCTGCTGGCTGCCTGCCTGCCCCTCAGCCTCCTGCTCCCTAACGCCTTCCCCGATTACTCCGCCTGCCTGCCCGCCTTCCAGCTCATGCTGCTGGCCATAGTCCCCGCCACCCTCTCCCAGGTCTGCAGTGCTGAGCTCCTTTCCGAGCGCAGGCCTGCAGGCACCTCCGTAGCCTACGCCACCGCCGTCCCCCTCCAACTTCTGTCCGTGCTCGTGCTGGGGCGGAGGTTCGGGCTCATGGGGCTGGCTGGGGCCTTCCTCCTCACCCAGTGCGTGCTCGCCTGCATGCTATGGCTCATGCCCAGACTCAGGGAGGAGTCCAGGCGGATCTGCCTGGGGCTGCTCTCCCTCGCCCTCCTCTGCCCGCTGCTCCTGCTCTCCCTCTCCATGCCCAGGTACGAGTACGGACCTGGGTACGTGAGCGCGGAGGACCTTGTCATGGACACCCTAGTTAGAATCACGGTTCTGGACGAGAACCTGCAACTTGCGAGGTCAGCCGTTTCCAAGGCCCTAGAGGAAGTGCACAGGCTGGACCGGATGCTCTCGAGCGAGGAAGGGGGGACTGAGATATGGGAGGTGAACCATTCGGCTGGGTGGGTGCGGGTCTCCCCCGAGACCTATCAGCTCCTGCAGGCCTCCCTGCACTACGCCCGGCTAACTGGGGGTGCCTTCGACCCAACCGTCAAGCCCCTCGTTGACCTCTGGATGAAGGAGGTGAGGCGGACGGGGAAGCTCCCCAGCCGGGAGAGACTGGAAGAAGTCAGAGGGCTTGTCGATTGGAGGAGAGTGAGGCTTGAGAATGGGCGGGTCAGACTGGAGCAGGGGATGGAGCTGACCCTAGGAGGGATAGCGAAGGGTTATGCGGCGGACAGGGCATGCGAGATTCTCAGGTCGGCCGGCATCCGTGCGGGCATGGTGCAGATAGGAGGGGAGATCAGGGTTTTCGGGAAGACATGGGAAATCGGCATCCAGCACCCCAGACGGCCCGAAAAGCTCCTCGGGAGGGTGAAGCTCCGGGATGCTGCCATCTCCACCTCAGGGGACTACATAAGGGTTTACTTCTTGGGCTCCAGACGCCTGCACCACATCATCGATCCACGTACGGGGGAGCCGGCCACGGGCTGCCAGAGCGTAACGGTGATCGCCCCCACAGGCATGGAGGCAGATGCCCTGAGCACTGCCGCCTTCGTGCTCGGCCCCCAGGCAGGGCTCGAGTTGCTTGAGAACCTCGGGCTGCAGGGTGTGATCGTGGACTCGGAAGGAAAGATCTACTGGACTGAAAACCTCAGCTGGTCACCCGAAAGCTAGGGACATCACTTTCCTCTCCGCCTCCTCCCTCCTCCGCTTTTCCTCCTCGCAGAGCTTGTGAATGTACCTGACCTCGCTCTCGGACGGGACCTGCATGCCCATCTTGGAGAGCCTGGCGAGCTCCTCCATCTTCTCCTCCAGCGTCCAATCCAGCTGCCCCATGACGCACCTGCACCTCCTGTCCATATCCGGTCTGTCCGGATCCTCGCACCGGAAGGGGACACCAGGCTCGGGTGAGAAGAAGAGGCATCGCTGGCACGCCAGGACCTTCATTATCTTCATATCACTACAACAGCCTTCAGGGTTTTTAAAAGGGTTTGTCTGTTACCATGGTAACAGACAAGTTACCCGTCAAGAGTGAAAATTTTATCCCCGCCCGAGCAGTTTTTGATTTCCTCCCGTTAGGTGATCCTGTGATTGCCCTCATCCTTGCCGCTGGATACGGGACTAGGCTCAGACCACACTCCGAGACCAGGCCCAAGTCTCTCATGGAGATAGAGCCCGGGGTGACCATCCTTGAGTACCAGCTTAAGCAACTGAGGGAGGCTGGCCTGAGCAGCATCTATGTGGCGACGAGACCGGAGCTCGCCAGGCTCTTCTCCAAGTACGTGGATCCCTCCCACATCCTCCCCGTCAGGGTTTCGGAGGGGGATGGAAACCTCGTCACCCTAGTGAAGGCTTGGAAGCAGCTGGAGAAGAGGGGGGTAAGAGGGGATTTGGTGGTGGTGATGTCTGATCATATCTTCGAGAGATCCATCGTCACTAGGCTCCTCCAGGCTAGGGACGGGAGGCTTCTGCTCTGCCTGGACCGAAGGCCGAGGGGCTCGGTGGTGAAGGAGGGCCTGAAGGTGGCCATAGACGGGAATGGCATGATAAAGGTCTCTAAACAGGCCGCCCCGATCCAAGGGGTGGACACGGGCCTCTTCCTCATCCCTAGACAGCTGCTCAGGCTGGCCGAAAAACTCGTCAGGACTGGGAGGGGTACCCTAGCGGACCTCGTGAACGAGGCCTCAGATCACGAGAAAGTCGGGTGCGTGGACGTGACGGGGCTGCTCTGGCTGGATGTGGACTCAAGCAAGGATCTGCACAGGGCGAGGAGGGTGTACCCCAAGATTCTAGCTAGGAACCTTGTAGAGGAGGGGGACGGCCTTGTTTCTAGGTACATAAACCGGAGGTTCTCAACGCCCCTGAGCATCTTTTTCTACCAACGCAGGGTGAACGTGAATCCCAACCTTATCACCGTCCTTGTAGCCTGCCTAGGCATCCTAGCCTGCATCTCCCTCTTCTGGAATCCCATAGCCGGTGCCTGCCTGATCCTCCTCACCTCCATCCTGGACGGCGTGGACGGGGAGGTGGCCAGGCTCTTCGGCACCACGAGCAGGTTCGGAGCCGTGCTGGACAGCCTCTGCGATAGGGTGGTGGATACCCTCCTGCTCTCAGTCGCCTGCATCTGGGTTTATCAGTCCGGCCTGCTCCCCGCCCAGCATCTGCTCCTCCTTGCCACCTTCACCATCATGGGTGCCGCCATGGTGAGCTACCTAAGCAACTGGCTGGGGTGGAGCGAGTCCCTCTGCAGGCTTAGGAACTCCTTCCCCCCAGCCACAAGGGATGTCAGACTCCTCGTCCTAGCGCTGGGATTTTGCTTCGAGCACCCTGAAATGTCCCTCATCTACATCCTCATGTCCTCCTGGATCTTCGTGGGCAGGGTAGTCTGGGGGCTGAGGGAGAGGGTGCCCAAGAAGGTGCTACCGAAGCGGAGGGCTTTCCCCGAGATCACCCCACACCCTAGGGTGGAGCTGGAGGGTATGATCATAAACACCCTCTCCCTTATCCTAACCATTTACCTTCTCCAGAAGGCCCTCTCCCTTACCTCCCAGCTAGGAGGAGGCTGGGTGCTGGTGGGGAGGACCGTGGCTGTGGTCGGGGTGGCTTTCGTCCTCCTCTTCTCCCTGAGGCTGCTGAAGAACATCGTGGGCCTCTTCACGGGCCTCAAAGAGCACGTGGTCAGGACCTTCTGGGTGGGGCCGGGCCTCTACGAAAAGCTGGGATACGAACTCGCCGCCTTCATCTCCCTCCTCATCATCCGCTCGCTCGTCGGACCCTTGGCGGGCATCTTCGGGCTCTCCAGGTGGGGGGTGGAGGTGCTTGACTTCGCCCTACTTGCCCTCCTCTGTTTGTCCGGTGTGAAGCTGGTGCTGGACTTCATAAGAACCTTCGAGCACAAACTGGCGCGCTAAAAGAAAACTACAAGCCTTTCCTGAACTCGAGCAGGAATCTCTGACTCGCTGCCGCCACCGCCCCATACATGCCTACTTCCTCCCCGAGAACCGTAAGCTCAATCTTGGGCACGGCATTGATTGCATACTCCTTTACCCGCTCCCTCACGGGATCCAAGATCAGCTGCCCGGCCGCCAGGGCTACCGCTCCCCCGACGACTATGAGCTCGGGATCGTAGGAGTTTATCACGTTGGCGAATCCTATGGTGTTAAACTTGTGCACCTGCTCCATCAGCCGCTGAACCCTCTTGTCCCCTTGCCTGGCGAGAGAGAGGATCTGCTCGCAGGACTTCTGCATGCCCATGTGCCTAGCCAGAGCCTCTATGCCAGGTCCGGAGCAGTAAGCCTCCCAATGCCCCCTCCTGCCGCACCTGCACTTGAGCTTTCCCTCCGGATCCACCGTGTAATGCCCGACCTCGTGGGCATTCCCGTCCTTCCCCCAAAGCACCCTCCCATCCACGTAAATGCCTGCCCCTATGCCCGCACCTAGGTTGATGTAAACCATGTTGTCCACTCCCTTCCCCAAGCCGAACTCGTGCTCACCTATCGCTGCCGCCACACAGTCGTTTATGAGATAAACATCTGTCTTTAGTTTCTTCTGTAGGGTCTGAACCAAAGGAACGCGCTCGAATGGGAGATGGACGGGATTTACTAACTCGCCCTTGCTCAGATCCATGGGGCCGAAGGAAGCTACGCAGGCGATGGAGAGCTCCGAGGGCTGGATGCCGGCCTTCTTGCACAGGTTCTCCGATATCTTGACCAGCTGAAGGAGGAATTCTCTCATGCTTCCCTTCTTAGTCGGCTCTTTGATCGTGTAGAGCAACTCCTTCCCGTCGGAGATGCCTGCCCTTACCTTCTTCCCACCAACATCTATGCCAAGATAGATGCTCCCCCAGGTTTCTTCGATCTTGTACAAAAATGTTTGATGGAGATTCTGAGCGATTTCGATCCTTGGGGGGATCCCCTCTGCACCTGCCCGCCCAAGTACTCTCTTAACCCTTACACGGGCTGCCAGCATGCGTGCGTTTACTGCTATATCACCTCCTATATCCCCAACGGCTTCAAGTGCAGAGCTAAGAAAAACCTCATAGCCAGGCTTTCAAGGGATCTCAACAAGGTGGACAAGGAAAAGCCCATAAGCCTTTCGAACAGCAGCGACCCCTACCCGCCCATGGAGGCTGAGCTCAAGCTGACGAGGAAATGCCTAGAGCTCATCGTGCAGGCAGGTGTCCCTTTCCAGATCGTGACCAAGGGAGACCTCGTGACGAGGGATCTGGATCTTTTAAAAGAGGGTAAATGCGTAGTGAGCCTCACCATAACCACCTTAGATGAGGGACTGGCCAAGAGGCTGGAGCCTGGAGCGCCCAGGCCCAAGGAGAGGCTCAGGGCGATGCGAGTGCTCTCCAAGGCAGGCATCCCCGTCACTCTCAGGGCCGACCCCATCTTCCCGTACTTGAACGAGGAGGGGATCGTGGAGGTTGTGGAGGCTGCCGCTCAGGCAGGGGCGAGGCACGTCACGGCCTCCACCTTCAAGCCCAGGCCCGACTCCTGGAGGAGGATGACGCTCTCCTTCCCGGAGTTCTGCGAGCGCACGAAGCGGCTGTATTTCGACTACGGGTGGAAGCACGGCCCCAGCAGGTACCTCCCGAAAAGGCTGAGAGTCCAGCTCCTAGACAGGGTCAGAAGGGTGTGCGAGAGGCTGGGAGTTTCTTTCGCGACATGTAGAGAGGGGCTAAAATTCCGGGCGCCCAGCTGCGACGGGACTCACCTGATCAGAGCGCGTCCTTGAGCCTCCACCCGAATCTGGAAACCCTCTCCTCCAAGTTTGATAGGAATTCCCTGTCCGGGGCTGGGAGACTTCCCTTTCTAAGTAGTGCCTTTCCCAGCTCCAGCTCCCCCGTGGAAAGTCTGACGGGGCCTTCCAGCATGCTCCTGAGGGCCTCCCTGTACTGCTCCCGGGTGAGGAGCCCATCTACTACATGGATCTCGATGGGCTTCCACTCGGGTTTGGAGAGGAAGCTGAGGATCTGCTCGCATGCCCCGGGCGGGACAGCTATCACGCTCTTGCCTAAAGCTAGGTGTGGTATGGTAGAAAGGAGACCTGGTACGTATGTTCTGTAAAGGCGATTCCCCCTGCGCTTGCTGGTGTAATACCCGAACAGTTGCCTGTAAAACTTCACCTTCTTGGAGCCCTTTGCACCCAAGTCGAAGCTGATTATCTTGGCCCAGACCCCCTTCTTTCTAGTGGAACTACCTTCATCCTTTAGCATGCTGTCTGTTACTATAGTAACAGACACCTTAATAACTTGGTTGAGTTTTTCTTAGCTTCCAGTTGAAACTAGGGGGTTCCTTTCACCCAACTGCTGACCTGCCCAAGCAATTCAGCTGCCCGCTTGTTTCTCTCGAAATGCGCTCTGACAGGCTCAATCAGTCTGTCTAAGTACTCGGCGCATGCGAGCTTCAGATCGAGCGGGTGTATTTGTCCATCCCTGTAGGCCTGCTCGAGCTCTCCAAAGTGCGTGAAGGTCTCCCAGTTACCTCCCCTAAGTCTGACCCTGAACTCTTGGAACTCCTCGAACACTAGGTGCCTGATGTAGTCCATGATCGGATTGTTTGGGTCCCGCTGGGGGCAGTAGGCCCTCCTCAGCTTCCGCTCGATCTCCTGCTTGGAGTCGTGCACGAAGATACAGGTCTCTGGCCTGCTCTTGCTCATCTTCTCCTCCGAGGTTCTCCCCATGAGCCCCATCAGCATGTGGTGGTGGATGGCGACAGGTTTGGGTTTCCCTATTTTGGGCGCTACCTCCCTAGCCAGCATGTTCGCCCTCCGTTGATCCATGCCCAGCTGGCAGACCTGAACGCCCAGGTAAAAGATGTCCGCCACTTGCATACTGGGGTAGAAGATCCAAGCGGTAGGATTGTGCAGGCTCTCCCCCCTTCCCGCGATGGTGAGGGCCCTGAGGCTCCTGGAGAGAGTGTGGTGCTTGGCTATGTTGAGGACGAGCCTCCAATACTCGGGATCCCTGACCAAGTCGGAGGACCAGACTATTTCCACTCTGTCCAGAGGGACGCCTGCGGCCTTCCAGACCTCGATCAGGTATTTCCCTACGGTCCTTATCTTTTCTAGATCCCCCCCCACCTTGTCGTTTATCCAAGCGAACCAGTCCGCAAGCAGTAGTTTGAACCTGAAGCCGGCCTGCAGGAAGCGCCGGAGCGTCAGGGGCCTGTAAATGCCGAAGGGGAGGTGGGCTAGGCCTGAGGGCTCGAAGCCGTCGTAGGCAAGGGGGGACTCCTCGGTCTCCAGCAGGCTCCTGAGCTCCTCCTCCGTTACGATCTCCTCGGCCACACGTTTGACCAGCTGGAGCTTGGTTTCAACGTCCACCTTTCAGCCTCTCCGCCAGCTGGGCGACCTTCCTGCCCAGGCCCCGGCACTCCTTCTCCGCCTGCTCGTCCGGCGCCCCGTTAGCAGCCGCCCCGAAGTGCCCGCCGGTTGAGAGAGGATCCCCGCACACCACCATGCCGTGCACGAGCAGGGAGTGAAGGATAGAGAGCATGGTAGTCTCTCTTCCTCCTGCCCTGTGTCTGGAGGAGCAGAATGCTGCACCTACTTTCCCCTCCAGCTTCCCCCTCACCCTTATGGATTCGTCGAGGAACTTCTTCACCTCTGCCGCAGGTCCGGCGAAGTAAGCCGGGCTGCCTATGATGACCCCATCGGCTTCCAAGAGCTCCTCGACCCTCGCCTCCCTGACATCCTTCAGAACGACTTCGGCCCCGGCCTCCCTAGCTCCCCTAGCTACCTCCTCAGCCATCCGCTTCGTGTTCCCGGTTCTCGAGTAGTAAAGGACGAGTATCCTAGCCATCTATTCAGTTTTCCCAATTTCAAAAATCAGGCCGAGTGTCTGTTACCATGGTAACAGACAAACCTCAACGGGTTAAAACGTGTTCGAAAGATTAGATGGAGGCAAAGCCGATAATAGCCCTTACTCTGATCTGTGCCCTCTGGGGGATGGTTCTAGGTTTTGTGCACCAGCTGACCGAGGCGAAGATCAAGGAGGCCGAGCAGAAGGAGAAGGAGAAGCAGTTGCTTCAGATCTTCCCCGGCTGCACCTTCGAGGAGGAGAACGGCATATACTACTGCTATTCCGAGAACCAGCTGGTCGGGAAGGCCGTGGAGGTGCAGGTGAGGGGTTATGGGGGGCCCATGAAGGTATTAGTAGGCATCAGGATAGACAACACGATTCAGGGGGTTCGGGTGCTCTCTCATAATGAGACGAGAGGAATAGGGACGAAAGCCACGGATCCTGAGTACCTCGCCCAGTACGAGGGGCTGGCATACGAGCAACTGGCGTTCAGACCGGAGGGGGAGGTGGAGGCGATAACAGGAGCTACGATAACCTCAACCGCCATCCTGCAGGCCGTGAGGGAGGCGATGCAGCATGCCTGAGCTGGGTTGGGAGCTGAAGAAGGGGCTGGCGAAGAAGAACCCGATCTTCATGCTAATGCTCGGGCTCTGCCCCTTCCTGGCGATTTCCACCTCCGTTGAGAACGCCCTGGGCATGTCTGCGGCCTTCTCCTTCGTCCTCTTGGGCTCATGCCTGCTCGTCTCCTGCATCAGGAGGTGGGTGCCGAGGAACGTGCGCATCCCGATCTTTGTCGTCATTATTTCGGGCTTCGTGACGGTCACGGAGCTCCTGGTGAGGGCTTACTCCCCCACCCTCAGGGAGCGCTTGGGCATCTTCCTCCCCCTGATCACGGTCAACTGTATAGTGCTGGGGAGGATAGAGGCCTTCGCCTCCAGGCGGTCCCCCCTCGAGACGGTGGCGGATGCCCTAGGCATGGCGGGGGGCTTCTGCCTGGCCATAACCTCGGTGGCTCTCATCCGGGAGCTGGTGGGGACGGGAGGGATCAGCTTCTTCGGGCATACTTGGACCCTGCTAGCCCAGTCCATCTACGGCTTCCAGCTCTCCCCGGGAGGGTTCATTGTTATGGGTGTGATACTGGCTGCACTCAAGAAGAAGGGGGTGATATGATGGAGAACCTGCTGAGCATCTTCCTAACTTCCATGCTGATAAACAACATCGTGCTCACGCGCTACATAGGCCTCTGCCCATTCTTCGGCATCTCCAGAAATCTCGCGAACTCGGGCATGATGGGCCTGGCTGTCACCTTCGTCATGCTGGGCTCCTGCACGGTCACCTGGTTTGTGAATCAGTTCCTCCTCGCTCCTTTTGGTGTTCAGTACATGCGCATAGTGGCCTTTATTCTCGTCATAGCCTCCTTCGTGCAGCTGGTGGAGATAATCATGCGGAAAGCCCTCCCCAAGTTTTACTCTGCTTTTGGAATATACCTGCCCCTCATAACCACCAACTGTGCTATTCTAGCGGTCAACCTGATAAACTTCGACGAGGCGTACTCCCTGCCTGCCTCCTTGGTGAATGCCCTCGGGACGGGTTTAGGGTTCATGCTCGCCATATGCCTGCTTGCAGGCCTGAGGGAGAGGCTGGAGTCCGAGGAGCTCCCGCGCTCCATGCGGGGGGCACCTATAGCCTTCATCTCGGCTGGCCTCCTCGCCCTCGCCTTCCAAGGATTCGTGGGAATAGGATGATAGGTGAACTCCTGACGCTGTCCTTGGTGGGGCTGGGGTTTGGGGCCCTCCTGAGCTGGGCTTCCTCTAGGTTCGCCGTTCAGGTGGACGAGCGCGTGGAGGAGGTGAAGAGCATGCTCCCGGGAGCCAACTGTGGGGCATGCGGGTTCAGGGGGTGTGAGGATTACGCCAAAGCACTAGTTGCAAACCCGAAGCTAATAGACAGGTGCAGAATTCTTACGCCATCGGAAAGGAAGCGCCTGGCCTCCTATCTAGGGATAGAGACGGGGGAGGTGGAGTGGACAGTGGCGGTTCCTCTCTGCTCCGGGAAGAGCAAGAGGAGGTTCGAATACGTGGGGGAGCGCAGCTGCTTGTCCGCTTCCCTTTTGGAAGAAGGGCCCACCGCATGCAAGTATGCATGTCTTGGATTCGGGGACTGTGAGAGAGCATGCCCGTTCGAGGCCATAAAGATGGTGGACGGACTTCCACAAGTGGACTGGGAGAAGTGCAAGGGCTGCGGGCTCTGCGTCCAGGCCTGTCCCAGAGGAGTGATGAAGTTGCTACCTAGGAATGCCGCAGTGGTGGTGAGGTGCAACTCTCCGGAAATTGGGAAAGTGGTAGTGACAAGCTGTGACAATGGATGCATCAAGTGCAGGCTGTGCGAGAGGAACTGTCCAACTGGTGCGATAAAAGTTACCGACAAGGTCACGATCGACTACTCAATCTGCAACGCGTGCATGAAATGTGTTGAAGCCTGCCCCAGAAAGATCATCCAACCCCTCAAGGGCTGATAGTTTCACCTGATGTGTCTGTTACTATGGTAACAGACAACGAGGTCGTGACATCTCCGAGTTTTTTAAATTTTCACTTTGGGACTTTACAAACTGCTTTCTGTTACCATGGTAACAGACAGCAGTCAGAGATTTCAGCTCTTTTTGTGTTCTAGGCAGCTCTGGAGGAAAGCAACGAAAACTGGGGAAGGCTTTTCGAGTCTGGAGGTAAACTCGGGGTGGAACTGGGTACCCAGAAAGAAGGGATGATTGGGGAGCTCTAAAATCTCCATCCTCCTGCCATCGGGGGATGTGCCCGAGAATTTCAGCCCGGCGGACTCGATCCTGGGGATGTAGGAGGGATTCACCTCATACCGGTGCCTGTGCCTTTCCCTTATGAGTTCCGAACCGTAGATGCGATGAGCTATAGTCCCTTTCTTGATCACGATCTCGTGGGCACCCAGCCTCATGGTCCCCCCCTTCTCCCTCACCTGTTTCTGCTCGGGTAGCAAGTCTATGACGGGATGGGGCGTGTTGGGGTCTATTTCGGTGCTGTTGGCATTCTTCAGCTTGAGGACGTTCCTAGCGAACTCCACGACGGCAAGCTGGAATCCGAAGCACAGGCCTAGGAATGGCACCTTCCTCCTCCTGGCATACTTTATAGAGAGGATCTTCCCCTCGGTTCCCCTGCGACCGAAGCCTCCAGGGACGAGAACGCCGTCGAAGGGATCGAGCAGGGAAAGCTCCCCAGCCTCCAGCCTCTCCGCCTCTATCCACCGAATGTCCACCCTCACCCCGAGGAAGGCGGCCGCGTGCTTGAGGGCCTCGTTGATGCTCAGGTAGGTGTCTGCGATCCTGACGTACTTCCCCACCATGGCTACCCTGATTTTCCTCCTCGCTTTTTTGACTTTCTCGACCAGCCTCCTCCACTCGGAGAGGTCGGAACTGCTGCCCCTGAGCCCCAGCCTCTCTAGGATTTTTTCGCCCAGCCCTTGGGCATCCAGCATGAGCGGGATCTCGTAAATGTTTTCAACGTCCACGTCCGAGAACACGGAGCCCTCGGGCACGTTGCAGAAGAGGGAGATCTTCCGCCTTGCCTCCTCCGTCAGAGGCTGTTTGCATCTGCATAGGATGAGATCGGGGGTGATGCCGGCTTCCCTGAGCTCCTTCACCGAGTGCTGGGTGGGCTTAGTCTTCTGCTCCCCAACTACGTCCAGCGAGGGCACTAGGGTGACGTGGATGAAGATCACGTTGTTCGGTCCCTCCTCCAGTCTGAGCTGCCTGACGGCCTCTAGGAAGGGCATGGCCTCTATGTCCCCCACCGTCCCCCCGATCTCGACCAGGCAGACGTCTACGTCACAGGCCTTGGCGACACGTCTGATGCGGTTCTTGATGGCGTCCGTCACGTGGGGGATTATTTGTACAGTTTTTCCTAGATAGTCCCCCCTGCGCTCGGCTTGGATCACCTCCCAGTAGATCTGGCCGGTGGTTATGTTGTGCTCCTTCGTCAGGTTCTGGTTCAGGAAGCGCTCGTAGTGCCCCATGTCCTGATCTATCTCCCCCCCATCATCCGTCACGAAGATCTCCCCGTGCTCGAAGGGATTCATGGTTCCCGCATCCACGTTGAGATAGGGATCTATCTTAATGGCGGTAACTCGGAGACCCCTAGACTGCAGGATCTTCCCGATGGAGGCTGTGACTATCCCCTTTCCCAGCCCGCTTATAACACCGCCAGTTACTACCACGAATTTCACGGAAATCTAACCTAGGAGGTAACCTAATTAAAGGTTTCGTTACCCACGGTTATGGTCTTTCTAACAGTCCCTTTTCTTTTGTTCCCACCACGTCTTGTAGTTCATCTTTCTTTGAGTTCTCCCCATGCCTCCTTGTAGCTTCGGTACATCTTGAGGAAGATTCCCATAGGCTTAAAACCGCATACAGGCATTTGTCTGTTACCATGGTAACAGACAGCGGATTTAGGCTTCGCCGAAGAATCTGCCCCGCTGAATGTTTTCTGCTATGGTCTTCAGGATGCACTGCTTGCGGCCCTTGTCGTACCACATGCAGTCCTCCCCCTTACATGGGCCCTTCGTGAGGGGGGCAGAAACCAGGCTGTTTATCCTTCATGGGCCAGGCCTACAAGATCCTCCACCCGCCTGAAACTCTGCTCCTCGAGATATTTCCTCAGTCCCTCTTGGAGCTCCGGAAAGATCCCGGGTCCCTTCAGGGCGACGGCGGAGCCCACCTGCACCGCCCTGGCGCCCGCCAGGAGGTATTCCACCGCATCCCTCCAGCAGGTGACCCCACCGCAGCCTATAAGGGGGATGGATAGCTCCTCGTACATTTCGTACACGCAGCGGAGGGAGACGGGCTTCAGGGCGGGCCCGGACATCCCCCCGAACTTGTTCGAGAGGATGGGCCTCCGGGAGCTGGGATCGATGAGCATGGAGCGGAGGGTGTTCAGCAGGACGAGGGCATCCGCCCCCTCCTCCTCCGCCCTCCTGCCGCACTCGAGCAGGGAGTCGCAAAGCCCCAGCTTCACCCACATGGGCAGCTCCGTTTTTGACCTCACGCACCTCACGATCCTCGCCACTATTTCAGGGTCCGAGCCCAGCTCCAGCCCTCTCTTTTCAGCATGGGGGCAGGAGAGGTTGAGCTCGACCCCGGAGACCCTGAACCCGTTCACGAGCTCGGCCATTCGCGAGAACTCCTCCTCGCTCGAGCCGGCCAGGCTAACTATGACGGGCACGTTGGCTTTCAAAAGCTCGGGCAGCTCCTGCTTCAAGTACGTCTCGCAACCAGGGTTCGCCAGCCCCAGGGCGTTCAGGAGCCCCCCCTCGAAGCCCACGATAACGGGGGTCGGATATCCTTCCTTGGGTTCTAGGGTGAGGCTCTTTGTGACCACAGCACCCGCGCCGCTCTCATAAGCCTTCCGGAGCAGGGAGCCGTAGGAAAGGATACCGGAGGCGAGTATGAAGGGATTCCTGAGCCTCAGCTTCCCCACGCGGACCTCTAGACTCACAGGAACTTTAAGTTCTTTCCCCATCCGGGCTCACCAACAACTTCCTCTTCTAGCATAACAGGTTTTCCCCGGACGAAGGTTGCGACGGGCAGGCCCCTCACCTTCCACCCCTCGAAAGGAGACAATTTGCTCTTGCTCCGGAACTCCTCAGGCCTGATCACGCTCTCCGCCTTGAGGTCCACAACGGTGAAGCTCGCGTACTTCCCTTCCTCCAGGCTGCCCAGCCTCTTCAGCCCCAGGATCCTGGCAGGCTGCTCGGCCATGGCGCTTACCAGCCTCTCTAGGCTCAGCTCCCCCTTGTTCACCAGGGTGAGCAGGAGCGGGAGGGAAGTCTCGAGCCCTGGGAAGCCCGCCGCACCCTCCGCCTTCTCCTCGGGCAGATGGGGGGCATGGTCGGATGAGATGGCCTGGATGCCCCCCCGCCTGACCGCCTGAAGCAGGTACTCTGAGTCCTCCCTCCCCTTGATCGAGGGGTGGACTTTGGAATGGGGAGGGGAGCTCCCGCCCAAGAGCAGGTAGTGCGGACAGGTGTCGCAGGTAGCACCCCTGATCTGAGAGTGGCCGGCCCTAGAGGAGACGTGGGTTATGTGCAGCCTCCTCAGACCCAGCCCGCAGATCTCCCGGATGGCGTGGGCCTCGGCTTCGGGCGTCTCCCCGAGGGAGGGGTCCTCCGCGTGCACGACGGTGAGCATGCCGTGACCTTCCGCGTACTCGATGGACCTCAGAGTCTTCTCCCTCTGCCCGCTGTAGTACTCTTGGGGCATGAAGACTTTGAGGCCTAGGGCTAGTTTTTCGGTCCCCTCCAGCCTCCCCACGCCCACGTAAAAACCGTAGTCCACCAGGGCCTTCTGCCTGGCGATTTCCTCCCTCCACTTCAGAACCTCGAGCGAGTCCACTCTGGGCTTGGTGTTGGGCATGTCCGCAACGGCCACGAAGCCCCCAGCCGCGGCGGCGGAGGTCCCCGATTTGATGTCCTCCTTATAGGACAGGTCGAAATCCCTCAGGTGCACGTGCATGTCGATGAGCCCGGGTAGCACGAGCTTCCCCCCGAAATCGTACGTCTGGGGATCCCTCTCCCCCAGCCTGGAAATCCTGACTATGCGCTCCCCCTCGACCTTCATGCACCCCTCGATCAAACCCCTAGGCGTCAGGAGCCTGCCCTTAACCAACAATTTCTTTCCTCCCGGCGGGATCTCTCCTCACCCTGCCGAAGTCCGTCCCCTCCAGCTCCCAGTCCTCGAAGACGGGCCCATCCGTGCACACCCGGAGGCCCCTGCCCAGCTCGCAGGAGCCGCATATCCCGAAGCCGCACTTCATGTACCTCTCCAGGCAGAGCTGGACCCGCCAGCCCTTCATCCTCCCGTGCTCCAGCACTTTTACCATCATGGGCTCAGGTCCGCACGTGAGCACCCAGTCGTACTCCCCATCCCCCAGCAAGTCGGTCACCAAGCCCTTCACCCCTGCAGATCCGTCTTGGGTTGCAACTAGGGTCTCCCCAAGCTCCCTGGCCTCATCCACAAAGAGGAGCTCCCCTCGCTTCTTGGCACCGATGAGGAACGTCAGCTCCTTACCCTTCAGCTCGTGCCCGGCGAAGATCAGGGGGGCCATTCCGTATCCTCCTCCTACAAGCAGGAACTTGGAGCCCTCGAGCTTGAACCCCCTTCCGTAGGGTCCCCTTATCCCAATGCGCTGGCCTGGCTCCAGTCCCTGCAATTTGGCACTTGTCTCACCTTCCCGGGAAACGGAGAGCCTAAGCAGGCCGTTGAAGTACCCGGAAGCACTTATAGGCACCTCTTCCGCCCCAGGCAGCCAGACCATGTAGAACTGCCCAGGCTTGGGAGGCTTGAGCGGGGTTCGGAGGTAAAGTGAGACCACCCTCTCGTTCTCCACCCTCCTATCCTCCACCCTAGCAGCCGAGAATCCGAACTCTTTGAACATTACTGGAACTGGTCGACGACCTCCTCCTGCGTGATGTATGTACCGCAGTACTCACAGCGGAGGAGGACGGGGGAGCGCGAGAGGGTCCTGAAACGGGGAGTAACGGGCTCCCTAGGTTTGTTTGAGATGCAGTTCGGGTTGGTGCAGCGAATGAGGTCCCTTATCTCATCTGGGAGCTGGACTTTCAGCTTGCTCACCACGCGGTAGTCCCTGATGGTGTTTATGGTGGCTTGTGGGGCTACGAGCGCGATCTTGTTCACCTCCTCAGCTTTAAGTTCCTTTCCTTCTATCTTGACCATGTCCTTCCTCCCCAGCTTCTTGGAGTCAGCTTGGATCACTATAGCTATGGTCAGCCCCTCCCTCCCCGTCAAGCCGAGAATTCTGAGGACTGAGAGGGCCTGCCCAGCAGGGATGTGGTCTATGACGGTCCCGTTCTTGATCCTCCTAACGATCAAGCCTTCCTCTCTCACTCCACCGCCCCCAGCACCATGCTAAGCAGGGCCTGTCTGACGCTTACACCGTAGGCCGCCTGCCTGAAGTACTTGGCGTGGGGGGTGCTATCCACCTCTAGGTCTATTTCATCCACCCTGGGCAGCGGGTGCATGACTATCAAGTTCTTTTTCGCCCTCCTCAGGTCCTCCACCGTAAGCCTGTAGCTCCCCTTCACCTTCTCGTACTCGGCGGGATCGGGGAACCTCTCCTTCTGGATTCTGGTCACGTAGAGAACATCGAGCGACTCGAGCTCCAGCTCCTCCTTCTCCTCGATCGGGATGCCGGCCTGCTTGAGGTGGTCCCTTACCTCCCTCCTGATCCTGAGGAGAGGGGGTGAAATGAGGTGGATCTTTTTTGGCCTGAACTTGGACAAGCCGTAGAGGAAGGAGGAGGCAGCCCTGCCGTACTTCAGATCCCCCAGCAGTCCTATCTCCAGGTCATCTATCCTCCCCATCTCCCTCCAGACCGTGTACAGGTCCAGCATGGCTTGGGTGGGGTGGTGCCTGGAGCCGTCCCCCCCATTTATCACGGGGGCCTCGGCCACCTCGGCGGCGAGCTTGGCAGCACCCTCCATTGGATGCCTGATCACGATCACGTCCGCGTAGGCGTCCAGCATCCTGATGGTATCGGCCAGGTTCTCCCCCTTCATGACTGAGGTGCCCTCGGTCCCACCGAAACCTATGACGGAGCCCCCCAGCCTCTGCATGGCGGTGGTGAAGCTGAGGCGCGTCCTCGTGCTGGGCTCGAAGAAGGCAGTGGCGAGGATCTTACCCCTGAGATAGGGCTTGATCTCCCCCTCCTCGACCTTTCGTGTCACCTCAAACAGATGCTCCAGCTCCGACCTGTCGAAGTCCAGAATGGTCAGGATGTCCCTACCCCTGAACATGCTCTCCTTTCACATAGATCAAGAGGTTTTCAAGCTGTCTGTCGCTAAGCCTCCCCGCCTCATGCAGTTCCTTGAAAAGCTGGGTCACCCTCATGAAGGAGTGCAGGGAAATGTTCCCACGTTTCAGCCTCTCTTCAGCTCCTTGCTCCCTGTCGACCAGCACCGTAGCATCCCTGACCTGCGCTCCTTGTTCTCTGAGAGTCTCTGTAGCCATGAGCAAATTCTGGCCGGAAGTGGCGACGTCATCCACGAGCAGAACAAGGTCCCCTTTCTGGATCTCCCCCTCCACCGTTCTCTCCGTCCCGTGGGGCTTCTCCCGCTTCCGGACGTACAGGAAGGGCTTCCTCAGCCTGTACGCGAGCAGGCACGCAAGCGGTATGCCTGCCGTCGCTATCCCGGCCACCCTGTCAAACTCCAGCCCCCTGACCACCTGCAGGTAGGCCTCTAGGGTCAGATCCAGCAGCTCCGGGTAGGAGCACACCCTCCGCAGGTCGATGTAGTAGGGGCTGGAACCGCCCGAGGACAGCTTGAACTCACCGAACAGGATGCACCCCTTTTCCAGCAACTCAAGGCTTAACTTCCTTGAGAGCATGCCAGATCCGCTCCGCCTCTTTTTCGGGCTCTTCCGACAGCAGGATCCTCCTGCCCACGATCTCGAAGTCCGCACCGACGGCGACGGCACTGCCAGGCTCCGCACCTTGAGCCCCGACCCCTGGGGATAGGATGAGGACCTCAGGGTACTCGGAGCGGGCCCGGGAGATGAGCTCGGGCTTCTGAGCGGGAAGGATGAAACCGTCCACCCCAGCCTCCCAGGATTTCCTCATGAGCTCTTGGGTGTGCAGGTTGAGGAACTCTGCAGAGCCCGGATGGCTCATGGAGCAAACGGCGAGCAAACCCCTGTTACCTTTCCTCTTGGCAAGCTCTGTAGCGGCCCCCTCAAAGCCCACAAAAGGATGGAAAATCAGAGCATCGAAGCCTGCGTCAAAGACTCTCTGGGCAACTATCGCCTCTATGTGCCCGACATCAGCGAGCTTCCCATCGAAGATGTAAAGCAGATCAGGATCCACTTTCGGGAGCTCGAGAGCCCTCAGCCCTAGGTGGAGCAGAGCCGGCAGGCCGACCTTTATCCCCGCAATGAAGTCCCTGAGCCTGCGGAGGAGGGAGGAAGCCTCCTCCAGCTCCATTCTGTGCCCGGGGTCAAAGGCGAGCAGTACCCTGGACCTGCTCGCAACCCTCTTCGCCTTTAATTTGAACCCTTCCAAATCCCCCCTATCTTCCGATCGGGGGCTTAAAAAAGGTGTCAGAGACCGGGTAGCTCGAAGGAGTCGCTCAGGAGGCCCCTCATGGGATCCCCTTTTTCCAGCCTCTCCCGGATAGTGCGCATGTTGAAGGAGGAGGGAGAGATATCTCCTTCCAGCTCTTTCCATTTGAGGGGCGTCGAGACGGGAGCCTCGGGGAGGGGTTTGAGGGAGTACGGGGCGGTGATGGTCTTCCCTAGTGAATTCTGGGCGAAATCGATGAGGACCTTGCCCTTCCGCTCGGAGACAGGGATCATCTGCGAGAGGACGACGGGCTCTAGCCTTTCCAAGTTCAGGGCGATGGCTCTGACGAGGGTCCTCGTCTCCTCAAAACTGTACCTCCCCCTCCTCAGTCCTACCAGGATGTGGAGCCCGGTAGCCCCGGAGGTCTTCACGTAGCCTTTTATCCCCAGGCTCTGGAGCAGGTCCTTTATGAGAAGGGCGACCCGGCAGGCGTCCCTGAAGTTAGCCGGCGGGAAGGGATCCAGGTCGAAGAGCAAAAGGTCGGGATGCTCGTAGTCCTGGGTGGTCGAGAGGGTGATGTGGAACTCCAGGTTCGAGAGGTTGGCCAGCCAGACCAAGGTGGCCTTGTCGTTGCACAGGACGTAGCGGATCCTCTTCCCCGTCTCCGCCACGTACTCGAACTTGGGCACCCACTCAGGGGCGAAGGGTGCGTCCTTCCTCACGATGCGCTTTCCGCCCACCCCATCGGGGTAGAGCTGGAGTGTGAGGGGCCTCCCGCGGAGGTAGGGGAGGATCAGGTCGGAAACGGATAGGTAATACTTTATGACCTCTGCCTTGCTGATCCCGGGAAACATCTCCTTCTGCAGCCTCGTGAGTCTGATGACCTTCCCCTCGAACTCCACGGGGGTTTCCATCAGAGTTTGATGTTCTAGGGTTCTGAAAAACGGTAACAAACGTACCGTTTTTCTCGGGAATCATCCCGCTCGGCCCCCTCGAGGGTTCACAGGGACCTCCTCACGCTCCTCCCCTGTCAGGACGAACCCCACGACCCTATCGAACCACTCCGGGTCGTGGGGGAGTCCCTCCATCTGAAGGTAAAGGTTACTGCTGCGTTCAGCTGCCTGTCAATCCCAGCCCGCACGCTCCGCACCCGGAGGTAGCTCCTTTCGGGGCTTCGTTGAGTTCCCCACCTGGTGGAGTCGTGCGGGTCGAGGGGCTCGCCGACGCGTGCCTTGTAGCATGGCTCGTAGCTGCGACCAGTTCGCCGGGTCGAAGGCGTCGAGGGATGCCTCCTTCGAGTCCCATGCTAGCCGCTGACGGTCCTTGGGCGCGGACCTCCCTGAAGGTCAGGATGAGCGAGTCGTCCTTGAGGATGAGCTCCCTTGGCCCCCCTGCTCCAGAACCAAGCGTTTCAGAGGTCAAGCTCCAGGTAGCGTTTTCTAGGTTCGAGCGTTATCCGGAGCTTCCGGTCGCGCAGCACGTAAAGCGTCTGGGTGGAGGTGCACAACAGGGGCCTGCGGGGGACGTACGTCACTGGGTTCCTGGTCAGGAGTGGGGGAAGCTGAGCCTGATATCCTTGGAAGAGGTCGCCTACTCGGCAGGACGCACCCTCCGTTTCTCCAATCATCCATGACCCAGGAGATCGTGTGGAGGCAGGAGAACCCGAAACTACCTGCTGCCCAACGAGACCAAGGTTTTCGTGCTGGATCCTCGCAGCTTCGACTACATAGCGGTCAAGGGGGACCACACAAGTTCTACCCCCCCATCCGGCATCTGGAGCCCTTCCTGATCACCGTCCTGGGCGTGGCCCTGGATGCCGAGACCTCAGGCCCGTCCCCTTCTCCTATTCCCTGACGCTCTCATCTTCCCCGCTGCACCTGAGAAGGGAAGGCTGAGAATGGAAAGTTCAGATTGCGCGTCTCGGACGAGGACCACACTTGCCTGCTCCGCCTGTCCTCCCCAGGCTACAAGAATGTGGTGCTTACGGGGCAACTGAAGGCCGGGGAGTGCAAGATCCTCAGGGTGCTCATGGACTACGACCCCTTCGACCTCCGGCTGTCCTAGGAAGCGTCCAGTTGAGCCAGTCGGCCAGCTCCCCCACCGGGATGAGCCTGACTTTCCTCAGCTCGCGGAGGTTTTTGCTCCCAGTGAGGAAGAGCGTGACCTTCAGCTCCCAGATGAACCTCTGCAGGTAGGAGTAGAGGAAGCGCTTCCCTTTCAGCGCAGCCCTGAGCAGGGGGAGCGCCAGGGAGACGGCCTTGGCTCCCAAGCAGAGGGCCTTGGCCGCATCACATCCCGATCTTATCCCCCCTCCCGCCACCACCGGGATCCTCAGCGCGCGAGCCAGCTCGGCCACGCAAACGGGGGTGGGGATGCCCCAGTTGACGAACGGGTTGTCTGGCTCGCCCCTCCTGATCCCCTCCACCTTTCCCCAAGAAGTACCTCCAGCCCCTCCCACATCCACTGCGGACACGCCTGCCTTTTGCAGGGCCTCCCCCACGTCCCTGCTTATGCCGCTCCCCGTCTCCTTGACCAGAACGGGCGCTTCAAGGTCAGAGCAGATCTTCCGTATCTTTTGGAGGACACCTCTGTACCTCGGGGATCCCTCCGGCTGGATGGCCTCCTGGAGGGGGTTGAGGTGGAGGCAGAGGGCATCCGCCTGGATCATCTCGATGGCGAGCTTGGAGAGCTCTACCTCACGCCCCTCGGGGAGCTGGGAGGGACTCAGGTTGGCGAAGAGGAGGACGTCGGGAGCCACATCCCTGACCTGATAGGTGTAGGCCAGACTCCGATCCTCCAACGCGGCATGCAGACTCCCGACCTCGAAGCCCAGGCCGAAATCCTGGGCAGCCGAGGCTAGGAGCTTGTTTATCTTCGTCGCCTCCTTCGTCCCTCCGGTTATGGCTGAGATGATTATCGGTGCTCGGAGCTCCTTCCCCAAGAACTCCGTGGAGACGTCCACCTCGTCCAGATCGATCTCCGGCAGGGCATTGTGCACGAAGTTGAGCTGCTCGAAGCCCGGCACCCCCTCCATCTCCACATCCCTCTTCGCACAGATCCAGAGCTGGTCGGATTTCCTCCGGCTGATCCGCCCCGTCCCCACGCTTTATAGGGTTGCAGAGTTCTTAAACATCTGCCTGCATCGGCTGCAGAAATCCCTCCCCTTCCTATCCACGTCCAGCACGCTGTTGGAGAAGCTCATGACGCATCTGGGGTTGGGGCAGTGCAGGAGCCCAAAGGTGTGCCCGAGCTCGTGGACGGACTCCTTCACGAGCCTCTCGAAAAAAAGCCCGGGATCCGGCTCCGCACCGTAGAAGGAGGGGTCAAGCCGGTGGGTGGACACTACAGCCCCTCTCCCCGGACACTGGGCCTGGCCGAAGATGAAGTTCAGGTTCAGGGAGGAGGAAGTGTAGAGGTCAACGGAGGTAACGGCTAGGAACCTGCCCGGAATCCTGGAGAGCAGCCTGTCCAGGATGACGTTCGCGTCGTACTGCCTCCTGCTCGGGTTGAAGGAGCCCGGGGGCACCTCCAGGAAAGGGCCCACCAGGAACCTCATTCCAAAGACCTCCTCGAGCTCCCCGGAGAGCTCCTCCAAGCTTGCGTCCGTCTCCAAGCCCAGGACCCGGATGACCATCGGCTCTTAACCGAGAGCCGCAAAATGCTTGATGGGGATATTTCTGGACAGCGGGAAGCTCCTGCCGGATTACCTCCCTCCTAGGTTGCCGCACAGGGAGAAGGAGCTCAAGCGTCTGCACAGCCTCTTCTCGGACTTCTTCCGGGAGAAAATTTCCAAGCGCGTGCTGATAGTCGGCGGGATAGGAGTTGGAAAGACAGCCCTTAGCCAGAGCTTTGGGAGGGAAGCGGAGAAGAAACAGGAGGCTCATTATGTTCACGTTAACTGCAGGATCACCTCCTCCCCCTACCTGATACTCCACCAAGTGATGAGGAAGTTCAGGCCAACCTACCCGGTGAGGGGGTTCTCCACGTGGGAGGTTCTGAACGATCTCGTCTCGCATTTGGAGAAGAGGGACGAGAGACTCATCGTGACCCTAGACGAGCTCGACTTTCTGGTCGAGACGAGGGGTCCGGACTTGCTCTACAATCTGACCAGGTACGTGGAGCAGAACCCCCAGGCTTGGAGGATCGCCCTGATCGGGGTGAGCAGGGACCCGCACTTCCTGAACAGACTCGATGCCCCCACCCGTAGCACCTTCATGCACAATCTGCTCGAGCTCAGTAAATACACCCGAGAGCAACTCTTCGACATCCTGAAGTACCGGGCCGAGGAAGCGATTCTGCCTGGAAAGGTGGAGGAAGAGTGCCTTAGGCTGATAGCGGACATGGCTGCGCCCCTGGGGGACGCCAGGTACGCCCTGGAGATCCTTTACCGGGCAGGCTGCCTGGCGGAGAACAGGAGGGATCCGGAGATAACGCCCGAGCACGTGAGGGAGGCCAAGGCGAGCATCTACCCCAGCTTTCCCAAGCACAGGCTGGAGGGGTTGCACCCTCATGAGGTTCTGATCCTGCTAGCAGTCGCGAGGCGGCTCAGGTCCACCCGGGCAGCCTACACGACCTCGGGGGAGACATACGAGGCGTACCATATCGCCTGCGAGGAGTACGGCTTTAAACCGCTAGTTTACGCCCAGTTCCTAGTTCACTTGGACAGGCTGAGGGCCCTCGGGATGCTGAGCGCGAAACACTTCAGGGCGAGGGGCCAGACCACCCTCCTGAGCATAGAGGAGGCCCCCGTCGAGGGGCTAGTGAAAGAGCTGGAACAGCTGGTTGAGAGGAGGCTCAAAAGGGCCGATCAGTCTCGGTGTGGGTCATCCTATTTTTAGAAGGTATGCCTGTATACCAAATAATAACGATAAAGCTCACGCAAGAAATCAAAAGGGCCCAGCGAAGAGGAAAAAAGGGCATCCGAGAGAGTCCTACGAGAGTGTCATCAAGAGACTGCTGGAGACGGAGCCACCCCCCTTCTGTGAGATGCTGGTGAAAGCTTACCACTACCTCAGGAGCCGGGGGGTCAAAAACATTCAAGTTTTTGGCTCCAGGCTCAGGGGGGAGGGTGGCCCAGAAAGCGACCTCGACCAGCTCGTTGACCTTCCCGAGGGCACGAGCCTCTTGGACTTGGTCGGGATGGAGCATGAGCTCTCGGAGCTACTGAGGGTTAAGGTGGACCTTGTGCCGAGATCGGCGTTGAACCCCTTTCTGCGTGATCGGATTTTGCGCGAGGCTCGGGATGTACTCGAGGTCGCGAAAGATGAGCGAAAGGAGTGACCTCCCTTACCTCAAGCAAATTCTACGCTCCAAGAAAGGATAGAGCGGTACACGGAGGGTGTGGAATACAACGAGTTCTTGAAGAACGAGATGCTCCAGAGCGCTGTCCTGAGGGAGCTGATGGTGATAGCCGGAATAGCCAAAGAAAGACTCTCCAAGAGTGTGAAGGAAAGGTATCCCGAGGTCCCTTGGAGTGAGGTCGCGGGGATGAGGGGCAAACTCGCCCATTCCTACCTCGATGTGGATGTGGATCTGGGAATCGTGTGGAGCGTGGTGGAGAAGGGTCGTGGAGCGGGCCATTGGTAGCATCGAATCCCGCAGGCGAAAAAGTAGCTAGCAGTAAAAGGTGGCACGGTAAAGATTTTAGGGTCGTGGGGTAGCCTGGTCTATCCTTCTGGCTTCGGGAGCCAGAGACTCGGGTTCGAATCCCGGCGACCCCACCCCAGTGTTTTTCACTCCGGGGACATTTTTGATGGCGGAGGCGGTCGGGCACTTCCATCCCAAGAAGATAATAGTCACGGGGGAGCTGGAGGAGCTCCTAAAGGGGTATTACGGGAAGGACTTGGGGGGGAGGGTGCAGCTGGCTCCGGTCGAGGCCCTTTACTTGGTGGAAAAGGGGAAGATCAGGGTGATCGAGGACGAGAGGGAGCTGAGTTTCGAGGAGCTCTTCAAGAGGTTCTCGAAGGAAGATCCCGACCTGCCGCTGAAGTACGCAGCTTATTCGGACCTCCGGTCCAGGGGCTACATAGTAAAGACAGGCCTGAAGTTCGGTGCCCACTTCCGAGTCTACGACAGGGGAGATAAGCCAGGCAAGGCGCACTCGAAGTACATAGTTCTGGCCGTCCCCGAGTGGATCAAGCTGACCCCGACCGACTTCGCCAGGGGTGTGCGACTGGCAAGGAGCGTGAGAAAGGGGATGCTATTCGCGGTGGTAGACGACGAGGGTGACGTGACGTACTACTCCTTGACGAGGGAGAAGCCATGATCAGTCCTTGGACCACGGAGATCCCCGAGAGCTACGAGAGGCTCATGAGGGGCTTCGGGATAAGGAGCTTCTCCGAGCTCTTGGACAGAATACCGGAACCGAATCACCTCATGCGGAGGGGTATCATCTTCGGCCACAGGGACTTTGAGCGGGTGCTTGATGCAATGCTGAATGACAGAGACTACGCCGTCATGACGGGCCTCATGCCCAGCGGCCCCATGCATCTCGGGCACAAGATGGTGATCGATGAGCTGATATGGTTCCAGAGGCGGGGGGCTGAGATCTTCCTGTGCGTGGCCGATGTGGAGGCGCACGTCATGCGGGGTCTGAGCTACGAGCAGATAAGGAAACTAGCGGTGGACCAGTACCTCTCCAATTATCTGGCACTGGGACTTGATTTGGACAAATGCCATGTGTACTTCCAATCCGAGAGCGAGGATGTCAAGAATCTAGCCCTGACTCTGGGCACGAGGGTGAACTTCAGCGAGCTGAGGGCGATCTACGGCTTCGGTGCCGACAGCAAGGCTTCCCACATCTTCTACCCGCTCATCGATGCGGCGGACATACTCCACCCCCAGCTCCCGAAGTTCGGGGGCCCTAGGCCGGTAGTAGTTCCCGTCGGGATAGACCAGGACCCGCACCTGCGGCTTGCAAGGGACTTGGCTTCCAGACTAGGTTATGTTCCCCCCTCCTCCACCTATCACAAGCTGATGAGAGGATTGCTGGGGGAGAAGATGTCGAGCTCGAACCCAGAAACTGCAATCCTCCTGCAGGACAGCCCAGAGAGTGTGGAGAGGAAGATCTGGAAAGCCTTCACGGGGGGTCAGCCGACGGCGAGGGAGCAGAGGGAGAAGGGGGGAGATCCCTCGAAGTGCGTGGTTTTTGAGCTCATGGCATATCACCTACTCGAGGATGACAGGGAGCTGGCTAGGCTTGCGGAGGCCTGCAGGTCGGGGCAGATCGTATGCGGGGAGTGCAAGCGCAGGGTGATTCATCTAACGAACCGCTTGCTTGAAGAGCTGACGCTAAAGAGAAAAAGGTATTTGGAGAGGGCACGCGAATACCTGAAAAGTGTTAGGCCTTGACAAAAAGTTAATAACTAGGGTTTAAGGGGAAGAATATGAAAAGACTCTACTTCTTCGAAGAAGGAGACGGCAGGAATAAGGATCTGCTGGGAGGCAAGGGAGCGGGATTGTGCACGATGACTCAACTCGGCCTGCCCGTGCCGGCGGGTTTCGTTATAACGACCGAGACATGCAGGGAGTATTACAAGCTCGGCAAGCTGCCTGAGGGTCTTATGGAAGAAGTGAAGGAAGCGATGGCGAAGTTGGAGCAAAAGACGGGTAAGAAGTTCGGGGACCCATCCAACCCATTATTGGTCTCTGTCAGGTCCGGAGCTAAGTTCTCCATGCCGGGCATGATGGACACAGTGCTGAACTTGGGCATGAATGACCAAGTAGTGCAGGGCCTTGCGAGACTGACGAATAACGAGAGATTCGCCTGGGATGCTTACCGCAGGTTCCTACAGATGTTTGGGAAGATAGTGCTGGGGGTAAAGGGAGAGAAGTTCGACCAGATCTTTGAGGAAAAAAAGAGGGAGAAGGGTGCGAAGTCGGATCTGGACTTGACGGCTTCCGACCTGAGGGAGATCGCGGAGGAGTTCAAGCAGCTGATCAAGCAGGAAACGGGGCAGGACTTCCCACAGGATCCAATGAAGCAGCTGCAACTAGCAATAGAAGCGGTTTTCAAGTCCTGGAACAACCCGAGGGCGATCGAGTACAGGAATTTCTATAAGATCCCGCATGATCTGGGGACCGCTGTAAACGTCGTGACCATGGTCTTCGGAAACATGGGAGAAGACTCGGGTACAGGAGTAGTCTTCACGAGGGATCCCGCGACGGGGGAGAAGAAACTCTATGGGGAATTCCTGTTCAACGCCCAAGGAGAGGATGTGGTGGCAGGCATCCGCACCCCCCTGAAGATAGAGGAGCTGAAGGAGAAGTGGCCGGAAATCTACAGGCAGCTGCAGGATGTGGCGGAGAAGCTCGAGAGGCACTACAGGGACATGCAGGACATGGAGTTCACCGTTGAGAGAGGAAAACTCTACATGCTCCAGACGAGAGCAGGGAAGCGGACAGCCCTGGCGGCCGTCAGGATAGCCGTGAGCATGGCGAAGGAGGGACTCATCTCGAAGGAGGAGGCAATCCTGAGGATAGAACCCAATCATGTTGAACAGCTTCTTCATCCGCAGGTCGATCCCAAGGCCAAGGTCAAGGTGATAGCTAAAGGGTTGAACGCGAGCCCAGGCGGAGCGGTGGGGAGGGTTGTGTTCAGCTCGGAGAAGGCGAAAGAGTGGGCTGAGAAGGGGGAGAAGGTCATACTAGTCAGGCCCGAGACGAGCCCGGATGATGTGGGAGGGATAATCGCATCGGCGGGGGTGCTCACCTCGAGGGGAGGCATGACCTCGCATGCCGCCGTCGTGACGAGGGGTTTAGGGAAGCCCGCTGTGGTGGGGTGCGAGGAGATAGAGATAGACCTGGAGAAGGGTGAGTTCAGGGCTCCTGGTGGCGTGGTCATCAGGGAAGGGGATGTCATAACGATAAACGGGACCTCGGGAGAGGTGATTTTGGGAGAGGCCCCCCTCATCCAACCCCAGCTGAGGGGGGAACTGGCAGAGCTCTTGCAGTGGTGCGATGAGGTGAGGAGGCTCCAGACTTGGGCAAACGCAGACTACCCAAGGGATGCCAAGAGGGCGAGGGAGTTCGGGGCCCAAGGGATAGGCCTGTGCAGAACCGAGCATATGTTCTTCGAGGAGGATAGATTGCCCATCTTCAGGCGTGTGATAATGGCAAAAACCAAGGAGGAGAGACTGGGGTATTTGGAGCAACTTGGGAAGATCCAGAAGAAAGACTTCAAGGAGATCCTTGAGGTCATGGATGGACTGCCCGTCATAATCAGGCTATTGGATCCACCCTTGCACGAGTTCCTGCCCAGGTACGAGAAACTACTGGAAGAAGTAATCACGGGGAGGGTAAAGGGCGAGCTCCAGAGGGAGAAAGAGGAGCTCCTGAAGAGGGTGGAGGCCATGAGGGAGGCTAACCCCATGATGGGTCTTAGGGGATGTAGGCTGGGTCTGCTCTTTCCTGAGATAAACGAGATGCAGGTGAGGGCAATCATGGAGGCGGCATGCGAGCTGAAGAAGGAGGGTCGTGACCCCAAGCCGGAGATCATGATCCCGCTCACCTGCCATGTGAACGAGCTGAGGAAGATAAAGGAGAGGCTGGAGAGGGTCGCTCGGGAGGTCATGGAAGAGTACGGAGTTCAGATCAGCTACAAGTTCGGGACGATGATAGAGGTACCCAGAGCCGCCCTCACGGCAGATAAAATCGCTGAGGTCGCGGAGTTCTTCTCCTTTGGTACGAACGACCTGACCCAGATGACCTTTGCCTTCTCGAGGGATGACGCTGAGCGCTCCTTCCTCTTCCCATACTTGGAGCAGGGGATACTCCCGTTCAATCCTTTCCAGACGCTGGACAAGGAAGGGGTGGGTAAGCTCATGAGGATGGGGGTGGAGCTGGGGAGGCGGACCCGACCTGATCTAGAGATAGGCATCTGTGGGGAGCACGGAGGAGATCCAGCCTCGATCGAATTCTGTCATGAAATAGGCCTGAATTATGTCTCATGTTCCCCCTTCCGGATCCCCGTGGCTAGACTGGCAGCAGCCCGTGCTGCACTGAAATCGAAATCCTCAAAAATTTCCGAAAATCAAACTCTTTAGCCAAAAAAGGTATTATCTTCAAGAAAATTCGAAAAAATACCCAAAAAAGCCTTCCTTTTAAGGAACAAAAAGGCAACTAGACGATGCCGAAGAAGAAAGTCAACCAGCAGAAGAAGCAGATGAAAATGAAGCTTTCTCAGCTGGCAGAGGAGATCAAGAAAACCCCTGGAAAATCCCAAGCACGCTCCATTAAAATTGGGACGCTCAAGATTAAGATGGGTGGGTCAACCATGAAATGGGTTCTTGTAGGTGCTGTTGCTGCGGTAGCCTTGTTAACGATTTGGAAGTTGGGTGCCTTGGGGGCAGGTGGGCCAGCTCAAGAAAATGTCTCTGAGATCTTAAGTGTTCAGCCGGTTAATCTGCCAGAGGAGATGATTCCAGGACAGGAATATCAAGTTCCACTTAGGATAACGAACAGAAGCAAACAAAAGTTTGCGGGTCATGTGAGGGTTCACGCTGAGGGACTGGATTACGACTACCTCATCTATATTAAGCTCGCACCTGGTGAGTCCCAGACGATAGAAATCCCCTTCAGGCCCGTGAAATCAGGGACCAACTTCATCGAAATAGCTGGGAGGAAGGTCGCACTTTCAGTAGCTGAGCCTAGTCCGGGTCACCTAAAAGTGGAAGATCTTAGGGTTGCGCCAGAGTCTGTCATTTTGGATCCGGACAAAGGAGGCGTGGAGGTGATCCATGTTTTAGCAAAGGTTATGAATGACGGGCAACAGCTACTTCAAAAAGATGTCACATTATATGCTGGCTTGGAGGGATATGAGGAGCCCTGTGGTAGCCAGTTTGTCAAACTAGCTCCCGGTGAGAGTCAGGTGGTTTCCTTCACTTATACCATCACTGCCGATCAGGTCGGTGAACTGGAGGAGGGGGAGGAGAGGAATGTGAACATAGTGGTTGAAGGGAAAAGCGCAACGGTCAAGGTGAGTGGTTATGCCAAATTTGAGGTCAAGAAAATACTCTGGAACTGGTATCCCACAAGCGTAGGGCACCAGCTGGTTGCCAAACCTGAGGAGAACATATACCCCATGGCTGGGGATAAGGTGGAGATAATCTTCAGGGTTAAGAATGTCGGGACAGCCGGGGGGACGGCAAATCTCAGGCTCTGTATAAATGCCACTGACATCGACACGAAAACCTTGCATCTCAAGCGCGGAGAGGAGGTAAAGGAGAACTTCATCTGGTACCCGCCAGCTGGCGGCTCCTATGAGATTGAGATAACAGGTGATGAGAAAGTGG
Source organism: Hadarchaeota archaeon (SeqCode) (assembly GCA_964474885.1). Taxonomy (GTDB): domain Archaea; phylum Hadarchaeota; class Hadarchaeia; order Hadarchaeales; family JAWBSP01; genus JAWBSP01. The sequence continues at coordinate 55,382 of CAYYWO010000003.1, forward strand.
TAGGAAAGGTTGCTGGGGAGAAACTGGAGGTGAAAACTCCGCCAACCTTCAGTTTGGGAGAAGTGACGATCCAAGTCAAGCATGCCCAACTTGAGAGAGCTCTTTCGGATTGGAGACTTGAGACGAGGGAGTTTTTGCAGGATGAGCCCTTCATGGTCGGAGTCTTCGTGAAAAATGACGGAGATGTATCTGGAAAGTGCAAGCTAAAGTGCTCTTGGGAAATCGGAGAGAACGAAATAACCGAGGTCATCCCGCCGGGAGGTGACATGGTTTGGATGTATGGAAGGGCGAAGTCCACAGACGGTCCCCAGCAGATTCTCATCCAGCTCATGTACGAGAATCGCCAGATCATCTCGGAACATGTGGATAACATTATGGTTCAAGGATGGATAAGACAGCCCAAGGAAGGGGACAAATGGATTTATAAAGTGCCGACTGGGGAGAGGGAGGATGCCTATCAGGGTATTGGGCAGATGAGGGATTTGATTAACTACCTCAAAAATGGCGGTTTTGCAGGTGGTACACCTCCGGACAACATACCGGACTGGGAGTGCTCGATTGCTGACGCTTCCCGCAACCTCAAGGCTCCTCCGAATGACTACGACGGAGACGGTGGATCAATATACGTGTATGCTGAGCCACCGCTGGCAGGAACGAGCGATACCTGTGACATGACCTGGACCCAGAGTTTGGATATCCCAGCGGGAAGGAAAATAGTGCTTGCAGGTGCCTACAGATTTTACTCGGCTGTCAATGATGATGAAGTTGATAATGCGCTTATCGAAGTTAAAGTAAACGATGGTGGGACCGAGAAAACGCTGTTCTCAGCTTTGATCAACGAAAGTACAAGTGTAACCCTAGACACGTGGTACGGGATATATGCGGACTATGTGGTCCAGTCAGGCTTAAAGAGTATAAGCATTCACCTTGAAGTAATGGACAAGGAGGGACTAGGTGGCGGAGAGGAGATAGGTATCCAGGCCGACGGCTTCTTCCTGAAGACGGCTGACCCCTACCCGATCGAAAACTATGCCCCTGCATGGGCCAGTACGCCTGGCTCCGATGAGCAAATGTATTCATACCTTTCCCTCTCAGCTGATGAGGTTCAGCAACTCGGCTGGGTTCTTTACAGGAATGGATTCAAGGAGCTCCTACGCCTGAAAAACCCGATCGAACTATACTCACGCACACTAGGTGAAACGATCACCTACCCAACCGCAGTGACTCTCTGTTACGTAAAGGGGATATCCTCAACTACGGGTCGTAGGCAAATGTTGATAGCCGAAGATGTCCCCATCACGTACCACATATACTCTGTAAGCACAGTCGAGGATCCTTACTTTGGAGAGTGCTTGGTCTACAACTATGAGTTCTACGCAGAAGGGGTCAAGGCCCTGGTCATGGGTGACGTCTCTGGTGGAGGCTCGGTTATAACAGGTTCTCCTCCTCCCTCCTATGGTGAAGCAGTTGGAGAAGTTAGCTTCCACATCAACGGGCAGATATGGTATTCGAGGAGGTTCGGCCTGATCAAGGACGAGCGGAACTCGGAACAGTGGCATGCCACAGCAAGTTGGAGCGTGCCAGCACCAATGACTGTAAACGTCTACGGGATCGAAATGGAGATTGATATGGGCGGTGCTGTATACATAAACTGGGACGATTCGGTCGGTAAGTCCGTTGTCCAGCTCGAGCAGGATCTGGAAGCGGTAAAGACCTTCCTGGACCTGTAACTCTTTAATCTTGGATTCTAAATCTTAAGTGAAGCGCATCCTCCTGCTGGCAACAGTGGTCTTCGCCGCTTTAATGTACGTCCAAGTGAGTCTCACCTTTCCGGCGGCAAGCTGGAAGCTCGCTTCAGTGGAGTTGTCGCCTGCCTTCCCATTTGAGAACGAAGAGGTGGTGATGAAAGTAGAAGTCACTAAATTGGGTCCGGCCGGTACATGCACGGTGGTATACTTCGTGGACAACAAAAGATGCGAGGAAAACTTCAAGATAAGGGGAACACCGAGGTACGTTTACCTGATCCAGAAGCTTCCAGCAGGGGTGCACTACTTGCACCTCGAGAACGAGAACAAGCAGTGGAGAGTTAAAGTGACCAGCGCTGGGGCAGTCGGGACCGTACCCATTGAAATAGAGTCCTTCAAAGTCGAACCAGTCGATGTCAAGCTCTGGGAAACTTTCTTTGTTAAGGTAAGAGTCAGAAACAAATCGACTGACACGGGTTGGGCAACTGTCCGCCTGTGGGTGGACAATGAGCCCATCGAGCGCAGGGTTTTGATTGGCGGGGGCAGACTGAAGGACATTTGCTTCCGACTACAGGCTGATAAGCCCATACTGAAGATTCGAGTTGAGAACTGTCCCCAGCCCGAGGAAAACCTAAGACCCTCACTGTGGTGATTACAGCTGGGAGAGGTTGGTGAGACTGTAATCTAGTAGCTCCATGTTGGTTTCGCTTATGATGGTGAACTGCTGCCCCATGTAAGTCACCTTTGACGTAGTTCGCTCCTCTGACTTGAGGAGTATGCCCACGCGGTTCAGTCGCCTTGTTATCACGGTATCCGATACCACGTCACAAACTTCTCCTCTAAATGTGGCCTGCCCTTCTAGGTGGATTGTTACTACGACGACAAAGGCCTCAACGGGCTGGCCCTTCACCACGACGGTCTCGGTTCCCACCACTTCGTACTGGCAAGTGCACTGCCCGCTTAGGGTGATGTCTATCGGGTAGTAGTTGTGTACCGTCATGGTTGAGGTGGAAGAGGAAGTGGCACCAACTTCCAGGGGGAAGGAAGCGATCTGGAGCGGGGGATCGTACTCTACCTCGGTGGTTTTGGAGCCTTGGTAGTAGTTGATCAGGGCGAAAAGATAAGCAGCGGTGTCTGTGTCGGGTGAGTAGAAGATTTGATAGCTCTCCTCTCCACCTTCTATTTCAGACACAACTTTCCTGCACTTCTTTCCTCCTATTTCCACCATGCCCTTGTAACTAACCGTGACGGTTGCCGTCCCAGACTCCGGGAAGTTGTACTCCTGTCCTAGCTCTGGGATTCGGTTGGTGGATGAGAAACGGTATTTCAGCCAGTCAACATCCTCCAGCATGAGATCTTTGTATCCCAGCACACGGACGCTTTTCTGCTTCCCCCCGATCTCGATGTACATGATGCCCTTTTGGGTGGCTTGAACAGTAGCGTCCACAATTTTCTCTTGGCCCGGAGCTACTTCAGCCGTTACGGTCTGGGTGCCTCCTGGGGATGCGATCAAGTCCTCGGAGAAGGTCTGAGTAGAGGTACCGTTGTTCCGGATGGTTATTCTGACGGGTACGGAACTCCCAACGATAACAACTTCTGGGACCGAAATGTCCTTCACGAAAACCTCCGGTTTTTCCGAGACCTGCAGAATGCGACTGTAGTCACCAGCTTTAATGGTGTGGGAGCCTGTTGTTAGCTCGCCGAGGTTGAATACGAAGATCTTCTCCTCCCCGGGTGCTATACTCTCGGCCCTCGGATAAGTAATTCTCTCACCGTCTACGAGGATTTCGGGCTTGTACTGACCGGTATCGTTACCGACGTTTTTCACGACCACCGTGGCCTGAGCTTCACCTACATAGGCGAAGGAGGGCACCATGAGATCCTCGATGCTGAACTCCGGTCTCGACTCCTCTACAGTTATCTTGACTGGGGACCCAACGTAGTTTTCGATCGTCACATCGAACTTGCCCGCTTCTGTTGGTGTGAACCTGAATGATATCATCCTCGTGGCTTTCGGGCCGATCGTCACGGGGTATCTCTGATGGATGTCTTGGGCTCCGATGTGTAGAACACCCGAGTATGAACCCTCCATCTCCCCTTCATTGACCACCTCTATGCACGCCACTACTTCCTTTCCCACAATCGCCCTAGAGGGGATATCGATCTTGGTCACCTTGAATGATGGGGGTGTGGGTTCGTGTACGCTGAAGCTGATAGGCGCAACCTCAGGAGCTACAACCTCGAAGGATCCGGCTTGCATTGGGATGTATTCAAAATCCACAAGCAAGACTTGTCCAGCATTCTCAACTTCTACTGACTTTGTCAGTTCCTCTCCCCCTATACTGATACTCACGTCAATCCAACCTGTTTTAAGGGCTTTGACTTTGGCGGTCACGTAAACCTTAGATCCCACAGGTGTGTCCTCCGGGTACACTTTTAGCTCCATGACCTCATAACTTGCTTTCTCAGTTACAGGTTGCTCGGGTTTCAGGAAAAGGAAGTACGCTGCCACGCCCAGGATCAGGACGACAACAATTGCAGGCACTGCCTTATTCATTTGTCTTTTCCCCCAAATACCTTTTAAGCTTTTTAAGGGAAAACAGAATGTCAAAACGGATCCGTACTCAGAGGGCCTCCTTCCTCCTTGTAGTCTTTGCAGTCCTGGTTTACATAGCACTCTGTGCTATTTTCAATCCAGGGGTCCCAGCCACTTCATATCTTCTCCCCGCTTGTGTCTTGGTTCTGGCCACAATTATGTACCTCAATGTGAACAGAGTTTCCGAGTTTGTCAGAGAGCACCCCAAAGAGGTGGTCATCGCCATCTTAATCGTGACCGCGTGTTTAGCGACGGGTCTTCCCAAACTAACCTTCAATGTCGAGCTCAGGTCATATTTGCCACCCAGCTATGAATCGGCTAGGACGACACTGGAGGTGGAAAACATGCTGGGAGGTGTGAGCAGTGAGGTGATCCTGCTTTACTCGGACAATCTCTTAGATCCAGCGTGCGTTGCGGCCGCCCATAACCTACGTGTCGCTCTGGAGAATGAGCTTGATGGTTATCTCGTTGCAAGACTGTTCTGGTACCTTGAGCCCATCGAGCGGGAACTTGGGGAGAACTTTCCGACAGGCCCTGAGCTGGAGAACAGACTCCGGCAGTTGCTTTCAGATCCAACCATTTTGGGGGAAGTGGAGCCCCACATAAGGCGAGTTGAACCCGAGCTCGCTGAAAACTTTCGGATAGTCAGGGGAAAGGAGGGCAAGCAAGTAGCCAGGCTCGTGTACAGGGTGGCCAAAATGCCTAGCTGGGAGGAAATCTCTTACGCTAAGAAGCTGGAGCGGATCGTGAAATCCTGTGTGGAAGACTCCGGCTATGTATTCGAGGCGACGGTGGGTGGTGACCACTCGACATCTAAAGACTTGATGAGGACGATCGAGGAGGAGCGGATTTATCTCTTCGGTACAGCAGGAATCCTGGTCTCACTATGTCTCTTCCTCACCTTCAGAAAACCTAGGGACATTCTCCTCGCACTGTTCACCATCGGTCTAGCCATCGCCTGGGTGGTTTGTCTGATGGGGTGGCTGGGGATAGAGTTCTCACCCGTGGTTGTGGGGGTCTTCCCACTCCTCATAGGCTTGGGGATAGATTATTCGGTCTACATGAACTACAGGTACTCTGAGGAAAGGTTGAAAGGGAGAGGCCCGGGTCTTGCCGCTGGCTTGGCAATAGCCACGGTGGGGACGGCCATTTATCTATCATGTATGACTACCATGTTTGGTTATGGATCTTGGTTGACTTCCCCTATGGAGCCCTTGTTTGACTTCGGCGCACTGAGCATGGCAGGCATAGGATTCGCTTACATGCTTTCCGTAACGTTCTTGCCCTCCTGCAGGATCCTCTTAGACCGGGGTGTTCGGAAGGGAGAACTGGTAGACAGGTTCTCCGCTAGGGCACTTGAGACGGGCCTCTCCAAACTGGCAGTGGTCGTCGAACGTCATGCCAAATGGTTCTTGGTTGGAGCGGTGATCGTTACTCTACTGGCGGCCTACAGTGCGATGCATACCAGAACGGCTCTCGAATGGGAGAAGATGACCCCTCAGGGTATGGAGAGCCTTGAAACCTCGGACTTGTATCTCAAGCTGTGGCCGGAATACAATCCCATGGGTGCCATTCTTGTTATGGTCAAGGGAGACATAGCTTCTCCGGAAACTCTACGATGCATGGATCAGATACAGACTTATGCTCCTCAAAGGTGCAGGTATGTAACGGATGCGTGGAGCATCGTGGACTTTGTCAAACAGAAGAACGGTGGGATACTCCCGAGCACTAGAGAAAGGGTAGTTGAGATATTGTCGGAGCTAAGTGAACCGACCTACGCTTCCCTGATATCTCCCACCTACGACCGGACGATCATGTTTATTACGACATACACGACTACCGATCAGGAAGTACTTGCTGCCACAGAAAACGTGAGGTACTTGGTGGAGAAGTACGGGCAAGTAGAGAACACGAAGTTCCTAGTCGGAGGACTGCCAGCCATCGGTGCAGATCTCTTGTCAGAATTGGTCCCCTCACAGCTGAGGACGACTCTTATAGCCCTAATCGGGTGCTTCCTCATCTTGTGGGCGGTGTTCCGGAACCCAAAGGAGGCCGGGATTTGTATGGTACCCGTCGTGCTCACGGTGGTCTGGGGACTGGGTATGTTCTGGCCTCTGGATATTCCCATAAATATCGTCACGGTTCTGGTTTCTGCAATCCTGATTGGTATTGGTATAGATTACGCGATCCATGTGCGCCACAGGTACGTGGAAGAGCTGAGCAAGGGGAGGAGTATAAAGCACGCCATCAGGGAGACCATGGTCAGGATAGGGGGAGCAGTCTTCGGTGCCGCGACGACCTCTCTGTCCGCTATGGGCACCCTGATGGCCTCTAGGATGCCCGCGATTGCTGTTTTCGGGAAAATGATCGCCTTGGAGTTTGTAGCTTGTCTATGCGCGGTTTTCTTCGTGCTTCCGGCTTTGTTGGTCTGGCTGACCAAGAGAGGGAGCATACGTGTAACCACTTGAAACACATTTACACACTCGGTTATGGGGGGAGGAAATGGGAGGAGTTCCTATCGCTGGTTCGCGAGCATGGAGTGAAGATGGTGATCGATGTTCGCGCCTTTCCTAAGTCGAAATACCCCGAATACTCCGCCCAGTCGATGGAAGAGAACCTGAGGAGAGCGGGCATCGGCTACGCTAGGATCCCTGAGCTTGGGGGCTATAGGAGAGGGGGTTACCAAGCCTACACTAGGACGGAGGAGTTCAAAAAGGGGGTGAAGATGCTGGAGGAGCTGGCAGGAAAGCAAACCTCGGTTGTGGTCTGTCTGGAGAGGGACCCCAAGGGTTGCCATCGCAGATTTATCGCAGATGAGCTCGCGCGCAGGGGATGGAAGATCCTGCACATCCTGAAGAAGGGGGAAGTAATTGAGCATGCCGCTCTCCGCTGAAGAAATGCGTAGGCTGGATGAGGCAGCTGAGCGGGTAGGGATACCGCGAGTGTTACTGATGGAGAACGCAGGGGCCGCGGTGGCGAGGAGGGTGATCCAGCGGTTCGGGGCGAGGAAAGTTCTAGTCCTGGCGGGAACGGGAAACAATGGGGGAGATGGCATGGTGGCGGCGCGGCACCTGTCAAATCTCGGGTGTGAAGTCAGCGTTGTCTTGGTGGGCGAGCCTTCCGCCATAAGGACGCAAGAGGCTAGGTTGAACTGGGAGATCCTGTCGAGGCTTGAGAGAGTGAGGACCTCCGTCTTCAAGAACTTGGATGAAATCACTCGTGCAATAGATCAGTCCGAGCTGATCTTGGATGCCATGCTGGGGACGGGTGTTAGAGGGGAGCTCAGAGAGCCATTCCTGTCGATCGTGAGGAAGGTGAACTCGTCCGGAAAACCAGTGGTAGCTGTGGACAGCCCAACTGGCTTGGATCCCACGTCGGGCCAGGTCTGCGGTGAGGCCATCAGGGCAACGATGACCATCACCTTCCATTCGCCGAAGTCAGGACTGCCGCTGGTTAAGGATTACACGGGGGAGCTCTTGGTAGAGGACATCGGGATCCCTCATGAGCTCGAAAGAAGGGAAATAGGGAGGGAAGTTGAGCATACCAAGCCTGAGGCACCCGTTCTCGTATCGGCCTGCCTTCTAGGGGTGAACTGCAGGTACGACGGGGGGAACTGTTACGAGGAGAAAGTTCTGAGGCATGTGCGGGGCAGACTTGTCATCCCAGTTTGCCCGGAGCAGCTTGGTGGGCTCCCCACTCCTAGGAGGCCTAACAGGCTCTTGGGCCCCGGATCAGAGGTCCTAGCGGGGAGGGCCAGAGTTGTGAACGACTTGGGGAAGGATGTCACGGAGAACTTCGTTCGGGGGGCTCAGGAGGTCCTCTCTATAGCCAAGCTCTTCAATGTCAGGGAGGCGATCCTGAAGTCGGGAAGCCCCTCCTGTGGGGTCGGGAGGGTGAAGCTCCCCGATGGAAGCTGGCTACGGGGAGATGGTGTGGCGGCTGCATGCTTGAAAAAGGAGGGCTTGAGGCTCATCACCGAGCATGAGATTTCTGGCTTCTGAGCTGAAGCAGATCCTCTGCTCTATTTTGATTCTAGCCATTGCGGTCTCGGGCCTCAGCCTGCACCGCTTGACAGTCTTTTCCCTTCCTCTTGTGTTGGGCTTCTTCCTGCACGAGATGTCCCACAAGTGGATGGCCCGCAGGTACGGTTTCTTCTCGGTTTACTCATGGTGGCCTCCCGGCTTGCTATTTGCTTTGTTCTTGGGTCTGGCCTCTGGGGGAGAGGTGATTTTCGCAGCGCCCGGAGCAGTGGTCATCCTGAGCAGCTTCTTTTCCAAGGATCAAGCGGGGAAGATAGCCCTTGCAGGCCCCTTCATGAACGTGTTGCTAGCAGCCATCTTTTACCCCCTTGGCTCCCTGCTGGGGGAGCTGGCTCTCCAGGGTTTCTACATAAACCTGTGGCTGGCCGTCTTCAACCTCCTCCCCTTCCCCCCTCTGGACGGCTACAAGGTCTTTCACTGGAGCCCCTTGCTGTGGGCACTCGTCGAAATACCCCTCCTTTCACTACTCTTCCTCAGCTAGCTTCCTGATTTGATCCAGAGTGTCGGCTTCTTCCGGTTTTTTATCCTCTCTTATGCTCTTTATCCTCGCGAAGCGGAGGGCCATCCCGCAGGGGTATTTGGGGCTCCTCTGGACCTGATTGAAGGATACCTCCACCACCACCTCAGGCCGAACCCAGACGGTCCTCCCCTGACTGGAGATCTCCAGTTGCTTCAGCCTCCGGGTCATGTGCTCCAGCTCCTGGTCGGTTAGCCCTTTGAACGTCTTCCCCACCACCTCGAACTTCCCGGTTTTCGGATCCAGGGCTGCCAGGTAGTAATCAGAGAGGAACTTGGCCCTCCTTCCATGTCCCCATTCAGCTCCCACCACCACGAGATCCAGCGTGAGGGTCTTCTTGACCTTTAGCCAGCACTTTTCCCTCCTCCCCGGCACGTAGGGGCTGGAGGGATGTTTGGCCATGACCCCCTCGTGACCAGCATCTAAGGCCTGCTTTAAGAAGTCCTCCGCATCTCCGAGATCCAGGCACAGACGGTTAACGATTACATGATCCCCTGCGACCTCCTCCAGTTTGGATCTCCTCTCGGAGTAAGGGAGCTCGAGCAGAGACTTTCCCTCTAAAAACAAGATATCGAAGAACCAGAGCCGGAGGGGTACCTCCTCCCTCAGCTTCCTGATCTCCCTCTCCCTCCTGAACCTGCGGAGCAGGAACTGAAAGGGCAATGGTTTTCCTTCCCTCAGCGCCACGACCTCTCCCTCCAGGATTCCCTCCTTAAGCTCCAGCTCCCTGCACTGCTCCACAACCTCCGGCATGCTTTGGGTGACATCCTTCGGCCCCCTGCTGAAGATCCTCACCTGGTCGAGTTTTTTATGGACTTGGACCCTGGCCCCGTCCAGCTTGAACTCTAGGTAGGTCCGTCCCTGGTGCTCATGCAAGACTTCTTTCAAGTCTTGGGCCTGGTGTGCCAGCATGGGCTGTATGGGTCTGAAGACCTTGAGGTGGAAGCTGGACAGGTCCCTGCCGCAAGCTAGGGCCTCAGAGACCTCAGCCAGGCTCGTCAAGCTCCACGCCAGGTGCAGCTGCTTTGGATCCACCGAGTAGGCCTTCGCCAGGGCGGGCAACAGTAGACCCTCACTGAACCCCATCCTCATTTCCCCGATCAGGAGCTTCGTGAGCAGCCTGGACTCCGCGGGGGAGCATCTGAGGAACAGACCCTCGATTATCTTCCGCTTCCTGCTGACGGAGGACTCACCAGATATTTCCGTGACTTTTTGGATGGAATCCCAAACCTCCAAAATGGCGAGGGGGCGGGTATCTAGAGACCTGAAGAGAATGCCCTTCTTATCTAGTAGCCTGTAAACGGCCTCCCCAAGGTCTCCAGTTTCTTGGAAGAGGCGGAAAAGCTCCTCCTCCCTCGCACCTGTCACTTCAAGTACGATGTGCTTGAGGGTGGACCATCCCACGCCGAGCTGCGGAACCTGCCCGGCTAGCATGCAGGCGGCAGGTTTCACCTCCTTAGGCTCCAAATTCTTGAAGAATTCGGCAACGAGGTTTATCATTTCCTTTCTGCTGTGCATTTTTTCCAAGTTTAAGCAGAGCTCGGCTAGCCTGCTAAACTCCATCAAATTTCTGGCGGGAAAAATCAATTACCAAGAGGCTTCAATCTCGGGGACTGTAGAGCCCTTACGATTGTGCGTGCGGATTCACTCAAGCTGAAACAGAAAAAGAAAAAAGCAACTGCTTATTTGTTGCAAACACTTCACGCCAAAGTGTTTATAACCGGTAAACACTTTGGGGAACTTTTATTTGTTTATCAACTTCCTGCAAGCTGTTTATAAACACTTGTCTGCTGTCATGGTAGCTTGTTAGAGTTGCACAGTCAATCCTCAATTAACTAGGCCTGGGAGCCTCCTTTCAAGTGGACAAATCCAGAGCTAGCTCACTCTGATGCAATTCGCTGTGTGTGGAGGTATTATCAGCACATCCTTCCTCACCTTGACTTTGTTCCTCTCTATCCCAACGAGATCTGGATTCGATGGAGAGTTGGCCGCCCAGGGGCCCGCCGTACCCACGGTGAACGTCTCCCGCGCTTCCTCTTTCAGTCGAATCGTGACGCTCTCGCTGTAACTGCGGTTGACGATGAACACGGAGGTTCCTCTCCTATCTTCAACCGCAGCTGCATCGACCACGGGAGCCCGGAGCGACCGCGTCTCTATCTCGGGCGAGTTAACGCGAACCTCCAAAACAGTATCCCGCAGGTTCTCCGCATACATCCTAAAAACGACGCCGGGAGGGGCCAGGTACGCCCCAGATTCGTGGGTCACGATCGAACCCAGAGCGTTGATCATTTGCGCGTAGTTGGCACAAAGCAGATTTTTTATCCGGAGCAGGGAGTTCAACATACAGGCCGTATAGAGGCCCTCCGCCACCGTGTAGTTGCACCTCCGGTGCGAGGGCAGATCGTATCTGACATTCCACTCATCCAGACAGAGGGGTACCTCCACCTCCTCCTGCACTCTGAGGAGCATGCGCTCGGTCTTTATGTTCCCTGTCACCACCCAGTAGAAGTTCTCCTCCGTGGGTTTGGGCCTCCAGTGCCAGAGCCTCATGACATCCGGAAAGTAATCGTGGATCGAGAGTGCATCGATCTCATGCCCGGCGATCTTCAGAAGCCTCCGATTCCAGTCCTTCCAGTTCAGGGGATTAAAGAGGGGGCGCAAGGGTTCAAAAAGAGGACGGAGTAGCAAGCAGGGCAGGAGTTGCGCCCAGACACTTTCTCCCCATGGGATGCCAAGCCCGCAGGCTATGAGCTTTATGTCCGGGTCGACCCTCCGCATGGCCCTCGCGAATTTCAGGAATTTCTCGCCATATTTCTCAGGGGAGCAGGATCCCTTCTCTAGGGGCATCCACTGTTCGTTCCCGATGCACCACAGCTTCACACCCCATGGCTCTCTCCTCCCCATGGAAGCCCTGACCCTGCCCCACCTAGTGCTGGGATCCCCATTGCAGAACTCCACCCACTCAGCAGCTTCCTCAGGGGTACCGGTTCCAGCGTTCACCGTAAGCATCGGTTCGGCCCCAACAGCTTCACAGAACATGAGGAACTCTTGGGTTCCGAACTGATAGCTCTCCGGCTTGCCTATCCCGGATCCTGACCACCTCCAGTAGTAATTCGGCTTGACGGGCCTGGACTTCCTGGGACCAATCCCAAACTTCCAGTGGTAGTAATCGGCGGCACACCCACCCGGGAAGCGGATGACCTGCGGCCTGATGGACTTGACAAGTTCGAGCACGTCCTTCCTGATCCCGCCCAGCCACAGGTTTGAGGGGGGCTGGCTTGGGTCCCAAATCCCGCCGTAGATGTTGTCCCCTAGGTTCTCCACGAAGTGTCCCAGTATCATGGGGGTTTTCCACAACCTGCCTCCCAGCTGGATCTTAGCCTCGATCATGTACTTCCCGGAAACTTTCGAAGGAGGAGAAGATTCTCCACCTCCCCTTGGTTGCGAGCGGGAGGAGAAAGGACCAGACGTACCATTGGCTCCTGTGGAACATGATTGCGCGCATCTTCTCTTTCCTGAAAGCACGTATGTCCACGCGGAGGTTCGGTCGAAGCGAGTGGTAGAGCCTGACTGGGCGGAAGCTCAGGGAAAGCTTCCCGACGAACAGGTGGTCCGGATGCAGGTAGTATGGGGTCTCGGGCTCAGGGGCGTAGATGAGATCGGGGGACTCCCTCCGGACGGACCGAACTATGGGCTGACCATCGTCCCGCTTCAGCTCCCCGTCCATCAACCCCAGAGGCCTTATCTCAATGTTGAGGAAGCGGGCGGCCGATTCGGCCTCCGCCCTCCTCCTTTTTCCGACATCCTTAAGGGGTTTTCCACCTGAAAGAGAGACTGCAAAATTCTCCGGGCACCCCTTCTGTCCATCGGTCACCAAGATTTCAACGACCTCATCCCCCCGGGCCAGATGCTTGAGCACCGTGCCCCCGACGAACAGTTCTAAATCGTCTGGATGAGGGGAGAGGACCACAACTTTCATTCACTAGTCTGACGAAAGTTTGATAATGGGAGCAGTGATAGGAGGACAAAATCTCCTGAAAGGGAGGAGGAAAGCCCTGGCGGAGGCGGCCAGGGATTTGGGCCCGGATCAGCTGAAGAGGGTGGAGGAGCTCCTAAAAAGCTGGAGCGATGAGAACAGAGCGGAGCTGACCAAGCTCTTGGGGCCGGACCGGGCGAAGCGTCTACTCAGAGACTTGGGGATCGTTTGAGCAGGCGCATCCTCCTGACGAGTAGGAACTTGACCTCCTCCCAAGGGGAGAAGAGGCGGGCCGGGCCTATTCTGGTTCTGCCCTTCCTGATGGCCTCGAGGACGCCTTCCATGCTAGATGCCTCAACGAGGGTGTAGGCTCTCCCCAGAGTCTCTAGGAGGTGGGCATCGGATCCGGCGGTCATGGGTTTCCCCAGCTCTCTGCAGACCTGTAGAGCCCTCGCGTTCCTGGAAAAGATGTGGGGATTGAGGACCTCGATGGCATCCAAGTCCAGGCGCCTTATAGCGTCCTTCAGACTGGATCTGCCCACTGCATACGGATGAGCGGCCACGGCGATGCCTCCCTTCTCGTGTATCAGCTCGACGGTTTCCTCCGGGGACAGACCAGCTGGTATGTCCTCCACCACGCCGAGACCTAGGATGTCCCCTTTTGCGGAGCGCACCTCAATCCCGGGTAGCACGAAGTCCTTGTCGATTTTTCTCCCGACTAAGCTCCCCCGAACGGTATTGTGATCTGTTATGGCTATGCCGTCTAGCCCGATTTTCCTCCCCCACCTGATGAGTTCCTTGGGAGTGGGGATGGCATCCTCCGAGTAGACTGAGTGGACGTGCAGGTCGATCTTCATATCAAAAGCCTCGCACTAGCTTATGATGGCAACCGCTGGTTTTGACGAGGCTGGCAGGGGGCCGATTCTAGGGCCGATGGTCCTCTGCGGGGTCAGCTTTGCACGTGAGGTGCTCCCGGATCTGAAAAGAGCCGGGGTGAGGGACTCCAAGCAGGTCGGCCCGAAAAAGAGAGAAGACTTAGCCAAACTCATCCAGGGACTTGCCACAGACATCAGAGTGGTGGAGCTCTGGCCCAGGGAAATCGACGAGCTGAGGACCTGCAAGAACCTGAACGAGATAGAAGCGGAGGTCTTTGCCAGGATGATCGACGAGCTCCAGCCCGAGGTGGCATTCATAGACTCCCCCGATCCGAGACCGGAGCTCTTCCTCTTCAGAATGGAACGGTATCTGCGCAGTAAGCCTAAATTGGTCGTGGAGAACGGAGCCGACCGAAAATACGTGGAGGTCTCGGCGGCCTCAATAGTGGCTAAAGTGACCAGGGAGGCAAGGATACAGGAACTCCACCAAAAGTACGGGGATTTTGGGTCGGGTTACCTGACGGATCCAAAAACCGTCTCCTTCTTGAAAAAATGGTTGAGGGAGAAGGGGATGTATCCGAGTTTTGCTAGGAGGTCTTGGAAATTCTCTCTGTAATAATTAGCGGCCTGCCTCTGTCCCATCCATTGAGGGCGATGATGGAGGGTGTTACGGTGCAAAGTGCCACCAACACATCCATTACACCGTCCACATCGCCGCCTGTTAGGTGAGCCCCCCTTACCAAACTAAGTCCGTGACGCTCCAAGCCGGCAGCCCGGAAATTGAAGCCCCTGTCGCGCGCCGTGGTTAGCTCCGGGTCACAGCGGGGTGGTCCACCAAGGGCTTCCCGGAGGCCTGGCGGGCGCGCCTTGTGGGGCTCTAAAAATTAACCGACGGATCAAAAAAGGGCCCCGCTGTCCCCCAGCACACTAACCCCGGGGCTCATAGGTTGCCTTTCCGGCGTCCTCCGCCCGGTAACCCTCGTGGTGGGGCGAGCGGGGCCAACCCCGCCTGTCACGCGCCAGGGTTGACCCGAGTTCATAGCGAGGTGGTCCACCAATTTGCTCCCCGAGGACCCATTGGCGCGCCTTCACGGCGGGGTGGCTCCAGTGTCCCCGCGACGATGCACCGGTGATCCCTTGTCACACCAGCTCTCGCTTCCCGCGGGATATCCCCATCATCGCCAACTAACTTCTTTCTCTGTCCAAAAAATGTTATTTTTTCGCTCAAGAGTTGCTATGGAGGAAGACTGGGAACTTCGGCAGATAAGGTTGAAGAAGATGGGAGAGATGCTCACCCGGGAGGAGCGAGGAGCAGGGCATGAGGCCAAAGTGCACGAAATATCGGACGACGAATTCGACCGAATTGTCCAAGAAAAGGAGTACGTCCTCGTTGACTTCTGGGCACCTTGGTGCCCCCCATGTCTCATGATAGCACCGATCGTGGAAGAGCTGGCAAGGCAGTACCCGCAGGTCTTCTTTGCGAAGATAAATGTCGATCAGCACCAGAGGGTAGCCACGAGGTACGGCATCATGAGCATACCCACCCTGCTCCTGTTTAAGAGAGGCAAGCTAGTAGACCAGCAAATCGGAGCGGTCCCCAAGAGTAGGCTGGAGGAGAAGATCCGGAAGTTGCTGGGATAATTTATCTGCTTAGAGTTTCATGGATGAAAATTGCTATCGTCTGCCCTCCCTGGATTAGAGTACCCCCTGAGGAGTACGGGGGGATAGAGTACGTTGTTTGGTTGCTGGCCGACGGCCTGGTGGATCGGGGGCATGAGGTGACCCTTTTTTCCGTGGCAGGCTCCCAGACTAAGGGTAAGCTGCGCTGGGTTTTCGAGGGACCCAGACTGGATACTCTGAAGAAAGTCTCACCAATCTTCCTCACGGAGGCGCTGACTCATTCGATAGCGGCTTATGACGAGATAAGAAGAGGGGACTTCGATCTCGTCAGCGACCACACGTGGAAGGAGGGCTTGGCTTCTGCCCGCTTCTTGGATATCCCCGTCGTCCACACCATACACGGGCCAATGGGGGAAGAAAACAAAAGGTTCTACAGCATGTTCAGGGGGGTACCGCATATACATTTCGTCACCATAAGCAACCATCAGCGGAAGTGCTTGCCGGATTTGAATTATGCAGGGACGGTTTACAACGGCATTCGTGTCAGAGACTTCCCCTTTTACGAGGAGAAAGAAGACTATCTCCTTTACTTGGGTAGGTTCAACCCGGAAAAGGCACCCCATTTGGCATGCGAGGCGGCAAAGAAGCTGGGGAAAAGGTTGATCTTGGCGGGGAAGGTGCGCGAGCCCGCTGAGCAGAAGTATTTCGAGGAGTTCGTCAGACCGCGTTTGGGCCCTGAGATGGTTTTCGAGGGGGAGGTTTCAGATGGAAGGAAGAAGGAGCTCCTGTCCAGAGCCTCTGCTCTCCTCGTCCCAATTCAGTGGGATGAGCCCTTTGGGATAGTCATGATAGAGGCCATGGCTTGCGGGACTCCCGTTGTGGCCTTTGCGCGGGGGGCAGCTCCGGAACTCGTGAGGGAGGGAGAAACGGGGTACCTGGCTAAGGATTTTAAAGAGTTTGTGGAGAAAATTGGAAAAGTTGATCAGATTGAGCCAAAGAGTTGCAGGAAGTGGGTGGAGCGGCAGTTCAATGAGGATGTCATGGTTGCCAAGTACGAAGAAGTCTTCAAGAGAGTCTTGGGAAGATAACTGGCTCATAAGAGAGGTCGGCTGGGAAGAAGCCAAGCAAAGGTTCTATGAGGCGATTTTTGCCCTGAGCAACGGGTACCTGGGCCTCAGGGGGAGCTTGGAGGAGATACCCAGGGGCTCTTACCCGGGAACGTACATTGCCGGGGTCTACGATGACTATGGGCTTGAGGTTCCGGAGATCGTGAACCTGCCAAACCCTCTAATGGTTGAGATCGAGACGGATGCCGGAAGGCTGGGCGTGGGGAAGGGCGAGTTCTTCGATCACGACCGGATTCTCGACATGAGGAATGCTACGCTTTGGCGCTGGACGACCTTCCGGGATGAGAAAGGCCGCTCGTACCGATACGAGTCCTGCAGGTTCGTCAGCATGGTCGATCCGCACTTGGTCGTCCAACATTTCTCCATCAGGCCCCTCGATGGACCTTGTGAGATCGAGTTACGGACTGGAGTGGACGCGACCACGAAAAATGAGATGAGGCCCTTTGGGGGCCCGATCGCGCACTATGAGATAGCCAAAATATGGAAGAAGAGGCCGACCTTACTGGTCCGCACCAAAAGAACGGGACTTTGGATCGCCTATTCTTGGCTCTGCAGGTTCTCGGGCGGGAGGTTGCTAGAGCGGTGCACAGTCTTCAAGGACAAGAAGCTCCTGGAGTGTTTCAGGGTCAAGATCCCCAAAGACAAAGTCTGCTCGATTGACAGATTTTCCTACATTGTTGCAGGCCCCTCCAGAAAGGTTGCCCGGATGGCGAGAAGGGGTGCCCAAACGTCCGCCTCGCGGGGCTTTCGGGAAATCCACGATCTCCATTCCAGGAAGTGGAGGGAGAAGTGGGAGGTGGCTAACGTCGAGATAGAGGGAGACAAGCAGTGTGACTTGGCACTCAGGTTTTGCATCTACCACCTCTGTTCGGCCCTAAGCGACAGGGACTTCGACGTGAGCATTCCTGCGAAGGCGCTGACAGGGGAGTGGTACGGCGGGCACGTTTTCTGGGATACGGAGATTTTCATGTTGCCCTTCTACGCGCTGACCTTCCCCCATCTGGCGAAGCACCTCCTGCTATACAGGTACCGCAGGCTGGATGAGGCGAGGAACAAGGCAAGACGGATGGGCTATGCGGGTGCCCTCTTTCCCTGGGAGTCGGCACAAACCGGCGAAGAGGTCACGCCCAGACGCTGGAGGGATTTTAACGGGAGGGTGGTAAAGGTCCTGACTGCGGACAGGGAGCAACACATAGCCTCGGATGTGATGTATGCTCTCCGGACGTACCTGCTGGCGACTGGAGACTGGAAGTTCATGAGGCAGGCGGGTGCGGAGATGCTGTTCGAGACGGCCAGATTCTGGGCCAGCCGGGTCAGGCGTAACCGCAAGACTGGGGAGTACGAGATAAGGGGCGTAATAGGCCCAAATGAGTTCCAGGAGTGCGTGGACAACAACGCCTTCACGAACTACTCGGCTCGGTGGTGCCTGCGGTGGGCGGCGGAGATATACAGGGAGCTCTCACTGAAGTATCCCTCAGATCTGAGGAGGATAAGCAGGAAGATCCGTCTGGATCCCTCAGAGGTAGAGAACTGGGTCAACATAGCGGGCAAAATCAGATTCCCGCAAAGGCCCGACGGTCTGATTGAGGAATTCGATGGATACTTCGGCTTGAAAGATGTCCAAGTGAAGTTTGACAGACAGGGGATGCCAACTTGGCCGGGGGAAGTCCCCCTGCCCGAGGTCCGGCACACGAGGTTGGTAAAGCAGGCGGATGTGGTCTTGTTGCTTGCGCTCTTCAGGGATGAGTTCGATAAGGCAACCAAGGCGAAGAACTTGGATTTCTACGAGCGCAGATGCGTGCACAAGTCCTCCCTGAGTCCGGCGGCACACGGCCTCGTGGCGGCCGATATAGGTGACGCAAACCGTGCCTTAAGATATTTCAAGTTCGCCTCTTGTCTCGACCTTTTTGACCTGCACCAGAACACTGGAAAGGGTATACATGGGGCGGTAATGGGTTCGGCTTGGCAGCTAGCCATTTTTGGCTTCGGTGGTGTGCGCCTGGGGGAGAAATTGAGCGTGAATCCGCTGCTTCCCCCGGGATGGCATTCCATTCGATTCAAGCTCAGGTGGAGGGGGAACCTACTAGAGGTTCACGCTACGAGTC
Organism: Hadarchaeota archaeon (SeqCode); assembly: GCA_964474885.1. Classification (GTDB taxonomy): domain Archaea; phylum Hadarchaeota; class Hadarchaeia; order Hadarchaeales; family JAWBSP01; genus JAWBSP01. The sequence goes on from CAYYWO010000003.1 coordinate 73,983, forward strand.
GGGAAGTGAGGGTCAAGGGTGTGAAGACGCGGGGCCCCGTGAGCCTTGAGGTTCTTGGGAAACGAGTAACAGTTACCGAAAACTCCATTGTATCTTCGCGGTATGTAGAGGAACAGTAAGCGGACAGTTATTTCCCGACGACTTGTCAGGAATTGACACCGATTTCAAGGCGAGCCTGAAGACAAGGGTGATGTAAACTTAACAAATAAACAGTTTATGCGAAGTGTATAACAAAATAAACAGTTGGCTCAAAGTGTTTATAACAATAAAACACTTGCGAGGCGTGTTTGCAACAAAATAAACAGTTGACATGAACTGTGATAATAGATAACAGTTGTTACCAAGTTTCACCCTCACTTTACGGTGACAGGAGAGATGTTACAGCCTAATGAGGCGGTGACAAAGTTTGAATGAGAGTCGAGGACAGAGTCGCGTTCATCTGGGACATCGATGGTGTGGTCGTGGATAGTCCCCATGAGCACGCTTGGAGGCAGACGGCACTAAGATGGGGGGCGAAAGAGCTGACTCCGGAGTTCTACTTCCAGCACGTTGCGAGCAAACCTAGGTATGTCGGGGGTCACGCGATACTGGAGCTCCTAGGCATATACGAAAAGCACGGTGCAACAGATGAACCCTCCCGCAAAGAACTCTTAGCCCGCTTCTGCGAGGAAAAGAACCGGATGATTCAGCAGCTGATCAGAGAGGGGAAGTTTGAGGTTTTCAAGGATGCCGTCGGATTGCTCCTTCAAGCGAGGAAACGTGGAGTAAAGCAAGCTGCAGCCTCAGCTTCGAAAAACGCGAGGCCCATGCTGGAGAGAGTAGACGATGAGAGGTTGAGGCAGTTGGGTTTCGGGGATCTCATCGGGGACATTAAACGCCTGTATCAGGCATTCGAGGTCGATGTCTGCGGCCTAGATATCGAGGAAAAGGCAGGGATTCAGCGTTTCGCGGCGGAGCGGTTGAAGGAGAAGTTCCCCTCCCTCGCACACTTTGTGGTCTTTGAGGATGCACCGGCGGGGGTGGGAGCTGCACATCAACTCGGATTTTTTGCAGTCGGTGTTAGGCGCATAGGGAGTCGGGAGGAGCTGGTCCGAGCGGGAGCGGATGTGGTAGTGGACTCCCTGACGGAACTGACCTTAGATCAGCTGTTACGGCAGGTATCCAAGAAGTTCAGCCTTTAGCAACACCTATCGGTACCATCCTGGCGACCCTCTTGGCTATGCCTGCTCTGTCCGAGATCTCCGCAACTTTGTCCACATCCTTGTAGGCTTCGGGGGCTTCCTCAGCGATGACGGACACCTGAGCAGCCCTTATGTATATCCCCTTGGAGGCCAATCTTCTCCTCACCTCGTCCCCCCTGTACTGCCTTAGGGCTGCGTGGCGGCTTAAGTGCCTTCCAGCTCCGTGGGCGGTTGATCCGAAGGTTTCCTCCATAGCCCTCTGGGTACCCACCAGGATGTAGGAGGCAGTCCCCATGTCACCGGGGATGAGAACAGGCTGCCCCACCTCCCGATACAAGGCAGGGATGTCGGGATGCCCGGGACCGAAGGCGCGTGTTGCTCCCTTGCGGTGGACCACAACCTCTTTCACTTCCCCATCGATCCTGTGCCTTTCCAGCTTGGCGATGTTGTGTGCAACGTCGTAGACGATGTGGAGCCCCAACGATTCCGCATCCCTTCTGAAGACCTGCTCGAACGATTGTCTCACCCAGTGCACGATCATCTGGCGGTTTGCCCAAGCGTAGTTCGCCGCGCACTTCATGGCTGAGAAGTAGTCCTGGCCTTCGGGGGATCGGAATGGAACGTTCACGAGCTCACGATCCAGCAGGCGGATGCCGTACCGCCTGACTGCGTGCTCCATCCGGCGGAGGTAGTCGGAGCAAACCTGGTGCCCCAGACCGCGGGAGCCCGTGTGGATCATAACCGTGACCTGCCCCTCGTGCGTTATCCCGAAAGCCTTGGCTACCCGAGGCTCGTAAATTTTATCCACCACTTGGACCTCTAGGAAGTGATTTCCGCTTCCCAAGCTACCAAGCTGGGGGAGCCCACGGTTCTTCGCCCCCGTACTCACCTTCGACGCCGAAGCTCCCTCCATACATCCCCCCTCTTCCAGCCGCTCGAGGTCCTCCTGCCAGCCGTATCCGTTCTCCACGGCCCACCTGGCACCGTGCTCGAGCACCTCATCCAGCTGGGGCATGGAAAGGCGTACTTTGCCGCGGCTCCCTAGGCCTGAGGGGACGTTCCGGAAGAGGGTGTCAACCAGCTCGCGGAGCTTGGGCTCGACATCTTTTTTGTCCAAATTCGTCTTAACTAGGCGCACCCCGCAATTCGAAGTAACGAATCCCTCCGCAACAAAGTTGTGGTGGGAGTCGGCAACCGTGAAGTCGTACACCCAACCGTCATGGGGTATGCTTTCTATCTGCACCACCTTGTCGAAGACCACTTCTCCGTCCACGTGCTCCTTCATGAACCGTTCGAAGGTCGGGAAGTTTTGCGGAACTCGGGCATCACCAGTACCCTCGTAGAGACTGCGTTCAATGAGCCGCCGGTTGACCACACCACGGTAGCGCCGCAGGAGCTCTGCGGATCGCCCGTGGCCCTCTTGGATCTCGCATCTGAGGAGCTCTCTCTCACGTTTCACGGCCTCTTTGAATTTCAGGAAAACGACGGCGGCCAAGGCACGTGCTTTCCTCTCCCGGTTGTACTCGTAACCGATCTTGCTCCACAGTGCTATCAGGTTCTCCGGCCGCTCGTGAACGCTCAGTCGATAAACGATCCTTCCATTGTCCCTCTCCGCCACTCCGACGGTCGAGGAGACCCCGAATTCGTTCAGGATCCGCTTCAACTCGTTGAGGAAACGCCGTCCATCCACCTCCTTTCCCTGCTTTCTTGATACTTTCACTTCAGGCATGTAGAAGTTGTAGCCGTTCATCGTCTTGGGGGCGGACATTTCAGCACCGAAGTAGGCTGCGAGGAAGAGGCGCTTCAACCACAGGGGCAGCCTGGAGATCCAGTGCGGGACTTCCAGCCTGACCTGGGTCTTCTTCCCCCTGGGATAGCCCAGAGCCAGCAGGAGCTCAGCCAGGCTGCGAGCGGAGACCTTAAGGGAAGCCTCTGTTCGAACAAACTCACGCCCCTTGAGCCTGTGTCTCCTCCTGCGCGTGTAGATGGAAGACTTGTATCCTAAACGCTTCAGATCCGCTTGGATGTCCTGCAGGTCCTCCAGCTTGCCGTAGAATATCACGCTTTTCCCGCAGATGGTCCCGTCACCTAGCAGGTACCCGAGCAACTTCAAGAGGAGGGGCAGCTTGGGATTCCGGGCTGTTAGGGGTAACAGGCCGCGCTTTTTGAGTTCTTCTCTGATGGCTGACCTGAACGCGGTCTCACGGACTATCTCGAAGTCAGTTGCCTCCTCATACGGAACTCCCTCGAATGGGTGCAACCCTACTTCCGTTCCCACGGTGAGTCCTCCCGCTTCCCTCATTCCCTCGCGGGTCAAAATCGGGTGGTCGGGGGAAAGTGCCAGCTCGAATCCCGATGCTGTCTTTATTTTCATGACAGATTTGTCATTCCTGCGGAGTGTCAGGATTACGGGGGTCGGTTTCGCTCGATTCTGGTTGAGAACCACCACCTCTTGTCCCACCGAGACCCTCTCTATGGGCAGCCAGAAGCCAAGCGGGGTCAGCACCCGCGTGCCAGCCGGCAGGCAGTTTATATCGTAGCCCACGCCGCCTGGCGAGATGACCCCGGTTTCAGCATCAGTTGCTGCGACTCCTCCTATCGGGAAGCCGTAGCCCTGATGCCCGTCGGGGAGGACGATAGAATACTTGTAGATGCCGTCGAGGGAGGCGACATTCGCCCCCTGCTCCAGCGTTAGATCCTTGCCCATCTCCTGCAACATTTCCCGGTCCGCGTAGATCCTCGCCGGCACGCGCATCCCCGGCTTGTAATCTGGTGGGATTTCCCACCGCACCTCGTCGATCTGCCTGATCTTCCCCGGCAGCGGCATCATACTATTCGAGGGAGGAGGTATGACTAAAAAGCTAGATGTCCACAACCGCCTGCACGCAGCAGGCCCCGGGCTTTTCCTCTACCCGCATCATGTGATAGGTCATGGCCTTCACCGAAGTCTTGGCGGGATGTTTTTCCGGGTTGAAGGCCTCACCCCAAGCTTTCCCTTCTAGGCAGAGCCCCGACGCGCTCCGCTCGATCTTCACCTCGAACTTGGAGAAGAGCAAATTCTGACTGTCGTGATAAGAGATCAGTGAGTCCAGCCAGTCGTAAAGAAGGGCCTCCTTATCCTCCGCCTGCAACTCCAGCTTGACCATCTCTTTCGGTTCTACTTTGCTGGTGTCCGTCATTATCTCGAAAAGCGCGAGTGCGGCGTTTTCGAAAGCCTCCGCCAAGGTTTTCCCGTAGGCTCTAAAGCCGACATCGGAAGGGTGCTCCACCCACTCGAAACGCTTCATTCAGATTTACTCGTCGGACATTTTGATGAGGAGGTCGGTTTATTTACCGGGCTCTCTCGTTGCGGATTGTGGCAGTTTGCTCCAAAAGACGATCAAGATCGGACAGGTCGCCCGGGCTCTGGCGATCTTCAGGATTCAGCACGTGGGCATCTACGATGACTCCCACCCCTCCTGCAAGCAGGACACACCACTCATCGTCAAGCTGCTGAGGTACGCGGAGACCCCGCAGTACCTGAGAAAACTCCTATTCCCGAAGGATGCGGACCTGAGATACGTCGGACTCTTACCCCCGCTCCGCACGCCGCACCATCCGCTCAGGGGGGAGAGGGAAGAGGTCGGCGCGGTCAGGGAAGCACTTGTCTTGGAGCAAAAGCGGGAGGGGAGCATTCTGGAGCTCGGTCTTCCGAAAAAGGGGCTCTGCAAGGACAGGCTTAGGAGGAACCAGAGGGTAACGGTTAAACTGGTGAAAGGTTCTGGGAGGTTCTATGAGGTGGTCCCGTGCCCGCCGGATGACTACTGGGGGTTCAGCATTTCTACCCACGGAAGCTTGCGGCAGGCCCTCCGGGCAGCGAGCGGCCTGCGGGTGGCTACCTCCAGGTACGGGAGACACATAAGAGCTCAGGATGAGCTGGTAGAGCAGGCCAACCGTCAGGGCTTCTCGCTCTTCTTCGGCGGTCCTTACTGGGGTATCCTTGAGACAAGCAGGAAACAGGGCGTCCCATCCTCCCTATTTGACGATGTGGTGAACGTCATCCCGAAACAGGGAACAGCGACCGTGAGGACGGAGGAGGCTCTTTTCTGCGCCCTTGCTCTCTTCCACCTCGGGTGATATATTCCCTTTTAAAACCAATTAATTCATGCCCAAGGAGCACAAGCCCAGGAGGGGGTCCTTGGCTTACAGCCCTAGGGTTAGAGCGGCTTCTCAGGTCCCGCATGTTAGGTCCTGGGTGCTCTGTCCCGAGCCGAAGCTGTGCGGGATCGCGGGCTACAAGGCCGGCATGACCCACGTCATGATGATCGACGACAGAAAGACGAGTTTAACCGCTGGGCAGACCATAACAGTCCCAGTGACCGTCATAGAGATACCACCCATCTTTGTGTTCGGGATCAGGTTGTACGAGTGTACTTCTAGGGGCCTCAGAGTTGTAGGGGAAGTTTGGACGAAGGACGTCCCAAAGAACTTCGAGCGCAGGCTCAAGCCCCCCAAGAAGATGGAGGAGCAAAGGCTTGATCAAATGGAAGAGCTCGTCAAGAGCGGCAGGGTATGCGAGGTGAGATTGTTGTGCTGCACCCAGCCCTGGTTGACCAACTTACCCAAAAAGTCCCCCGACATCTTTGAGGTACCGATAGGCGGTTCCGGCATAAAGGAGAGGTGGGAGAATGCTAGGAAAATGCTGGGGAAGGAGGTCAAGGTGTCGGAAGTCTTTGATGCCGGGGAGTACATCGATGTGATTGCTGTAACAAAGGGCAAGGGATTCCAAGGGCCGGTCAAGAGATGGGGCGTGAAAATACTGCCCCGGAAGACTGAAGGTGGGAGAAGGCAGGTTGGCACGCTCGGTCCCTGGCATCCAGCCAAAATCATGTGGACGGTCCCCCAGGCGGGGCAGATGGGTTATCATCAGAGAACCGAATATAATAAGCGCATCTTGAAGATAGGCTCCGATGGAGGGGAAGTAACACCTTCCGGTGGATTCCTCCGGTACGGACCGGTTAAGACCGATTATGTGATGGTGGCAGGTTCTGTCCCTGGTCCAGCAAAACGTCTTGTTATCCTGAGGAAAGCCGTCAGACCACCCAGGGGACGCCCTATGTCACCCCCCACCATCACCTACGTGAGCTTAGCTTCTAAGCAGGGGAAGTAAGATGGTAGCCGTTAGAGCACTGGACGGTGGTATCGTCAGGGAGGTGGAGTTACCTGAGGTTTTTAGAGCGGAGCTCAGGCCGGATCTTATCAGGAGGGCTTTCTTGGCTGAAACCTCCCTCAACTACCAGCCCAAGGGGACGGATGTCAGGGCGGGGAAGCGTACGACTGCGGAGCCATGGGGTAAAGGGTTTGGTGTCTCCCGAGTTCCCAGAATTAAGGGTAGTCGGTATCACGCGGCAGGCAAGGGGGCCTTCTCCCCCTCAACTGTCGGTGGTCGTGCAGCTCACCCTCCGAAGGTGGAGAAGCGGCTCGTGCAGAAAGTGAACAAGAAGGAGTACCGTTTGGCTCTGAAGTCTGCCATTGCTGCCACGGCCAAGAAGGAGCTGGTCGAGGCTAGAGGACATGAGTTTGAGGCTGCAGATTTGCCCATAATAGTCGTAGCTGACGCCGAAAAACTGAAGAAAACCAAGGAAGTAATGGAGCTGTTCAAGAGGCTGGGTTTGTGGTCAGATGTAGAGAGGGCGAAGGAAGGGAAGAAGATCAGGGCAGGGAAGGGAAAGATGAGAGGAAGGAGATACAGAAAGCCGAAGGGCCCCCTAGTAGTGACAGGTAGCCCGGATTGTGATTTACTAAAAGCCGCCAGGAACCTGCCTGGAGTCGACGTGGCGGATGTGCGTGCACTGAACTTAGAATTGCTGGCACCTGGAGGGGTGCCGGGGAGATTGACCGTCTGGACGGAAAGCGCGATCGAGCAGCTCAAGTCCCTATGAAGGATCCGCAAAAAGTGATCCTGTATCCCGTCACGACGGAGAAGGCCGTCAGATTGGTCGAGAGGGAAAACACCGTTACCTTCATGGTCTCTGAGGATGCGAACAAGGTGGACATCAAGAGAGCTGTCGAGATCCTCTACGGGGTCAAGGTAAAAGACGTCAGGACGGTTAAGACCTTTGATGGGAAAAAAGCATATGTCAGGCTCTCCCCCGAGTTCTCGGCGGATGAGCTGGCAGCCAAGCTGGGGGTGATATAGTGGGAAAGAGGATCCGGGCTCAAAGGGTTGGACGCGGTTCCCCTAGGTATAGATCCAATCCTTGGAGGAGGGTAGGCCCCCTCAAAATGCCCCCCTTGGTGAGTGGTACTCTGACCGGGCAGGTCACGGACATTTTTCACAATCCGGGGATATCTACACCCTGCGCTATGGTGAAGCTTCAGAATGGGGAGACGTTCTGCGTCCCCGCCTGTGACGGCCTGAGGGTGGGTCAGACCATAAGCGTCGGGCCCGGCGCGCCTGTTCAACCCGGAAACATCGTGCCCTTAGGAAATGTACCCGAGGGGAGTAAAGTGTACATGATCGAAGCTCAGCCGGGGGACGGGGGGAAGTTCGTGAGGGCGAGCGGGACCTACGGTATCGTAGTAGGGAGAGAGGGCAGGGAGACGATAGTCCAGTTGCCCTCCGGCAAAACGCGCAGGTTTCTCTCAGAGTGTAGAGCTATCGTAGGGATCGTTGCTGGAGGGGGTAGGGTGGACAAACCTTTCGTTAAGGCTGGAAAGAAGTACCACCATATGCGTGCAAAAGCGAAACCCTATCCCAGGACGAGGGGAGTTGCCATGAATGTGGTTGACCATCCCTTCGGTGGGGGAAGGAGACAGCACTGCGGGAGACCCAGATGTGTCAGCAGGAATGCGCCTCCCGGACAGAAGGTGGGCCTAATAGCCGCGAGGAGAACAGGGATCAAGAAAGTGTAACATGCCGAAGAAATTCACATATCGGGGTTACACGCTGGAGCAACTGCAAGCCATGCCGCTAGAGAAATTTGCCGAACTCTTACCGGCCCGCCAGCGCCGCTCTCTCCTAAGGGGTCTCACACCGGCTGAGCAGAGGCTGCTCGAGAAAGTGAGGAAATACAAGGACAAGGGAATCCAAAAACCCATCCGGACGCATTGCAGGGACATGATAATACTCCCTGAAATGGTTGGTATGAAGTTCGCCGTCCACAACGGGAAGGATTTCGTTGTCTTTGAGGTCCTTCCGGAAATGATAGGCCACAGACTCGGAGAGTTCTCGCAAACGAGGAAGAGAGTTGTCCACGGAGCACCCGGGGTGGGGGCCACTAGGAGCTCGATGTACGTACCGCTGAAATAAATGCCACACCACGAGTATTCGGTCCAGCTCTCCGAGCCGTGTGCCAAGGCATATGGAAGGGAGCTGAGGATCTCGAGGAAGCATGCGGAGGAAATTTGTAGGGCTATAAAAGGCATGAGGTTAGAGGAATGTAAACGCTTCTTGGAAGGGGTGATAAAAAAGAAGGTACCTGTCCCCTTCCGCAGGCACAACAAGAAACTCCCTCATAGGAGAGGATGTAGAGGGGCGGGTCGATACCCAGTCAAGGCAGCCAAAGAAATCCTTAAGGTGATCAAGAACGCCGAGGCAAACGCTTCTTACAAAGGCTTGAAGCCAGAGAAGCTGAGAGTGGTGCATGCGTGTGCCAAGAAAGGCCTCGTGATTCGAAACTTCATGCCCAGGGCCTTTGCGAGAGCCACACCTTGGAACCAAGAACTCACAAATGTAGAGGTAGTTCTTCAGGAAAAGGACTGATGGCGCCCTCGTCAGATATAAAATTCATCCAGTATGGATGGGACAGAGCCAGCCTCGAGGAGTTTCTCAGCGAAAAGTTAGGACACGCAGGATATGGTGGGATAGACATCCAGAAGATGACTGGGAGCACGAAAATCACCCTGTATGTGGAGAGACCGGGAGTTGTCATAGGCAGGGGTGGTGAAAGCATAAAGGAGCTGCAGGAAATTTTGGAAAAACGCTTCAAGCTGGAGAAGCCCGAGATAGAAGTCCTCGAACTCCAAAATGCTGACCTCTGTGCTCCAATCGTGGCAAAAAGGATAGCATCGGCCTTGGAGCGGGGGATAAGTTACAGGAGGATTGCTCACGCTTTCTTGAGAAGGGTAATGGCAGCTGGGGCAAAAGGAGTTGAGATCAGGATTTCGGGGAAGATAGCCGGCGAGAGAGCTAGATCGGAGAGGTTCTTCCAGGGATACCTGAGTAAGACGGGGGAGCCAGCGGAGAAATACGTCAGCAAGGGTCAGGCCACGGCCAAGCTGCCACCTGGCATTGTGGGGGTCAAAGTCAGAATAATGTTGCCTTTCCCAGTTGAAGATTTGAAGAAAGGAGCAAAGAAGGAGGGGGAAGGTGCCCAAGCTTCGAGCTGACGAATTGAGGGGTATGAGTATAGAAGAATTAAAGGAGAAGTTAAGAGAGTTGAGGGCTGAACTGGCTAAAGAAAGGGCTGTGGCGAGGGCTGGTGGCACGACAGAGAACCCAATGAGGATCAGGGAGTTACGGAGAGCCATAGCCAGGGTCTTGACGGTGATCCGGGAGGTTCAGCTCAGGGAAGGTCGCTGATGCAGGAGATTTGTAAAATCTGTGGGCTACCTAAGGAACTATGCATATGCGAGGGCATAGCAAAAGAGCAGCAGAGGATAAACATCTACACCCAGGAGAGGAAGTTCGGTAAGAAGGTTGTGATAATTGAAGGATTGGACTCTAAAGCCCTTAACCTGAAAGACCTGCTTAAGAAACTCAAATCGAAGCTCGCCTGCGGCGGGACAATCAAGAATAACATAATCGAACTCCAAGGAGGGAACAAGGAGCGAGTGAAGGAGGCATTGGTTGAGTTGGGTTTCCCTGTGGATTCTATTTACGTTAGGTAAGGAGGGAAAGCATCCCCATAACACCGAGAAATTTGCTCAAACACGAGTGGATCGGACTGACGGTTGAGATAGTGGATAGTCTTGATCCCACGCTGAAGGGGAGACAAGGGAGGGTGATAGATGAGACGAAAAACACGCTGGTTATCGAAGAAGGCACGCGCAGAATTCGCATCCCCAAAGCAGTAGTCACCTTGAAGTTCATCTTGCCTGGAGGGAAAGAAGTGCTTGTGGATGGAAGGAAAATCGTTATGAGACCAGAAGAGAGAGTTAAGAGACTATGAGCGAGAATCCTCCGGCTAGAAACATAGGGCTTGACGTAAAACCGCCCACCTCTTCATGCTCTGACCCCAGATGCCCCTTTCACGGGAATCTGAAGGTTAGGGGGAGGGTGATGGAGGGAGTTGTAGTGAGCGACCGTATGCAGAAAACGGTCACAGTGGCAATTGAGAGGTTGCATTATGTTCCCAAGTATGAGAGGTACGAGCGAAGGACTTCGAAAATCCATGCTCACAATCCCCCGTGTATAAATGCCAAGGTTGGAGACAGGGTGAAAATTGCGGAATGCCGGAGGCTAAGCAAGACGAAGGCTTTCGTTGTGGTTGAGAAAAGCGAGGTGAAATAAATGGGAAAGAAGGGGGCCGGCGAGACGAGGGGAATTTCTCCTGTCACCCCTGTCAGGGCGATCAACGTGGGAGCTAGGCTTGCATGTATCGACAACACAGGGGTTAAGGAGATCCAAGTTGTTTCCGTAGTGGGGTATAAGGGAGTTAGGCGGCGGATGGGCAGGGCTGGTGTTGGGGATCAGGTGGTGGCATCTGTGAAAAAAGGAACGCCGGAGTGGAAGAAGAAGATAGTCAGGGCGGTCATAGTCAGGCAGAAGAAGGAGTACCGGCGCGTTGACGGCATAAGGGTGAAATTCGAGGACAACGCGGCAGTCATAGTCAATCCGGATGGGACACCCAGAGGTACGCAGATAAAGGGAGCGATTGCGAGGGAAGCTGCCGAGAGGTGGCCTAAAGTGGCTGGGATAGCCTCTATCGTGGTATGAAGACCGTACAACCGCGGAAGCAGAGGTACCGACTGTATCACGCACCCCTCCACGCGCGGGGGAAGTTCCTGCACGCCCACCTGAGCGATGAGCTAAGGAAGAAGCTGGGGAGGAGGAGTCTCAGGGTCAGGAAGGGTGACAGGGTGAAGATTCTGCGGGGTGATTTCAAGGGCTTGGAAGGGGAGGTCGTCCAGGTGTTCACCAAGCAGAGGAGGGTGGCCGTTCAGGGCGCTTCTTTGAGGAAGGCGGATGGAACGGAGGTCCCCCTCAAGATACACCCCTCGAATTTGGTGATCACTAGACTGGCGGAGGACAAGAGGAGGCTCAAATGAGGAAACTCGGGCTCTCCGCCCTGGTTCTTGCGGTAGCGACAGGCATATTTTTGCTTTTCGGGAAGTTTGAGAGCGAGATGCCTTCGATCAAAGGTAAGAAAGTGCTGATGGTCATAGCCCCGGAGAACTTCAGGGACGAGGAACTGTTTGAGACGAGGGCCCAGCTCGAGGCAGCTGGAGCGGAGGTAAAGGTCTGCAGCTCGACCCGCGAACCCGCTGTGGGCATGCTGGGTGGAAAGGCTGTCCCGGATTTCTCCTTAGATCAAGTCCGGGCCGCCGACTGGGATGCGATAGTTTTTGTTGGTGGCGTGGGAGCCCAGGTTTATTTCAATGATAACCGGGCTCTAAACCTGGCGAGGGAGGCCTATCGGCTGGGGAAGAAGGTATGTGCCATTTGCATAGCTCCCATGATCTTGGCCAATGCGGGAATTCTGAAGGGGAGAAGGGCAACGGTCTGGTCTTCTTTTGCCAACCAGCTCGAAGATGCCGGGGCCGTTTACGTGCAACAGAACGTAGTGGTCGATGGAAACATAGTAACAGCTCCCGGGCCTCAGGCCGCGGTCGAATTTGGCAAGGCCATTGCCAGGGAACTAGCCGGGTAAATTGTCAAGTCTTCTCCTCCAGGGGGGCTGGTACCTTTCACCCCAGTTCCAGGTGCTGAAGGGAGACGTGCTGATTGAAGATGACAGGATCGTAAAGGTCGGTGAGGTGAGGGGTCCGGCTGACCACGTGATCGACGCAAGGGGAAAACTCATAGTCCCCGGATTCGTGAACGCCCACACGCACTCCCCCATGAGTCTCATGAGGGGCTATGCGGAGGATCTAGGCTTGGAGGAGTGGCTGGCTGGGAAGATCTGGCCAGTCGAGGAGAAGCTAAAACCCCATCATGTGAGGGCAGGGGCACTGTTGAGCTGTCTCGAGATGATCAAATCGGGAATAACCTGTTTCTTCGACATGTACTTCTTTATGGAGGAAGTTGCGAGGGCAGTGGAAGCCTCAGGCCTCAGGGCGGTCCTTTCTTATGGGATAATCGATCTGGGGGATCCGGATAGAAGGAAGCGGGAACTCGCCAAAGCTCGGGAACTTTTGGTCCTCCGGGGAAGTGCAGAGGGAAGGATTGAGATCGCGTTGGGCCCTCACGCCCCTTATACGTGTTCCGAAGAATGCTTGCTCGAGGTTAGGAGGCTGGCTGAGAAGCACCAGACGCGGATACACATGCATCTCTCGGAGTCCATGGGAGAGGTCCAGAGGTTTTTAGAGCAAAAGGGAAAGAGACCCGTCGAGTACCTGAGAGAGATAGGGTTCTTGGGGCCGAATCTGACGGCGGCACACTGTGTGCACTTGGATCAAAGGGAAATCAAAATCTTGGCCCAAGAGGGGGTATCGGTGGTGCACAACCCAACAAGCAATCTAAAGCTCGGGTGTGGCATAGCACCGGTGATCGAGATGATCGACCAGGGCATTAATTTATCTCTGGGAACGGATGGACCCGCGAGCAACAACACGCTGAATATCTTCCAGGAGATGAAACTCTGTGCCCTCTTGCAGAAAGGAAAGAGGCGAGATCCTACCCGACCTAGAACCACGGAGGTTTTGGGAATGGCGACCCAAGGGGGCGCGAGGGCCTTGGGCCTGCAGGACGTGGGCAGGATCGAGCCCTCGGCCAAGGCGGATGTGGTGCTAATCGATTTGAAAGCACCAAATCTCAGACCCGTTCTAGACCTCCGTGCAGCCTTGGTTTACTCCGCTAGGCCGGAGAACGTGTCGCACGTTATAGTGGGGGGAAAGCTCCTCATGGAAAATAGGCAGATCCTGAGCTTGGATGAAGAAGAAGTGCTTGAGAAGGCTGAGAAAGCCTCTCAGGAGCTCCTTTCAGATGACGAGGATTAAGCATCCCGAGCTGGCTGCTTTGGGCCGGTCAAGGATAGAATGGGCTACCCAGCACATGCCCGTTTTGGCCAGGATAGCCAAGGAGTTGGAGGAGAGAAAGCCCTTGAAAGGCCTGCGTGTGGGGTTAGCGCTCCACGTAGAGGCAAAGACTGCAGTTCTCGTGAGAACTCTGAGCCGAGCTGGAGCAAAAATCACCATTGCGGGTTGCAACCCCTTGTCTACTAAGGATGAGTGTGCTGCGGCCCTGGCGGAGGAGGGGCACGAGGTCTTCGCGTGGAGGGGTGAGACGGAAGAGGAGTATTGGGAGAACTTGCGTTCTGTCCTTGAAACGCGTCCCCAGCTTATCATCGATGATGGCGGGGACCTGACCTCCTTAGCCCACAGGATGGGTGTGAGTGGGATCTTTGGTGCTTGCGAGGAGACTACCACGGGAGTGAACCGGGCAAAGCAAATGGAGAGGGAGGGCATCCTGAGGTTCCCCATAATAGCGGTTAACGACACGCCGTCAAAACGTCTGTTCGACAACAGATTCGGAACGGCCGAGTCCACCCTCCAGGCAGTGTTAACGATAACAAATCTGCAGCTATCTGGGAAAAGGGTGGTGGTAGCGGGGTACGGGCATGTTGGGAGGGGGATAGCCTCTAGGATGAAGGCAATGGGTGCAGTTGTTTACGTGGTTGAGGTGGATCCGATCAGAGCCCTGGAGGCAGCCATGGACGGTTTCATCGTCACGGACATGCAGGAAGCCTCTCGCGTGGGGGACATCTTCATTACGTGTACAGGGAGCGTCAACGTGATAAGGAAGGAGCACTTCTCCCAGATGAAGGATGGGGTCTTGCTGGTGAATGCCGGGCATTTTGATGTCGAGATAGACCTCAGGTCCCTCAGAGACATGGCAAAGGAGCACAGGAAGGGCATCCAGGATGTTGAGGAGTTCGTGCTGCCGGATGGTAGGAGACTCTACGTCCTGTGTCAGGGGAGGCTGGTAAACCTAGCCGGGGAACACTCAATGGGGCACCCATGTGAGATAATGGACATGAGTTTTTCGCTCCAAGCCCTCTCGCTCTGCTATCTAGTGGAGCACAGGGATGAAATGAAACCAAAGGTCTACCCAGTACCGGAGGAAATCGACAAGAAAGTAGCCACATTAAAACTCCTCTCCTTGGGAGCAAAGCTGGAGGCTCAAACAGAGGAGCAGATCAGGTACAGATCAAGTTGGTTGCTCTGAGAATGCCCAGGCGAATTTCCTGAGAAGGCTGCGAGTGTAAATCCGCTCAACCTCCACCTCCACTTGTTTCGCCCACCTAGCGTAGATCTCAGGATTTATGTAGCTCCTCAATGAGGTGGCCAAGTTGTAGCCCTTAGTCTTTTTTACAAGATCGAGCTTGAGTTTTTGCTCTCTCAACCTCTGTCTCAGCTTGCGCAACCTCTCCCGGTTTCTCTTGGTCATCCTCTTCTTTTTCAACTTCTCTATCCGCTCCTGAATCTGCTTTATCCTCTGTTGCATTCTCTCAACCCTCTCCTTCCACTTTTTCGGCGGTTTTTTCTTGTGGTTCAGAATTCTAGCTGCTCTGAGGTTCGCCATCTTAGCGACATAGACTTTTTTGTAGGGATGGTCCCTACTGCTTAGCCTGGCTTCCCTCAAAGCTTTTTCAACCTCCTTGCTCGCATAATAGGTCCTGAAGACCTTTGCGGTGATGCCGGGCACTATTTTTCCAAGGAACTCATTAACCTGCTCGCACCTCACGTCCGGGAAAATCCTGGAACTTTTGCTCTTTTCCATACATTCCTTGAGATTCCTGACGACTTGGGGCGGCATTCTGACGATTCGCCGGAATCTAACGGCCCCCTTGCCCAAGAAGTCGAATTTGACCTTGTCCTCCCCTAGTATTTTCACGTTTGACTTCTTGAGAGTGGTTGCACCAACTGTGTCGAGCTCGTCGGGATCTTTTTCATCCCCTACCCTTATCTTCAGGAGGTCGATGAGGTAAGCGACCGTGGCTATCTTCCTTACTTGGGGGTCGGGGGACTCTAAGCCTCTTAAGATGTGTTTCTGCATCTCAGGAAGCTTCTTCTCGAGTTCTTTAGCGAGTTCAAACTTCTTTTTCTCTCTTTCTTGCTTGATCTTGGCTGTATCCGCAATCCAAATGTACTTCATTTTTCCGGTTAATTTGTCCCTCCACTTCGCAATCCAAAGAGCATTCGGTTCCCATACCCTTCCTCCCCAAGAGCTTCCATCTGGGGTTGGGGGAGTGGGAGCGTCTGGGGATAGGTTCAGGATTATGTCAGAGTAGTGAACTCGGGGTTTCCACCTGCCCCTGAGAGGATGTTTTCCTCTTCCCACAAAAATGCAGGGGGGCTCAACTCTGTAATTGACTTCCACTTTCTGGCCATCGATTATAGCATACCCATATTTCTGCTTTCTTTCTTCGTTTTCCTTCTTCCGTCTTTCCGCCAATTCTTTTTTGTGCTCCTTGGTCAATGCTTGGTTTGTTTCAATCCACTTCCTGATCTCACTAAAATCGAAGTCCTCCAGTTTTCCGCCGTCCAAGTTCAGTGCCTTGCAGAAGTCCCGTAGGAAGTTGCGGACGAAGACAGGATCTTCCAGACGTTCGGGAGAGCATTTGACGAAAGCCAAGGCCATCTCTTCTTGTTCCGGGTTCAACTTGATTTCCTTTCCTCGGAAACGAATCTTAAGACCTTTTGGTTCATACGGTGGAATAAATACTCCGTTGTGAACGAGTTGGAGCATAACAAATGGACGGAAGACTTATGTTACCCTTATGTAGCGCAGGATTTGATTGGCAGGCTTGTAGACGATCGTTATTACGTCGCCGAAGGCAAGTGGCTTTGGAGCTTGGACATATAGAACATCTCCTGCACTCAAAGTGATCATGCCTTGAGGATTGTTATCCCCGTTGTACGACACAATAGTGGCATTTTGACCATTTACCCGTACAATAAGGTTGTTCCAGCTTTTACCGTTAATGGCATCCTTGATGTTATCCCCACCCATATGGTAGATTGTGAAATTTTCGTAGCCGCTTGATGCGTTCTCTAACATGAGGTTTACATTCACTGGAGTGGGAACAGTTCCAACAAGTCCCGTTGCGATCACGGCCACCATCGAAACCAACAAGACTGTAACGACAATCAGTAGAACTGTTGCTATTACTGGAGATACTCCGTTCTGTTGCATTATAATTATCTTCCCTATAAATATTAGTGGAGGGAGGGCAGGTGATCCCGACTGGGGTTAAGTCAGTCGACCTATTAGTTGGAGGGGGTGTAAGAGCTGGATCCCTTATCCTTTTATATGGACCACCCAAGGCATTCAAGTCGGAATTTCTAGCAAATGTAGCAGTCATTTGGGCGGCAATGAAAGAAGGCAAACTCAAACCACCAAGAAACGTGAAGATCCCTAGGACAACTTGGTATCTTTGTTTATCAAAATCTCCTACTGAAATAACCAGCTCGGTCAAAAATATGTTCAGCAAGAAGTACTTTGAACTCTTCAAGAGGAATGTCAAGTTTTTAGACTTGAGCAAGGAGTACTCAGCCCTTGTAGGTTCATTCTGGGAAAAGCAGAAAACACCAGATGTGAGAAAATTCGTCCTCAGCATCGTCAACAAACTCAAAAAGATCGGCCCGGAATCCCTACTGTTCATCTACACGCTGACTGACATAGCGAGACTCCTGCATGAGAGACCGGTAGAGTTCTTGTCCTTTATGGAGGGTCTTCGCACGGCCGCACACTCTTGGAAGGGAGTGGTTTATGGAATCCTGAGGAAAGGGGCCCTTCCAACAGCTATGGAGGAAGATATTTTATCCATCTCCGACGGCACATTTTACTTTGATGTTGAGAAGGTTGGTACCAGCGAGAGATACACTTTGACGTTACTGGCCCTCAGTGGAGTCCCCACCTCTGCCTTAGGTCAAGTTTTCGAAATTTCAGTCACTTCAGATGGATTTCACGCTGAGGCAGTCAAATCCATCCTCGGGGTCTAGTCTATTTTTTCGATCTCCTTGGAGCAGCAAAAAGGGCAGAGTAGAATCTTGTTTCCACGGTCTAAAAACAGTGCTGGTTCGGAAAATTCGTACGAGCAATTTTTACATCGAAATTTAGCTTTAGCTTTCTTCTGCTTCTCCTTCATCTTCCCTCCGTATCATTATCGGTATAAACGGATTATTGGATTGGAGGATGATATACGCGATAATATCCGGGAAAGGGGGGGTGGGGAAAACAACCTTGGCCGCGAACCTAGGCCCACTAGCTGCGGAGCTTGGTAAAAAGACGCTTTTGGTTGATACAGATTTAGCCGCTGGAAATCTTGCTCTTTATCTGGGCTTAACCGAACCGAGTAAGACCCTCCACGACTTGTTGGCAGGGGAGAAAGATATACATTCCTGCATATATTCCCTCCGTGAAGGTCTCGATGTCCTGCCAGCTGGCCTTTCCCTAAAGGGATTTTTGAAAGCAGACATAGCCGGGCTCCCGCAACTCATGAAGAAAGTAACCAAAGGTTATGAAGTCGTAATTTTAGACACGCCCCCTGGTATAAGCAGGAATAGCATAGTCCCGTTGAAGTGCGCAGATCTAGCAGTTCTCGTCACCACGGCGGATCCACCCTCCCTAACCGTTAGCGTAAAGATGAAGGCCATAGCTTCCATTCTCGATAGGAGGATTGCTGGAACGGTCATAAACCGAGTAGAGAAAGGATTTTTAAAGAAGAACAAGCCAGCGGTCATTGCCAAGCAGCTGGGAACGGAAATCGTGGGCACTATCCCCGAGGACGATAAAGTAAAACAGTCAATTGAGCTCGGGAAGCCCATTGTTCTCCACCGACCCAAATCGCAGGCTTCTAAAGCTCTTAGAGCGATCGCGTTAAGTCTTTTTGGCGGATAAATCAGTTCTACTTTAGGTAATAGATGAAAAAATCTAAACTTAAGTCCAAACTCAAATCGGAGCAGCTCAGTTTGCTGAAGATTGAGGAAAGGGATGAAGAACTGGAGCAGCTCAGGAGTTATAGTGATAAAATAATGGGTGAGAGCATTCACCTCTCTCCCTCTCCAACCACCTACGATCCGATCAGATTCGGCCCCCTCGTCTCTTTCCGCTTGCCAGAAGGGTACACAGAAGTCGAGAGGTATTGGCTGGATCCTCCTTTCGCCTTCGTGGTGGTTCTTGAAGACAAGGGTACAGGCAAAACAACTTATCATATAGTCGAACCAGAGCTAACACCATTCGAGCGCGCACTCTTGGACAAAATAAAGGATGAATTGTACGATAGATTGCCCTATGAGGGTTCTAGAGAACCGGAAAAAGTGTTTGAGAGAGCCTACGCGGAAGTTGCTAGAGCTCTAGGAGTGAAGGATTGGCGCATGTACCACAAGCTGTTGTACTTCCTGAAAAGAGAAACACTCGGGTTCGGCAAGCTGGATCCAATTTTTAAAGACAGGAATGTCGAGGATATTTCATGTGATGCTCCTGGTGTGCCAGTTTTTCTTTACCACAGGAAGTACTACAACATAGAAACTAATCTCATCTTCGATCGGGAGGAACTAGATACCTATGTGATGAGACTCGTTGAAAGGAGCGGAAAGCATGTTTCACTAGCCAGGCCAGTTGTGGATGCTACACTCCCAGGAGGTCATCGTCTTGAGGCAACCTTTGCAACTGAGGTGACGAGCAAGGGAAGTTCTATGTCCATTCGAAAATTCATGGGCGGCACTTTTACTCCAGTTGACTTGATAAGATTCGGAACTTTCAGTCCATCTATGCTCGCCTACCTCTGGATAGCAGCGGAGAATAGAAAAAGCATAATGGTTATTGGGGGCACAGCTGCGGGGAAGACCTCCACCCTGAACGCCCTCGCCTTCTTCATACCACCGGACGCCAAGATAGTGACGATAGAGGATACACGTGAGCTCTCCTTGTACCAACAGAATTGGATCCCTATGGTGACTAGGGAGGCTCCAGGGGAGGCGATGAAGATAGACATGTATGAGTTGCTCAGGCAGGCTCTCAGGCAGAGACCAGAGTGTTTGATTGTAGGAGAAGTGAGGGGAAGGGAAGCGATGACAATGTTTCAAGCTCTCTCAACTGGACATACCGCATACTGTACATTGCATGCCGGAAACGTTCAGGAGGCAATTTTGAGACTGGAGAGCGATCCGATGAACGTTCCACACACCATGATATCTGCGCTGGATATAATATGTGTTCAAACGATTGCCTATTTGGGAAAGAAAAGAGTCAGGAGAAATCAGCTTATCGCAGAAATCGTGGGGGTCACCCCACAAACTAAGGAGGTCAAACTTGTGGAGCTGTTCAGTTGGGATCCGTCAACTGACTCCTTTAAGGAATTGGCTGAACCCCCAAGTTGGAAGGAGATATGCAAGATGAGAAACATAGACAGGCTGGATCTCGAGAAGGAATATGAGAGGAGGGCGGAGTTTTTGGCAACAATGGCGGAGAAGGGCGTGACCGATTACGATGATGTATCGAGGCTGATAAACCTTTACTATTTCAATCCGGAGAAGGCATTTGCCGAGTTGAGGGCATTTAAGAAACGGTAATGAGGTTGATCAATCCGGAAAAATATTCTGACCTCCGCTTAACACTCAGGAAACTGAGGAAACCTCTCTCCCTGAATGAGTATCTGAACCAGAGCTTATTGCTGGCTTTAGTTGTGGGAATAGTTGTGGCAGCTGCTCTCTTTTTGTTCTCCTTTCTATTACACTTGCCTTCTCTCTTCATGTATCTGCCTTTCTTCTTGGCTCCGCTGAGCTCTTACTTGGTTTGGAGGATCATGCTGTGGTATCCCTGGAGCGCCGTAAAGGGTAGGGAAGTTAAGATAGATCTCATGCTTCCCTCAGCTGTTTCTTTCATGTATGCTCTCAGCAAGGGGGGGTTAACGGTAGCCGAGATTTTCCGGATGTTGAGTCAAGAGAGGGAAGACTATGGGGAAGTAGCGGTTGAGGCGGCTAGTTTCGTCCGAGAACTGGATTATCTTGGATATGATCCTGTTACCGCCCTAAGGAACCTAGCTTCCACGACTCCCTCTCAGAAATTCAGGAGGCTAATAGAATTCCTCATCCCGGTGGTCCAGACGGGGGCAAATCTAGCAGATTATTTTGCCCAGAAATGCAAAGAGCTATACGAGGCTGCCGAGGTCGATCAAAAAAGGTACTTGGACACCTTGGCATTCTATGCAGAATTCTATGTCATCCTGATGCTCTTTGCCCCATTGGTTCTGATCGTGACCCTGATGGCAGTCATGGCTTTTTATGGAGCCTCTATGATGATACTCTATATCTTGGGATATCTGCTCATCCCGCTCGGTTCAATCTTCTTTATAGTTCTCCTTAGCATGAAAGGCTTCGGAGTTATAGGTAGTAGGAAAGTTGAGCGCAAGAAATACTTCCGTAAAGTGCGCCCCCGCAATCAGATTGAGAAGAGCATGCTTAGGAGGCTGCTTCCAGCTGAGACAATGCCGGAAATCTTACTTCACCCAATGAGAGTTTTCAAAACACAACCGCACCAGGTTATGTTTTTCAGCGGAGGTGCAGCTTCTCTCTTTTTGTTTTCTTTCTTCCCCCATATCAACTTGACTACACTATTCTATGCGTTTCTGATCCTCGTGGTACCTTTTATTATTTTCCATGAGATCTGGAGCAGGAAGTTGAGCCAACTGGTGGAATACCTGCCAGAGTTTCTTCATTCTTTTGCGAGTGCAGCCTCCGCTGGTGTCCCCCCAGCTCATGCCATAAAGCTGGTGCCCGCAAGGGAACTAGGCCCCCTGAGAGAGGATGTACAGAGGATGGTGAAATACATTAATTGGGGGGACTCCTCAGTTGAAGCAGTTCACAAAGTGGAGAGAGAGTGCGGAAACAATTATCTCTCAAGGACGATGGCAGTAGTGAGAAGGGCATGCTTAGCAAAAGGTGAAATCGCTGATGTCCTCCAGGTTCTCGCAACCGACGCCACTCAGCTGAGAGCTTTGAAGAGGGAAAGATGGGCAGCGATGTTTTCATATGCGCTCATAGTCTACATTTCTTTTGCGGTCTTTCTTTTCTGCATGGTCATGCTGACGCGTTTTCAATCTCTAGGCCAATTAGCTACAACTACTCCAACCACAACAAAACTCGGCATGACGGCCCCAGTTTACCAGGTCAAAACGACAACCCCATCTGTTGTGTGGCATGCAACAATGCTGCAGGCATTTTTTTCTGGCTTGATAGCGGGGCAGTTCTCAACTGGTAGATTGTTCTCGGGGTTGAAGCACTCAGTTATAATGATGACGGTAGCATTTGTTGTTTTGAACTTTTTTGCCTAGTCAGGTGGGAATTTCCCCAGGAGCGGCTCTCCTCCGGAGAAGCACTATGAGCACAACGATCACAACGACCAACACGACCGCAACGAGCACCATGTTGGTGCCAGCGGGCAGGGCGGTGGGTTGAGAAGGTGTCTTTACTTCCTTCCCGAAGATGTAGACTTTGTGCTCCTTGTCTGACCTAGAGGTGCAGGCTATCATATAGTCCCCCCCATCTGACATGTCTATACTTTCCACGTTCCCCTCAATACCAGTGACCAAGGTAGACTTCCATTTCAAACTCTGCCCTTCGAGGTAGTAAACAGTAGCCATGTCAGCTGCGAAAACTTTAGTACCATCTGAGCTTATGGCTACCGAAGAAGCGGGGGAGGTGCTCTCCATGAGTAAGGTACTCGTCCCATCCCGCTTGTAAAGAATGAACTTCGCTGTTTCGCTTCCGGCAGCAGCGACCGCGCTGTTACCATCAGGTGTCACATCAACTCCGAATACGCAAACACCAGGATTCCACTCTCTTACCACGCTTCCATTATCTGTCAGCATTAGCACCTTTCCATCTCGGGTCCCCGCAACTATCGTACTTCCATCGGCAGAGATAGCGACGCAGGTAGTGTATCCTTCCTTTACAAAGCGGAGGCCGCTATCATCGAAAATGTATAAACCATTGTCTGTGGCAGCTGCCGAAATCCGACCGTTTCTCGACAGAGCCACGGCAATTACAATGTATCCATATTTGCCCCTCCATAGGGGGGTTCCATCCTCCGAGAAAAGTGTAACGTGACCATCAGATGAGCCAGCGATCACTCTTTTGCCATCACCCGAAATGGCCACAGCTCTAGCGTAAGGAGATATTTTCTCGACCTGATACTCCCACGACAGGGTTGCTTGTCCCGTTTGCTCCAAGGTGTTTGAGTAGCATCTTACCCACCCATCATTACATCCAGCTACGAAGGCCGAACCATCGGCAGAGATAGCCACGGAATTGACATAGGAGTAGCCACTGTATTTGTACTCCCATGCTTTGGAAACTTTATTCCCCATAAGCTTGAACACCCAAATCTTCATCAAATCACCTCCCGCTACGAACCACTTTCCATCGGCGGACACTGATACCGAGTTTACCCAGTCACCACCTTCGTACTTAAAAATAGGTGAAGATTCGGTTTGGGCTAATGCTGCCAAGATGAGAGCTAGGCATGCAAGAACGCTGACAGTTCTTGCATCCTTCTTCATATTATTCCCCATTTGGGTCTTCCCTTGTAGGTTAGTGAAAGGTAAGCGCCCACTATTAAGAGGAAAGCTCCAGCGGCATATAACACCAATGCGGCCCCCACTCCGCCGACGGCGCTCAGGATCAT
This sequence comes from Hadarchaeota archaeon (SeqCode), assembly GCA_964474885.1. GTDB lineage: Archaea > Hadarchaeota > Hadarchaeia > Hadarchaeales > JAWBSP01 > JAWBSP01. Next base: position 96,996 of record CAYYWO010000003.1, read on the forward strand.
CAGTCCACCTCCTCTTTTTGGTTCATCCAGGACTACAACGGCCCCCACCAAGCCTATTAGTGCGAACGCCGCACCGATTGCTGGGAGGAAAATATTTTTAGGTGTAATCAGTGCGGTATAGGTCGCATATTCTTCGGGGAACAAACCAGCTTGGCCGAGGAAGAAGGTTGCATAGCCTGCTAATGATCCAATCAAGCCCATTAGTCCACCCAACAGACCTATGATGCAAGCAGCGATGGCACGCCGAGATAGTGAAGGCCTTGGACCTTCCGGAGAGGGTGTGGAGCTTGGCTTTACATCCATCCGTATATCAACAAAGGGTTTAAAAAGCGATGCGGACGAAAAATCTCTTTTTAACCGGTAGGCCTGGCTCGGGGAAAAGCAGCATAATCCAGAAGATCGTTGATGTGGTCTCCTCTCAGGGTCTAGATATTTGTGGTGTACTATGTCCAGAGATCCGAATAGGAGGAAAAAGAGTCGGTTTTAAAATAATAGAGCTCCGGACTCGTCAAGAGGACATTTTGGCCCATGTAGAGTTAACGAATGGACCTCGCGTTGGGAAGTATAGGGTCAATTTGGTTGGAGTCGAGAAAATCGTGAGGGGGGCAATGAGTCTGATTGATGGCTCGGATATCATCGTTATAGATGAGGTGGGTCCAATGGAGGTGACCAGTCAAGCCTTCAGAGCCTTCGTTCTAAAGAGCCTCGATAGTACGAAACCCGTTCTGGGGGCAATCCACATGAGGACCCAAAGCGGTTTCATTGGAGGTATAAAAAGAAGATCGGATGTCCTGCTTCTGCATGTACAGCCCGAAAAGAGAGAGGAAATGTTTCAACGAGTTCTAGACATTGTTAAAGACATGCTAGACATTAAGGTAAGATGAAGATACCTTCAAAAATCAGAACTTACTGTCCCTATTGCGGCGCACACACCGAGCATGAAGTCTCGGTCCAAAAGAAAAGACCTGCGAGGAGCTTAAGTTGGGGCCAGAGGCAGTTTGCTAGAATAATGAAAGGTTATGGGAGCCAGCCACGTTCGGAGCAGCGACACTTCGCGAAAATAAGTAAGAAGGTATCACTCGTTCTCAGGTGCACCAAATGTAAGAAGGCTCACCAGAAGGTTGGTTTTAGGGCAAAGAAGTACGAAATCAAAGGGTAATGCCGGGTAGATTCATCGTTGTTAAGTGTGAATGTGGTCACCAACAGGTGGTCTTCAGCCATGCTTCCATTCCCGTGAAGTGTCTGAAATGTGGGAAGACCATTGCCGTACCCACTGGGGGGAAAGCCCAGATCCTAGGTAAGGTGATAGCGTGGTGAGGAAGGAGGCGGAGTACCCATCGGTGAACGAGCTAGTCGTTTGTACTGTGATTCAGGTTTTTGATGAAGGGGCCTTCGTGAGTTTGGACGAGTACGGTGGGAAAAGGGGGATGATACACTTGAGAGAAGTCGCCTCAGGTTGGATAAAGAATATCAGGGATCATATAAGGGAAAATCAGAAAGTAGTTTGCAGGGTGATCTCAGTCGACCCTAACAGGCGAATCATAGACCTTTCAATTCGTCGAGTGGCAGAAAGCGAAAAGAAGCATAAGTTGAAGGAGTTCGAGATCGAAAATAGGGCGGAGAAATTACTTTTGCTAGCGGCAAAAAAACTCAGGAAAAACCTAGACAAGGCTTATCGTGAGGCAGGCTTTCCTCTCATGAGAAAGTACGGATCCCTATCTCAAGCTTTTGAACAGATCGCGCAGAAGGGTGAGGAGGCCTTGAAAGGCTTATCTCTATCAAGAGGGTGGGTTCGCTCATTGCTCTCAGTTTCTAGGGGTTTGGTGAGGCCCTCAGTTTATCAAGTGAAAGGATACCTCATCCTAACCTGCGACAAACCGAACGGAGTCGAGGTGCTGAAAAACGCGATGTTGGAGGCAAAGCGAAAGGTTGGAGAAAAAGTTGAGTTTTATCTTGAAGGCTCACCACGGTACAGGATAGTCGCGAGAGGAGACTCATATAAAGAGGCGGAGGAGATCCTGCAGGAGGCATCAAATGCTGTTTTAGCTTTTGTCAAATCGGCCGGCGGAGAAGGGGAATTCAGGAGGGAAAAATGAGACTCAAGAGATGTCGAGCATGTGGGAGATACACCATGAGGGAGATATGCCCCTCATGTGGTAGCAAGACGGGCTCACCACACCCACCTAAGTTTTCTCCTGAGGACAGATATGGTAAGTATCGTAGGCTTATGAGACTGGAAGCTCAGAAAAATGATGGATTCAAAAGTTAGGTTCCTGTTCAAACCCCAGCTGAAAAATCCGGTCCTGATAGCTGGTTTGCCAGGTGTGGGTCAGATCGGAAAACTTGCTTCTGACTTCCTTATTCAACAGCTATCCGCAAAAAAATTTGCCGAGCAACTGTCGCCATACTTTCCCCACTATGCAACTCTGGATCGTTCAGGTATGCTCAGACCCACGTGCCATGAGTTCTTCTATGCCAATCACTCTAGGCGAGATCTCATAATCCTAACCGGTGAATATCCATTGACGAGCTGTGAGGGCCACTACAAGGTGGCAATCGAAATCTTGAACGCAATGGAGAAGGTAGGAGTAAGGGAAATTTACACAATAGGCGGTTATATTCCTACTTCGGGGAAAGAAAAGGGGGAGGTTGTGATCATGCCGAACACCGAAGTCCTTTCTCGGTTGAGTTCAGGAATCGAGGTAGAAGTAGGCCCTGTGATCGGCTTGACGGGATTGCTTGTTTCTCTAGCTGGGTTAAGAGGGATCAAGGGGGCGATCCTCTTAGCGGAGGCTGGCGACCCGCTTGTAGATAGCCGATCAGCCAAGAAGGTTTTACAGACTCTCTGTGGCATTCTCGATCTCAAGCTGAACTTGTCAGATTTGGATCGGCAAGCTGAAGTGCTGAGAGAGTGGGTCGAGAGGTTAAAGAAAGAGATCAGGAAGAGGGAGGCACCACCGGCGAAGGAAGAAACTTGGTATATATCCTAAGGGACGAGCCTGTGCCGATCTCGGGGGAAGAGGACGCACTCCCGGATGTTCTGTTCCCCCGTGAGAACCATCAAAAACCGATCGAGTCCAAGACCCCATCCCGCATGAGGAGGGATCAGTCCCCACCTGAAGTGCCTCAAATGGGGCTCGAAGTTCTCGGGATTGAGTCCGTTCTCCTCTAGCCTGCGCTCGAGGAGCTGAGGATCGTGTATTCTGGTGCCCCCCGACGCCAACTCGAGGTCTTTCCACATTAGATCGAAGGTTTCCGTGACTCTCTCGTCGTGCTTGCATGGCATGGCGTAGAAGGGCTTCGTTTTCGTGGGCCATTCGGTAATGAAGTAAAACCCCCTATCCTCTCCGAGCGCTTTCTCGGCAGGGGTTGGGAGATCTTCCCCCCACTCGATCCGGATTCCTTTCTTCTCCAAGATCTGTAGGACTTCGGTGTATGAGTATCGCGGAAACGGAGCTTCAGGAACCTCAAGCTTTCTCCCCAGCACCTCAAGTTCTTTTTCCGCAAGCTCTTTTGTTTTCTTCAAGGTGAAAATGATGAGTTCTTCTAGGACTCGCATGACGTCATCGCAGTTCGAGAAGGCCATTTCAATATCCACGGATGTGCACTCGTTCAAGTGTTTGTTAGTATTGAACTCCTCAGCCCTGAAAATGGGTCCTATTTCGTAAACTTTCTCAAAGCATCCCGTCAGTATTTCTTTGAATAGTTGAGGACTCTGGCTGAGAAAAGCTTCTTTTTCGAAGTAGGCTACGGGAAAGAGTGCAGATCCGCTCTCAGTTGCGGTGGCCACGATTTTTGGTGTTTGGACTTCCAAGAAGCCTCTTGAGTTCAGAAATTCGCGGATAGCGTTGGTCACAACATGACGGATCTTGAAAATGGCTCTTCTTTTCGGATGCCGCAGATCGAGAATCCTTGCATTCAACCTAGTATCGAGCGACGACTTGATTCTCCCAGTGGGATCGAGGGGTAAGGGGACGGAGGCTCTGCTGAAGACTTCGATTTCCTGAGGAATCACCTCCACCCCTCGCGGGGCTTGGGGAGTCCTCTTGACCCTTCCTCTCACCCAAACTGTGCTCTCAGGGGTTATCTGGTCAATTTTGGTGAAGACTTCAGGAGGAGTCTGGACTCTGGGTGCAGCTATCTGAATTTCTCCATCCCTGTCATAGAGAATGAAGAATTTGATGCCCCCTAAGTCTCTGATGACCCTGACATATCCTGCTAAACAGACTTCCTGGCCCTCGAGTTCCCCATGTATCTCAGAACACGAGTGAGTTTTAACCCGTCTATCCTTTAACCGCATCGATAGCTACGGGTCCAAAAAGTTAGTCTTACTCGCCCTTGGCTAGGGTTATCTCGATGGTGGAGACGTTGACTTTTCTTCCGTCTTCGGTTTGCACAGTCTCCGTCCCTATGGAGATGTTTTTCACGCTGACGTCTGGCAGGAATCTCTGTCTCACGACTTCGGCCGTATCAACAGCCCTGTTTATTGCCCTACCCCTAGCCTTTATCGAAACCTCCTTGGCACCCTCGTGGAACTGTGTTATAACCGCCAAGACATAGTTCATCACTGGCTTGGACCCAATAAAGACGGCATTCCCCGCCTGTGTTTTTTGCTCGGCTGCCATTATTACCCTCAAGGGTTCCTTTAAATACCCGTATCCCACCGAAAAAGCTAAAAAAGGGGTTGAGCTCTTTGGACTTGATGGCAGCGGTTGCCCAGCTAGGAGGAAGGCCCATTCTAGTCCTCCCCGAGGGGACGAGGAGAGTTGTTGGTAGGGATGCTAGGAGAATGAACATCATGGCTGCAAGAGTCGTTGCTGAAGCTGTGCGGAGCACACTCGGCCCCAAGGGTATGGACAAGATGCTGGTGGACAATTTGGGAGATGTTGTGATAACTAACGACGGTGCAACTATCCTCAAGGAAATGGAGGTCGAACATCCAGCCGCGAAGTTAATGGTTGAGGTGGCGAAAACACAGGACGATGAAGTCGGCGACGGCACGACAACAGCGGTAGTTTTGGCAGGTTCTCTGTTGGAGCAGGCGGAAAAACTCCTCGATCAGGGCATCCATCCGGCGGTGATTTCAAAGGGGTTCATGATAGCCAACCAAAAAGCTCAAGAGCTTTTGAAGGAGTTCGCTGACAGCGTATCCCCTGAAGACGAGGAAATTCTGAAGAAAGTCGCTATGACAGCAGTCACAGGAAAGAAGGCAGAGGCAGGAAAGGCCTTGCTTGCGGACCTTGTGGTTCGAGCCGTCAAAAAGATCGCCGATCGCGTGGATGGGCGTTATAAGGTTGACATCGACTACATAGGCGTCGAAAAAAGGCCTGGTGGAAGCATCCTAGATTCCGAACTTGTAGAGGGAGTGATAATCGATAAAGAAGTTGTCAGACCGGGTATGCCAAAATCCGTGAAGGACGCAAAGATAGCCCTGCTTGACTGTCCATTGGAAATTAAAAAGACTGAGACGGATGCCGAGATCAGAGTTGCCAGGCCCGAGGAGCTCAGAAGCTTTCTGGAAGAAGAAGAGCGGATACTCAGGGAGATGGTAGAGAAGATAAAGGCAGCTGGAGCAAATGTAGTTTTCTGCCAGAAGGGGATCGATGACACGGCCCAGTACTATTTGGCCAAGGCAGGGATCATGGCTGCCCGGAGGGTAAAGAAGTCTGACATGGAAAGATTGGCAAGAGCTACAGGCGGGAGAATAGTGACATCTCTCGAGGATCTAACCCCGAAAGAGCTGGGGCACGCTGGGCTAGTGGAGGAGAGGAAGATCGGAGATGAAAAGATGATATTTGTCATGGGATGCAAAGATCCTAGGGCAGTAGGTCTTTTGCTCAGAGGTGGTTCCGAGCATGTGGTCGATGAGGTGGAGAGGGCAGTTCACGATGCAATCTGCGTGGTTGCTGCGTGCCTCGAAGATGGTAAGATCGTTCCCGGTGGGGGGGCCATGGAGATCGAGCTGGCGAAGCATCTGCGCAAGTATGCCGAGACAGTAGGTGGAAGAGAGGCACTGGCGGTCAAGGCTTTTGCTGATGCACTCGAAGTGATTCCGCAGTCCCTAGCTGAGAATGCTGGCATGGACACGGTCGACACCCTAGTTGAGCTTAGAGCAGCTCATGCTAAACCCGAAGGTAAAAGCATAGGGGTTAATGTCTTTACCAGGAAGATAGCCAACATGAAGGAACTGGGAGTTCTGGAGCCCCTCCGGATGAAGAGTCAGGTAGTCAAATCTGCGAGTGAGGCTGCTTTGATGGTGTTGAGGGTAGATGACGTCATAGCAGCAGCTAAGAAAGAAACAAAGGGACCACCTGAGAAGAAGGAAGAAGAAGAGGAGAGCTCCTCAGAGTAAACAAAATTTTTTAGCTGGAAATCCCCTGCTTTCTTTACGGGAGTAAGACAGCGGCAGCTATTGCAGCTCCATGATGTTTCACTGTGTGGCCAGCGGAAATCGAAAGAACTTTTTTCGGGGTTAGCCCACGGTTCTCCATCATGTACTTGACCATAGCTTCAGCCGTCTTGGCAGCAGTTCTCTCTGTTACTCCGATGTCATGATACTCGGATATCATACCATGGGAATCTTCCCCAATAGCAATTCCTAAAGCTGCAGCAATTCTTTGGCCGGGAGTTGAACTCACTATTTCAGACATGACGACTGGGACTATCGTGCCCGGTTCCAGATTGGGCATTTCGTCCAGAATTTCACAGTCTTTTGGCAAAATGCTTGAAACCTTCATCAAGTTGAGTTCTGCGATTCCCGCCTTCCTCAGGGCATTGTCAAAGGCTACGAGCCTGAAAGGACCATCTGCTGACGCAGCAACTAACACAGCTCGGGTAGGTAAGCTCCGCAGGACTCCTTCTTCCACATCTTTCTTTCTGTCATGTTTTTAACTTTTTCTTTTAGTAAACCACCACAGAGTAGATTTCTGGCAATTTTCTCAGCTCAGCCAAGACGCTTTCGGGCAACGGTCGATCAGTTATCAGGGTGAGTTTGGGTTGAGGAATTAGATGAGGGTCATCCGCTACAGCTTGTCTTATGCTTATGCCGTGTGATGAAATAACATCAATAATCGCTTTAAGCACCCCAGGCTTGCTGGCGTCGTAAGGTGTTATTTCAACGACTCCCCAGCCAGCCTCTCTCCCCACATCTCTCAGGTATGGTATTGGGGAAAGGTTGCTGAAGAAAGATTTGAGCCACTCGTTTTTTAGAATCTTCTTGATCGCAGCCACTACGGTTCTTCTGTCAGTCTTTGCAACTCTGCTGATCTGCAGGTAGGGAATTCTCATTTCACCGCACAGGACTTCCCCCTTGTTTCCCACCCTCAACCCATGTTTGAATAAGACCTTCAGCACCTCGAGTTCCTTTGGATAATCCTTGAATGTTTCTTCAATCTGTCTCCAGAACTTCAGCCCACCGATTCTCATCGTTTCTTCGGAGATGGCTTGGCCCATCACCATTCTCATCAAGTTATCAGCGAAGTCCGGGTCGAGCCCCTTTTCTCTTGCGAAATTCCTAATTCTTCTGATGACATCCTTTTCTCTCGCCTCGTCCTTCACTTTCAGTCCCAAGCGCTTTTTCAAGTCGGCAATTTGTTTGGCTACATGCATGCGCTGGGTGAGCACCTCTATCAGGCTCTTATCGAGCCTGTCAATTTCCCTCCTCAACTTCTCGAGCTCCTCAACTTTCAACTCTCGCACCCTCCTCGCTTGGTTTTGTCACGATAATTCTCCCTTTTTCCTTCCTCCAAGCAGCTTTTATGCGATTGACATCCTCTTCTCTTGCTATGGCAGCGACCGCAGGGCCTTTTCCTGTAAGGCCTGCAGCCAGTGCTCCGTTTTTGAGTGCCTTTAAGATTGGAGAGGTGGGATGCCCTAGGGCACTGGCATAGATGAGTCCGTTGAGTGTCATGGCTCCCAGAATATTCCCCGAGAGGGCCTGCTTGTATGCAATGCAGGCGAACTCCCGAATGTTGGAGAACACTGACTGATCGACCTGTGAAGTGTAAAACTTTTTGGATGGGACAAGCAAAAGAACTTTGTACTCCGAGGGGATGCTGAATCTCCTCAGGATTTTTCTCTTGTAGTTATCCGTGATCACTCCACACCCATAATAGGAAGCGGATGCGTCATCAAATGCTCCTGTCAAGGTCACGCCCGCTTCGAAAGAGGCACCTATTCCTGTTTGGATGACTTCCCTATCGGAGGGCTCGATGCCCAAAGCGGCGTAAGTCGCGAGAACGGCAGCGTTGGATGCGGCGCTACTACTTGATAGGCCCACAGCAACGGGAATGTCGGAGTATGTACGGATTCTGGCCCCCTTCCGAATTTTCAGTTTTTCCAGAACCCTTCTGACGCATATTTCCACGAGTTGTGAGCTCTCTCTCATTCCTACAGTGATCCCCTTGATACCTTGACTTGGAGGAACTAGTTCAACTTCTGCTCTTATCCTGAGTTCAACACCAAAAGCCGCACCCTTTCCAGTAGCCATTGCGTTCAGAACGGTTACAGAGGCGCATGCCGATGCTGCTCCTCTCATCCGAACCGGTTAGGATGGATCTTACCTGAGCGGATCATGTGATCGGCGAGAGTTATAGCGAGCATAGCTTCTGCCACTGGTACTATCCGCGGACATAAATTGGGATCGAACCTACCAGACAGTTGAATTGTGGCCTCTTTCATGGTTTCTAGATCAACCGTGCGTTGGGGTAGGGAAATCGAGGGCGTCGGTTTAACAGCGATTCGCACGACGATAGTCTCCCCGGTGGATATGCCCCCGAGGATGCCTCCACAATAATTCTTTTCCAATCCTATTTTCTCACCCTTCAGCACTATCGGATCGTTTGCCTGCGAGCCCCTCAGCCTAGCCAAGCGGAACCCCTCCCCGATTTCCACTCCCTTTACGGCCCCTATTGACATCATACCCTTCGCGATGTCAGCGTCGAGCTTATCAAAAACAGGCTCCCCTAATCCGGGAGGTACGCCGATGGCGAGCACCTCGATCACACCACCTGTGCTGTCACCCTCTCTCCAGGCCCTCAGCACTTCCTCCTCCATTAGCTTTGCGGTCTCAGGATCCGCGCACCTCATCGGGTTCTTTTCCACATTCCTTTCTATTTCTTGCAGACTAGGTGCCCGCTTTATTTTGACGCCGGCGGCCTCGATAACGTGTCCCAGGACCCGGACCCCATGGTAACCCAGGAGTTTCTTAGCGATGGCGCCGCCAGCTACCCTAGCTACAGTCTCCCGCCCAGCTGCCCTCCCTCCTCCCCGGTAGTCCACGTGCCCAAATTTTAGCCAGTAGCTGAGATCTGCGTGCCCAGGTCTTGGTTTACTCTTGATGACCTCGTAGGGTTCCGACTTGACATCCACATTCTCCACCCATAGACAGATTGGGGTTCCGAGGGTCCTCCCTTGGAAAACACCCGAGAGAATTCTCACACGGTCCAGCTCCTTTCTAGGTGAGCTTATTGCGGACTGAGCGGGACGTCGCCTATCCAGCTCTTTCTGAACGTCTACATCGCTAAGTGGCATCCCAGCAGGCACGCCCTCTACTACCACCCCTATTCCATTGCCGTGGGACTCCCCAAAGGTGGTTACCCTGAAAACCTTACCGAAAGAGTTTCCGCTCATCAAACACTGAATGACGGATTAAATGGGCTAAAACGATCCGCACCATATTTGCAATGTATGGTTACAGAGGGAGAACCAAAGAGTTGCTTCAGAAAATAGGTGCAAAACCGGGGGACAAGTTGCGGATTGAAAAAGAGGAAGAGGCTTACGAGGGTATCTTGATGCCTAGGAGTGAACTCGCAGATGACAAACATTTGGTTCTGAAACTCCCCAATGGTTATAATATAGGTGTGCGCGTCGATGAAATAACCGCGATTCGTAAATTGGCAGAGGGCGTTTTTCCGCATCCCCCCTCTCCGAAAATCCTCCAAGACGCTACAAAACCTCTAGTCGTAATAGTAGGTACGGGTGGTACTATAGCCTCGCGGGTCGATTACAGGACTGGAGCGGTTTATCCTGCCTTCACCCCCGAGGAGATCTGTTTTTCGGTACCGGAACTCAGAGAGCTAGCCAATCTGAAGGTGGTAGAAGTTTGTAACGTGTTCAGCGAACACATGACACCAGAACACTGGAAGAGAATAGCGGAGGAGGTCGCAAGGCAAATCAACAGTGGTGCTAAGGGGATCGTCATAGCTCATGGCACCGATACCATGGCATACACGGCAGCAGCTCTCTCTTTCATGCTGCGGGGACTCTCCCGTCCCGTCGTTTTGACAGGTGCTCAGCGCTCTTCAGACAGACCCAGTTCAGATGCAGCTCTGAACCTCATTTCCTCTGTTGCTGTTGCTACTTCTGACATAGCTGAGGTGTGCGTGGTGATGCATGGATCCCCTTCCGATGACTACTGCCTCATTCACCGAGGTGTGAGGGTCAGAAAGTGCCACACGAGTAGAAGGGATGCCTTTGTTTCAATTAACGACCAGCCAATTGGCCTGGTGAGAGAGGGCAGGATAGAGCTCCTGACAAGGGAGTACAGGAAAGCAAGTGAAGGAAAGGTCTTAGTGGATACAAACATAGATCCGCGGGTCGCATTGATCAAAGTGTATCCAGGTATGTCCCCTTCTCTCATCGAGTCGCTAATCGGAGATCACCACGGGGTGGTTCTTGAAGGAACTGGCCTAGGACACGCGCCCCAGGCGCTCTTCTCCGCAATCAAGCGTGCGATCGATGCAGGTATGGCAGTGGTCATGACTTCTCAGTGCCTGTGGGGGAGGGTGGATATGAAAGTTTACTCCACAGGAAGAGACTTGCTTCAGCTGGGTGTCATACCCTGTGAAGATATGCTTCCAGAAGTCGCCTATGTTAAGCTCATGTGGGTCTTGGGGAAGACGAGAGAACTTGGGGAAGTGGCTAGACTTATGAAAACAAACATTGCAGGAGAGATATCAAAGCGGAGCAAGCCTGAGGCATTCCCTCACTTTATGTAACTTTCTTCTCCTCTTGTTAGACCAGGAAACTCATATTTCATCAGGATTGAGGGACGGTACCTTTCCTCCATATCCTCCAAGTCGACCTTTAGATCCAGCATTCGGCACAAAACTTCTAGGATGTTTCTGGCAGCCCTTACATCCGCCACGCCACCATGAGTAGTTCCTAATACACAGAGCCCCTTCATCCCCCATAGGGGAGAAAGACAGGGAAGCAATCCGTTCATCCCTACAATCACACCTCCCTGCAGGATTTCAACCCCATATCTTTTCAACAATTCGAGACCCTCCTCGTTCGTAGCAGTCCCAACAACAGGTTTTCTCCGTTCTCGAGGAGATAGGACATAGGCAGCAGCCGTGATCACCGTTTTGACTCCAAGCTGTTTGGCAACCTTTAAAACTTCCTCGGTCAGGCTGTATTGTCCAAAAGAGCTAACAGCTTGAGCTTCTGATGTCAACAGAATGAGGGGTTCCCCCCTGGCTTGGTAAAACTTTAACTTGATGTTGCTCACCAGTCCATCTTCCTGTTTGATGGTCCATTCCGGCAGGTACTCTGAGTACAGTTCTAAGAAGAGTTCTCCCTCCAAGGAATTTATCAGATGCTCTACCACGATTTTCCCAATACTCGCTATTCCGGGAAAGCCCGCGATAAGTATGGATGGTTCTTTGAGTTTAGGCTTCGTGATGTACCTGAGATGAGACACGCTTAAGTTGGTTACGCTTGTATTTATCTTTTTAGATTGGAGAGACACGTTTTGCCATTGGCCGCCGAAAGCTTGGGCGTTAGAAGTATGGCTACTTTCATCAGAGCAGGTGATGTAAACATTCTAGTTGATCCAGGATGCGCTCTTGCAATGAGGTTCTCCTTGCGTCCCCATGAGGAAGAGTACCTGAGCCTGACTGAAGCTAGGGAAAGGATTCTTCAAGCATCCGCGAAGGCTGATGTCGTGATAATAAGTCACTATCACTTAGATCATTACACGCCATACTATCGTGACCTTCAGTGGATCCAAAGTTCGCCAGAATATGCGAGGAAACTCTATCAAGGAAAAGTTTTGCTCGTCAAAGACTTGGAGCATTTACCGCCCGTGCAAAGGAAAAGAGGGTATTTCCTACAGAAACAAAGTAGGGAGGTCTGTAAGGAGATACAGGTGGCGGACGGCCAGCGGTTTAAGTGGGGAAAAACTGAGATAGAGTTTTCCGAGCCCCTCCCTCATGGTTTTTCCGCCCAGCCTTTGGTGCTCGGGGTTCGCGTCAAGTCTCCCAGACTTCGGCTGGCCTTCATCCCAGACTTTCAAGGTGCTAGTTCTGATGTGGTCAGACTCATTCTGAGGTGGAAACCGGACCTGTTGATAACAGGTGGTCCACCCCTCTACCTCTCAGGTTTCCGGATAGGGAAAGAAGAAATCTCAACTGCAATGGAGAATTTCCTGAAATTGGCAGCGAGGATCCCGAGGATGGTGATCGATCACCATCTATTCAGATCAGAAGAAGGTCTAGACTTCCTTAACAAGATATCCCGTGAGGCTAAGAAGTTTGGACATCGAGTGGAGAGTGTGGCGGGGTTTTTGAAAACTGACCTCAAGTTGCTAGAGGCTCGGAGGAAAGAATTGTATGCATCTAAATTCTAGGGGGGGCTTCGATACCTAGGAGATTGAGGGCATCCGCCAATACCGTTTTGACGCACGACACGAGCTTGAGTCTTGCAGCCCTCAACCCTCTCTCAGCTTTTAGCACTGGTGCCTTCTCGTAAAAGGAATTGAAGACAGAGGAGAGGGTGGAACAGTACCGTGTAAGAATGTTGGGTTTTAGTTGGGAGGCAGAAGCTCTCAGAGTTTCAGGGTATCTCGCGAGCAACTTTACGAGCTCTTTCTCCTCCTGCAGATGCAATTTTTCCCAGTCGGGTTGCTCGATTTTTTTAGCTTTTCTGAGAATGCTGCAGGCTCGGGCATGCGAGTATTGAATAGCAGGCCCACTGTTCCGTTCCAAATTCAATGCCTCCTCCCACTTAAAGGTTATTTTCTTTTCGGGAGCAGTAGACAGCAACGAAAATCTGAGAGCCCCTATTCCGATGATCCTAGAAACCTTTTGTTTGAATCTTTCACTCTCAGAAGGGCTCTTCTGTTCCACGATCTCCCGTGCCCTATTCACGGCTTCCTTAACGGCATCATCCAGCGTATACCCTATCCAAGTTCCTTTCCTTCCCGAAAACTTCCCTGTGGGCAACTCTACATGCTCATAAGCTAGATGGAAAGAATTAGCGAATTCCTTTTCAAACCCTAGCAATTTCAGGGTTGCGAAAACTGCTTTTTGCATATCCCTTTGTTCGGATCCGATGACGTTTATGACGATATCCGCATTTCCGAACCTTCTGCTCGATCTCCCGTTTTTGTGGGTGGTGAACATGTCAAACCAGGATTTGAATTTAAGCGCTCTTTCTGTCTTCCCGAATTTCCAGAGTTGATAAGCTATGTCCCGTGTGAGATAAAGGGAGGTCCCGTCTGACCTCACTAGGATTTTGTCTTCCAGGCCCAAGTCTGCGAGTTTTAGTACCAGCGCGCCTTCCCTTTGCTCGATCCTTCCTATCTTCTTGAGCTTACTTAGGATTTCATCCACGAGTCCCGCCTCTAGTATGTCACTTTCCCAGACGAGTAAGTCATACTTGATCCCGAGCTTTTTCGTGGTTGCGAAATTCGCCCTGAGGCAGGCTTCGGCTATGGATCTGGCCATTCGCCTAGTTCTCCTTTTCCCTCTTTCCAGCTCCTTCAGGATCCTCCTGGTCTCCCCCTGCAGGCTTGGCTCTCGCTGTAGCAGTTCTTGAATCTTCACGTACATCAGCCCCAATGCATGGTCAAACTTGGTTTTCGGTCTGGGCACTTTTTCCCAAGCAAGCAGAATTTCTGCCATTTGGAGTCCCAGATCGTCGATGTAGTTATGCACCTCCACCCTATATCCGAGTTTTCGGTAAATTCTAGCGAGACAATCCCCCAAGACAGCATTTCTTGCATGCCCTATGTGCAAGGGCTTGGTAGGATTTATGCTGGTATGCTCGATGATCACCTTCTTTTTCCTTTCTTCGCTACCGAATTTGGAGCCCAGCTTGTCGATCAGATCAGAGGTGAGCTGAGCCAAGAGAGGGATTTTCACCTTGAAATTCAGATAACCCCTGCACGCTTCCACCCCATCCACGAGCCCGGATGGCTCGATCTCATCTCGGATTTTCTGCGCCAAACTGTGGGGATTTTCCTTCAAGCGCTTGGCAACGGAGAAGCAGACATTGGAGGTGAGATCCCCCAGCTCTGGACTGGGCGGTATGTCAAGGCTGCTTTCCAGTTCCGGTACCTCAAGCGAGAGACGCTGTAATCCAGTGTTTAGGCATTCTAAAACCTGCTCCTTGAACTTTCCCCAGGGATCGTCTTTCCCCATCGATTTATTACTCTACTCGAGACCCAGTCTTTTCCACTCTTGGTCAACGAGCTCCTGGAACTTTTGGATCTCCTCCTGCGTCAGATGTCTGAACCTCCCCTGCAGCTTCAGGTACTCCGAGACAGGGATCCTCTTGGAGGGTTTGAAAGTGACTCTCATCTGACCGTGTTCTATTTCGTAAAGCACCCAACAGCCGCTCTCCACAGCCTTTCTGGCTACCTGTATGGTTTTGCTGGAATCGAATCTCCAGCCCGGGGGGCAGGGGCATTGGATATGAATGTAGCATGGCCCCTTTATGTATTTAGCTTTCTTTATCTTTTGGTACAAATCTAAAGGGTATCCGACGGAGGCTGTAGCAACGTAAGGAGCGCGGTGGGCAGCTATTATGGCGGGCACATCCTTCTTCCATTGCCTCTTCCCCCTACCCACTTTTCCAGCAGGAGTTGTGGTTGTCCAGGCGAGAAAGGGGGTAGTTCCGCTTCTTTGTATGCCCGTGTTCATGTAAGCCTCGTTGTCTGTGCAAATGTAGATGAAGTCGTGTCCCCTTTCGACGGCTCCAGAGAGCGCCTGCAGTCCGATGTCGGCAGTTCCTCCATCCCCCGCGAAGGCAACGACTTTCACATCCTTTTTACCCAATTTCTTTAGAGCGCATTCAATCCCGGATGCTACCGCGGCAGCGTTTTCGAACGCAACGTGTATGTACGGCACCCTCCAGGCAGTCTGTGGGTAGGGTGTGCTCACTACTTCTCCACACCCAGTTGCCTGAACAACGATCACGTTCCTGCCTAGAGCCTTCAGGGCAATCCTTATAGCTAGGGCCTCGCCACAGCCAGGACAGGCCCTATGGCCGGGAGCTAGCAGCTCTTCCTCAATCTCGAGCAGTTCCTTCATGTCAGAGGACCTCCTTCCTGAGCCCTAGCCATTTCACAGGGGTCTCTATCTTCCTCCTAGCGACGCACTTTTTGATCGTTTCGATTGTTTCCTCCACATGGTCGAGCTTCACGTCCCTCCCCCCCAAACCGCAGATGAAGTCCATCACCAGGGGACGTCGGTCAGAGTTTTGGATGGCAGTTGTTACGTCAGCGTACAGCGCACCAGTTGCGCCCAAGGAGATGTCCTTCTCCATCACCGCGATTCCTTCAGCACTCTCCAGCGAACCTAGGATCTCTCGGTGGGGGAATGGTCGGTAGCACCTAACCTTAATCATTCCTACTTTGTCACCCCGCTCTCTTCTTTTGTCTATTACTTCTTTAACGGTCCCGCTGAGCGAGCCCATTGTTATCACCACGACTTCAGCGTCGTCGCACCGATAATTTTCGATCAATCCATACCCGCGACCGAATCTCCGTTCAAAGTCTCGGTCGACTTCGATGACTTTTTCTTTTGCCTCCCTCACAGCCTCGTGGAGCGCGTATCTGAACTCCTGATAATACTCCGGTACTCCTACGGGCCCCATGGTCACCGGGTTCTCAGGATCAAGTTTGTAAGGCGGCTGATAGGGCGGAAGGAATTCGTCAACCGAGCTCTGGTCTGGGACATCAACCACTTCCGCTGTGTGTGAAAGGATGTATCCATCATAGCAGACCATGACGGGCAGGTGCACGCTTTCGCCAATCTTATACGCCTGAATGATGGAATCTAGTATCTCTTGGTTGTTCTCGCAGTAAAGCTGGATCCAGCCGCAATCGCGGACTGAGATGGAATCCTGCTGGTCGCACCATATGCTGATGGGGGCAGAGAGGGATCGGTTGACGTTTGCCATCACGATAGGCAGCCGCAGCCCGGCGGCTATGTACAGTATTTCGCTCATGAGCGCCAAACCTTGGGAAGAAGTGGCAGTAAAGGCCCTAGCCCCTGCGGCAGCCGCACCCACACAGACGCTCAGGGCACTGTGCTCGGACTCCACTTCGACGAATTCGGCATCCAGCTCACCATTGGCGACAAACTCAGCTAATTTTTCCACCGAGACCGTCTGGGGGGTTATGGGATAAGCAGAAATCACTTGTGCCCTGGCCAGTTTCGCCCCGAAGGCGGCAGCTTCGTTTCCCGTTAAGACGAGCTTCATTTGGTCTCCTCCATTTCCATTCGTATGGCTTTTCTAGGACACTCAGTGCTGCAAATACCACAGCCCTTGCAGTAGCGGTAGTCTATCTCGATGGGCTTTCCTTTCTTTATCGCACCATCGGGGCAGTACAACCAGCAGAGACCGCATCCTACGCATTTCTCCGCATCGACAACGGGTTTGAGGGTTCTCCAGCCCCCAGTCTCATATTCGACGGTGCTCCCAGGCTTTGTGATCACAGCTCCCAGCGTTATTTTTTCAGCTCCTTTCATAAGCCTCCCTCACAGCTTGCAGGTTCTTCTGAATCAGCTGCTCTTTTCCCACAAAATGGGAACGTATGGCCTCCATCACTGAATCAAGGGTTACAAGTTTGGTCGCCTTGGCAAGCACGCCCAAGATGGCTGTATTGGTGATGGGGGCGCCCAGCCACTTCAGCGCAATCGATGTCACGTCGAAATGAACCACTTTACCACACCATTTCAGTTTCGGCATTTTATCTGAATTGATTATTAGCATACCCTCCTTTTTCAGACCAGCAGTAACGTTAACTGTTTCAAGCAAGGTAGAGTCCAAAACCACCACGTAATCTGGAGTGTATATTTGGGATCTCAACCTGATGGGGGAATCCGAAATCCTGGTGTAGGACGTGACAGGTGCCCCCCTTCTTTCAGCTCCAAAGAATGGGAATGCTTGACAATACTTTCCTTCCAAATGAGCAGCTTTGGCGAGCAATTGGGCGGCAGTAACAGCTCCTTGACCTCCCCTACCATGCCAACGGACTTCAATCATAGGCAAAAAACTTCTACCTCAGCCTTAAATCATTTTATACTTTTGGCCAATCTTTGGGTGAAGTTAAATAACGGTGAATGGAATTGGCAGCAATTCTGGCGGTTCCCATGGCTAGGATGACTGTAGCATCACCGTGGATTATATCCCCGCCAGCCCACACCCGGGGAATGGAAGTTCTCCCTTCTTGGTCAACCTTGATGGTTCCGTCGGCTCTTGTTTTCAAACCAGGCGTACATCGAGGTAATAGCGGATTTGGCTCCTGCCCAATGGCAACGAGGACTGTATCTACTTCGAGTTCGAACTCGGATCCTGGAATGGGGACGGGCCTTCTTCTCCCGCTTTCATCAGGCTCGCCCAGAGTGAATCTGATGCACCTCATCGATCTGAGCCGCCCCTGTCCATCGTCCAAATAACTCACAGGAGCTGCCAGCTCAAGGAATTTCACACCTTCCTCTTTGGCCCTCCTGATTTCCTCCACCCTAGCGGGCATTTCTTTTTCCGTTCTTCGATAGACCACCATACATTCTCGAGCTCCGAGGCGCAGGGCGGTTCTAGCACAGTCCATGGCTACGTTCCCGCCTCCGATCACTGCAACTCTTTTACCTACCGTAACAGGAGTATCATATTCCGGAAATCTGTAGGCTTTCATCAGGTTTACCCGGGTTAGAAACTCGTTTGCGGAGTATATCCCAGGCAGACTTTCTCCAGGTATGTGCATGAACTTGGGTAGACCAGCCCCAGTTCCGATGAAGGCCGCATCGAATTCCTTGAGGATCTCATGTAGGGAGATGGTTTTCCCCACCACAACGTTGGTTTTGATCTCCACTCCTAGCTTTCTGACATACTCGACCTCAGCTTGAACGATATTTTTGGGAAGCCTGAACTCTGGGATTCCATAGGTTAGAACGCCCCCAACCTCATGCAGGGCTTCAAAGATGGTGACGAAGTACCCAAGTTTTGCCAAATCCGAGGCAGCTGTCAGTCCAGCGGGTCCCGAACCTATCACTGCCACGCTGCCCAGCTTCTTTTCCGGGAGGGGAGGGATTCTAAAACCTATGTGCTCTCTCTCATAATCCGCCACGAACCTCTCCAGGAACCCTATTCCAACTGGTTCATGCTTCTTGTCGAGTACGCATGCCCCCTCACACTGGCGTTCGTAGGGGCAGACCCTGCCGCAGATGGCGGGTAAAGAATTGTTTTGTCTGATTATGTCGATAGCCTTTTCGAACTCTCCCCTGCTCACGCATTTTATGAACGCGGGTATGTTGACACCAACAGGACAGCCTTTCACGCATGCCGGATTTTTGCACTGCAAGCACCTCTTCGCCTCCTCCATTGCCATTTCCGGGGTGTAACCTAGTGCGACTTCGTTAAAATTCTTGATTCGCAGGTCGGGTGGCTGCTCGGGCATTGGAACTTTACGCTCTCTGGGCATGCTCGAACAGCTCCAGTGCTTTTTGCTCCTGCGCTAGAAACCTCCTGTTACGGGCGAGGAGAAGGTCAAAGTCCACTAGGTGGGCATCAAACTCTGGCCCATCTACGCAGGCGAATTTCATCTCCCCCCCCACTTCCACTCTGCACGAACCACACATTCCCGTCCCATCCACCATGATGGGGTTCAGGCTGACTATGGTTTTAATTCTGTAGGGGCGAGTGACATCAGCCACGGCTTTCATCATGAGGACGGGTCCGACAGCGTGTACCAGGTCGAATCTCTTTCCTCCTTCCAGAAGTTTTTGCAATAACCTATGGACGAGGCCGTGGAATCCCTTAGACCCGTCATCTGTCGCTATATGTAATTCATCGCTCCACCTCCTCAGTTCTTCCTCGAGGATGAGCAGACGGGAGTTTTTTGCCCCGATTATTGTAGTCACGCGATTCCCTGCTTCCTTCATAGCTTTTACAACCGGCAGAGAGCAGGCAATTCCAACTCCTCCCCCGATGCACCCAACACTCCCATAATATCTGATTTCGGTTGCCTTGCCTAGTGGCCCGACACAGTCTAAGATTTCACTTCCCTCCTCCATCCGAGCCAACATTTTTGTGGTCTTACCAGCTTCGAGAACCACAACAGTAATTGAACCCCTCTCACGATCCCAGTCTACGAGTGTTAGGGGGATCCTTTCCCCCTTCTCATGGATCCGAAGGATGAAAAACTGTCCAGCTTTCGCTTTTTTTGCTATTAGAGGTGCTTCGATTTCAAAGCTAACTATGCCGGGCGCAAGCACCTGTTTTTTCAGTATTCGATAACCCATTCCTTTGGTTTTCAACAGTTTTAGAAGTCTAGGTTAAGAATAAAGATTTGTGCGGCCGTAGTCTAGCCAGGTTAGGACTCAGGCTCCCCGGGCCTGATGCGCGGGTTCAAATCCCGCCGGCCGCATAGTTTTTGAGAAGTAGAAGATGAGTAGATGGAGCTTAGGACAACGTCCACCATCATCGATCGGGCTCTTTATAGGTTCAGGGAAGGTTTGGAAGCGGATGTGATTATTGCAGGGGCTGGCCCCTCCGGGATGGTAGCTGCCAGGCAACTAGCGAGGAAGAATCTGAGGGTCGTGATCTTTGAGAGAAACCTTTACACGGGAGGGGGACTTTGGGGGGGCGGAATGTTCCTCCCTTGTGCGATCGTGGAGAAAGAAGCCAGCTCAATTTTGACCGAGTGTGGGGTCAGGTTGAAAGAGGCTGAGGAAGAATTTCTCAGCTTCGATCCTGTGGAGGCGGCGTGCAAGCTTACAGCCTCTGCCATCGATGCGGGTGCACGTATCTTTGTTGGAATAGCTGTAGAGGACCTGATAGTGAAAGATGGCAGAGTACAGGGTGTGGTTGTGAACTGGACGGCTATTGAGAGGGCTGGGATGCATGTCGATCCACTTGGCATCCCAGCTAAAGTAGTGGTGGACGCAACCGGACATGATGCAAACCTCGTCAGAATCTTGAAGCATAAGCTCAGGAAAGATTGGGATATCGGAGAAGGGCCGATGTGGGCGGAGGCAGCCGAGAGGGACATCATCAACAGAACTGGCGAATTTTTCCCAGGGCTTTTTGTCACAGGAATGGCGGTTGCGTCCGCCTACAGATTGCCCCGCATGGGACCCATCTTCGGTGGTATGCTTTTGTCAGGGGTAAGGGTAGCGGATCAGATAGCTTCTCACTTGAGCAGAAGGTAACTGAAAAGGGAGACAGTTATGTAGACAAGGATTCCAAGGAGTATCGAGATCAGTCCGATTCTCTCGGTGGCGTAGTAAACAACGGACAGGTATAGAAGCCAAGCGGGTAGCACGAAGAAAAGCCCTAAGATGTAATCACGAACAGGCTGTATCCCCCCTTCAATGTAGACGGTGACGAAAGTCATGACGGTCATAGCAGGAAACATGGCGACGAAAGCTGCTACCCACCCCCTTCCCTGCGAGCCCAAATAGGTCACCAAGGCTATCACTGTCCCCCCTACCACAAAATAAAGCAGGTATCTTTCGAGCATTCTAATCCAATTTCCTCATGCAGCAATTTTTAGCACCATAGTAGCTGTAACTTCATTTTTTGATGCCAGCCAACCTCCCGCCTGAGTACCTCAAGGTTGAGGAGGAGTACAGGCGAGCTAGGACTCTCGAAGAGAAACTGAGGCTGACGGAGGAGTTGATCAGGCTGGCGCCGAAACACAAGGGAACCGAAAAGCTTCTGAAGATGCTCAAGCAAAGGGTGAAGAAGCTCCGCCAAGAGATGGAAAGTAAAAAATTGAAGAAAACGGGGGCAGCGATATCTTTCGCCATCAGGAAAGAGGGTGCGGGTCAAGTAGTTTTGCTTGGACTGCCCAATTCGGGAAAATCCACTCTACTGGCCCGTCTCACCTCAGCGAAACCAAAAATAGAGGAGCACCCCTTTACTACGGTTAGACCCATCCCCGGAATGATGAACTACGAAGATGTACGGATCCAACTGGTCGAGGCTCCTGCGATCATTGAGGGCTCAGCAGAGGGGAAGGGTTTTGGTTTGGCCCCGTTGAGCCTTGCTAGGACAGCAGATGCCGTGCTATTGGTTGTGGAGGCACCCGATGCTTCAAGGCAGCTTTCGGTTTTGCTTGGCGAGTTGAAGAAGGCCGGAGTAGATTTGGATCTGGAGCGTACGGCAGTCGTATTAACAAAGTGCGGCAATTTCCCAGCGGAAAGCTCATTCTCAGATTTCAAAGTGTTTCGGTGGGATGATCCGTCTCTTCCTAAGCACATCTTTCAGCTTCTAAATGTGATCAGGGTTTACACGAAGAAACCGGGGGAGAGTCCAGTCGATAAGCCTATGATACTCCCAAAGGGCTCAACGGTTTTGGACGCCGCCGAGAGGATACATAGGGAGTTCGCGGAAAAACTCTCATTTGCGAGAGTTTGGGGATCCTCCCGTTTTCCGGGTCAAAGAGTCTCAAAAGATTACGTGCTGGCGGATGGAGATATCGTAGAGTTCCACTTGAAAGGTTAATTAGCTGGTCGAGTTTTATTTTTATGCCGCTTCGACCAGGAAAGTGCTACAGGCACTTCAGCGGTCCCCCCTACACGAGAAAAGAGTTCATCAAGGACTTTCCACCCATGAGAATCCAGCTATTTGACATGGGAAATCCCTCAGGGGATTTTCCGCTGGAACTCACTTTAAGGGTTCTGGGCACTGGTCAAATCAGACACAACGCTCTAGAGGCGGGGAGGATGGCAGCCAACAGATACTTGGAAAAAATCGTTGGGAAGAGTAACTATCACTTCAAGATTAGAGTGTACCCACATCACATTCTGAGAGAACATTTGCTGGCTGTAGGAGCAGGAGCGGATCGGGTTTCCCAAGGTATGAGACAGGCCTTTGGGAGGGCATGTGGAACCGCAGCTAGGGTTGAGAGTGGTCAGCCCATCGCTACGATTCGAACAAAGGAAGAATTCGCGGAGGCGGCAAAGGAGGCACTAAGAAGAATGGCCCATAAGCTACCTTTCAAGTGCAGAGTTGAAGTTAAAACTAAAGCAAGTGGGCCAGAATCTGGTAAAGAACCCTCGCAGCAGCAAAACTAGCACAGCCGTTGTCGAAAGGGGGACAAACCTCTACTAGGTCCACTCCACACAGACTCAGGGGACCTAAATGTCGAATGAGTTCCAAGAGCTGTGAAGTTGAAATCCCTCCGGGTTCGGGGCAACTGACACCGGGCGCGTATGCTGGATCTAGCACATCCATGTCGATTGTCAGGTAAACCTTTTTCGCCTCGGCAACTCCTTTGATTTTTCCTGCAAGTTCTTTTGGATTCGAAAAATCGCTCAATATTTCTATCTGTTGGTGCTTGATAAATTCTGCCTCCTCCACAGAATACGAGCGCGTTCCAACGAAGATCACGTGATCCCCCCCCATCTCCTCCACCAGTTGTCTGGCGACAGTAGCGTGGCAAAGTCTTTGGCCAATCCACTCGGACCTGAGGTCGGCGTGAGCGTCAATGTAGATGATGTTCTCAGGTTTTAGCGCCTTGCAGGCGAAGTACGTCAGCGTGTGCTCGCCCCCCAAAATTACAGGTGTCTTCCCTTCCCTTGAGACACGATTAACCGCATCTTGGATTACCTTTCCAGCCTCTTCAAGCTCACTTGGGAGGAAGAGGTCACCCATGTCGTGTATTTTTAGCGACTCGAAAAGGTCCTTTCCGGCACTTGGGACATAGGTTTCTAAGTTAAAGGAGGCTTCTCGTATCTTTTGGGGAGCGAATCGACATCCGGTTCGGTAGGTGGAAGTGAGGTCAAGGGGAATACCTAGGATTACAATATCTGACGATTGATAGTCGGTCTCAAAACCCCCAAAGGGAGGCTTGATCGGGATCCACATCTTCCCTCTCTAGGTCAGAACTTTTAGTCCAGTCACCGCACCCAAGGTTATCAATCCTGCGGCGTACACTCCGAGTGCGATGGCAGCAGCTGATTTTTTCCTGTCCAGATCCAGCAAATAAGCGATGAGCGTGCCAGTATAAGCCCCAGTGACGGGCAGAGGTACAGCAATAAAGGCTACTAAGGCAGGAAACGTCCAATTTCTTTTGCTAGCCTTTTGCGAGGCATAGTCCACCAGTTTTCCGATGAACTCTATCTTCCCTCGCAGAGGAGGGAAGAGCAGATCCATAAAACCATAAACGGCGGGAATCACGAGCAGATTAAGACTCGTGCACAGTAGGTATGCCCGAAAAGGGGAGTACCCTCCCAACTCGATCGAGAGGGGTATTGCATACCTTGATTCTATGAAAGGAGCTAGAGAAAGAAGCGGGAGCGCTATTTCTAAGCCCAACTTGTAGGCAAAGAGAAAAAAGCAACCAGCAATCAGTAGGGCAACCCCTACAAGGTCAGTCTTGTTCATCACAATTTCTGATGGTCTTCTAAACTGAGCTAAGCAACGAAATGCGGGTAGAGGAATGGGGATAACCGATTCTGGGCTTTTTCGAGAGGTGCCCAAGATTCCGGGAGATACGATTGAATAGAAATGCCAAATGCCTAAAGGTGGCAGAGCGAAATTTTTGGGGCCGTGGGGTAGCCTGGACTAGCCTACCAGCTTGGGGTGCTGGTGACCTGGGTTCGAATCCCGGCGGCCCCACCTCAAAAAGTAAAGAAAAAAATATGGATGGTTTGTTTTGAGATCGGTAGGACCGGGGGGATGTGGATTTGGTTCGTTGGCATGTTCATACTTTTCTTCCACATTTTTTTGACGCAGTCACGCAAGGAAATCAAGTCTATTGCCCTGGCAGTTCCGCCCTCCTTCCTTTTGGTTTTACCTTTCTACAGGTTCAACCTTGAAGATTACTTGGCAGATGCACGTTTTTTCGTAGATCTCTGTTTGCAGAATCTGAATTGGGTAGCCCTTGGTGTTTTCCTTCTCTCCATAGAATTCGCCATCATGTGGATATCCTCCTCAAAGATGGAGAGGGAAGTGTACAGACATTTCGGTCATCTAACTGGCATATTGTTGGTTGCATACTTCCTGGCAATAAACGAGGATCTGGCTTACATGGTACTGTGCTTTTACATAGCATGCTTCTGTCTAGGCACGTACTTTAGGTATGCCCCCTTCGCTTCCCCCGAGTTCAAAACTTTCCAGAGGTGGGTAAACCAATGGCTGGGTGCAGCTGAACGCACAAAAGCGGAGAAGAAACTCTTCATGGCTGCTTATTTTGCGATGTCTGGCATGCTAGCATGCCTCCTGTTGTTGGGTCGGGAGATAGCTCTAGCTAGCACTTTAGTGCTAGCTACTGGTGATCCTAGTGCCGCTCTCTTTGGAATGAAGTTCGGCAAACATAAGTGGAAACACAATCCTAGGAAAACGCTCGAGGGTTCGTTGGTCATGAGCCTGGTTGTTTTTGGGGTGCTCTCATTGTTCATTTCACCTCTCAAATCGCTAGTAATCGCAGTATCTATCGCCGTATTCGAGTCTCTTCCTCTTGAGATGAGTGACAATCTCCTAGTGCCTGTCTTAACAGGTATGCTACTAAAGACCTTTGCGTAGGCATAAAATGCTACCGCTTACCGCCCGCATTGCAGGTCTTGTTCTTTCATATGGGACATTTTTCATAATTTACTTTCACATTTTGAGATCGAGGTTGTCTAGTCTGCCTTGTCTATTTCTCGCCTTCCCCCTGGCATATCTTTCTATTCAACCCCTCAGTAGTGGAATTTTCCACACGGATTTCGTTGATGAACTCGTCCCCCTGTTCCTTAGTCATGAAATTTCTGCAATTCTGAGTTTTCCTTCCCTCCTAGCTATGCTTGCAGTTGCCAACTTCCTCTCGAAAAGGGTAGAGAGACAGGCATATCGCTCTTTAAGTCACATAGCGGGCGGTTTGTTCATTGTGTGCTTTCTATTGCTCTTTGGAGTTGAGGTTACAGTCCTTGTACTCGTGGGGTGGCTTGTAGCCTTTATCTTTGCTGAGTCCCTGCGGTGCCTCTCTAGGCGAGGACTAGGAGATGGACTTATAATCTTCGTGGATCGTCTACTGAGCAAGGCTGCGAGGAACTCCCTTGAGCAGAAGTTCTTCACCCCCTCCTTATTTACGATTCTGGCATCTCTCCTCCTTGTTCTTTTCTTTCCCTTGTGCGTTTCGGCTCCTGCGATACTCACTCTTGCGTTGGCGGATCCAGCGGCAGCTCTAGTGGGTACGCATCTCGGCTTCCGCAAATGGCAGCACAATCCAAAGAAGAGCATCGAAGGTTCTCTAGCCTTCTTCTTCACGGCTTTTGTCGTGTGTTCCTTTTTTGCAGGGATATGGAAAGCGATACTAATAGCGATAGCTATCGCGATATTTGAATCCCTTGACCTGCAAGTGAGTGACAACCTTGTTATCCCAGTTTTAACTGGTATGCTATTGTCCAGTATTTGACTCGCAGAGTTCCTTGTAAACTTCAAGCACTTGCTTGGCGGTGTTTTCCCAAGTGAATCGCCTTGCGGTTCTTATTCCATTCCTCCAGAGTTTTGTTGCTAGTGATCGATCGTTGATAACCTTCACCATTGCTTCAGCTAGAGATTTAGGATCACCGATGGGAACGAGTATGCCATTCTTTTCATCCTCTATGATTCGCTCGGCCCCGCTGGTCCTTGTGGCAATGACGGGTGCTCCGCTAGCCATGGCCTCTAGGATGGCTATACCAAATGCTTCTACGTATGAGGGAAGTACGAACGCGTCACAGGCCCTCATGTACTTAGCTAAGTTTTCCTGGGGGATTGCTCCAAGTAGCCTTACATTTTCCTGGATTCTCAGTAGGCGAATTTTTCTTAAGAGTAGAGGAAAATCCTTGCCGGTTCCAGCTACTAAGAGCATAGCTTGGGGCTCCCTCTCCACAACTCTGGCGAAAGCCTCGATCAGCAGTAATGGCCCTTTTCTTTTTGTAATGCGCATGGCAGCGAAGAAAAAGGGCCTGTCTCCAATGCCTATGCTTTCCCTTATTGAACTCCGTTCCTCTCTTCTACATGGTCGGAAAAAGTGGATGTCCACTCCATTGGGGATTATTCTGATTTTGTCTTTAGGTATCCCGAAGCTTTGACAAAAATCTCTCGTTTCGGGGCATACAGCTATTACACGATCCGCTCGCTTCACGCATCTGATCACTGGATGGTGCAGGATCTTCCACCTTCCAACTGCCCCCTCAACGGAGTGACATGTGATGACGGACGGGATTCCTAGCTTCCTTGATACACGAAGTGATTGGAGAGCCATCGTCGAATAAATGTCCATTCCGTGAATCACGTCGAAATGGGTTCGCTTGAAATAGCGGTACATCTCGTAGATAAGCCGCAACGAAAACGCTCTCTTGATGAAAGGTGCGGTGAAGCCGTTGAAGTACTGCACCTTAACCTTGGGAGGAACCAGATGGGAATGGGGGGCGAGCCTGGCGTGTGTGGCTACAACCACCTTAATCCCCAAACCCGAGAGAGCTTGACTAAGGGAGAACGTGTAGGTCGGAACCCCACCTATGTCCGGTGGAAATTCGTCTCCGACTAAAGCTACTTTCAGTTAAGTCTCGGTGACTGAGGTAAAAAGAAGCGCTTTGGTCTGGGGGTTTTCTTCCAGCAGTTAATAGAGAATGAGGGATTTCAGACTCCTCAGGCAAACTATCAGCATACTAGTTCTGTGCATTTTGATCGAGTTTTGTTCAGGGAGTGTGCTTGAGGGAATAAAAGAGAAGTTCTCCCTTATTCCTGGCTTGCTTCTGATGGTACCTCCTCTCATAGATCTGAGGGGAAATATTGGCTCCGCGCTTGGATCAAGATTAGGAACTGGCCTCCATCTTGGTCTCATAGCTCCCGAGCTGCGGTTAACGCGGACACTAAAACTGAACATCCTGCTTTCCTTAACCCTGAGTTGTGTGGCCTCTGCAACCATAGGTATCTTCGCATACGTCTTAGGAGAGATAATGCACTTGGAGGGCGTTTCTGTATTTTCCCTGCTTTTCATCGCCGTTTTTTCGGGTGCCTTGTCGGGTGTTCTGATAACACTACTGACGATTCTTCTTGCCATAATTTCCTTCAAGAAGAACTGGGATCCTGATATCGTCACTGGACCGGTGATCACAACTCTGGGTGATATAGTCACCGTTCTGATGATTTGGCTGGCGGTGATACTATGGTAGTCCAAGCAAAATTTAGTAGGGTCATTTTGGAGTCCTATTTGGTCCTCATTATCTCCGCGATTCTTTCACTCTTGGCTGGTTTTCTCTTGCAAGAGAATCTTGATCGAATCCTGAGACTTTCTATGCTCGTTGCGCTGGTCCCCCCCATAAACAACTTGGGTGGCAACTTGGGTTGCATGGTGGGAGCAAGAGTATCGACGGCTCTGCACTTAGGTTCCATTAGCGGTTTCAGATCCAAGCAAGCAAGGAAGGAGTTTTTTAGTGGTCTTGTTTCTGGACTTTCTTCATCAGTTCTTGTTGGTTCAGCTCTCTTCGCTCTAGGTTTTGCAGGCTTCCCCGCTAGGATCGTTTGGATTTTCCTTCTCGCTAGTGTTATGCAGACCCTCTTGGCAGTATTCATCGCCCTCTGGCTCGCTTTGATGTCCTTCAGGAAGGGATTGGATCCCGATAACATCGTATCGCCAATAATAACTTCAGTTTGCGATGTGGGAGGTGTGACCTCTCTCTTTGTTGCCGCGAGGCTTTTAGGTTTTTAGTTGATGTTTGGCTTCAAGGGTGCGGGGGAGGGGATTCGAACCCCTGAACCCCTACGGGACGAGGTCCTGAACCTCGCGCCTTTGACCTGGCTTGGCTACCCCCGCTATCAAAAATATATCACCAGAGTTTCTTTGGATATTTCCTAACGAGGTAATCTTTCCTGGCCATCAGCTCGTATTTTGCAGTCTTCTTCGCCTGCTTGTAGCATTTTCTGCAATAGAATTTACCTAAAATCTTCTTGGCGCATTCTTTGTGCAGGGGGATGGAGCACGTAGCACACTTTACGCCTCTCCCTTGGATCTCCCGACCGCACTCCCCGCACTGGGTCAAGGTCTCAACCTCTTACAGATCTCAACGAATGTATCCCCGCCAAGTTGGTAGACAAGCTCTCGCTCTCTCGTGTACATCTCGCCGTTAAAGTATGCGGGTTCTGCGTAAGCAGCTAAGATCCTCCCGACGAAGAGCGTGTGGTCTCCGAGCTCCAAATCTTCTTCCAATTTGCACTCCATGTAGGCAACACAACCTTGGATTATCGGTGCCTTAACACGTTTGGCAGGTGAGGTCTTGAGCTCCAGCTTCTCAAGTTTGTTTACCTCTCTCCCGCTGCAGGATCCCGCCTCCATTATTTCTTGCAACATCTTGTTAGTGGGCACATTGATGACGAACTCACCGTATTTTTTGATCAGCTCATGGGAGAATCTCTTGGGGGCGATCGAGATCCCCACCAGGGGCGGCTCAAAGGAGAGGGGTATCGACCAAGCTATGGGTATCACATTTGGCCACTTTTCCCCCGGACAGGTCACCAGAACGACTTGTCTGGGGTAAAGCAGCCTGTAAATCCTCCTAGGATTTACTTCTCGCATCGGTTGTTCATGACACGGGAATAAAGCGGTGACATTGTTTTTGATGAGGGTTCAAGTTCAGAGTTTAAACAACTTGGGGGAGGGGATTGCTGAGGTCGAAGGGAAGAAAATCAGGGTACTCGGAGGCCTCCCGGGAGAGGAGCTGGAGGTTTCTCTTTGGGGGCGTCGTAGAAGAGTAGCGATACCCGTTGAAATAGTGGTTTCGCATCCACGCAGGACAGAGCCCAAGTGCCCACTTTTTCCACGTTGTACAGGTTGCCAGCTACAACATGTAGACTATGAGTTTCAGTTGGATTTCAAGCGCAAGAAGGTGGAGAAAGAGTTGGGGATGAGGGTAAAGGATCCCCTACCCTGCGGGGAGTGGGAGTACAGGAATCATGCTCGGCTGACTTGCAAACGGAATGAGGTAGGATTCGTAAACAAGTATACAAATGAATTCATCCGTGTTGACAAATGCTGGCTCATGGATCACAAAATAAACCAACTCTTGGGCCAGATTCAGGGTCGGTGTAAGAGTTCGATGGTCTCGATTCGTGTAGGGGTCAGGACAGGTGAGTATTTGATTCAACCGGAACTCCCACTTCCGGACGTTGCAACTGGGCAGCCATTCTATCACGAACTCCTCCTGGGCAGGAGATTCAGGGTGAGCTCACCCTCATTCTTCCAACCGAACACTCAGGGAGCTGAAACCATGGTGAGGCTTGTGCGGGAGTGGATCGGGAGTGCGGATAAAGTCATGGATGCATACGCTGGTGTGGGCACCTTCTCAGCTCTGCTGGCAGATCTTTCCAGCGAGGTGATAGCTGTGGAGGAATCCCCTTCTGCGGAGAAAGATGCTTCTTTTAATCTCAGGGGTATTTCCAATGTCAGATTCATCCGCAAGAAGGTGGAGGAAGTCTTACCCACAGAAGGTTTGGATGTGCTGATCTTGGATCCACCGAGGCAAGGCTGTAGCCGTGCGGTTTTGGAGGCGATCAATCAGGCACCTCCAAAGCGCATAATCTACGTGTCCTGCAATCCGGTAACCATGGCGAGAGACATCAGGCACTTGGAGAAATTCTCGGTGGATAAGGTGCAGCCCTTGGACTTTTTTGCCCAAACCCAGCACATTGAGGTAATGGCGCTTCTGGTGAGATGATCCTACTGGCATCCAGCTCCCCCCGCAGGATAAGTCTCTTTCGTCATCTGGGTATCGATTTTAAAACGGCTGATCCACCAGAACCAGAGACACCAAGCCGAGCTGTCTCCCCCCGCTTGTTAGCCGAGAGACTAGCTGTTTTCAAGGTTATGAAATTCAAGCACATGGCTGAAGTCGTGCTAGCGGCAGACACCTTGGTTGTGAAGGAAAATAAATTATATCCGAAGCCACGTAAACCGGAGGAGGCGATGAGAATGCTGCAAGAGCTGAGTGGGGGAGACCACCAAGTCGTCACGGGTGTGGCTGTGCTTAGGGGGGACAGGCTTCTGACGAGCAGTGAAATGTCAATAGTTCGCATGCGGGAACTCACGGAAGCTGAAATAAGGCAGTACGTGGAATCAGGGGCAGCGATGGACAAGGCAGGGGCTTATGGTATCCAAGACGAATTCAGTCCGGTTTTAACCTACGAAGGATGCTATCAGAACATCGTTGGTTTGCCACTGTGCTTGGTCGTTAGCATGTTGCACGCTTTGGGCTTGAAGCCCGCTCCTTTTCCTCCAGATGTGTGTCGCACCTGCTGGAGAGTTAGGGAGCTCAGTGCATGAGGTGTAAGATTTGTGGCAGGCCAGCGGTGGCCTCTCCCCATATACAGAGGACACCCCTTTGTGCCGAGCACTTCCTGCAGTTTTTCGACAGAAGGGTAGTCAGGACGGTGGAGGAGTACAGCATGTTCAACCCCCGTGAGGATAGGATAGGAGTCCTCATTTCGGGTGGAAAGGATAGTGCCTCTCTGCTAGCCTGTCTAAAACGCAATTGGCCAGGCACACAGTTGATAGCTCTGCATTTGAACCTTGGTATAGGCTATTATTCAGAGGAGGCTGAAGAAGCTGCAAGGTTCCTCTGCGAGGGATTAGGGGTCCCGCTCTATGTTTACAATCTGAAGGAAGAGGAAGGCTTCGCGATGGATGAGTTTGTGCTGACGAGATACCGGAGGAAAATATGCTCTGTATGTGGTTTCGTTAAAAGAAGGATTTTCTCCAAGATGGCTGCGAGGGCAGGGGTAACATGCGTTGCTACTGCACATCACTTGGATGACGTAGTTTCGACCATGATGCTATGTTTTGTGAACGGAGATCTAAAGTCTCTAGCCAGACTCTATCCGGTTGAGGAGCCGTTAGTTGAAGGTCAAGTTAGGAAGGTGAAACCACTCGTTTTTGCCCCTGAGCCCGACATCAAAACTTATGCTAACCTGCTAGCGCTGCCCTTCTGTAGCGAAACATGCCCCCACAGGGAGGATGTTCCACGATTCTCCTACAAGAAGATGCTGGATCAAGCAGAGACCTGGAATAGACAAATCAAGTGCCAGCTCTTGTCGGTTTTTCTCAAGAAGCTAATTCCGCTTCTGAAGGGAGAGGAAACCCCTCAAGTCAATGTCTGCAAGAGGTGTGGTGGTGCAACAGACTCCTCTTCAGGTCTCTGTGGTATGTGCAGGAGGTTGCAAGCTCTTGAAGGGATTCGGGATAGGAGGCTTGAGGTAACCGCATCCGAGTGTGAAGAGGGGGAGGGGGAGATCGTAAGAGTGGGGAAGGAGGAAGCACTCTGGAAAGATTCGAAGTTAAAGAAGCGTTTCTCACCCTACCGGGATAAGAAGATCTACATAGCCGCGGATTTGCCCAGCATCGGTTATAGGATTACACTCAGGCTGAGGAAACTTGGATTCGAGGCATTCAACATCCGGGATCCGGAGAATCTTTGAACAACGTTGCAAAACCCGAAAAATCGTAAACCGCAATTACAATTTTTACGATGTTCCAAAGGAGCATCCTGAGGGATGAAATCGACCAGCTCATACTCTCACTGGCTCAAGAACCGCGATCGAGTTCCGAGTAGCGGAAAAGGTTGGTCTCACACGTCAGGCTGTTGTAAAGCGGGTTAACAAGCTCTTGGCGCTGGGGCAGTTGCACAAAATTTAGGGGGCAAACTAGCCACTTATTGTAGACCAAAAACTGAGTTGTCAACTTGACGGTTTACGGTAGGGTGGTATTTTTGGCCACTGAAATGGGCCCGCTGGGATTCGAACCCAGGACCTTCGCCTCGTCAAGGCGACGTCATAACCACTAGACCACGGGCCCTCAATTTCCTCTGTCCTAATGAATTTCAATCTTTCGAGAAAACCAGACCAACTTCCTTTCCAACCTGCAGGATGGCCCAAGCCCAAATCAAGCACTCGAAGCTCCTGATGAGGTCCTCCTTTTGGTAAAAGTGCTTTGAATCTTTCAGATAAGCCGAGATGTTCTGGAGGAACTTCTCATCACCTGAAACCTTACTTAGTTCCCCTTCCAGTTTTTCAGTCCACTTCCTTATCTCGGTCACGAGCCTACCCCTCAAGTTTTCGGAGGACATGATCAGGCACCTTCGCGAGGATTTTCAGGGCCTTGGCTTCCATGAAGTGAAGTTTACCGGGAACGACCAGCACGTGGGGGGGAGGCCCAAAGTCCTCCTCCAAGAGTCTCAAAGCTTCATCCCCCCTTACGGTTGCTTCAGCTCCGGCCCTTGCTATCCCGATGGCAAGGGTTTCTGGCGTGAACACGCCCTCCCCAAGATCTTCTTCCGTCCTCAACAGGACCCTTATTCCCTCGTTAACGGTCAGGTACTCCTTCTCTTCTGCCCTGTAGTCCAGCAATAATAAAGTGTGCAATCCAGCCTCCTTGTTTTCCTTGAGCACCCGGTATGGGTGCACGGATTTGATGTCGTGAAGCGGGATCGTGGCGGACCGGCCAAACTTGTAACTCTGCAAGCCTGTGAGACCAACCGCTGCCGTTTGGATGGAGGAAGAATGCACGATCTTGGTCTTGATCCCCCTCTCCTCAGCTCTCAACCTCAGGGCGATATGAGTAGTGGCTACCATGGGGTCCCCCGGAACCAATAAAACGACCTCCTTGGTTTGAGCCTCTTTCAGTACCTCCTCCCCATCCTCCAGCTCATCCCGACTCAGGAGGGTCACCTCTTTCCCCGCGAGGTTCCGCAGGCTATCCATGTTCAGCTGGGGGAGGGGACTCGTGTAAAGCTCGATGTAGATCCTGTCAGCCTTTTTCAGCTGTTGCAATCCCTCCAAGGTCAAACTGTCCTGTCCCTTGATTCCGAGGCCTACGAAAATCAACATTCTTTAATTCGGTGAACAAAATTTTACGATAGGTTGCCCGCGTTAAAGATAGTGGCTGACACAAGCTTTCTGATGATCCCAGGACTTTTTCGAGTCGAT
The DNA here is from genome assembly GCA_964474885.1 of Hadarchaeota archaeon (SeqCode). Lineage (GTDB taxonomy): Archaea > Hadarchaeota > Hadarchaeia > Hadarchaeales > JAWBSP01 > JAWBSP01. The sequence goes on from CAYYWO010000003.1 coordinate 130,173, forward strand.
ATTTTCGCCGAGCTTAACCGCATCCTCCGTAGGAGGTATGAAATCCTAGTCCCGGAACCGGTAGTCAAGGAACTAGAATATCTGGCTAGAAGAGGTACCCCCTCTGAGCGCTGTGCGGCTCGCCTCGCCTTGGCGTCTCTGGATCAGATGAAGATAATCCCGAGCGACTCAGAAAACGCTGATAGGGCAATACTTTCTTTTGCCGAAAAGAACAGGGATTGTATCGTGGCGACGGTGGACTCCGCACTCCAGCGCAGATTGCAGAGGTTAGGAGTAAATATCATAAGGCTCAGGCAGAGAACGAGGCTCATGCTGGAGAGGGAGTTCGAGTAGTAATTTAAACGGTACTTCTTCCAACTTGATGCAGACCCTCGAGATAATAACCCTGTCGGGCGGACTGGGGGCGCTGCTGACGGCGGCACTGGCAGCCAAGTCCGTCCTGAGGAGGCCGAAGGGGGATAGGAAGATGATCGAGATAAGCGAGGCAATTAAGACGGGCGCCTCAACCTTCCTGCGCCGCCAGTATTCCTCCATAGGCTTGTTTGTGGTCTGCGCAGCCGTCCTGCTCCTGCTGGCTTTCGGCTGGCAAGCTACCGTAGCCTACATCTGTGGATCCCTTAGTTCCATGCTGGCTGGGTACATGGGTATGCGGATCGCTGTGGAGGCGAATTGCAGAACGGCTCAGGGGGCCCTAAAGGGACTCCAAGAGGCCCTCCAGATAGCGTTCCGTTCGGGCTTGGTCATGGGCATGCTCGTGGCTGGTCTTGCAGTCCTGGGCGTTCTGGGCTTTAAGTCTTGGTTGATCGATCCGGAGAAATTGCTACCCTTTAGTTTTGGAGCGAGTACTGTGGCGATCTTCGGGAGAGTTGGTGGGGGGCTATACACAAAGACCGCTGATGTGGGAGCGGACTTGGTCGGAAAGGTCGAGGTTGGTATACCCGAGGATGACCCTAGGAATCCAGCAGTGATCGCAGACAACGTGGGTGATAATGTAGGGGATGTTGCTGGAATGGGAGCAGATTTATTCGAGTCATTCGTCGCCCAGATGATCGCAACAATGATCGTTGCCAGTGTAGCTGGCTTAGCCTCAGGTTATGTTCTCCTTCCACTAGCCATAGCAGGTATAGGCACCCTTTGCTCGATAGTCTCAGCCTTAACGATCAGGCCCAGATCCAAAAATCCTAGCTACATTTTGAACTTTGCCAGCATCCTCAGCATGGTCCTAACGGCAGTTTTTGTGGCATTTCTAAGCTATGTGCTTTTTTCGTCGGAGGTGATAAAGATAACCGTTCCAGTAGTTCTCGGTCTCATCTCAGGTGCGACGGTAGGCTTGGCTTCCGACTACTTCACGAATTACCTGCACAACCCTGCGAGGCATGTCGCTAGATCGGCCCTGACAGGCTCTGCCACGAATATCCTGTCGGGGTACGCAGTGGGGCTCTTCAGCTGCATTCTTCCCATAATTGTCATAGCGGGGGCGGTCGTCCTAGCATACTCAATAAACGGGCTGTACGGCATATGCCTAGCAGGAATGGGGATGCTGTCCGTGACCGCAATGGTTGTCTCGGCGGACGCATACGGCCCTGTGGCCGACAATGCCGGAGGAATCATAGAGCAGACAGGTCACGGAGTGAAGAGGGAAGTGACGGATGCCCTAGATGCGGTTGGTAACACCACGAAGGCGATCTCAAAAGGTTTTGCAATAGGCTCCGCGGCCCTCACTGCCATTGCACTATTTGTCTCCTACTGCCAGCTCGTAGAGCTGGACCGGCTGGACTTGTTGCATCCAACGGTGGTCGCTGGAGCTTTTGTGGGCGCGGCAGTCATTGCTCTTTTCAGTGCCCTAGTGGTGATGGGCGTCAGCAGGAATGCTTTCAGAATGGTTGAGGAGGTCAGAAGGCAGTTCAGGGAAATTCCAGGTTTAAGGGAAGGAAAGGCTAAACCCGATTATGGAAGATGTGTGGATATCGCCACGAGAGGGGCTCTTAAAGAGCTCGTGTTGCCTGCCTTAGTCATCATCTTGTCTCCTTTTCTGGTTGGTGTCTCTTTGGGAAAGGAGGCCGTCGGGGGCATGCTCATGGGGAGCATAACACTGGGTTTGGTATTCGCCTTGCAGATGGCAAACTCTGGCGCGGTCTGGGATAATGCAAAGAAGTACATAGAGCTTGGAAACCTAGGTGGTAAAGGAACCCCGGCCCATCAATCTGCAGTAGTGGGGGACACAGTGGGTGACCCTCTCAAGGATGCGGCAGGTCCTTCACTGAACATAGCGATAAAGCTGATGTCCATAGTAGCCTTACTTATGGCACTGGCGGGCATAGTTTGAAATGGTTCATCGAATAGTGACGCTCAGAGATACTGTAGGCATCCCCCCCAGCAAGTTTGATCAGCCACTGGAAAAGGCCATTTTCGAGATCCTGAAGGAAACCTACGAGGGCGTCAGGGACAAGGACCTGGGAATAGTCCTCGCCATTTGTGATGTTAGGGAGATCGGACCGGGGAGGATTCTCATGGGTGACGGTTCTAGCTACCATGATGTTGTTTTTGATGCCTTGGTCTTCAAACCCGAGCTGAACGAGGTGGTGGAGGGGGAAGTAGTCGAATTAACAGAGTTTGGGGCATTCGTCCGTATAGGTCCGCTCGACGGTCTCTTGCACGTCTCTCAAGTGATGGACGACTTTGTCAGCTACAACAGGGACAAAAAGGTCCTGCAGGGGAGGCAAAGCAGGAGAACTTTAAAGGTGGGGGACAGAGTCAGGGCTAGGATAGTCACTTTGAGTGTCAAGGGCAGGGCTAGGGCGAAGGTAGGACTGACGATGAGACAGCCAGGGCTGGGAAAACTGGAGTGGATACGTGAGGATCTAAAGTAAGATGCCGTTCTTGGCCTGCAAGAGGTGTGGGGCAATGCTAACAAAAAAGGAGAAAGCTTGTCCGGTTTGCGGTAGCACGGAACTATCGGAAAACTGGGCAGGGTACATTGAGGTTTACCCAATCTGTCAAAAGTGCGGCTACGTACCTAGGCCCGGGGTGCAAAAGTGTCCGAAATGCGGTGCGGACCTGACCTTGAGCATGTCGGAGGTCGCAAACAGGCTTGGCTTGACTAAGCCCGGCAGATACGCCCTGAAAGTTAAGGAATGATTACTACTATGAGACAATGAGACCCGAGTTCAACATCGATCTGTGGGAGCCGAAGACGGAGATCGGCAAAGCGGTGAAGGAGGGGAAGATAAAGGACATCTCCGAGATCCTTCGTAGCGGTCGCAAAATACTGGAGCCAGAAATAGTGGACGCACTCCTTCCAAACTTACAGCAAGAAGTATTGCACCTACGCTTGGTTCAGAAAATGCACGGCTCGGGCAGAAGATCTAAATACTGGGCGCTAGTAGCGGTGGGCAACGGAGATGGATATGTCGGGATAGGTGATGAGAAGAGCAAAGAACTGGTAGCAGCAATAGCCAAAGCTGCGAGGGTAGCCAAACAAAACCTGATTGAGGTGCCTAGGGGTTGTGGGAGCTGGGAGTGTGGGTGCGGTAGACCACACTCGATCCCCTGTAAGGTCACTGGGAAGTCGGGAAGCGTGGAAGTTACTCTAATTCCTGCACCACGCGGCTTAGGCATAGTGGCAGGGGACATTCCTAGGACGATTCTGAGATTGGCGGGAGTGAAAGACGTTTGGAGTTTTTCGAGAGGTCAGACAAAGACGTCAGTGAATTTCGCCTATGCGACTTTCAACGCTCTGAAGAAACTCAGCCAAATTCCAATGCCTAACAGGGCTGAGAAACTTGGCTAGCCTTGCGGTCGTTAGGTTAAGGGGAAGCATAAAAGCAAGAAGGGAGGTCTTAGATACCCTGAGGATGCTGGGTTTGACACGCGTGAACCATTGTGTGATAATTCCCGACACACCGTCGTATCGTGGGATGTTGCAAAAAGCCAAGGACTACATAACCTGGGGGGAGGTGGATCCGAAAGTCGTCGAACTTCTTCTCAGAAAGAGGGGGGAATTGGTTGGCAAAAAGAAACTGGACGAGTCTCTTTTAAAGGAGCTGGGGTTCAGTTCCTTTCAGGAGTTGGTCACCGCAGTCTGCGAGGGGAAGCGCCCCCCTAGACTCAAAAAGGTTTTCAGGTTGCATCCCCCTAGAAAAGGGCTAAAGTCCATAAAGCGCCCATTTGGGCATGGTGGAGATCTGGGCTACCGGGGAAAGGCAATAAATGATCTTCTACTCAGAATGATCTAAGCAATGACCGTTCGTTTTAAGAAGAAGCGAAAGTTCAGGGGTTCTAGAACTTGTGGGAGGGGTTCGGCTAAAAGAGGGAGAGGGAGCGGTGAGAAGGGGGGAAAAGGTATGGCAGGTGGACACAAGCAAAAATGGACGTATGTTGTCCACCGCATGCCCGACTATTTTGGTAAGCACGGATTCTATCATCCTAAGAAAGAGCTAGCAATAATTAACCTTAGTGAGCTAGAGGAAAGCCTAGAGCGATTAGTGTCAGCCGGTCAGGTCGAGGTGAAAGAAGGGGTATACCATGTTGATCTTTCTAGATTAGGGATCGATAAGCTTCTGGGATCTGGGAAGGTAACCAAGCCTATTGTTGTGTGGGGAGGAAAAGTCTCTGCTAAAGCGGCCGAGAAACTAAAAGCGGCGGGTGGTGGTGTTGAAGGAGGAGAAACCTAAGTCGAAAGCTTACGCCCTCAGGCCACTTCTAAGGCTACTACCTGAAATTCGTGTCCCCAAACGTCACGTGAGTTTTCGGGAGAGGTTCTTCTGGACCATACTCGCTCTTGTTATCTTCCTTTGCATGACTCAGATCCCATTGTACGGCGGGGAGTCGGCGGTCGACATTTTCCAGAATCTCCGGTACATTTTTGCCAGCTATCGCGGGACGATCGTGGAGCTGGGCATCGGCCCCATTGTGACAGCAGGTATAATTCTCCAGTTGCTCGTGGGGAGCAAGATAATCAATCTCGATCTTAGGGAGAGTGAGGATAGAGCCCTTTTTACTAGCCTGCAGAAGGGTCTAGCCATCGTGATGGCCCTGTTTGAGGCAACGATGCTCGTGCTGGGAGGATGGTATAATCCCCGAACCCAAGAGGGGCAGATCCCCCCCCTCCCTTTTACCTGCCAGCTCTTCTTGATCTTCCAGCTCACGATGGGAGCCGTTATAGTTCTTTACTTGGATGAGCTGGTGTCGAAGTATGGATTTGGGAGTGGCATAAGCCTCTTCATTTTAGCTGGCGTTTCGATGGAGGTATGCTGGCAAGCCTTCTCACCTTTCAAGCAGGGGGGACAGTATGTCGGAGCCCTACCCAACTTTGTACATGCGGTCACATCTGGAAGGGGCGTGGGGGATGCGCTCTTACGAGTTGGCATGCCTAACATGTTAGGCTTTTTCTTCACGGTTCTCATATTCTTACTCGTCCTTTACCTGAACAACATAAGAGTGGAAGTGCCATTGGCATATGGGAGGTTCGGGCTCCGAGGTCGGTACCCGATAAGTCTCCTCTACACGAATGTCATCCCAGTGATCCTCGCAGTGGCAGTTTTTGCCAACATACGTCTCCTAGGTGTCATGTTTCCCTCCCTTTCCGGTTTAAGCGACTTCGTAACCCCGCCCAGAAACCCGCAGGAAGTGATGATAGACCCCCTCCGCGCCCTGATTTACGTGGCGATCTTTGTGCCATTGTGCGTCGGCTTTTCGTGGGCTTGGGTCTATCTGGCCGGGATGGGACCGAGAGACATAGCGGAGCAGCTGGCAGATGCAGACCTCTTCATACCAGGGTTCCGCAGAAATGTCCGTACTATAGAAGAGCAGTTGACCAAATACCTGATAGGTGTGACGATTCTGAGCGGCATTATAGTAGCATTGCTCTCTGCGATGGGAGACTTTTTGGGAGCATTGGCTAGCGGTACAGGAATTTTACTGGCAGTCAGCATAGCGCAGAACTACTACCAAGAAATCTCCCGACAGCGAGTGGCCGAGATGTTCCCAGCTGTGAGAAGATTGCTAGGTGAGTGAATGCGGTTAGCAGTCATTCTCTGCATTCTGATGCTGGTTACAATTCTCGCTTATGCGTCAATTTGGGGACAGCCGTCGGGCAGATCCAAGACGACGAAAGAAACCCTGTACAAAATAGATTGTGCCATATGGTGTCTCAGGCATGGAGACGATCAGAGCGCTTCTTCTCTCTTAAGGTCAGCAAAGGATTTGTTTGACAAGCTGGATGTTGAAAATTTTGACGAAAACTTGGCATCTCTCTTGAGGGAGAGGTTCGACAATGTCTCAGCAGCTCCTAGCGAGGGGAATTGCCATGCCCTCAGGAGAAGTGTACAGAAAGCTACTGAGCAGGTCGGGGCGCCACTACCCGCCGTGTTTGCTCACTCTCCCCCCCTAGTCTTGCTGATATCGTTTCTTTCCAATTTCATCTATGTTTGGATTCTCAAGAGCACTGTTGACTGGAACAGAATCAAGCAGATCAAACGCGAGCTGAGTGAGTGGAGCCGTCGCCTGAAGGAGGCTAGGAGGAGGAAGGACTTCAAAGAAATACACAAACTTACCCAGGAGTGGTCAACAAGATTGGCCCCATTGCACGGCGAGCTTTTCTCCTCTCAACTGAGGTCGTTCCTCTTTCTCCCTGTTTTTGCAGCTCTGTACTTTGTGCTCGCCTCCGTCTACTCGGGCTGGATAATAGCGTGGCTTCCCTTTGGTATCTCACTCCCCCTATGGGGTTATTGGACTTCGTGTGGGGTCTTGAGTTGGCTCCTCTTTACTTCGGCTGCGACCACAGCTTTTTGGCGTAAGCTGCTCATAGGAGATTGATGGCTAGGCGTACCGGAAGCTGGAAATTGGTTAGAACACCCGGGGGCCGTCTCGTAGTTAGAAGAGTCAAGAAAAAACCTGGGACACCCAGGTGTGCAAGATGCAAAAAGCCCTTGGCAGGGACGTCATTTTCACGAAAGCTTCCGAAGTCTTGCAAAAGACCAACACGTCCATACGGCGGTTATCTTTGTGCCCAGTGCGCCCGAGAGCTGTTCAGAGAACGTGTGAGACGGGAATGGTCGTAATAGCCATAAGCGGCCCTCACGGTTCGGGTAAGACTTCTGTTGCTCGGTATTTGGCCAAAAAGATAGGGCTGAGATACGTTTGTTCCGGTGACATATTCAGGCAGATGGCTAAAGAAAGGGGCATGTCATTGGAAGAATTCAGTCGGTATGCCGAGGAACATCCCCAAATAGATCTGGAGATAGACCGAAGGATGCAAGAGGAGGCAAGAAAGGGCCAAGTAGTGCTAGATTCCAGGCTAGCAGCTTGGTTGGTGGACGCAGATTTCAAGATACTGCTGGTGGCCCCTCTTGAGGCGAGAGTGCAGAGGATTGCTAAAAGAGAGGGCAGGAGGAGGGAAGAAGTTCTGTCGGAAACTCTTGTGAGAGAGAGGAGCGAGGCTAGGAGGTTCAAGAAATTGTATAACATTGACTTGGAGAATCACTCAGTGTTCGATCTCGTGGTGAACACAGATCGCTTCACCGAGGACCAAGTCAAGGAGATTATTGGGAGCCTAATCGAAATGATTTTGGATGATAGAAAGGGGTAGGGTCTGTGTAAAAACGGCTGGCAGAGAGGCAGGCAGGAAATGTGTTATCTTGGAGATTCTGGATGATAATTTTGTCGTGGTTTGGGGCCCGAAAGTGAAAAAGAGGAGATGCAACATCGATCACTTGGAACCGACTCCGGTTAAACTCGAAATCAGGGAGGAGACGGAGGAAGCACTCAAAAAAGCTTTTGAAGAAGCGGGATTAATTTGAAGGACGAAAGGGAGATCCTCATTCGAGCAGAGGACATCACCGACCCAGCCTACGGGTATCCTCCGGAGAGCAGACCTCTCTCCTTGCACCTCCGTTATGGATTTCTGAACTTGGACAAGCCTAGGGGTCCAACCTCCCATGAAGTGGTAGCATGGATCAAGAGGATAACCCAAGTATCCCGAGCTGGGCATGCGGGGACGCTGGATCCGAAGGTTTCAGGTGTCTTGCCCGTTGCCCTCGAGGAGTCCACAAAGGTTCTGCAGGCTCTCTCAAATGCCGATAAAGAATACATTTGTTTGGTACATTTGCACTCTCAAGTGCCGGAACCCAGACTTCTAGAGATCATCCAAGAGTTCACTGGGGAAATCTTCCAGCGACCTCCACTCAGATCCGCTGTCAAGAGGCAGGTTAGAAGGCGGAAGGTGCATTTCATCGAGCTCCTCGAAAAGGAGGGAAAAGATGTCCTTTTGAGGATAGGCTGCCAAGCGGGAACATACGTGAGAAAACTCGTTTTTGATATGGGAGAGGCTTTGGGGTGTGGGGCGCACATGCTGGAGCTCAGAAGAACCAAAAGCGGCCCTTTCAGTGAAGAGGAGTCGTTGGTGACCCTCCACGACGTGATGGATGCTTTCGCCTTCTGGAGGGAAAACGGGAGGGAAGATATGATAAAAAAGGTTATCCTACCGGTAGAAGCAGCTGTCAGGCATTTGCCAAAGATCGTCATCCGAGATGGTGCGGTGGACGCGATCTGCCACGGTGCAAGCCTTGCCGCTCCGGGTGTGCTCTCGGTTGAGACCGGGATATCGGTGGGAAATATGGTTGCGGTAATGACGCTCAAGGGGGAGCTAGTCGCCTTGATGGAGGCTCAGATGACATCCAGGCAAATTGTTGAGGCTGATAGGGGTCTCGTGGCCAAGCCGATCAGGGTCATCATGCAGCCCGGGACCTACCCAAGAAAATGGAAGTAGTCCGGATAACCAATTATTTGATGCCGGGGTAGCCTAGCCAGGTAAGGCGCACGCCTGGAGAGCGTGTGGCCCGTTGGGGCCTCGTGGGTTCAAATCCCACCCCCGGCGTACTCTTAGACTGGACTGAGTCGCTTAACCAACCAAATTAGAGCTATTTAATTGCGGTTATTACGTTTGATGATTTCCCCCACAGCGTTTCGAGTTGGTGGGATGTGGATAATCTTCGTTTCGCTGGTCCTCGGTACGTACTACCTACTAAAAAGAAAGATCCACGGGTGGGCTAAGATTCTTTCTCCTTCTTTTGGTTTCTTTGTGGTGATGGCGTGTTATCGTTTCGATCTATTCTCCTACCTCTCGGACTGTTTCTGGATTCGCGACCTCCTGATTGAAAATATGTTTTCTCTTGCCATTTTTGGAGTTCTTGCCGTCGCCCTAGCTTTAACTGCATACCATTTCTCGTTTAAGATAAAGCCAAGCTCCTATCGCTCTCTTTATCATTTCCTCGTTTTTGTTGTCTTGGGTGCATCCTTTTTTGTACATCCGGATTTTGGTTTTCTATGTCTCTCCTTTGTCACGGTCGCATTCATTTTCGTTGAAACAATCAGAGTGACCCACCCCAAACCGGCAAGGCAATTCCGCATTGGTGATCTTTTCGCTTTGCTGAAAGAGAAAAAGATAACAGATTTTTTGGTTCATCTGGTTCACCAAGCATTCAGCAGGGCATTCCGGCAGGCTGAGGAGTTCAAGCTCTACATGGCAGGCTTCTTCGCGGTGTTCGGCCTCCTTCTAGTGTTCATTGCACTGCCTTACAGAGTAGCCTTGACCTCTTTATTCATCTTGGCCTTAGCCGATCCGGCAGCGGCGTTCTGTGGACGTAGATATGGCTGGTACAGGTGGAGCCACAATCCCATAAAATCTCTTGAAGGATCTTTAGCGGCCTTTGTTGTCACGTTTTCTGTCGTTTTCATATTCGGCTTTTCGCCTCTCACGGCAGGAGTGGTGGCTTTGTCAATAATGGTTTTCGAGTCCCTCCCTCTCCAGATGAGCGATAACCTTCTCCTTCCCGTCCTTTCTGGCCTGCTGCTGCTGACACCCCTCTGATGATCTGGGACATGGATCCTGGGATAGATGACGCCGTAGCCCTGCTCCTAGCGCTGAGCAGGGATGTGCAGGTAGACGGAATAACAACCGTTGCTGGAAACGTGGAGGTCCAGCAGACCACGAAAAACGCGCTCAGGGTCTTGGGGTATATGGGCAGGCTGGACATCCCAGTGGGGATGGGGATGCCCAAACCGCTAGTTAGAGAGTTGCATACATGCCGGGAGGTACATGGTGAGGATGGACTCGGGGAGTGCGGACTTCCAGAGCCCGAGGCTGAGCCTGTGCATTTCTTAGAGCTCTGGAGGTACCCTCCTCACAAAGCCATTTGCACAGGCCCGCTCACGAACGTTGCGGTGGCACTCCTCTCGATCCCTAATCTCTCCAGTGCCCTGAGAGAGGTGATCATCATGGGAGGGGCACTGCATCTGAAACCTTGGGGTTGTGGCAACGTAACGGCAGACAGCGAGTTCAACTTTTACGTCGACCCGGAGGCGGCTAAGATAGTCCTTGAGTCAGGGATCCCGATAACTCTAATCCCTCTCGATGTAACGGCAGATCCAAAGCTGGCATTCACCCGGGCTCTCTTGGAGGAGCTGGAGCCCGAGACTCCCCCCGCTAGGTTGGTCTCTCATATGCTCGATTTCATGTTGGGCAGGCAGGGGTCCGTCAACTTACACGATGTGGTAGCAGTAGCCTACCTGATAGATCCGAGTATGTTTGAGGTGGAGGAACAGAAGGTGAAAGTGGAGCTTTACCCAGTTAGGGGAAAGCTAGTGCGTGATCCACAGGGAGTGCTATTGAATGTTTGTCTTTCAGTGTCGCCGAAAGATTTGATCCAAGTAGTCCTGGAGGGACTGGGCTTCCGTCGGAGGTCTTAGCTTATCCAACTTGTATTTTTGAGGTTACTCTGTCTTGGGTCTCACGACCCATGAGATTTTCCATACCTTATCAGTTTTCTCCAAACATATGAAGATCCCCGGTACGAAGTTTACCGGATTCTGTTCGGGATTACCCGTAACCAGTAGTCCGACCAGTTTTCCTAGGTGGGGCATGTGCCCCACAATCATGAGTTCTTCTTCCTCCTTTTGAATTAGCTCAAGAGCGATTTTGGGATCATCATTAGGATTCAATCCCCCTTGCTCGATCACCGGCAACGGTCCTATGATTTTCTGGAAGTATTCTGCTGTTTGTTTTGCTCTAAGCTTCCCACTATGGAGGATTTTCGATGGCCGAGGGCCATACTCTCGTATCACCCTTCCGACTCTTTCCAAGTCCTTCCAGCCTTTTTCTGACAGGGGACGAGAGGGATCCTCCTCCTCTGACTTAGCATGTGCGTGCTGGACGATGTACAGCCTCATTCTACGTCAGTAGTCCACATATCTCATTTTTTTGAGCAGGGTAAACACCAGCAAAAACTTGGCCTCCATCTCAGCAGTCTCAGCTATGGCTCTGGCTTCGAGCAGATCCTGTCCTACAGCTATCACACCATGTCGAGGTATGATTACGAGGTTGTAGTCTTCCTGGACCGCGTTTGAGACCACCTCAGCAAGTTCTGGAGATCCAGGAGGTTTAGGTGATACGAGTGTGGGGTTGATATTCAGCTTTGCCTCCACAGTTTCTGGACAGAAAGGGATCCCAGATGCGACCAGGGCTAGAACGAGCGGATTGTGTGCGTGTACTACTGCATTTATCTCTTTCTTAGTCTGATAGATCCTAGCGTGCATGAGTTTTTCTCTAGATGGGGAGACCTTTCCCTCGATGATTCTCCCTTGGAGATCCAATTTGACCAAGAGTTCGGGAGTCAGTTCGGGTTTACACATTCTTGTAGGCGTGATCCAGAAATGTTCTGAACCTTCTAGCCTGCCACTCACGTTCCCACTCCTGTTTGAGATAAGTCCTAGCTCGTATAGCGCCTTGCATGTGTTAACAATTTGTCTCTTTAGTTCTTCTTCCATCTTTATTATCAATTAAAGAAATACATGACGGAGACCCTGCAAGGATTGGAAAGAATCACAAGACCTTGTTACACAAGTTTTGATGCACTCTGGGGGTCATGCTGGTCTCTCGTTGACCATCCTTTCATTTCTTATGATAACCTTTGATTGGGTGAATGATAAGGCAATTATTATATGCATGCTCATAGTTGCTCTGTCTTCTCTCCCCGACATCGACCTACGCTTGTGTTTCGTGGAACATCGGGGTCCCACGCACACACTGTTTTTTGGTATAATTTCTGGCATCGTTTTCGCAATTCTTTTCGATTATGCGGGTTGGGACTGGCAAATAGGTTTCATTTCTGCTTTTGGTGCGATTACGCTGCACATATTGGGAGACATTTTTACATATCAAGAACTCAAGCCTTTCTGGCCATTTTCAGGTTACAGGATAGCATTGCGTCTCTGCAGGTCCGAGAGTCGGGTTGTAAACAAAGGTTTAAGTTCTTTAGGTGGGGTAGCTTTCTTTGTCGTCCTATTGAAATACGCTGGCCTATTCTAAGAACGTGGAAATGATCAGGTGCCGGGAAGACGTTTAGTAGAAGCGCCCAAATCCGAAAGAGAAGGATAAAACACCTTCGGGATTGACGAGTCGACCTTAGTTCGACATATTGCCATATTTCAGTCTTAAAAATCTCTCCTGATTCCGGATGAGAGGATCCACCACTGGCTTACGGGGTGTATCAACCCTCGCAGGATTTAAAGCAGGGCGAAAAACAGCTATTTACCATAATTATCACCCTTTTTATGAAATTGAGGATACATTTGCGAACGGAAGTTCTGGTATCTATAGTGCTTATAATCGTTCTAGGCGGACTCAACTATGCTGATCAAGCTGCTTTAGCCCCTCTTATTCCCTTGATCACGGAGGATCTTGGGGTAAGCGATCCTGCCATGGGGCTCGTGTGTTCGATCTACACCGTGTTGATGGGGATATCTATGTTAGTTTTCGGCTACCTCTCCGACAAGTATTCGAGAAAGAAATTGATGCTAATCGGAGCACTGCTATGGAGCGCTTTTGCATATGGGACGTCTTTGGCCGGATCTTTTTATTCCTTGCTGGTAGTTAGAGCTTTCACTGGCATAGGATTGGGAAGCTTCTTCCCCATAGCCTTCGCCATGGTGGCAGATTATTTTCCCCCAAAAGAGAGAGGCAAAGTATACGCTTGGTTGGGAATCCTGCCGGGCGTAGGGGGTGCTGCAGGCGGGGCCTTAGGAGCGTTGTATGGTCCCACTCTCGGATGGAGATTTCCCTTCCGCGTGATCGGGTTGGCCGGTTTCATTGCGGTAGCATTGTTTTACTTCCTGCTCAAAGAGCCTGAGAGAGCTGCGGCTGAGCCGGAGTTCAAAGATCTCATCGAGAAAGGAGAGGTTAAGTACGAATACAGGATAAGCATAGAGGACATCAAGCAAGTCTTGCAGAAGAGGTCTAACATATTCATCATTCTTCAAAGCATCCCCGGGTGCGTACCCTGGGGAATCCTGAACATATGGCTCATAACTTTCTTCCATCGAACCGCGGGTATGCCAATTCTTCTAGCAACCGTTTTCTCAGTAGCTTTTTGGATAGGATGCGCTCTTGGCACGCTGCTTGGAGGTTATTTGGGAGATAAGTTGGAGAGAAGATACAGGACGGGTAGGATATCCCTTTCTATATTTGGAATTTCTGCGGGGATGTTGCTTTTGTTAGCCGCGATCTCTTGCGATCTCCCCCCATATACCGGACCCCAAGAAGGCGAATTCTTTCCTCTCATTTGGCAATTCGTTTGGGATTATTTGTGGTGGAAACCCGCAGGTTGGATATTTGATCTGTATTTCTTTGGAGGCGTTCTCGCGGGCATCGCCTATCCCAACACCTACGCCATGGTCCAGAACCTGAACTTACCTGAGATCAGGGGAACATTAAACGCATTGAATCTCTCGACCGATTTGTTGGGAAGGGGCGTAGGACCAGTAATAGGAGGGATCTTGATAGAAGCAGAAGGGATCAAAAATGGGCTAATGATTGGGGTTCTGTTTTGGATACTCTGTGTCGCGTTGTGGCCGCCACTTTACAAGACCAAACCGAGGGACGAAGACGAAACCAGGAGAGTGCTCTCCCAGAGAGCGCAAACGGTAAGTAAAAAGTTAGAAAGCTTCCACTAGCCACTTTTCAATACCTGGTGAAAGGGCTTAGTGCTTACCGAGATCAGCAGAATCTGTTTCGGTTGAACCAAGACAAGGTGTCCCCCTACTTCACCCTCTGGGAGGATGTGGAAGGCAGATGCGGGGAGCACCCAAGGGATGCGAACCCCAAGGATGCCCCCTTCCTCGCTACAATCGGATCGGGAGGCAGTTGGATCGAGGAAATCAGGCGGAGGGAGGACGAGCTGGTGGAGTGCGTGGTTCAGAGGTCGAGCTAGTCCTAGACCTCGTGGAAAGGGCGCTGAGAGAGAACGGGGCCTTGGAAGAAATGGCTATGAGACCATCTGGACACTTTTGCAGGGTCCCGCGGGAGGGATTTGAACCCCCGACATGCCGGTTTCCGCCCCAGGTCTACAGCCGGCCACTCTACCAGGCTGAGTTACCGCGGGATCCAAAAAATTTGTTAGAATCGATTTAGGGATTTCGGGATTCCATCAACCTAGCAAGCCTGCGGAGGGCTTTTAACTTCTCCTCCCGATCCACCATGGCTTCTTTTAGGGTGAGCTGTAGGAACTGAATTGTTTCATCGTAACACTTGAGATCCACGGGATGAGGAACTCCATCTTTCCCGCCCACTGTGAATGAATACTTGACAGGGTCCCTCCAGGAAGGAGGTTTTCCAAAGATGAGGTCCGATAGCAGAGCTAGTGCCCTGATGGTTTTGGGCCCTACGCCTTCGATGGCGACCAGCTCCTCGTAGTCCTTTGGGCTCAGCTTGTTGATTTTTTCCAAGGTGGCTAGGGTGCCCCGGCAGAGCTCCTTTACCCAGTGATCCCTGGGCATGAAGAGCCTAGCTGGAGGGGTTCTGGACAGATAATCGTCCAGGGTCCGCTGGGTTGCCTCGAGCAAATAGTATCTCAAGTTCTTTGGATCTTCCCGTGTGAGTTCAACACTCCTTCTCCGGGCCCCCTCGCTCTCTCTGGCGGTCATGTCGAGAACAGCTTGCTCCACTCTCTCCCCTATGATGCTGGAATGGGGCTCTCGTACGAAACTTGTAAGCCCCTCGGAAACCCAGTGGTATCTCCTAGCCCAGTATTCTCTCATCCCCTGCTGGACCACGGCCCAGCTCCCATTCTCCGCCAGGATGAAGCAGTGGTGGTAGAGCTGGTAACCGTCTTGGACGCATGCGTTGTCCACCTTGGCCACCATCCTGCTCGCGTATTGGAGCTCTCTAATTCTGGAGTCTGAAAAGGAAAAGACTTCCGATGTCCTCTTTATCTCCTCCGGTGTTCGCTTGGAGACCTTTCCTTTCCCGCCGCATATAACGACACCCAGGCTGGGATCCAGCCCTTCCTTCAGCGCCCCCAAGGTAACAGTCGTGAGCCCGCTGGAGTGCCAGTCGTAACCTAGGGCACAGCCCAGGGATTGCAGGAAGAAGGGATCCCCCATCCGCCTGATGAACTCCTTCACACCGAATTGATCGACTATAATCTGCGTTATGGCTCTGCCTAGCCTTTTCATCCGACTGAAAAGCCAGGGTGGGCACTTCCCTCCGTGGAGCGGTAGTTCAGCTATGCCGGACCTTTTCACAACTAAACTGAACGCCTAGGGATTTCAAATTTGGGCCGCCAAGTCACTTGAGGAGGTAGTAGCCGGCCGCCTTCTCTCTAGCAACCCTTTTGGCGATCTTCTTGTTGACCAAGGAAATCAGGGCATTGTTAACCCTGCCCTTGGGAAGAGCGGCCGTCCTGGCTATGTCGTCGGCGGTCTTCAGGGTGTTGGGATTTGTAGCCCCTAGGCGCTTCATCGTCTCGTAAACCTTCCTCTCATCGGGGGTCAGTTGCTCCATCGTGCAATATGCTTCTTTTATAAAACCTCCAGCGAAAAGTCCACGGGCGATGGACGCATGGTCATGTAGCTGGAGGATATGACATCAGGTTTTAGCTCTGCGTATTCCCTCACGTTCGACGGATTCACCCCTCCGGAGATCTCCAATATTATCTTGTCCCTGAGCCCTTCCCTTTCCAGCATCTGAACGGTTTTTCTGACATCCTCAACGGAGAAGTTATCAAGCATGACTATGTCCGCCCCTAGCCTAGCTGCTTCGACAGCCTCCCTCGGCGTTTCAGCCTCCACCTCTATCTTCTTGGTGAAGCTGCATTTAGAAAGTTTTAAAGCCTTCTCTATTCCTCCGAGGATCTTTATCTGGTTAGATTTGAGAAGCATGCAGTCATCCAGCCTCAGCCTGTGGGGGTCTCCTCCTCCAATTTCTACAGCCTTCTTATCGAAAATGGGGAGGATGGTCTTTCTTGTTGATGCTATGATGACCCCGGGATGAGTCTGTTTTGCTAGCTCAACCATCTGGGCGGTGGTGGTGGCGATGCCGCTCATCCACATCAGCAAGTTCAGGGCGACGCGCTCAGCCGAGAACACATCCGCGGCCCGTCCTCTCACAATTATGATACGCTCCCCTCCTCTGAGCTTGCTCCCGTCCTGCTTTAGGATTCGGGCATCGGCACCAACCAGGGTAAAAGCATATTGAGCTTCCTCAGTACCCGCAAGGATGCCTCCGCTCTTCGCGAAGATGCAGGCTTTGATTTTTTTGCTCACACCCTTACTCGCCAGATCACCAAACCCGACATCATCCAGTAACATCTCTTGGATCTTCTGCCGGGCCAGGGGGGATAGCATCATAGATGAGCTGCCTCCGTCATAAAATGATGAGTTATCCCGCGGAGATCTTCAGCTCCCTTCAGGGTGAGGGCCTGCTGGCCGGTAGGAGGCAAATCTTCATCAGGCTTTCAGGCTGCCCCCTTAGGTGTATCTACTGTGACACAAGCCAGCTCTGGAAGCCCTCTGAGTTCTGCAGGGTGGAAACCTCCCCCGGCTCCGGGAAGTTCCAGAGGGTGAAGAATCCAATGCCAGTCCGGAGGATCTTGAGCTATGTTCGTAGCCTGAGGACGCCGGACCTGCACAGCGTCTCCGTAACTGGGGGTGAACCGCTCACGAGCCCCCTGCTCCCGGAAATCCTCGTGTCCTTGAAGTCTAACGGATTTAGAACCTATCTCGAGACGGCTGGGGTAAGCGTGGTTAAACTCAGGGAAGTGGTGGACAAACTGGATTACGTCTCCATAGACGTGAAACTCCCAGATCACCGTGCGGTGCCGAGGAGTGAGTGGAGGGACTTGTTTCTGCGGGAGGTAGACTGTATCCGGGTGGCAATGGAAAGTGGGGTTGATACCTTCGCTAAGATTGTGCTCTTGGACTCGACTGAGGAGAAAAGTCTCAGGGAGATCTTTTCTTTGCTGGCGCGGACAGGCGTGCGGATAGTTCTTCAGCCAGTCACTCCGATAAGAGGGATCAAGCCACCTTCTCCCCAAAAGCTGCTCTGGTGGTCCCAGCTGGCGGCATCAAGCGGGCTGGATGTCCGGGTTTTACCTCAGCTGCACAAATTTATGGGATTGCCATGAGGCTCTCGGTTAGGGGTCTTCACTTCAGCGGAGCCCACTTCCTGGTCTCCCATGAGAAGTGTGAGCACCTCCACGGCCATAACTGGCTGGTAACGGTGAGGTTGGAGGGGGAAGTGGGGGAGAGGGGGATGCTCATGGATTTCCTCAAACTGAACGAAGTTGTTTCGAGCGAGTGCGGTAAACTGGATCACAAGGTTCTTTTGCCCTCCATGAACCCGCAGGTCTCCATCCAGCAGTCGGGCGATGAAATCGAAGTGAAAGTGCCCGGCAAGAGGTTCGTCTTCCCGGTCTCGGATGTCATGATTCTCCCGCTTAGAGAGGTAACGGCAGAAGAACTGGCGAACTACCTGCTGCACCAGATCGCCCCCAAACTCCCCAGTAACATCCGTGTCATCGAAGTTGAAGTAGAAGAATCCCCTGGCAAGTCTGCACTGAGTAGGAAGGAGTTATAGTTCAGCCGGTATCGTTCGGGATGGGGTCGTGGGGTAGCCTGGTCTATCCTGCCGGCTTTGGGAGCCGGTGACCTGGGTTCGAATCCCAGCGACCCCACCTCGCGGCACGCAGAACGTTCTTCCAGAGGGAAAGCTACTTCAAACCACTTTAAACCACTTAGTTACTTTCTCGAAGAAGGGTCTCAGCTCCTGCAATTCCCTAGCCAATTTCGAAACTTCCTCGACATCCACCCCCTTACCCTGAACATGAAGGTCAAAATCTCCAAAGGCAGGGAGAAATACTTCACCGTAGGCATGAAGTGATTGAGGCCTGGCGACCAGTACAGCTCCCAGGCCTGGGCCCAGGTGCGGTGATTTCGGACTTTCTTTCATGAGGCATTGATGTCAAGGGACCCCTGACATCCAGGAGTGGAGGAAGCACGCACCCATAGTCGACGAAGTCCAATGCTAGTAACGGCGGGTTTCTGTAGCCGCTATAATTGTAGCTAGGCTCCCAAAAATTGTCCCGGGAGGTGATGTTGGTATAGGGAAATTGGAAAGTTAAAGAAGCTCTTGCCTCATGTCCGTCGAACCTCGTTTCATATAGGCTAAGTTAAAAATTTGATGCGCATAGCTTTGGTGGGCTGTGGTGCGGTTGGCAAGAGTATAGCAGGGGGCATCGATCGAGGACTGGTCGAAGGGATTGAGCTCTCTTGGGTGTACGATAAGCGCCCGGAGAGGGCTAGGGAGTTATGTGCCCGCCTGTCGAGACCCCCCAAAGTAGCGTCCAACCTGGATGAGATTTTGGACGACGAATCGGTTCAGCTCGTGATTGAGGCAGCTTCACACGAGGCCGTGCGTCAATATGCCTCTCGGGTTCTCAGCTCGGGCAAAAACCTGATGGTCCTGAGCGTGGGTGCCCTCCTGGATCAGGAATTGTTGCAGGAATTGCTTTCGATTTCGGGTCGGACGGGTGCCCGTTTGATAGTACCCTCTGGCGCAGTCGGAGGGATAGATGCCCTTAAAGCCCTCAGTGCCTCGGAGGTTCAAGAAGTGGAATTGACATCTACAAAGAACCCGAAGAGTTTAGGACTGAGCGTGGAGGAGAGGCAGCTAGTCTTCGAGGGAGACGCACGCCTAGCCGTCAGGAAGTTCCCACGTTCTCTCAACATAGCCGCAACGCTGGCTTTGGTGGCGGGTCCCGATAAAGTAAGGGTGAAGCTTTTTGCAGATCCTGATATAGAGACGACCGTCCATGAGCTGAAAATAGTTTCGAAGGCTGGCGAGTTTTATGCGAGGATAAAGAGCCCTCCCAGCAAGGATAACCCCAAAACGAGCATGGTGACCCCCTTCTCGGTTCTGTGCTTGCTCCGTGAGCTATTCCAGAACTTCAAGGTCGGCACCTGACAAGGGGCAGATTTCAGGTATTTTACCCTTTAGCCCGAGGATGCTACCCTTTATTATTACAACACCTCTGATTCCCTCCATCTGATCGACAAGCTCCAGTCCTTTTTTCACGGCCTCCCTGTCTCCTCCTCGGACGACGTTTCCAATTGCGGTTGCGCAGGCATCTGCCAAACTCGCTTGATCCGCTATGACGACCGTAGCATCAGACCAACCAAAACTCAGGGAGTGCCCCACGGTTCCCGAGCTAGTGCAAATTCCTGCGGGCAGGTCACTCTTCCTGAGCCTAAGAGCAAGCTCTCCGCTTAGGGGCGAGGAGCCAGCGTAAATGCCGACGGTGAATTGGGTGGAGCCCATGGCTTGGATATCGCCACCGTTCTCAACAGCGATGCTTTTCCCAGTCTTCTGCCATCCCGCCTCGCAGGCTACTTCAGCAATGGCCCCCGCAACTGCGGCAAAAGGACCTACTTCTGCTTTTTTGGCAGCACCCAGCATCAGCTCTATGACTCTCGGATGCTCCCCGCCCAAGTCGATCGGCTCCAGTGAGAACCTGAACTCAGGGTATTTTGCAACATAACTTTCCACTATCTGCCGAGCCCTCAAGGCCTCATTGATTGCGATCTCTATGGCCTTTTGGTCCTCCGCCACAATTCTAAGTTTGGTTTCTTTGTACTCCCACGTCCGGCTGAGCAGTGAACCACCCCCACCTCCCGCAAGAAGCTTCCTGCTTCAAAGACGGGGCATGCCCAGCGACGGCTGAAG
>CAYYWO010000004.1:0-84228 GCA_964474885.1 Hadarchaeota archaeon (SeqCode)
GGCTTTTCAGGACGGTGCTTGGCTCGGGCTATATGGCGCCTAGGGCGGCGCGTGAAGTCAAGGCGAATTTGACGCAATCACGGCTTCCCGACGACCCGAGGAGGCTTCACGTGATAATCAACCTACATCCGGAGAAGCTTGAGAGATTAATTCCAGAGTTGCTTGAAAGCGAAAGACTGAGAAAGCTGCGCGAGTTCATCAGCTGAAGATTAACGAATTTCAGGACCGTCTTTCAACGCTCAGTTTCTCTTTTTGATGAAGGTCTACGTCGAGACCTACGGCTGCACAGCGAACAAAGGGGACACGGAGCTCATCCTAGGGCAGCTCAAGCAGGCAGGCATCCCCTTCACCAAAAACTTGGATGAAGCGGATGTTGTAATCCTGAACACCTGTGCGGTGAAGGGCGTCACCTATAGGAGGATGCTGAGCAGAATCCAATTCCTCAGAGAGTCTGGGAAGAGGGTGGTGGTGGCTGGGTGCCTGCCCCTGATAGACCCCAAGAGCGTGAGGGATCTGGATGCCATCTCCTGCCGGTCCATAACCAGCCTCCCCGAGGTGCTGGAGCATGTGCGCCGGGGGGAAGGACCCGTGAGGCAGCTGGTTTCGGAGCCCGTGGAGAAGCCCCTGCTGCCTAGGGTGAGGCTGAACCGCGTGAGTGCCATCGTGCAGATAGCTGAGGGGTGCCTGTCCAACTGCACTTACTGCTCGGTGAGGCTCGCGAGGGGGAGGCTGAGGAGCTTCAGGCCCGAATCCATCGAGGAGCAGGTGAGGAGATCAGTTCAGGAGGGCGCCAAGGAGATCCTCGTGACTTCCCAGGACAACGCCGTTTACGGCTTCGACCTAGGGACTGACCTTCCCTCCCTCCTGCGGAGGCTGGTGAGCCTGCCGGGGGAGTTCTGGATAAGGGTGGGCATGATGAACCCTGCCTTCACCCTGAAGATATACCGGGAGCTGGCAGAGGTTTATGCTTCTCCAAAGATCTACAAGTTCCTGCACCTGCCCGTGCAGTCAGGCAGCGACAGAGTTCTCCAGTCCATGAGGAGAGGCTACAGGGTCAGGGACTTCGAGTTCTTGGTGGATCACTTCAGGTCCAGGTTCCCGCGGATCCAGCTGGTCACCGACATCATCGTGGGTTACCCCACCGAGACCGAGGAGGATTTTCAGGAGACGTGCGAGCTGATCCGCCGGGTGAAGCCCGACAAGGTGAACCTCTCGAAGTTCTCCCCCATGCCTGGCACCGAGGCCTGCAGGCTGAAGCTGCTGGACTCGGCTGAAGTAGCCCGCAGGTCCCGGGAGATGGCGGAGCTCTGCAGGGAGATCGGGCTGGAGGTCAACCGGAGGTACGTGGGGGAGAGGATGGAGGTGCTGGTTACGGAGGAGGGGCCCAGGGGAGGGTACATAGGCAGGGCACCCAACTACAAGCAGGTGATACTGGAAAGGGCACAGGTGGGGCAGGTGTTGGAGATTCAAATAAAGGATGCTAAAGCAACGTATCTCATTGGCGAACCACTCGGTTATTAAACGTTTGCTTTTGAGAAACAATCTCGGGTCTGTTCTCTTAGAAACACCATGCAGTTCCAACCATTTACTGCTGATCCATCTATAGGTGATGAAGAGATTATCCGTGCTGACCATTGCGGCCTCCGACTCCTGTGGAGGGGCGGGAATCCAAGCCGACCTGAAGACCTTCCTGGCTTTGGGCGTCCACGGCGCGAGCGTCCTGACCGCTGTCACCGTGCAGAACACAAAGGGTGTCAGGCAGGTGCATGTCCTCCCTGCCGAGCTCGTGCAGGCCCAGCTGAAAGCCGTTCTGGAGGATCTGGAGATAAAGTGGGGGAAGACAGGGATCCTTTTTTCGGCGGAAATCATAAGGTGCGTCAGAAGGTACGCAAACAGGGTGAAGCTCGTCGTGGATCCCATCCTGCGCGCAAGCACGGGGCGGCGGCTCATCGAGGAAGACGCCCTCTCCGAGCTCTTGGAGCTGGCCAAGAGGGCATGGATGGTAACCCCTAATCTCCCGGAGGCTGAGGTGCTGGCGGGGATGAGGATCAGGAGCAGGAGGGATATGATAAGGGCGGCCAAGAAGCTCGTGGACTCGGGCATCCGGGCGGTCGTGATCAAGGGCGGCCACCTGCCCGGGAAGACGGTGGTGGATGTGTTTCATGATGGGGAAAGGATCTTGGAGCTCAGGGATGAGAAGATCCAGGCACGGGTGCACGGATCCGGATGCATCTTTTCGGCCGCGCTGGTAGCCGGGCTCTCGAAGGGCTTCCCGGAGGAGGAGGCTGTGCGGAGGGCGGTCCGGTTCACACGCTCGGAGTTCGAGAAGCCCCTGCAGGTGGGCGGAGGAGCCGGGGTGCCCGCCCTCAGGGAGGTGGAGAGAGCAGTAGCGGTGGAGTCCGTTTACTCGGCTGCCAGACAGTTCGTGGAGGCCCGGGGAAGCTGGAGGCTTGTGCCCGAGGTGGGGACGAACATAGTCATGGCCCCAAGCTGGGCTAGGGATATCAAGGATGTGGTGGGCCTGGAGGGAAGGATCGTGAGGGCGGGAAGGAGGGCGGTGATGGTGGGTTTCCCCACCCCGGGAGGCTCGGAGCACATAGCTCGGGCAGTTCTGAGCCTCATGAACTTCGATCCCAGCATCAGGGCGGGGATGAACGTGAGGTACTGGGAAGGCGTCCGGCGCAGGTGCGAGGAGCTGGGCCTCAAGTGGGGGGAGTTTGATCGAAAGCAGGAGCCTCCGGGGAGGAAGACTCTGGAGTGGGGGCCAGCTCTAGTCGTCAAGCGGCTGGGGCAGGTACCCCAAGTGATACTGGACAGGGGAGGGGCGGGAAAGGAGCCTATGGTGAGGGTTTTCGGCAGGGATCCCGAGGAGGTCGTGAGGCTCGCACTCAAATTGATGGGACCCGAAAGGAAAGAATGGGGCGAGTGAGGACCACGTCCATCAAGAGGGCAGCGTTCGAGCTCCTCCAAGCCCACTCCGACAAGTTCGGGGCGGATTTCGACAGGAACAAGCGGGTACTTTCGGAGTTGATGCCAGGGCTCAGCAAGACGGAGCGGAACCGGCTCGCTGGATATATAACTTCTCTCTGGAAAAGGCAAAATGCCGCCCAAAATCGACCTGAATAAGTGTACAGGCTGCGGAGAGTGCGAGAAGATCTGTCCGATGGGGGCAATAAAGGTAACGGGAGGGAAGGCCCAGGTGGATGCTAACGCCTGTGCGGACTGCAGGGCCTGCGAGACAGCCTGCCCGAACGGCGCTATTTCCTTCTAACCTTCAGACAGGCTCCCACGGACAGCAGGTTGGAGAGAAGAATTACAGTGAGGACTATTGCTGGGAAGCTGGAGGCCTGCTCATAGCCGTACTGCAGGGGGAGGTAAGCTAGGACGGCTGAAGCTAGGCCCTTCGGGAAGAGACAACCAATCAGGCCCGAGTATTTCCCCAGCAGGGGATCCCCGAGGGCCGATAGCCTGGCCGAGAAGTACCTGGCTATCCATGCAACGAGGAAGATGAGCACGCTGACAGGCAGCAGGTCGAAGAACTCGTGAGTGAGCATGCAGCCCAAGTAAACTAGGAAAAAGGTGCGGATGATGAAGGTCACCTCGTCATGGAACCTCCTCACATCCTCCTTGAGTTTCGGGGCGGGGATAGAGAAGAGCCTGCCCAGCTTGGGCGCGTTGCCCAAGGTCAGGGCGAAGGCAAAAACGGAGATGCCCCCGCTAATGCCCATCCACTCGGCACCCACGTAGAGCAGGAGGGAGAAGGAAAGCAGTAGAGTATAGAAACAAGGGAACTCCAGCAGCTTCCGAGCACCGGATAGCCAAGCCAGTCCGGCCAGCGTGCCCAGGGCGAGGGCTGAGAGGAAGACTAGAGCAAATTGCCTGCCCAGCTGGGAGAGGGAGAGCATGCCCAGCTGGCAGAGGGTCAGGACGAAGACGATGCACAGGACATCCGTGGCGACCGAGTCCAAGAAGAGTGCTGTCCCAGCCCTCCTTTCAAGCTGCAACTTGTCTAGGAGGGGGGGCACGATGACCGAACTCGTTCCTCCCAGAGCCCCTCCAAGCATGAGGGACTGAAGCCAGGGGAGATCCAGCACGAAGCGGGCCACGAGGGAGATCAGGAGTGTCGAGAAAACGAAGGTGGTGGAGGAGAGAAGGAGGGCCCTCGGGGCCTGCTTCCATACCCTGCCGTAGCTCAGCTCCATGCCCTGATCCAGCAGGATCACTATCAGGGCGAGGGAGCCCACGAAAGGTGCTAGGGACCCCAGAACATCCAAAGGGAAGATCTCGAGAACAGGTCCCAAGAGGATACCCAAGCACATGAGGAAGACAGTATCCGGGATGAGGGTCCGGCGGAAGAGGAAATCTGAGACAAAGCCCGAGACAAGCATGAGCCCCAAAGCCGCCAGCAGAACCAGTGGATCCAACAATGTTTCCGCCTCGGAAGCTAAAAGCCGGACTTCTCTGAAGGCGACCAAAAACCGTAACAAGAAGCGATATTTAGTGCAAGTGTAGAGAAGTGTTGATAACAGATAAACAGTTCGCGTGAAGTGTTTGTAACAGATAAACACTTCTCAAATCCTAGGGGCCTCCTTTCACACCAGCATTGCTAATGAGGCTTTGAGCCTAGAATCAGCTAGGGTCTTCAAATTCGTAGAAAGGTTGGAGAGGTTGCACAGGCGCGAGGGTCTTCGGGCGATTAGTACCGGTGGGCTGAACGCCTCGCCCTTTCGGGCTCGGCGCTTACACCCCCGGCCTATCAACGGGGTCTTCTAGCCCCAGCCCTTCCCTCCTGGCCCTTTCGGGCCAGAAGGTACGCCGCCTGTTTTCGGGGGCCGCTTCGGCCTTAGATGCCTTCAGGCCTTATCGGCTGGCGCGTGGCTACCCGGCGTCGCCCTGTCGGACGACCGGTACACCAGAGGCGCCGGCGACCTGTTCCTCTCGTACTAGGGTCACCTTCCCCTCAGGCGGCGGGCACCCCCGAAAGATAGCATCCGACCTGTCTCACGACGGTCTAAACCCAGCTCACGTTCCCTTTTGATGGGCGAACAACCCCACCCTTGGCCGCTGCTGCACGGCCAGGATAGGAAGAGCCGACAGCGAGGTAGCAAACGGCGGGGTCGATGGGGACTCTCGCCCGCCACGGCTCTGTTATCCCCGGGGTACCTTTTCTGTCATCCGTGGCCCCCACCAATGGGGACACACGGGTTCGCTAGGCCCGGCTTTCGCCCCTGCGAGCCTTGATGGTGAGCTCGCAGTCAGGCCGGCTTTTCCCCTTGCAGTCTACGGCGGAGTTCTGACCCGCCTGAGCCGACCTTTGGGCCCCCTGGATATCTTTTCCAGGGGCTGCCGCCCCAGCGAAACTGCCCACCTGCCGTTGTCCCCCCTTTCGGGGGTTAGGGACGCAACCCCAGATGGGTGGTGTTCCATTGGCGCCTCCACCAGGCCCGGAGACCTGGATTCATGGGCTCCCACCTACGCTCTGCATCCAGAGCCGCATCCCAGCGACAGGCTGCAGTAAAGGTCCACGGGGTCTTCGTTTCCCTTCGGGGGTCACCGGCATGTTCGCCGGTAAGTGGGTTCACCGGGCTCCGGGCCGGGACAGTGGGGGACTCGTTGATCCCTTCATGCAAGCCGCCAATTAAGCGGCAAGGTATTACGCTACCTTAAGAGGGTTGTAACCCGCCAGGTACCTTGGCACCTGACGTATAGTTACCCCCGCCCATTGGCGGCGCTTAAGCCGGTTGGACCCGGCTTTCACGTACCGCCTGTAGGCAGGATTCACTAGCCGTACCAATCCTTTCGGACTAGCGGCTAGCTACGTTTTTATTAAACAGTCGGTCCCCCCTTGTCACTGCGACCCGCGGTCCCACCCCGCTTGCCCTCCCTGGAGGGAGGACTCGCGGTTAGAGACCACGGGCACCCCTTCTCCCGAGGTTACGGGGCTAATTTGCCGAATTCCCTGGCCCGGTATCACCCGACACGCCTGGGGCTTCTCACCCAGGGGCACCTGTGTCGGTTCTAGGTACGGTCACCCGGGATCCCATTTCTCCCCTGCCTTTTCACGGGACCCAGGAATCGGGCGAACCCGCCTTGCGGCAGGCCCATCCCACCTTCACCTGGTTCTCTCCTTTACGGAACTCCCCAGGCTTGAGTGGTTGGGTGGGGCGACGACCCCACTCGCCCTATCCCGAGCCGTCGGCAGGGGAGCTTGCGTCGCCGCTGGTACCCGGGTGGCTCCGGAATGTTAACCGGATTCCCTTTCGGTGGCTTCTGGTTGAGAGCCACCTTAGGACCGGCTAACCCTCGGCTGACGACCATTGCCGAGGAACCCGGGCCCCTTCGGCGGCCGGGATTCTCACCCGGCTTTGCTGTTACTACCGCCAGGATCTGCGATCCGACACGGTCCACCGGATCTCACGACCCGGCTTCTACCCGTGCCGGACGCCCCCCTACCGGATCAGGCCTTCCGGCCTGCCCCGGGGTCTCGGTGGCGGGCTTAGCCCCGTCCATCTTCGGCGCCCTCTCCCTCGGCGGGTCCGCTTTTACGCGTTGTTTAAAGGATGGCTGCTTCTAAGCCTACCTCCCCGCTGTCTAAGGGAGAGGACCTCCTTTGGATTTCGACACTTAGCCCGCACTTGGGGACCTTAACCCCGGTCTGGGTTGTTCCCCTCTCGGAGCGGGAGCTTTCCCCCCGCACCCCGTCTCCGGCGGTCTACGGTGCCTGCGGCTTCGGAGTTCGACTGGGAGAGTGAGGGTTTCCCCCCATCAACTCCCAATCGGTGCTCTACACCGCAGGCGACCTCGCGCCGGGCCTGACTGCGGCCAGCTTCGGGGGGAACCAGCTATCACCGGGCTTGATGGGTCTTTCGCCACTAGCCCAGGGTCATCCGACCGAATTGCACGTCAAGACCGGTTCGGCCCTCCACCCCTCGTATGAGGGGCTTCAGCCTACCCCGGGCTAGATCGCCCGGTTTCGGGTCTTGCCGCCGTGACTCCGGGCGCTTTCACACCCGGCCCCTCACCTCCAAAATGGAGGCTGCGGGCATCTCGCTTTCGCTTCGGCTTCGGTCACCTTAACCTCGCCACGACGGCAAACTCCCTGGCCCGTGATTCCAGACGGACGACGCCACCCCGCTCCTCCCCCCTCGGGTTCGGCCTTGCAGCCTCACCCTTCGGGAGGACTCAGCGCTTTCGGGCAGCGTCCACCTGTCGCCACCCAGTTTCAGGCTCTTTTCACCCCCCTCCCGGGGTGCTTTTCAGCTTTCCCTCGCGGTACTGCGTTCGCTATCGGTCTCGGGACGTATTTAGGGTTGGAGGTTGGTGACCCCCAGCTTCCCACGCCAAATCCAAGGCGCGGTACTCAGGATACCTCCCCTCGTATCCTGCACCCTTACGCCTACGGGGCTTTCACCCTCTATGGCCCGCCATTCCAGGCGAGTTCGGCTTCGGGTGCGAGGAATTGGGGGAGGTCCTACAACCCCACATCCCCAGTGGGTTTCCCCACCAGGTTCGGTTTGCCCTGTCCCCCTTTCCCTCGCCGGTACTCAGGGGATCGCGATTGCTTTCTTTTCCTGCCCCTACTAAGATGTTTCCGTTCGGGGCGTTCCCGCTCCCTGCCGGGAGCGACGGGGTTTTACCCCGTCAGGAAGTCCCATTCGGGCATCCCCGGTTCTACGCCTGCATGCGGCTCGCCGGGGCTTTTCGCAGCTTGCCACGCCCTTCCTCGGCGCCCGAGCCGAGCCATCCACTGGGTGGCTTCTTTGACCCTCGCGCCTGTGCAACCTCATCCGCATCGATCGCGATCAGTCTTAGCATGCAAAATTACTCTGCATGCCGCATCTGCCAATTAATCTTTGTAAAAAAGTTTAAAAAGCTGTAAACTCAGCCCGGTTGGCCGAACGCTACGGAGCCTACTCTTCGAGGATTTTCTCCGCCTCTTCCCTGTAGGCCTCCATCACGTATGGGATCCCTGAGATCCTCGCCGCCTCCTCGGTCAAGGCTACCAAGTCGTTGCGGGATATGGTCGAAATCTTGAAGTTCCTGCTGCCTGCCATCAGCTGTTGCAACCCCACCTTTATCTTCTGGCAGAAGGTGTACATGCCCACCGCCCCTAGGGGTATGTTTTTTATCTCGTCCCCGTACTTCTCCCTCAGTTCCTCGTAGCACACGAAGATCTCCTCCACACTGTTCCCGTACTTGGAGACAGTCTTTGGCAGGTTGCCCTCCCTCAGCCATTTCTCAATATTCTTGCCCACCATTGCAGGTATCATGAGCGCTCTCCCCATGCACACCGCCTTCACGTAGGGTGCTCCCATGGCTATCGCCTTGAACACCCCGTCCTCGGAGGAGAAGCCTCCGGCCATGGCTAGGTCGGGGACCCTGAAGCCCCTCTGCTCAAGCTTCCTGCAGAACTGGTAGGCTAGGGCCTCCAGATAGAACGTCGGGATACCCCACTCGTTCATCATCGGCCACGGGCTCATACCCGTCCCGCCGCCCGCGCCATCTATCGTGATTAAGTCCAGCTTCGCCTCGGCTCCCAGCCTCAGTGCCATCGCCAAGTCGACCGCGGAATAGGCTCCAGTCTTGAGCGTTACCCTCTTGAACCCGATGCTCCTCAGCCTGTCCACTTCCTCCAAAAAGGACTCTCTGCTGACGAAGGCCAGCCTCGAATGCCTCTCGAACTCCTTGATCGAACCTCTTTCGTAGGCCTTTCTGACCGCCGGATTCTCGGGGTCGGGCAGAACGATGTACCCCCTCCTCTTGAGCTCGATGGCTCTCTCTATCGTTTTCACCTTTATCTCACCACCTATGCTCTTCGCTCCCTGCCCCCACTTGATTTCGATGGTCTCGAGGTTGTGTTTGCTCGCGACGTATTCTGGGACCCCCAGCCTCGTGTCCTCGACGTTCGCCTGAACGAGGATCTCCCCGTACCCTTCGTAAAACCTCTTGTATATCTCTATTCTGCGGTCCATCTCGGGGGACCTCTTTACCTTCCCCCTCGAATCGAGCTCGAGCTCTGGATCCACGCCGCACACGTTCTCGCCGCACACGATTGTGATGCCTGAAATGGCGGCACCCACTGCAAAATGCTCCCAGTTCCTGCGAGCTATCTCGGTGGAGCCGAGTGCCCCTGTGAAAATCGGGAGGCGCATCTTCACCTTCTTCTCCCACCCGTACTCCGTCGTGGTGTCGACGTTCGAGAAGATGGCCTGATCCGGACCTACCTCACCCTCCAGGCCCTTAGCCCCCCTTGCGTAGCCCTGGATGTTCAGGTGCGAGTAGTCCACGGGGTACTCTTTGTCCGCTCCCGCGGTTATCTCCCCAAAAGGCTGAGGGTACAATACTTCCCTCCCTCTGAAGGATGCCAGCCAGACCTCACATCCACCCATACACCCGTCGATGCACCTGGTGCAGAGCCCCGATATTGGGGCGACGTTCCTAGAGCGGTTGAACGTTCCCGTTGCCTCGTTTGCGTTCGGCCTCCTCAGGTTTCCCATGAATTACCTCCAAGTGACGTTTAAAGCCCTTTCGATTTAACAAAATGTACCCTTTTGTGATTAAAAGTTAACCGAAAGACATCTTTAGAAAAATTTAAAGTTTTTAGCAATTCTTCAAGAAAAATTTAAAAACTTTTAAGATGAGAGCAGAACACGTGGTCCCCCACGATCTTATGCAACTGCTCGAGCGCTAATGGATCGGCGCGAGGCCTACGCGATCCGGGGCCCGAGGCAACCAGGGAAGACCACCCTTCTCAAGCTCCTAGCTGAGCGCCTGCAGGCACGAGGGCGTGTTATCTTCCTGAACTTTGGGGATCCTGATGTATTGGAGGTCTTCGAGCGAAACCCGAAGGACTACATCTCCAGCTTCATCTCCGGCGGGGCAACGACACTACTTTTTGCTCGACGAGTATCACTACGTCCGGGAGCCGGGCAGGTACCTGAAGCTCCTCTACGATTCGTTCGAGCACGCCAAGTTTATCGTCACCCGGTAGCTCTTCGCTGGAAACTCACGGGAGCGAGGGGGGCGTTACTTGGTGGACCGAGTGTTCTTCTTCGAGCTTCTCCCCTTCAGCTTCTCAGAGTTCCTACTCGCGCGTTCAGAGCGCCTGCACCGGATGCACGAGCGTTATGGAGAGCCTGCACGGCGCTTCCTGGCAGGCGAGGGATGTTCACCTCCCCTCCCGAGATGCCTTCGTGCGCGAGCTTGACCAGCAGCTCCAGGAGTACATGATCTTCGGCGGTTACCCGGCGGTCGTGCTGGCTGAGGATGTGGAGACCAAGCGTGCGGTGCTGAAGGGGGATCTACGACACTTACATTACCCGGGATGTAGTCGGATTCTTGCGTTTTTCCGACGCTTTCAAGTACCGCGACACCGTGCGTGCCCTTGCCCCTTCTCTCTCCCTCCTGAACATAAAAGAGTTGTGCTCAGAACTCGGTCTCTATACGCAGAGCTACGGAGGATTCTCTCGGCACTATGCGAGACCTATGTGCTTCTTCTGCTGAGACCCTTCTGTCGCAACCCGCGCACGGAGCTCCGGAAAACACCTAAGGTGTACTTCTACGACCCCGGCCTGCGGGATCAAGTATTCAATAGCTTCCAGCCCCTAGGACAGAGGACTGACACTGGGGCTCTTGCAGAGAACCACGTCCTCATGTCGCTCGTGCGCTTATTCGGTGCCGAGCAGCTCCGGTTCTGGCGGACCTTTGCCCGAACCGAAGTCGACTTCGTCTTGACCAGCGGCGAAAAACCCATCCCCATTGAAGTGAGGTACCCCACCGATGCCACCCGGATACCGAGGGCCCTGCGCAGCTTCATCGAGAAGTATCAGCCCGACCGGGCTTTGGTCGTCACACGATACCAATGGGGAGAAGCCAGGATCGGCAAAACGCGCGTGTTCTTCGTCCCCGCCTGCTATCTGTGAGGGAATTCCCCAAGTACGCAAGTCCCTGAAAGGCACACGAGCTTTTACTTAATCGACGAATCTGAAAATTATGGGGATCCCATGGGTCTGACCAAAGTGAAAATCATAGTCTCTAACCCTGTGAAACCGGAGCTGAGAAGGATATTGAACTCACCGTCGATACGGGTTCCGTTTTTTCTTGGATACCGAAGAGCGTGTTGAAAAGACTGCAGCTTGCACCCATTGGGAAAAAGACGTTCAAAACCGTAGAGGGAAGGGAAATCGAGAGGGAAGTTGGGATCCACGTTGAAGTACGACAAATCTGAGACCACCATGGAAGTTGTTTTCGCCGAGGAGACAGACGTACCGTCTTGGGTGTGATAACCCTTGAAGCTTTAGGCTACAGAGTGAACCCCATCACGGGAGAGCTGGAGTACGTCGGGCTTCTCGCCGCATGATTGGTGCTGGCACCCGGCAACTGATAGCTAGGGCCAGTATGAGGGTTGCTGGCCTAAGTCTTTTGGTCACTGGGTCGACTTCCAATCCGAGCTCCTCGAGTGTTGTGACCCCAAGGACGGACTTATCATTCTCACCGAGGATCGCAACGGTGTGTGCTCTTCTCCCCTCTAACTCTATTACCACACCGCCTACTTTTCTATCGTCCTGTTATCCACGGTGTTGAACCTCCTCTTTTCATACGGCTCAATTCCGATCTCTCTGAGCTTCCGCCCCGTACCGACAAGTAACTCGATTTCAATGCACCTGCTGGGCTCCGCAGGGTTTCGGATTTGGCCTTTACGCGCGTGAATCCCATAACTTTTTGACTCCTTGGTCCATTAAGGCTCCAATCGATCCCGTGGACCCGGCGGGACTCGAACCCGCGACCTTTGGCTTGCAAAGCCAACGCTCTACCACTGAGCTACGGGCCCTTTGAGGGTTCGGCACTCCCCGAGACGCAGGAGGTGATCGAGCCGCAGGTTCCCCTACGGCTACCTTGTTACGACTTAACCCCCCTCACCGAGCTCAAGTTCGAGCGACTCAAGATGAGTCGCCCTCACTCGAGCCCAGCTTGGGTGGTTTGACGGGCGGTGTGTACAAGGAGCAGGGACGTATTCACCGCGGGGTAGTGGCCCGCGATTACTAGGGATTCCACCTTCACGAGGGCGAGTTTCAGCCCTCGATCCGCACTAGGGGCGGGTTTAGGGGATTGGCTCCCCCTTACGGGGTGGCAGCCCTTTGTCCCGCCCATTGTGTCCCGCGTGTAGCCCAGGGGTTTCGGGGCATACCGACCTACCGTCGCCCTCCCCTTCCTCCGCCTTAGCGGCGGCGGTCCCCCCAGAGTGCCCGGTTGACGCCGTGGCAACTGGGGGCGAGGGTCTCGCTCGTTGCCTGACTTAACAGGACGCCTCACGGCACGAGCTGGCGACGGCCATGCACCACCTCTCAGCTAGTCCGGCAGGGTCTTCAGCCCGGCCTTCATCCAGCTGTCTCCCCTGGTGAGTTGTTCGGCGTTGAATCCGATTAAACCGCAGGACCCACCCCTTGTGTACTCCCCCGTCAATTTCTTTAAGTTTCAGCCTTGCGGCCGTACTTCCCAGGCGGCGGGCTTAACGGCTTCCCTCCGACCCTGAGTGGCCTCTAACGGCCACCCAAGGCCTGGCCCGCATCCTTTACAGCTGGGACTACGGGGGTATCTAATCCCCTTCGCTCCCCCAGCCTTCGTCCCTCACCGTCGGGACCGTTATCGCCAGGCGCCTTCGCCACCGGTGGTCCTCCTGGGATTAACACATTTCACCGCTACCCCAGGAGTACCCCTGGCGTCTCCCGGCCCCAAGGCCTGCAGTATCCCTCGCGCGCCGGACCGTTAGGCGGCCCGATTTCACGAGGGACTTGCAGGCCCGGCTACGGGCGCTTTAGGCCCAATAATCGTGGCCACCACTCGGGGTGCTGGTATTACCGCGGCGGCTGGCACCAGCCTTACCCACCCCTTATTCCCCCAGCTTTTAAGACTGGGGAAAAGCCGCTGATCCGAAGACCAGCGGCACTCGGGGTCCCCTGGTCGGGCTTTCGCCCATTGCCAAGGTTTCGCGCCTGCTGCGCCCCGTAGGGCCTGGGCCCTTGTCTCAGTGCCCATCTCCGGGCTCCGACTCCCATCGCCCGTACCCGTCGTAGGCTTGGTGGTCCGTTACACCACCAACTACCTGATAGGGCGCCGTCCCATCCTGGGGCCCGTGCGGAAACCCGCCGGTTTTGGGCTAGGAGGCCTTCCAGCACTCCTAGCCTATGGGGGATTATCCTCAGTTTCCCGAGGTTATCCCCCTCCCCAGGGTAGGTTGACGGCGTGTTACTGAGCCGTGCGCCAGGTACTCCAGCTACCTGCCGGGGAACCCCAGCAGGCAACTGGAGCCCTATGACTCGCATGGCTTAGTCGGACCCCGATAGCAGTGGCCTCCGGCGGAATCAACCGGATCTGGGTGGCCGCAAGGTGACGGGGAGTGCCGAACCTATCTCAGACCCGAAGCCCAGTACTCGGGTCCACATCCTGTCGCCACACCCGGATGCCCGCTTCCTCACAGCTCGGAGCGGGAACGCGGTGTGGCCGGCTATAAAATATAGTTGTTGCCGGTTAAAACGTTTACGTGAAGCTCCCAGTCATCATCATCTGCGGGCCACCCCGGACGGGAAAGAGCACGATCGCCAGGATCCTCTCCAGCAGGCTGGGCGCAACCCTCATATCGACAGAGAAGTTCAAGAAAAAGGTCTACAAGAGGTTGATAAAAGAAGTTCAACAAAAAATAGGGACCAGCATACTGGTGCTGGATGGGACCTTCTACCGGGAGACTTGGAGGGAGAAGGTAAGGGCACTCGCCGCCAAAGCCGGCGCTCCCTTCCTGATCGTTCACCTGACCGCAAAACCCGAGATCCTGCTGGAGAGGGATAGGGCGAGCACCTCCCCCAGGGGGGAGAGAGCCATCAAGATAATTTGCGCCGAATTTGAGCCCGTGGAGGCAGACCTGACCTGCGATTCTGGCTCCGCCACACCGGAAGAGATCGCAGAGCTCGCCCTGGACCTTCTCAGGTCGAAGTTTCCCCAGTTCACAGTGAGAAAACAAGACGACAGCGCTTGAGAAGACTCTTTAAAGGTTTGCCTAGTACCTCAAAGTTCTCCCCCCCAACCGGTCTCCCCAGGCCGTCGCAAAAATACACCCTTGCATCCCTTCCCCTGATGGCGAGCAACAGATAGGAAATTAGTCTCTCTCGGACTTGCAGGTGCGGGAGCCATCCGCGTGTCATAACAGGTATCTGCCTCACTCTGTAGACCTCAACTCTTCCGGCACCCTTCTGCTTCTCCTGCTCAGCCAACTGGCGCAGGGATCTCACAGCCTGCCTCATTCGGGTGGATGGGCA
This sequence comes from Hadarchaeota archaeon (SeqCode), assembly GCA_964474885.1. Taxonomy (GTDB): domain Archaea; phylum Hadarchaeota; class Hadarchaeia; order Hadarchaeales; family JAWBSP01; genus JAWBSP01. The sequence continues at coordinate 14,310 of CAYYWO010000004.1, forward strand.
TAAACCGACGGGTCCACAACTCCTGCCTGCTTGAACGCCAAGTACCTCCGGCGGCAGTTAGAACAAACGCCGCAGTGAACCGGGAGCCTCTCACCCTGGACCTCCCTCCACCCGGCCCCCGCGTAGCACGAGTAGGTGTACTTCCAAGGAACCCCTAGCCTCTCTCCCTCCCTCACCACAGCATCCTTGTCGTGCTTGATCAGGGGGGCGATGATTCTGTATCCCCCGTGGTGCGTGGCCTGCTCAGCCAGCCTGTTCATCTCCTCGAGGAACTCCGGTGTGTTATCCTTCATCGGAACGGGCGTCTCCCTTCTTATCCCTATGTAAACATCGTACCTCTCTCCCGTGGAGATGTAGTAGGACTCGGCATGAGCGAGCCCGACTAAGAGCAGAATCGCATTCCTGCACGGATCCCACCACCTGAGTATCCTTTGTCTTGCCTTCTCAGGCACCCAAAGGTCCTCAGGCTTCGTCTCAGGGATGGGCGCATCTTTCTTTGTCAGTAGCGAGGTACTGATCTCGCCCAGCCACCTCAGGTCTATCTTCTTCATCCTGACCCCCAGCATTTCCGCCACCTTCCTTATACAGAACTCCTCGTACTCGGCGGTGCGCTGCCCGTAATTGCAGAAGATCAACTCCATTTTTGGGGGCTGGAGGACTTTTTTGACATAATAAGCTGTGGTTACCGAGTCCACACCCCCCGAGATCATGCAAATTGCGTTTCGCATTCCTAACTCCTTGCAGTTTTATAACGGCTTTAATGGAGTCGAGCAAGGATGAATGGCAAAGATATATTCGGACACTGATGCTGACCTGGATCTCCTCAAGGGAAAAACGATTGCGGTCATGGGTTACGGAAACCAAGGAAGCGCTCAAGCCAACAACCTGAGAGACTCCGGCCTTAGGGTTGTGATAGGAGCTAGAGAGGGACCCTCCGCCAAGAGGGCTCGGGAGGACGGGTTCGAGGTGCTCAGCTTCTCGAAGGCTACGGAGGTAGGGGACATCATCCACATGCTGATACCCGATGAGTTCCAAGCGGACATCTACCATGCTCATATCGGGCCGAGACTCAAGGCTGGAAAGACCCTCTGCTTCAGTCACGCCTTTAACATTCACTTCAAGTGGATCGTCCCGCCCTCCGACGTGGACGTCATAATGGTAGCACCCAAGGCACCTGGAGCCCTTTTGAGGCGCATGTTTCAAGCGGGCTCGGGGGTCCCTGGCCTGATTGCCGTTTACCAAGATGTGAGCGGGAGAGCGAAAGATGTTGCCCTAGCTCTAGCCAAAGGGATCGGCCTGACACGCATAGGTGTTGTGGAGACGACCTTCAAAGAGGAGGTAGAGACGGACTTGTTCGGGGAACAGGTGGTGCTGGTTGGCGGGGTGTCAGAACTCATCAAAGCCGGCTTCGAGACGCTAGTTGAGGCTGGGTACCAGCCGGAGATAGCCTATTTTGAGTGTTTGAATGAGCTCAAGCTGATAGTGGATCTGATATATGAGCGCGGACTCCAAGGCATGTTCTCTGCGGTTTCGAATACCGCTGAATTCGGAGGATATACGAGGGGACCTCGAATCATCGACAAAAGAGTCCGGGAAAGGATGAGGGAAATCCTAGCGGAGATCCAGAATGGGAAGTTTGCCGAGGAATGGAAGAGGGAAAAAGAGAACGGTTTTCCCACCCTGAAGCGGGAAAGAGAAAAGCTGGCCCAGCTTTTGATCGAAAGGGTAGGAAAAGAGCTCCGGAAGTGGGCGGGCATAGAGAAGACAACTGCCCCACCCTGATGAATGGGTTGGGACAGTCATCACACCCAAAGACACACTCTAGTGAGTGATTGGCGGGCGGTTTCTTCCAGAGCATAAAATACTGTTAACACCTTGCCAGAAATATCCTGAACGTAGAGCCAAATTTTTTGCGAGTCACGGAATGATTTCGACAACGGTTCTCAAAAATCTGTAAGTACGGAAATGCTGAGCGAGAACTACTCAGTCCCCACCTGCCTAGCCAGACAAGAAACCGAAACGCTTCTTGATCCTCAGATCGCTGAATTCATGATCTTGTACTACTCGTCAGTAGGCCTCACCGACCTAGAGATTTTTTTCATAGAAGATGACCTCGTTGACCTAGAAGTTCTAACAGACGGGTACTTCGGCTTAACGTGCTGGATCACCCTCATGATGAACTTTTTGAAGGGCTTGATAGCATTTGAGTACTCTGGACCCAGAGACATCTCCTCCCTCAACACATTTGCCATAGCTTCCGCTGCCGTTCTTGAAACCGCCCAAGCTATGAGGCAGACCCGACTCTTAGATCCTTTATTAACCTTTGCGCATTCCTCTCGGATTGGACACTCCTTGCAATTCACTCAAAACTACATTTCTTCTTTTAAGGAGGGGCGTTCAACGCCGAAGAAGGGGGCGGCGGGATCGTCCTTCACAGTCTCACGTACGACCAGCGTACTCGTCTCTTTTACGCCCACTACCTTGTGAATGCGCTTGATCAACCTAGACAGCTCGGCATGATCCCGGGCCATCACTTCGAGTATCGCATCTTGGTGGCCCAGCAAATAGTGAAACTCCTGGACGTTGGGGATCTTTTTCACGAGTCTTTCGCACTTCCGCCTGACATCCCCCTTTGGGCTGATCCTGAGGAGGATGTACGCCTTCAAGTTGAGGCCGAAGTCCTTGGGATCCGGTTTGATCGTGAACCACAGGCCACTCATCCTCATCCTAGCTATCCTTTTCGCCACGGTTTGTCTGGTTGTGGACGTCTTTCTAGCTAACTCTATCAAGGACTGCCGACTGTCCCTCATGAGCTCCAACATGATTTTTCTGTCCAGTTCGTCCATTAACTTTTTGTTAATCCAAGACATTTTTAAGTGGACAATTGCCAAATTTTAAGAAAATGTCCGATCACTTGGAGATACTCCGGCAGAGACTGGCTAAGAACGAGCTGGAGAAGATACTTAAGATCTCCTCGACCGAGATCCACAAATTCGTGGCGGATGCCATCGAACTCTGCAACCCAGACGACGTTTTTATTTGCAGCGACACTCCAGATGAGATAGCGCACATAAAGCACATGGCGATCGCAAGCGGGGAAGAGAGTGCCGCTCTGGAAACCCCTGGTCACACTTACCACTTCGATGGTTACTTCGATCAGGCGAGGGATAGAAAGGTCACGAGATTTCTCGTCCCCAAGGGTGAGTCGCTAGGGATCGCCCTCAACCAGATCGACAGGGATGAGGGGTTGAGGGAAATCAGGGAGTTACTGCGGAACTCCATGCAGGGAAAAACCATGATCGTCAGGTTTCTGTGTTTGGGCCCCCTCAATTCCATCTTCACCATTCCATGCATGGAGTGTACTGACTCATGGTACGTAGCACACTCGGTGAGCCTGCTCTATCGCCCGGGCTACAGGTACTTCGTCAGTTCGAACATGAAGGAGGTGTTTAAGACCCTCCACTCGGCCGGTGAGCTGGATGAAAGGAAATGTAGCCGGAACTACCAGAAAAAGCGCATTTACATCGACTACATAACGAATACCGTCTATAGCGTGAACACCCAGTATGCTGGGAATTCGGTGGGATTCAAAAAGCTCGCCTTGAGGCTGGCCATCAGGAAGGCACACCGCGAGGGATGGCTCGCGGAGCACTTCATGATAGTGGGAGTGAAGGGGCCGGGGGGCAGGAAAACGTACCTCGCCGGGGCGTTCCCGAGCGGGTGCGGGAAGACGTCCACCGCCATGCTACCGGGTGAGACCATACTTTCCGATGACCTAGCCTACGTCAGGAACATCGATGGGGTGTGCAGAGCTGTGAACGTGGAGGCGGGCATCCTAGGGATAATCCAGAACATAAACCCTGAGGATGATCCCCTGATCTACAAGGTGCTGACCAGTCCGGGGGAGATAATCTTTACGAACGTTCTGATCAAGGATGCAAAACCCTGGTGGACAGGAATGGGCAAGGAGCTGCCCAAATCAGGCATCAACTTCTCTGGGGAGTGGTTCGAGGGGAAGATAGGGCCGGATGGGAAGAAAGTGCCCCCATCTCATCCGAACGCAAGGTACACCGTGTCCCTCAAGATGCTACCAAACTGCGACCCCGAGCTGGAGAACCCCCAAGGGGTGGAGCTGAAGGGGATAATGTTCGGAGGGAGGGACTACAGGGCCAACGTCCCTGTCCAGCAGGCCTTTGACTGGGATCACGGGGTGGTCACCTTCGGGGCCTGCCTGGAGACCGAGACTACCTTCGCCATAACCGAGGCGCCCAAATTCGAGATAAACGTCATGAGCATCCAGGACTTCCTCTCCATCCCACTCGGGCAGTACATCCAGAATTACCTGGACTTCGGGAGGAGGCTCAAGAAAAAGCCGTTGATCTTCGGTGTAAACTACTTCCTCAAGGATCTGAAGACGGGGGAGTTCCTAAACCACCGCATGGACAAACACGTGTGGGTGAAGTGGATGGAGCTCAGGATCCACGGCGAGGCTGGAGCCCGGCGGATACCCACCGGACTGATCCCCGAGTTTGAGGACCTGAGGAGGCTTTTCGGGGAGGTAAGGCACAGGAGTTACAGTGAAGAGGAGTACGAGAAACAGTTCACCGTGAGGGTACCCGAGCTGCTGAGCAAGGTTGAGCGCTGCCTAAGCTTCTGGAAGAAAGTCCCGGATGCTCCCCCTAGGGTCTTCGAGGTGCTCGAGGAACAGAGGAGCAGGCTCCTGCGGACGAGGGAGGAGTTCGGCGAGTACATATCTCCTAGCCGCTTCCCAAGCGCTTAGGAGACTTTCAGGATCTCTTCAGCAATCCTGATCGCGTGAACGGTCTCCCTGACATCGTGAGTCCTGATGACGTGGGCACCGTTCGCAACCGCAAGCACTGTGGCGGCTATGGAGCCTGCCAGCCTATCGGCTGGATCCGGCAGGTTCAGAATCCGACCGATGAAGGACTTCCTAGAGACCCCCACGCAGATGGGTCTGCCCAGCTCCCTAAGGCAGCCAAGTTTCGCCAGGATCACGACATCCCTCTCGTACCAGTCCCCCTTCAGTACGTCCTGCCCTGCAGAGGTAAGCGGCCCGACGCTGAAGCCTATCCCCGGGTCCACGACTATCCTAGACTCCTGAAGGCCCCCCCGCCTGGCTATCTCCAAGCTCTCGCGGAGGCACTCCAGCACCCCCTGGATGGATGCGATCCTCTCACCGCCCTTCTGCCTTGCCAAGAGCAACTCCCCAGGACGGACCCAGGAAGCCATGACAATGGCCGATGCACCGTGGCGGGATATCACGCGGGCCATCTCAGGGCTAGCCTTCAGCCCGCTCACATCGTTTACTATTTCGGCTCCCTGACCCAGTGCGGCTTCCGCCACCTCCGCCCGCTGGGTATCCACCGAAATGGGTACACCTATACTCTCCAGCTCCTTCAGGGCGGGCATCAAACGCTTCAGCTCCTGCTGGGCCGAGATCTGTCTGGCTCCGGGCCTTGTGGAAAAGGCCCCGACGTCTATTATGTCGGCACCCTCCTCGATCATGCGTTCCGCCCTCTTTCTCACGTCCCCCGGCTTCCTCACGGAGCCCGGATAGAAGGAATCTGGACTCAGGTTTATCACACCCATCACTGCAACAGGCCTTCCTTCCCCTACCTCCAGAGACCCCAAGCGAGCCCTGATCATGACAATTGTTTCGTTCTCTTCTCCCGATTGGATTCCCATTCTCCTGCTTCCATGAGCAATTAGGTTTTCGGTTAAATGACTGTCACCCTAAGGAAGTGTTGATAAGTAAACTTCGTATAACTGTTGATAAAGATGCCGAGGTTTTGTAACAGATGAACACTTTGCCTTCACGCTTCCCCGAGCGTGAGCTCGAATGCGGCGACTGGATGCCTCAATTCAAAATTTTGGAGGACCAGGGGGTGCACCTCCCCATAAAGCCCGATCGTCCTTCCCTCGGATTGAACCTCCACCACCCTGCCCTCCATGAAGCTGGGGTGGCTGCCCTCCCTGTGCACCGCGTGAAAGCGTAGCTCTCTCAAAACCGCCTCCACCACTGCTTTGATCTGCGTGAAGTTCCCGCCCACCCACGCGGCGGCAAGCTTCCTGTACGTGGCTACAGTCTCTCCCTTAAGCTGGGGGATCACCACATCACCCACCTCGAAGAACTTTTGAGGCAACTCATAGATCCTGTTTCTCGCACAGGTCTGCATGAGGGAAGGTAGAAGCCAAGTTCTCAGGATGGTGAATTCCTCCGACACCGGGTTGGCCACCTCGACCGCTTCCCCCCGGACGAGCATTTGCTCGAAGTTCACCCTTGGATTCGTCAGGATGTAGTTCATCACCTGGGTAAAACCCAGGCCCAGCATAACCAGCCTAGCCTTCCTCGAGACTTCTTCCAAGGGGTGCGTGCCCCCGACGGTGGCCACCCTCGGTTGGACGGGTTCAATCCTGTCGTAGCCGTAGCCTATCGCCAGCTCCTCTATGAGGTCCACCTCGTGCATCAGATCCACACGGTAGGGAGGAGCCAGCACTCGATCCCCGCGCGGCTCGAACCTCATTCGCCTTAGTATCTTCCGGGCTTCCTTAGGGGTCAGTCTGATACCCAAGTACTTGCAGGCCCTCCTCAGATCGAACTTCATCGGAGAGGGTGTCAAGCTCAAGCGCCTCACCCTGGGGACGATCTTGACCTCTTCTAAGGTGAAGCCCCGCTCCGCCAAAGCACACATAAGTATCTTTAGGGTGTTCACGACCACCCTCTCATCCGTACCGGTTACGTCGATGAAGAGGTTCCTCGTTCGGACAGTGACCTTGGTGTCCTCGCTGTTGACGATGGGGGGCATAGAAAGCACCGTGCCCCTCGAATCCACGAGGATGGGATACCTGTCCTTCCCCTCGAGCAGGTGCGCGAACTCTGCTCCCTTTGGATGCTTCCTGAGGATCTCATCCAGGGACATCCTCTCTGACATGCCAAGGGGAACAAAGCTCACCTGATCGGGCTGGACTGCTCTGTAATAAATGGGGGGCGTGATAGTATCGAGGTCATAAACCCCTATCGATGCTTTCCTTCTCCGCCTGCAGTAGGTCTCGTGTAGCTTTTCTTGCGCCTGCATGAGGGAGATCAGACTCTCCTCGGTGAGGTTGACCCTCCTCACCACGCAGGCTCGGATGAAGGGCCTGACCTGCCTGACCGACTCCTCCACCTGCAGCTCGATCCTAGGCTTCCTCACCCTGTACCTTCGCAGGCCTGTTTGGACACCCAGCATGCCCTTCACGAGCCTAGCCACTCCCTCGATGGTGAGCAGGTCTGGACGGTTGTGGGGCACCTCCACCCTCAGCTCCTGCCCGACGATTTCCGCCTCCATGCCTGCTTGGTCAAGTACCCGGATGACGCTTGTGACATCTCGCCTCCCGACCAGCTGCCCGAAGTCGCTCAAGTTTAGATTGACCACCGGCATTATCCGCTCCTCAGCCAGTTTAGATCATTGGAGAAAAGCATGCGGATGTCGTCCACGCCCAGCCTTAGCATTATGAGGCGGGAAAGACCTATCCCCCAAGCTAGGACGGGCTGCCTTATCCCTAGGGGGAGCAACAGTTCGGGTCTGAACATCCCCGCCCCCAGGACCTCAACCCACTCTCCCCTTGCTTCATGATAAACGAGCGCCTCGGCTGAGGGCTCAGTGTAGGGGAAGTACGAGGGGCGGAACCTTACCCGCTCGAAACCCAGCTTCCGGAGAATCTCCTTCAGGTACCCGAACATGTCCCTAAGAGTCAGACCCTCTTGCATGACTATCCCCTCGCACTGGTAAAACTCAGCTAGGTGCTTGTAGTCTATTTTGTCGTGTCTGAAGACTCTGCCTATGCTGAAGATTTTGACGGGGGGTGCAGGCCTGCCCGAGAGATACCTAACCGTCGCGGCGGTCGTCTGGGAGCACAGGAGAAGCCTCCTGCTGATGTTGAAATCGAAACGATACCCCCAGCCTCTCGAGCCCCCCACTCCCCGCTCGTGAGCGACCGCCACCTTTCTCGCGAGCTCCTCAGGGATCTCTCCCAAGGATGGTTTCTTCAGGGTCAGACTGTCGTGGATCTCCCTAGCGGGGTGATCCTGGGCTTGGAAGAGGGCGTCGAAGTTCCAGAACTCTGTTTCCACGATGCGGCTCGGGATCTCTTGAAAACCCAAACTAATCAGTACTTCCCTCACCTCGTCTATAACCCTTTGCTGCGGATGCAGTCTAGCGGGATAAACTGGGGAAACAGGAGCGAGCACGTTGTAGCGCTTGAACTTCACTTCCCTCCACTTTCCGCTGACGAGCAATTCTGTCGTCAGCTCGGAGACCTCCTCCTCGGGTGGCGGGACCTCTGTTTTCTTCCCCAGCTCGGTGAGTGAGACGTGACGCGAGACTCTTTTTTCCAAGTGCACCAGGCCACGTCTGCACAAAACCTGTAACTCGGGATCCACTCGCTCAATCACCTGCCCCTTGCTCGCCCTCCTGAGCCAGGCCTCCTCGGGCCACGTCTCGTCCCTGAGCCTCAGGCCCTCCTCAGTTGGTCTCAAAAGGTTGTTCTCTATTTTGACGAGCTTCTTCCGCCTCAGCCAGCCTAAGGCTATCCGCATTTCCTGATCACTCAGCCGTGCCTTCCTCTTCGCTTCATCTAGGGGCATCTCCTTCTCGAGCACCCTGAGCAAGCACTTCTCGGGCAAGCCTTGCTGGAGGTATTTCAGACCTTCCTCCGACAGAGATAGGTGATACTTGGTCTCCTCGGAGACCCTCACAAGGCCTGCCTCCTTCAAGGCCAGAATCCCCCTCATGACGGCTGCCTGGTCCATTTGGGCGAGCTGCGCCAGCTGCTCAACCGTCCCCTCCCCGCACTCCTTCAGCTTGAGCAGGACCACCCGGGACTCCCTGTTCAGGTCAGACATTACCTCTTATTTTCCCGCTTTTTGAAATGCTCGTAGCCGAGCTCTGGAAGTGGCTTGAGTCTGTCATCGACTTTCAAGAAGACCCCCTTCCCCTTCTCAATCTTGCCCACTCTGATCATCGAACAACCTACCTCTCGTAGCGCGCGCTCGAGCTTCCGCTCAATCTTCCGCGGGTAAGTGAAGACTAGCTCGTAGTCATCGCCGCCGAAGAGGGCAAAGTCCATGGGGTCCTTCCCCACAGCCTCCGCGTACTCCCTGGCAAGTCCGTGGACAGGTACCCTCTCCAGCAGGATTCTCACCCCGCTTGCCCGGGCGAGCTGCCGGAGATCCGTCACCAATCCATCTGAGACATCGATAGCTGCGGAAGCCCCAGCCCGGGCGAGAACCTCACCTTCTCGCACCCTCGCCTTGGGCCTCAGGAAGGTGCGAACCAGCTTGGACCATCTCCCGGACTCTCCATGCCCAAGGGCGTGCAGACCGGCGGAGGCAGCCCCAACCGGACCCGTTAGCCCAATGTATTCCCCCGGTTTGGCACCGCTTCTGGTGAGCACCCTGTCTGCATAGCCCACAGCAAAACCCGATATGCAGAGGGTCCCGTGCTCAGCCAAGTCCCCGCCTACCACCGGGGCATCGAAGACCCTGCCCGCCTGCTGGATGCCTTTGAACAGCTTCCTGAAGAATTCTAGCTCCGTGCTGGCCGGCATGAGGACGCAAAACAGCAGCGCTGAGGGATGTGCACCCATAGCCGCTAGATCGCTCAGGCTCGCCACCGCCGCCCTCCACCCGATGTCCTCAGGGGAGATGCCAGAGGGGAAGTGGACGCCCTCGACCAAGGAGTCTGAAGTAACCACAGTTAGCCTCCCCTGGTTCTTAACCGCGGCTGCATCATCCCCCACACCGACCTCGACCCGGGGATGGCCCCAGCTTGCCCTTCTGATGATGTCTATCAGCTTCCTCTCCCCGATATCTCTCAGCCTCATTTATAGAGGGGGAGGTGACCCGTCACCCTATCTATCCGTTCCGAGTAGTCCGGCCCTATAGCCAGGACCGTCACCGTACCGGGCGGCAGCTCTGTCAGTCCGGCATCGACCACCAGGCTCGCCTCCAAACCTTCCCGTTCAGCCCTCTCCTTCAGCCCCTTAAGTTCCTCCTCATCCTCCGCGAGTAGGACTACCTTCTTCTGTCCCTCCGCCAGCCAGCCCCTATAAATCTCAGGTTTCCTCTTGCGGGTATTCTCCGCCGCTGTGACCGCTCCGTGCGCCACTTGGGCCGCCAGCTTTCCCGGGCTCATCTTTAAATCGCCCCTTACTACCAAGACCTGCTTAAACTTGAACCTCATGGTCTAGCCACGAGCCACAACGCGTGCACTGCCTGGCATCGGGCGGATTCTCTTGTCCACAGTACGGGCACCTGATCAATCGGGTCTCCGGCTGAGGAGAGGCTTTTTTGGATTTGGGAAGCTTTGCCTTTACGTACCCCAAGCACCTCGTGAGCTTGGGGAGTCCAGTCCTCACATACCCCCAATACCTGTAGACCACGAGCAGGCCTCCCCTCAGGAACGCTGCAAAACCCAAAACTCCAGACGAGATGAGGAGGAGCCCCAGGAAGGGCCGCCAGAGCAAGCCCAGGTATTTCGCCAGAAAGAAGCCCACGAATATCAGCGCGATCAGCCCCAGGCCAAAGCTGGCCCCCAGCCTCTCCCAAAAGTCCAAGTCCTCAGGCCTGGGGAACAGGACGAGCGAGAAGAGGAAACCAGGTGCTAAAATGATCAGCAGGCCTACGAGGAGCATCAGGACGTCCATTGTAAACGGGGAGCCAACTTATGAATAGTGAACGGTTTACAATCTTGGAACGGATGACACCAGGAGGTCAGGGTGCCACAGGACCTAGAGGATGCCAATTCAGGCTCACGTAACACTTCTCTTGGTTCCTCCGTTTCTCTCGCTCTGGTTCCTCGCTGTCAGCAACAGAGGTCAAACTGTTTATAACAGATAAACAGTTCGTGTGAAGTGTTGATAACGGATGAACACTTCGCGAAATTTGTCGTGTTGAAGAGTTCAAACGAACCGTATCTAATCTTCGGAACTCCTCTTCGGCCACGCAGGGGTACTGCACCTAGCGTAGCTTTGCGCCTTTGCGAGCCAGCGTGTGTTTCAACACTTCCCGAACGGTTCCAGCGGGGGCGAGTTTTTTAGCCAGAGCAAAGGCGAAGGCCATGGCGGTCCCCGGACCTTGACTGGTTATTATGTTCTTGTCCACCACGACTATTGCCTTCTTTGGCTTCCCCCCACCCCTCCGCAGCTCCTTCTCCAGCCCCGGGTAGATGGTGCAGCTCTTTCCCCTGAGCACACCTGCTTCCGACAGAGCGGCCGGACCCCCGCAGATCGCCCCGATCAGCTTTCCTTGCTGATTCGCTTCCTGCAGGAGCTTCAGGACTCTCTGATCCTTCTTCAGGTTCTCCCAGCCTGGGGAGCCGCCGGGGCATATGAACGCGTCGAATTCCTCCACCCGGACCTCCTCTACTGGGACATCTGCCTCCACCTTGACACCGTGGGAGCTCTCGATCGGTCCGCGCTGCAGTCCGGCAGTTGTCACCTCAACCCCGCACCTCCTCAAGATATCAATGACCGTCATCGTCTCTATCTCCTCGAAGCCTGGTGCCAGAAAGACCACCGCGCGAGCCATCTAACTACTTGTTTGGTTTAAATTTGTCATCGTTTTCAACTCGCTCTCCACAGCTCTGATGATAACCGAGATCGGCAGGATCTTCCTGTCAATGCTCGTGATAATGGACCCCTTCGGAAGCATACCCATCTTCCTGAATGCCATCCGGCGGAGCCAAGAGACCGTACCCCGGGCCTCACGCTACTCCGTGGGCGTCGCGGCCGGGGTTCTTTACTTCTTCCTCTTCTTAGGTAAGCCCTTCATGGAGCTCTTCGACATCGAGTTCTACTCCTTCGCGATCGGAGGGGGCATGGTGCTTGCCATACTCGCCCTTGAGCTCATCCTGGGGAAGGAGTTCGGGAGGACCCAAACGGGTGCCCCCCTGGCCCTCGTCGGCAGCCCCATCCTCACGGGGCCTGGCACCATCTTCATGACTATTTACTTCGTGGAGATGTACGGCTACTTCGCCACCTTTGTCGGATCGGCACTTTCCCTGGCCTGCTGCTGGGTCATCCTCTCCCTCTCGGCCCAGATCAACGAGAAGCTTGGGCAGCAGGCGCTTGAGATAATTTCCAGGATCATGGGGCTGTGCCTGATCACCATCGCCACGAACATCGTGATAGGCGGGATCAGGCAGGCCTTCGCGGGCTGATGGGAGAGATAGACTTTCGCTTAGTGTGGTTCGACTCCTTAGGAGCCAAGTCCTCCTGTACCCTCGTCAAAACACCTGAGGTCAGTATCCTCATCGACCCGGGAGTTGCCATCATGCACCCCAGCTTCCCGGCCCCTCTGGCCAAAAAGGTCTACTGGACCCTCAGAGCGAAGCGGGAGATAAAGAAGGCCGCGAGGGAGGCTAGCGTCGTAATAATCTCCCACTACCACTACGACCACTTCACGGATTTCGACGCTAGCATTTACCGGAAGAAACTCATTTTGGCGAAAAACCCGAATGAATACATCAACGACTCGCAGAGGGAGAGAGCCGAGCACTTTTACGGGAACCTCTTCAGGTACTTCGGGAAGCCGGGAGAACTCCCTGAGACAAGGAGAGAATATCCCGACCCCATGTCCCAGCTACCAAAAGCCTCCCGGAAGGATTTTGGCAACTATTCCAAGAGGCGGAAGGAGTTGCTGAACCAGGGACTCAAGTGGTTCCGGAAGAGAGTCGAGAAGTGGAGGGGCTACGAGCCTATCCCGGAGGGAAAGATGAAAACCGGCGAGCTCAGGTGGGCGGAAGGACGGGAGTTCAGGTTCGGTAAAACCAGAGTGAGACTGGTTGGGCCCCTCTTCCACGGGATAGAGTTCTCCAGGGTGGGGTGGGTCTTCGCGACGGTCATACAGAGGGGTAAGGAAAAGTTCATCCATTCATCCGACCTAAACGGCCCAATAATCGAGGATTACGCGGACTGGATAGCCTCCGAAAAGCCAGACGTCCTGATCCTGGACGGCCCAATGACTTATATGCTGGGTTACACGCTAGCGCAGACCACGCTCAAGCGCTGTGTGGAGAATGCCCTGCGGATTCTCGACTCCGCCGGCCTTATTATATATGACCACCACCTTCCCCGGGAGCCCAAGTTCAGGAAGAGAACAGAGGAGGTTTGGCAAAAGGGTGGGGATCGGGTGATGACAGCCGCCGAGTTCTTGGGTAAGAAGCCCGTGGTTCTAGGTTGAAAAGTTAACTCGCTTAAAATAGCACACCCTGAGTTCGGGATTGTAAACTTTCGGCCCGGGAGTCTCTCAACCTCCTCCGGCCCCCACGTCATCCAGCCTCTGCCCATCCACTGCTGGCGATGACGGGAATGGTTATGCTGCATACACGGCCGTGAGCAAGTCCATCAAACTCCTCCACATCCCCCGCCTATTAGGCGGAGCTCCTCTTTAAGTGTAAACAAGATGATGCCAGATTTTTCTCCAGTAAATTAAAATTTTTCGAAGGCCATCGAAAATTTGAGGTATTTAAAAAGCCGATGGTATTGAAGTTACTCACTTTTGTCGGTGAGAGGGGGGATAGGTAGGTGGGCAACGATATTGATAGACCTACTTATTGTTCTATCCTATATGCCCCCCGGAGTCCTCGCGGTTCTGAAGACCCCTCAACTCCTTTCACCTGAAAATGACTCTTGGGTGAACGACAACACGCCCCTGTTCGACTGGACTGATGTCACAGATGCTACAAGCTACCAGATACTCGTTGACAATGACCCTGACTTCACGTCCCCTGAGATCAATGATTTTCCGACCACAAGCGAGTACGAACCCACGGTTGAGCTGGAGGAGGGCATCTTCTACTACTGGGAGGTCAGGGCTAGGAATGAGGACACGGGGGACTCCTCCAACTGGTCTGAGGTTTGGTGCTTCAGGGTGGACATAACTCCTCCCCTTGCCCCTTCCCTCATCTCCCCCGACAACTCCGTTACGCTCTGGGTGGATCAGCCCACTTTCAGCTGGTCGGAGGTCTCCGACCTGAGCGGGATAACTTACAGGCTTGAGATAGATAACGACCCCAACTTCTCCTCCCCCGCGTACTCCATCCTCCTCACAGTCACCACCCACCAGCTGGAGAACAAACTGGTCGAGAACTTCTCCCCCTACTACTGGAGGGTGACGGCTGTGGACGGTGCGGGAAACGAAAACTCCTCGGTCGTGTACAAGTTCAACCTGAAAGTTCCCCCTGCCTCCTCGGTGGATCCGATCTCCCCGTACTGGGAGAACTCCGCCTTCACCGTCACGATGAGCGCCTCCGACAACGACGGGACGGTGGAAAATGTGGAGCTCTGGTACCGGTACTCGAGCGATAACACGAATTGGGGGGACTGGATCCTTTACGACAACGACTCCACTCCCCCCCACTCCCTAGTTTTTTCACCGCCCTCCGGTGACGGCTACTACGAGTTCTACTCGAGGGCATGGGACGACAGGGGGAACTACGAGAATGCTCCAGCCCAAGCGGATGCTAGGTGCGGCTACGATACGGTGGCCCCTCCCGCTCCCGAAAACCTCCTACCGGAAAACAACGCCGACTTGGTGACCCCCACCCCGACCCTGGAGTGGTCCAGGGTGAGCGATATGAGCGGTGTCAAGTATGAGGTCTTGGTAGACAACGACAACCTCTTCGAACCCCCTTGGTCCTACCAAGCGGAAAACCTGGCAGAGAACACGGTTACAACCTCCCCCCTCGCCCCGGGACTTTACTACTGGAAGGTTCGGGCCAGGGACGGAGCGGGCAACTACGGTGCCTGGTCAGAGGTATACCAGTTCTATGTCAGAGCCTGGAGGCTTTTAGAGGATTTCAATGCTTGCATCCAAACCCTTTCAGGCTGGAGGCCCACCGAGGCACTTTCCTGCGGTTTATCCTCTCCCGCGAGCTGGATCAGGATCGAGGCACTAGCGGGGGGCATCGCACCCACCTGGTGGAAGCTGGAAGAAAGCTGCTGCACCACCGAAACACTCGCTGGGTGGAAGTTCGTCGGATCCCTGCAGGCTGGCGTGCGGGCTCTCCTGCCTAGTTGGGTCCGCATCGAGCAGTGGAGCAACACAGTCAAATCTGTTGGACTCTGGAATCTCCTACACAGCATTAGCTCATCTGTCCACAGCATTCCGGTCGCCTGGAGGTATCTCGAGGGTTGCAGCTCGGTAACCAGAACCCTGCCCCAGCTTTGGTATTTCTTGGGCTGTTACCAAGGGGGCTGTCGGGCTCCAGCAGGGTGGTTCGGGGTAGAGGAGTGGCTGTGCCACTTGAACTTCGCGGCACATTGGCTCACCCTCACCCAGCTGTCTGCAAGCCCGTCGGCTCCGGCCAGCTGGCGCCCCACCGACACCCTCACCTCCTCCACCCAGACCCGTGGTTACTGGCGGTTGCAAGGGGTATGGAGCGCCGGTCTCCCGGCGCCCGTTCCATCTCCCCGGCTCACCTCACCGGAGAATTCTGCCAACCTGAGCACGAATTCACCGCTCCTGTGCTGGGAGAACCTGCTCCCCGCCGACAATTATCACCTCCAAGTCGACAACGAGCCCAACTTTGACCAGCCCGAGGTGGATGTCTGGCTCACCGAGAACTCCCACCAGCCAACCCTCCCGGACGGGGTCTACTACTGGAGGGTGATGCAGACGAGGAACTCCGCTGCGTCGGAATGGTCCTCAGTCTTTAGCTTCAGACTCGATACCGTGCCCCCGCCCAAGCCCACCCTCCTCTTCCCAGCGAACCAAAACATAAACGACAACACGCCCCTCTTCCGCTGGACCTCAGTCCCGGAGAATTCCCTGCCCCTTAGCTACTGGATAGAGATCGACAACGAGCCGGCCTTCAATCCGCCAAAGCTCCTGTCAACTGGCTGGCTCTGGGACAACTACTACCAGCTCACCACCGAGCTGTCAGACGGCGAGTACTACTGGAGGGTAAAAGTGAGGGACAATGCGGGGAACTTGGGGGACTGGTCGAGCGAGAACTTCAGAGTGGACACCGTGAGGCCTTCCGCACCCGCCCCCATTTCACCCACTTCAAACGCCTGGGCATCCGTAACTCCCACCTTCACTTGGCAGAGGGTCAGTGAGAACTCGTTCCCGGTCAAATACCGCGTGTTCGTGTGCGAGGACTCCGGCTTCGATACAAGCGTCTACAAGGTTTACGTCTCGCCCTGGCTGACGGAAAACGAGTGGACCTCCCCCGTGCTGGTGGAGGGGCTCGGGGTGGAAGGGAAGCTCTTCTACTGGAGGGTATGCGCCCTAGACAATGCGGGTAACCTCAGCGAGAATTCTCCCATTCAGGTCTTCCGGACCGACAACGTTCCACCCTCAGTTCCAGACATCCTAGCTCCCGAGAACTGCGCTTACGTCTCGGAGGTCTTCACTCTGGCATACACGGCATCGGACGGGGGCTCCGGTGTAGCTAGCTACTGGGTCCAGGTCATGGACGAGAACGGTGAAATAGTTTACGAGAACCAAGAGGCTGAGAACAGAGTAGTCTTGCGACTCAGTGAGGGCACCTACCAGTGGAGGGTCAGGGCGAGGGACGCGATCGGGAACCTGAGTGATTGGTCGGCCCTCTACACCTTCACGGTCAGCATCTGGAGATTCATCGAGAGCTGGAGCCTAGCGCTGGGTACCCCGAGGAGATGGCACCCCATCGAGAGTTTCTCCGCCTCCTCAGAAGGCCGGGTCTCCTGGAGGGAACTAGACACTTGGGTAGCATCCGCCCTCTGCCCGGCCGGATGGGTGCTTTCAGAGGGAGTTTCCTCGGCTGTGGGCACACGCGCCAGGTACCTCCAGCTGGCCTCATTGACCGCCACCGTTGCGCCGAAGGCGGGATGGGCCTCGGTTGCCACATTCTCGAGCTCTCTTTCATCCCCCGGCTCCTGGGAGCTCCTCGATAGCAGGAGCGCGGAGTCCTCTGCACCGAGCTCTTGGGTGCGGGTGGAGCAAATGATTTCCTCCCTCGCGTACCCAACCGCCTGGCGGAAGCTGGAGACCTACTCCTGCATCCTGACAAACATGCCTGGCTGGAGATCAGTGGAGGACATCACGGTCCTCCTCTGGAGCCCCTCCTTCTTCCGCTTCTTGGACTCGTACTGCGGTAAGCTTGCAGGCCCCGTCCGCTGGTGGGTGCTCTCCGCTCAAACATCCGGAGCACGGACGGTTGTCGGATGGGCACCCGTTGAGCTCGTGAGTGCGACGTGCAACACCAAGAGGGCATGGACGCTCGTCGGTAGCTATGCTGCACGGACCTCTGCTCCGGCTGTATGGAAAGGGCTTGCCAGCCTGAGCGCCGCAATCAGCGCCCCGATTCCCACCCCAACGCTGGTCTCCCCCGCGGACGGGACAAACATAAATCCCAATCTTTCCACCCTGACGCTCCGGTGGGAAAACTCCCTGTCGGCAGACAACTTCGATCTCCAGATCGACAACAATGCCGATTTCTCCTCTCCTGAGGTCTCCGTGACCGTCACCGGCAACAAGTACTCGCCCGCGGATCTCCCGGATAATCTGTACTGGTGGAGGGTCAGGCAGAGGAGGACGGGGAGTGTCTCAGGCTGGTCCGGAGCCTGGAAATTCAGGGTAGACACCCTTGAGCCCTCGCCTCCCGAACCCCTCAGCCCGATCGAGGGCGAGAACCTGAATGATCCCATCCCCGTGCTTGAGTGGTCAGAACCGCCCGAAAACTCCCTCCCGCTCACCTACAAGGTGCAGGTCGCCACTTCCAGGTTCTTCGAGTCCGGCACCATCCTCAGGGAAACTTGGGTCTCGGAGCCGAGGTGGGAGGTCTCCCCCGCCCTGCCGGACAACGTCTACTACTGGAGGGTGCTCGCGAGGGACAACGCGGGGAACAACAGCCTGTATTCCGAAGTCAGGAGCTTCAGGGTGGACACCCTGAGCCCGCCCGCTCCAACACTGGTAGAACCGGAGAACGACAGCTGGGCACCCGGAGACTTCCGCTTCTCTTGGACCTCCATCCCCGAAAACTCCCTGCCCGTGGTCTACAACCTCGTCATCGCCTACGACTCGGACTTCAGCGAAATGGTAGAGAACGTGTTCCTCCTAGAAAACACTTACTCAACCTCCCTAGCAGAGGGTTCCTACTGGTGGAAAGTCAGGGCGAGGGACAATGCTGGTAATTGGAGTGAGTGGTCGGATGCCTGGACCTTCACCCTGGACAACACCCCACCCAGCCAGGTCGTCCTGACGAGACCCGAGAACTCCTCCTTCGTCCAGAGCGGACCTGTGACCTTCGGCTGGCAATCCGCCTCGGATGAGGGTTCGGGTGTGGGGAGGTACTGGATTCAGATCTGGCGCAACGGTTCCTTAGTGTACGAGAACTGCTCGGTGCCCGATAATTCGCTCACGGTGGAGGTGCCGACCGGGCTGTACTGGTGGAGGGTGAGGGCGGTGGATGTCGCCGGAAATGCGGGCGGGTGGTCGGAGCCATTTGTCTTCACTTCCTCCGACTGGCACCAGCTCGAATCTTGGCAGCTGCCGCTCGTTGCCCCGGCTAGCTGGAAGGGGGACGAGAGCTGGACCGTCTCCGCTCTCGGAGCTGCCCTCTGGAGAAAGCTCGAAATCTCGTCGGCTCGCACTAGCTCGCCCGGTCGCTGGGAGCTATCTGACAGTTGGGTCACGTCCATGTGCTCTCCATCGGCTTGGTACAGTCTGGATGGTAGGAGCATCTCCATCGTCTCCCCCGTTGCCTGGAAGAAGCTCGAAAACTGGATTGGCAGCTGCGCGCTCCCCGCCCTCTGGCACCTAACAGAAATCCTTCCGGCTTCTCTGAAGACAGTTGCCCACTGGCTGGAACTGGAAGCTCAAACTGGAACCTGCCACGGCTTGCTCGGGAAGTGGAGGCTGATTGATCAACTGCAGGGCACGGTGCTCGCACCAGCGTTTTGGCTGCCTCTCATGTCCATTCAGAGCCAGGCAGGAGCCGTGTCCAACTGGCAAAAAGTGAGCACGTGGCCGGCAACGATCGGTGGCCCCATCCACCCACCGGTCCTGATCGCCCCTGAAAACACCAACACCAATGACAACACGCCCACCTTCCAATGGGACAACCTCCAGCCTGTCGACAACTTCGAGTTCATGCTCGACAACGATGCGGACTTCAGCTCGCCTGAGGTCCACCTGACAACCTCAGACAAGTCCTACACTTCGGGTGAGCTGCCCGACGGGGTTTACTGGTGGAGAGTCAGATGCTGGAGGACTGGTACCGCCGGTGGCTGGTCGGAGGTCAGATACTTGAGGGTGGACACCGTCAGTCCCTCCTCCCCCGACCTGCTGAGCCCGTCCGATGGTGAGGACGTCAGCGATTCAACTCCCGTCCTCAGCTGGAGTTCCCCACCTGAGAACTCCCTGCCCCTCACCTACAACCTCAAGATCTCAACCTCACCTTACTTCGAGCCCGAGAACATCGTGATTGATGTCTGGGTGGAGGAGAACTCCTACGAGGTATCTGGTCTCGACGAAAATGGGGTTTACTACTGGAAGGTATGTGCCAGGGACAATGCGGGAAACACCGGGCCCTTCACACCCTATGCCTGGAGATTCCACATAGATACTACGCCGCCCGCCTCACCCTCCCTGCTATCACCGGAAAACCGGGGGTGGGCAAAACCCGAGGCTGAGCTATCCTGGCAGGAGGTACCCGAGAACTCCCCACCCGTGCTCTACCTGGTCCAGATCTCCGACTTCCCGGACTTCCTGAACACGGTTAGGGAGGTAAAGACTTATGATAATTCGTGGACGGTCTCCCCACCGCTGCCCGTCAGCTCCTACTACTGGAGAGTAAAGGCGAGGGACAACGCGGGGAACTGGAGCGAGTGGTCGGAGGTTTGGTGGTTCAAAGTAGATAACGAAGCACCCTCCAAGCCCAGTTTGATCACACCAGAGAACGGGAGTCATGTCCAGGCGAACGCCCCTTTCACCCTCACCTTCACGGCCTCCGACGGAACGGGTTCGGGCGTGGCCTACTATCAAGTGCAGATCGACAATGACCCAGCCTTCCCCGCCCCCCTCATCGATGTCACAGTGTCCGATAACAGCTGTCAGGTGTCAGGGCTGGCTTGGGGGACTTACTACTGGCGCGTGAGAGCCATAGACAACGTGAGTAACGTGGGGCCTTGGTCGGATCCATACATCCTTTATTCGAGTGACTGGAAACTCTGTGATCGGTTCTCAGTGACTGCCCGAGGAAGGGTGTCTTGGGTGCTCAACGAGCGACTGGCTGGTAGGGTGGGTTCCCCCGCCAACTGGTTCTTCTGCGAATCGAGATCTGGAGGCATAGAGAACGTCGCTAGAGGATGGTTCTTCTTGGAAAGCTGGGCGAATGAGAACGCAGTTGGGGTGCACTACTGGGCATTGGTCGAGAGATGGACTAATGCCCTTCGGGCCTATTCCACGTGGAAACACATCGATGTCCGCTCCTCGCGGCTGTTATCACCTCCAACCTACTGGCTCTTCCTTGAGCGGGTCACGGGAGAACTCGAGGCGACGTTGGGATGGTGGCTGCTTGAGGATTATGCAGGTGCCCTCACCCTTCCGGCGGGCTGGGAGTACTTGGAGAACTGGAATTCATCCCTTACAGGAGTGCACTACTGGGTACTGCTGGACGAGTGGCGGAGTCTCGCCTATCACCCCCTCTGGAGAACCCTCGACGTTACTCCTTGCAGGCTTAACACACGTGCCGAGCACTACCGGCTGGAGGACAGAAGCGGGTACCTGGGTGTGCCTTCCTCCGCGTGGAGGCACGTAGAAACTGAGGCAGGCGGGTGTAGGTGGAAACCAGCTCACTGGACCCAAGTCGAGAGAATCCGATCCAGGTCGGTACCTGCCTTCTGGAGGCTACTGGAACGCTTCAGATGCGGATTCGGCCCGAAAACAGGCTGGCTGTTCATTGAGAAGAAAATCCTCGGGATACGCACTCCCGCCACGAGATTCCACACTCTAGAGAGTCTCCGATCCTCTCTATTCGCCCCACATATCTGGTCCTTGGTCGACAGAGGCAGAGGAGAGGTCTACACGTTCATCCACTGGAAGGCTTACATCAGAAGTGCGTACATTCCTAGGAAGGGCTGGTTCGTACTCGAACTCAAAAGTTGCTCTGTCTTCGCTCCGAGATATCTAGAGGAGAGAAAAGAGCGGGAGGTATCGGTAACCCAAGTGGGGGTGCAGCAGTTCAGTCATTTGAGTGCCAGTGCAGAGAGAGCCTGGTGCAGGGTGCATCCGCCTCACTCGTCTATCTCGGTTGGGGAGTCTAAGTACCTACCCCCTTGGCTCCCGTCGCTGCCGGGTGAGCTCTGCAGGTACATTGATGTCAAGCTGAAGAACTGCCAGCTACTGAAACTGAGGATCAGGGTAAGCAAGGCCTGGCTCAAAAAGATGGACAGGAACACCTTGAGGGTTTGGGGGTACAAGGGTGAGTGGGTCTCCCTGCCCTTCGAACTCGCAGCGGAGGACGAGCTTTACCTGTACCTGGAGTTCGAGTCCCAAGGTTTCAGCTGCTTCGCGGTTACTGCGAGAAGAAAACCCTTCTTCCCGTGGTGGGCTGTTCTGTGGGTATGGCTGGGGATCGTGGGAACCCTGGGATATCTGATGCTCCAGCCCTTCATCGGGGAGATACGTCTGCGCAGGCTACAGCAAAAATACGAGGAGTCCCTGAAAGGTGCTACCTATCGGAAGATAGCGAGCAGGCTCAGATCGATCGGCAGGAAGCTCAGCAAGGAGGATCGAATAGCTCTAAGAGAAATCGCTGAGGAGCTCAGGCTCCTCCCGCCTCCCACACTGGTCCCCGTGGAAGAAAAGCTCACCAAACCGGAGCTCATTGCCGTTGAGACTCTAGAGAAGTTCATCAGGGAGAGGAGAAAAAGAATACCCCTCCGCCGCGAGAAGCTGGAGGAACTGAAGAAACTTCAGAGAGAGATGCTGAGACGGCCAAAAGAAAGGCGCCGATCCAAGCGGAAACGGACCACTAGGAAATATGCCAGGAGCGAGCAGAAGAAGCCCGCTAAGAGATCTAAGAAATAATGCTCCCCAAGGTACAGGGTCGAGACCACCATTAGGGACAGGATGCACGCCCAGCCTAGCGTCCACCCCGTGCCCAGAGTGCGGATGAAGAGCAAACAGGACAGGCCGTTCCCCGCGTGCATGGACGGAAAGGAGCCCCAAGGATAGGGATTGAAGTTCTCCGTGAAGCCTGCCAGCTCGTTTCTGACAGACCTGACGCCTTCTACCGCAAGTCTGGGGGGGCTCACGGGGTAGAGGAGCCAGGTCACCTGAGCCGCTATCTGGCTTATAATGAAGACCAGCAGGTACTGCCTGAACGCCTCAGCTTTCCTGAAAGAGAGAAGGCATGCTGTCCCGTAAATCAGAATTGGATATCCTAAGAGATATACAGCCAGATTGAGGAGATCCATCAATTTCGATGACATCCTCTCCTGGATCTCCACGACTAGCTCACCGTCGAAGGAGTTGGGATTCTGAGGGACTGGGTAAAATCTGGGGAGGAAGTCGAAGATCATCACAGCAAGGGCGAAAATCATTATCCTGCTCAGATGCTTTTTAAGGTGTCTGTCCATCCAACCTTTGAAGGGCTATTTAAAGAGGATGCGCAGCAGGGCGTGAGGGAGGCATTTGACGGACCTAACGTGGTGATCGAAGTCCGCCCCCAAAACTATCGCCCGCCTAAGGCTGTCGGAACGAAGCAGGTAGTACAGCACCTTCAATCGCCTAGGCCCCAGCGAAAAGAGAGTGGAGGAAATCACCCTCCCCCACCTGAACTCCGACCCGAAGCGCCTCCGGACCTCCTCTTGGTAGGAGTCCAAGGGGGAGCCCCGCTCTAGGAAGTCGTTGATCGAGCTTGCCGCCAGCTGCGAGCAGGACAATCCAATGTAAAGCCCCCCCTTCGTTATGGGCTTGACCTGCGCTGCCGCATCCCCCACCAAGAGGATCCCATTTCTCACCAAGTGGGGCGAATCGAGGGGGATGATATCCGCGCACGGCTTCCCGCAAGATCCCCTGATCCTACCCATCCGGTGCAGCTTGGAGAGGAAGCGTTCCAGGTGAGAGAACGGGTTGTCGTAGCTACCCAGACCCACCCTCGCCCGGTCGCCCGCGGGTACCAGCCAGCTGAAGAAACCCGGAGGCGAGCCGAGGAAGACCTCCGCTACCCCCTCCGTTACTTCCGCCCTGACCTCCACCTGGGCGAAATTCATGAACCTCCTCCCCTTCACTAGACCTGAGCGCCTCCCGACTAGGCTGTTCGGCCCGTCCGCCCCCACTATCACCCTAGCCCGCCTGCAGCTGCCGTTGACCTCGATCTCCCCGCGCCTGACCTTCCTGCACCTGGACCTCAGGTTCAGCTGGGCCCCCGCATTCACCGCTAGATCCGCGATTTGCTGGTCGAACCTGGGCCTGTCCAGCACCCACGCCTGGGGCTCCGGGGCCCAGAGCTCGGCCCTCTCACCGGTTGGGAAGTGGAGCACCGCCCCCCTCAGCTCCTCCAGAATCAGGCTACGCTTGGGCCGGATGCCTATCTCCTCCATACCCCTTATCCCCACGATGCCCGCGCAGCACCAGGGGTAACCGATCCTGGGATGCTCCTCAAAAATTGCCACCTCCCAGCCTGCGCTCGCCAGCCTGCAGGCCAAAAAGCATCCAGTGGGGCCACCACCTATTACCGCAACGTCAAGCATCCGGTCACTTCACCGTGTCCGAGATCCACCTCAAGAACCCCTCGAAGCCCGCCTCCACACGGAAGCAGCAAATGCAAGGAACCTCATAGCTGTGGAGCTCCCTCACCGCCCGCTCGACCTCCTCGAACTTCTCGAACTTCGTTTTGCATATTAGGGCATGCTCGCTCTCCCGCTGGATCTCGTTCTGCCACCAGAAGAGGGATCTAATAGGGAAGATGTTGGCGCAAGCTATCAGCCTTCTCCTCAGCAACTCTTCTGCGATCTTTTGAGCCTCGGCTTCATCCCTACAAGTGATGTAGATGAAGACGCAGTCTGCCATCCATAAATCGGGTGGTAAAACAAAACAACTTTCCAGTTGTTCCCTTCGAAGGATGCCGGGGGCGGGATTTGAACCCGCGGCCTCGGGATTATGAGTCCCGCGCTATAACCAGGCTTAGCTACCCCGGCGGCTCATCCGATATTAGCCAAAAAACGCAAAAATTCATCTTCAGTCGAGATCAGCTTGGCCCCCTCCTCATAGCCCACCACCAGCTGGTCCGCCATGCCTGGAAAGATGCCGTTCTCCACCACTCCCGGGATCTGATTGATCCGCCTCTCCATGTCCGCGGGATCTCCCAGGCTCTCAAACCTCGTGTCGAAGATGTAGTTCCCGTTGTCCGTGACGAAGGGCTCCCCATGGACGAGCCTCAGCTCGGGCTTGCCTCCCAGTCCCTCTAGGCCCCGCCTGGCCACCCCGGCTGCGAAGGGGATCACCTCCACCGGGACCGGGGCACTCAGCTCCCTGACCAGCTTGGTCCGGTCCACCACGAAGACCACGCGCCTGGCGGACTTGCACAGGATCTTCTCCCGTGTCAGAGCCCCACCTCTACCTTTAACCGCGTTCAGCCGGGGATCCACCTCATCCGCCCCATCCAGGACCAGATCCAAGACAGGACATTTCTCCAAATCTGCCAGAGCAAGACCCAGTTCTCTCGCCTTCCTCTCGGTCAGCTTTGAGGCTGGGACTATCTCCACCCTAGGCTTCCTCCTTCCCAGCTCCTCTAGGATCTTCTGGACTGTAGTCCCGTGACCTATGCCTATTTTCATCCCATCCTCGACGAAGCTAGCCGCAAGGGCCGCTGCCCTCTCTTTCCACTCCCCAATTGACAAATAAATTAACTCTTTAGTGCATTTATCTTAGTCGCGGGAGCAACACAACTATAAGAGAAATGTGCCATTCTTGAAGATGAGAAGAACCATTCCAGTGCACGAGGTGATGACGAGAGAGGTCGTGACGATTTCTCCTAAAGATACCATCGCCAAGGCAGCCAAGCTCATGAGCGCCAAGCGGGTAGGGTGCCTGGTGGTGGTGCAGAGCCAAAAACCGATAGGGATCCTGACGGAGAGGGACATCCTTACGAAGGTCGTGGGTCTGGACCTGAAGGCAAGCAAGGTTCTGGTCGGGGAAATAATGTCCACACCTCCCATCACCATAACACCCGAGGTAGACGTGACTGAGGCAGCAAAGCTAATGAGCAAGCACAACATAAGGCGCCTGCCCGTTGTCAACGAAGGAAAGCTGGTGGGAATAGTTACCTCGAGCGATATCGCCTCCGTCCTTCCAGAGGTGAAGGAGCTCAACCTGATGGAGGTCCCACCGGCGGAGGAAATGGGAACCAGTGTTTGCGAGGTCTGCGGGCAGTTCACCAACGACCTGTACGAGGTAAACGGAAAGTGGGTCTGCGAGAGCTGTAGGGACAGCATGCAATGATTACAGTGAGGCAGGGGCAAACCTTAGTGTTAGAGGTATTATTAACTAGAATCCCCGATGGTAACGCCGCTCCTCATCTACCTAGCGGGTAAAGGGCAAGGTGTATTAATTCCGCGACCTAAACCTAGAAAAACTCGTACCAGATATCGAGAAAAGTTGGTGAGAGCTTCGCGACGGCTATCCAATCGGTGAACCTGATGATGTCTGAGAATCTCGTCCGAGCCGCCCGCAGGTGTGGCTGCTCCTGCAGACGGGCGGGTGGAACACGGTCGTCGATGAGAGAGGTGTGACGAGTCCCGAGTGCGATTTGTGAGGCTAATCCTTTGGGACAATGAATCTCCTCGGCTACATAACCTAATGAACAAGGGGTCATCGGGTTGGTGAGAAGACGTAGATTACGGCTGCTGAAACTCTGGTCAGTACTGGATCTCGAAATCGTCAAACTCTCCTTTTGGTCTCTCCCATTTGATCTCTACGCGCTCGACCTCCGCCCCTGGTGGGCCCTCGCGGCAGAACTCGAGCATCTTCTTAAGCGCTTCCTCCTCTCCCTCCATCACTGCCTCCACTCGGCCATCAGGCAAGTTCCTGACCCATCCTCGGACACCTAATTTCTTAGCCAGCTTCCTGGTGTGGTAACGGAAAAACACGCCTTGGACCAGGCCCGAGATCCACACATGGACACGTTTCATTCATTTGTACCTTGCCAGCTCGTCCGTGACGTCAATCGAGGTAAGAAGCGTTATCCTACAGCAGTATCTGGTCAGGCCTAGATCGTCCAGTATTTTCTTCGGATCCTCTCCTGCCTTTCTCCTCCTCTCAAACTCCTCGTACTTGTCCGCGAGAAGCTTCCCGCACGTGATGCATCTTATGGGTCGCATCTAACGATAGCTTAGCTGGTATTTTGCTCTTGCGCCCCTGCGCTCGAACTTCTTCGGCTCCTTCTTCCTAGGATCGCTCTTCAAAAGGTACTCATCGAAGTTCCTGAACACCTCCTTCACGGAAGGATCATACTCCGCCAGAGCCCTCGCGATGGAAGTCCTGACGGCGTCGGCCTGGCCGGACCACCCTCCTCCCCTAACCTTCACCTCTATGTCCACCTGCTGCGCGAGATCTGGCACCAGCATCAGGGGCTCGGAGATGCGGAGCCTAGCCAGTTCAGGCTCCCAACAACGCAGGGGAATCCCGTTTATGTAAACCCTTCCCTTGCCTTTCCGGACAACAGCTCTAGCCACAGCGGTCTTCCTTTTGCCCACACCCATGACGACTTTCGCTTTCAAAATTTCGCCCCCAGGTGCTTACTTACTTCCCCAACCGTCACAAACTTGCAGGCAAGCTTGTCAGCCATGGCATCCGGGAAGCGCACTTTTTCAACCTGCTTGAACTCGGCCGGGATACCAATATACACTCTCAATCTTCTCAGAGCAGCTCTCCCTTTGTACTTCTTCTTGGGGAGCATGCCCGCTATCGTCTGCCTCACAAGATCGTCCGGTCGCCTGTAGTGCTTCGGGCCCTTTCGCGGGTTTGCCCTGCCCCTTATCTCCATCCACTTATCAAACTCTTCAAAAACCATGTGTTTTTTTCCCGAGATCACAACCTTCTCGGCGTTCAGCACCACCACTCTTTTCCCGCTGAGCAGGAGCTTAGCCACATAACTCCCCAGCCTGCCCAAGATGTGGTTCTCCCCGTCGACCACCACAAGCTCGGTCATGTTACGATGAGAATTCTCTTCCCGTTGGGATTTTCTTCCAAGAGTTCCTGCAATCCTATCGCTCTGCCCCCTGAACCCTCGATCTTCTCCCTAGCATTTCTTGAGAAGCGAAAAGCCGAGACGGTCACCGCTTTAGTTAGATTCCCACAGCCCAGGACCACCCCGGGTACCAAGATTGTTTCTCCTTCCCGGGCGAGTCTGTTTATCTTACTCAAGTTAACCTCCACCCTCTTTCTCCTAGGCCTCGAGAGGAGTTCAGCCGCTTTAAGCCAGACCCTGACCTTCCGCTTCTTGCCCTCCTTCTCCAGCCTCTTGATGACCGCTTGCAGCCTGGGATTCGTTGGTCCGGTTGGCCTAGGCATCATGCTTCTCTTCCGTCTCGCTTATATGTTCCCGCATCGCATCCAACTTGCGCACGATGTCATACAGGGAGATGCCTATCAGCAGGTAGCCCGCCCCGAGAACAAAGCCCCTCAAGATCATCGGGTGAGTAGGGGCCAACAGCGCGATCACTAACCCTGCTACCAAGCAAACCACTAGGAGTTCCCCTTTCAACCCTTTCCCTCCTCTCGTAGGATGCCACGGGCTGCCAGGATACCTGTGGCGGCTGCGGTAACTATACCCCTGGACAGGCCCGCCCCATCTCCGGCTGCGAAGATACCAGGGACCGAGGTCTGCATCCCTTCGTCCACATCCAGCTTCACGGCATAAAGCTTGATCTCAGGGGCGTAAAGCAGAGTAGAGTCGGATGCCAGGCCTGGCATCACTCGGTCTAGACTCTCTATCGCCTCCAACAGATCTGTGACGATCCTTCCAGGCAGAGCCATAGATATGTCCCCGGGTGTGACGCTCCTGAGGGTGGGTTTCACCTCCATTATCCTATCCCATGTGGACCTTCTCCCCCTTCTCAGGTCCCCGAGCGTCTGAAGGAGGGGGTACCCTCCCCCTATGGTCGTAGCAAGCCTAGCGATAGAGATCCCGTAGGCCAGAGTGTTGGTCACGGGCTGGGTGAGGGCGACCTTGACCAACAAGGCGAAGTTGACGTTCTCCGACTTCCTTCCCCTCAGACTCTGCCCGTTTACGCCCGCGAAATCTCCGTACCTCTCCTCCATAACGAACCCTTGGTAGTTAGTGCAAAAAGTCCGGATGAAGTCCCTGAAGGTTCGAGTCAGGATGTGAAACTTGGGGTCCCAGGTCACCTCGATGACCTCCCTCATCACTTCCGCCTTCGTCTCGATCCTAGCCCCGACATCAATCGGCCCGTAGTTGAAGCGCATACCCAGACGCTTGGCCTCCTCCAGCAGCCACTCCGCACCAAAGCGTCCCGGTGCTAGCAGGATGTACTTGGCCCTCAGCCTCCTCCCGTCCGCCTTTACAAAACCAGGACCTACACGCCTCGCCCTTACCCCAGTCAGGATTCGCACCCCCTCGGATCTCAGCTCCTGTACGAGGGAACCGAATATCTTGGGCAAAAGCTCGCTGCCGATGTGCCTTTGCCTTACAGGGATAAAAGTAATGCCAGCCGATTTAGCTCTCCTCACCAGCCACTCCACTTTGGCCTCGACACCTTTCACCTCTCGGGGGGCCCCATGTTCCAGCAATATTTCATCCACCTCTCGTACGAGCTCCCACGCCCTCTTCTCACCCCCTGCTATCCTGCTTAGATCCCCGCCTACGAAGGGGCTCAGGTTCAGCGTCCCACTGGACATCCCTCCTGCCCCTCCAACGCCGCACATGACATTGCAGGGCTGGCATCGGATGCACTTTCCTCTTTCAGTTGCCGGACAATGTCGCTCCTCTATGTCCTTCCCCATGTCCAAGACCAGAACAGACAGTCCTGCTTTGGACAGAGTTCTGGCGGCGAAAAGTCCAGCTGGGCCTGCTCCAACAATTATAACGTCCCTCATCCTCCCCGCACCGTCCCCTCTAGAACTCTTATCCTTATCACTATCCACTCTTCAAGTGTGAACTTATCCCGTCAATAAATGTTAATGATATTGTGGCTAGGTAACAGCAAACAGGAATCACCGTGTTTCTTTATAGCGGCCTTCTGGCTTAAGAAAATCTCGATATTCTTCGGGAACGCACGAACTAGGGGTGCATCTACCAGCTAGTTAGGGGGCGACCACCACTAGAATCTCTACTTAACAGCTGCCCGATTCTGCCTAGGTAAGTTCCGTCGAGTAGGTAGGCCTCGAGCTCTTCCCAGTTTAGGGCACCGCTCCTGATCAGAGGGCCTATGAGCTCGTCGGGAGGTTGCAGGTTGACGGCCGACCCTCTGACGACCCGACTGAAGGAAGGAAGGATTATCACCTCAGGGCACCCAGAAAAACGCAGGTCGGGAGGCAACCGCTGCGGGTGCAGAGACCCCTTCAGCCAGGCAGGCTCGATCTTCCTCCCTCCCTGGGCATCTTTGAACTCGAATGCCGGATGCATGTGTCCCATCACGAGCACTTTGCAGTTCAGCACCTCCGAGGAGGGCCATGCATGCCCGTGGATAAAGCCTACCTCCCCTACTTTGATGCCCGAAGCAGAATGCAGTCTGACACCCCTCGGTACCATCCCCTCTAAGTCCCCGTCGTGGTTCCCGAGGATCACCTCGACTTCAGCCTTCCTAAGCAACTCCTCGAAAAACTCGGGTAGTTCTTGCCACTCCAGCCATGCGGTCCGGGGCACATTGTGCTTGACGTCACCCAAGAGCAGGACTCGCTCGAGCCTATACCTATCTAAGAGCTGATTTATCCTGCGCTTGATGTCCGGGAGCTGGCTGGGCAGGCTAACACCTGCCTCCGCGAGTTCGCTCTCAATCCCCAGATGCAAATCCGCGATGACAAGCATTTTAAAGTCTCGGTAAATCATCGCCGGGTGATTGGGTACGAGCTGTAGTCTCAACTTATCCCTTCCAAACTCCAATCGCCAGACCTATCGCGAAAGCAACAAAGCCATAAGAGGCGTTACCTATCACCCCTTGCGTCCAGGAGGCAAGTGTGGGGAGAGCCTGGGCAGCCTTCTCCCACAGATCAGGGATCTTCACCGTTGCCACGCCAGCCACCGTAAGCAACGACAACAGGGCTATGACGAGGGTCACGAGCTTAATCGCCTGCTTGACAAAAAGACCCACCAGCAGGCCGAAAATGAAGGGCAGAACCAGCGGGAATAGCCACTCATAACTCATGCCAGTTCAAGCCATCCCCTGTAGCGCGGAACCTTCCCCCTGACGGTTTCAAAGAAGATGTTCTGAATCTTCCTCGTCACAGGCCAGTTTCCCCTCCCTATTGTCTTCCCCTCTATCTCCCTCACAGGTGTGACCTCTGCCGCGGTCCCCGTGAAGAAAACCTCATCCGCCTCCAGGAGCTCCTCGACCGTTAAATCCTTCTCTTGAAAAGGTATCCCCTCATCCCGAGCTATCTGGATGACGGAGTCCCGAGTTATCCCAGGCAGTATGCCTGCCTCGATGGGTGGAGTAAGGAGCTTCCCCTCCCTGACAATGAAGAGGTTCTCACCTGGGCCCTCCGCCACTTTGTTGTCCAGATTAAGGAGAATTGCTTCATCATAGCCCGCCTGCAGTGCATCCAGCTTCGCCAAAATAGAATTCGCGTAGTTTGCCACTAGCTTCGATTGAGGAGGGAGGATGCGTTTGTCTATTCTCCGCCATCGGGAGATCTTGACTCTGACCCCTCTTCTCAGGCCTTCCTCGCCCAAGTACGTCCCCCAAGGCCAGGTAGCTATGGCCACATGGACGGGAGCCCCTGAAGGGTTTAGGCCCATGACACCGTAGCCGTGGAAGGCTATGGGCCTGATGTAGCACTCCTCCAGCCCATTCACTCTGATCAGGCGCTTGGTTGCTTGAACCAATTCCTCAACGGAGTAGGGGATTCTCATCCCTATGAGCGAAGCCGAAGCGTGCAACCTCTTCATATGATCCGTTAAGCGGAAAACTGCGGGCCCCTCCTCAGTCTTGTAACAACGTATCCCCTCGAAGACGCCGAATCCGTAGTGCAGAGTATGTGTCAGGACGTGGATTTTCGCTTCTTCCCAAGGTACAAGGTTTCCATCCATCCATATGTACTTGGTCGGAGTAATGCCGGATTTCATCCCATCCTCACACTCTTTGTTTTAAGTCCCTATACACAAGTCCCAGATGTTGCAAAATCCCGGTGATTCCGGACAGATGTCAGAGTAATCTACCATGAAAACATTGAGCACTATCATCTATTTGAAATGGGAGGCAAGACTCATCACACAATTGCCTGCTTGAGCGAAACTGCAGGAAAAAAATCGAAACTCTGACAATGGGTTTATTCTGAGAAAACCGAATCGATTCTCGATTTGACCTCCTCGAAATGCTGTACTATATTTTCAGGCAACAGCCCGCGCTGGAGGTACTCTGAGAATCTCTTGTTCCTCTCCTCCTCAGTCAGCATCTTCGCGTAACTTGCTATGTGCTCCCCTCGAATTCTCTCCTTGGGAGGCAGGACGGATGGATCATGGGGAATTGCCATGCCGGCATCCACAGCGCCCTTCAAAGCCGCAAAAACCCTCGCACCCGGAGTGGGCTGATGGAGGCCAATGTCTAGGATGCCCTCAGTTATCCCCCTCTTCAGGCTTCGCTTGGCGCAGAGGTACCCGGCAAGGTATGCGGCAGGTGTATTGCTACCCCCTTTCCAGCCGAATTTTCTCAGCTCCTTCAAATCTGCCCAGCACAAAGTGACATCACCCCGCGAATCGTACTTGACCAGGTGGACTATCACTCTCCTGTTGCTGAGTCTCACAACCAACCTAGGCTTGCCGGACAACAATAACTTGAGCCTGCGCTTGTAATCAGTCTTGCCCTCTCTCCTCCTTCTGAAGGGAACCCTATACCTAGGACCTGACTTCACCAAGCTCCACACCCCTCTCGCGTAGGTATGCCAGCAGGTGAGAGCGATCCCTGAAGAATCCCCCCTTTACCATCCGGTAGAGTTCCCGGTAAAAGGAGCGTTCTATCGCTCCCTTCTCCCTCAACTCGGACAAAGTTTTCCTCAGGGCGCGCACCCTCCTCATCCACTTCTCTTTTTCCGATTCGATCGCTCCTTTTCTGCTACCCGGACCCCTTCGCTTGCCCTTTCTCGCCCTCTTCCTTCCTCTCGAGACGGATGCTTCGGGCTTCTTCCTGATGATTCCCCTCTTTATCAGCTTGCGCACATCATCCTTTGTTATGGCCGTCTGGACCTCATCCTTCCTGTCAGGGTCTATCCAGACTCGACTCTCCCCCACGCCCAAGATCTGAGCTGCCATCCGCCTCTGGAGCCTCGTCATGGATTAAGCACCCTTATTCCTCTTTCTCTGGCGAGTTCAAGAATCATACGTCTCTTGCGCTCTCCAACCGAGGAAGCTATCCTTATTGCTTCCGCAGCTGGGTTCACCTTTTCCACTTGTCTGGGGTTTTCGATCAGGACTTCCCTCAGGCCGCAAGGGTGGAGGCCCCTCACCTTCTTGGGTTGCCGGTATCCTATCTTGACTATTGGAGGTTTACCTTTTTTCTGAAGTCTCATCTTGCTGTCTTTCCCCTTGGGCTTCCTCCATTCCTCTCCCAGCCTGCCGTATCTCCACCACTCCTGCCTCCTAAATTCCGGAACCTCACGCTTCTTCAGCCTCATGAAATTCTATAGATTCCGTCTTGGAATACTCTCGGGTCCCTGCGCTTAATTTTGGTGGCATTCTCGATGTTCAGAGCCGTCTGACCAACCTCGTACTTGTCTATCCCTTCAACGATTACCTCATCCCCCTCCACCCTGACCTTGGCATCCCCAACTATCTCAGCCACCCTGGGGGCCTTTTCGCCCAGGAAGTTGGAAATTATCACTTTTCTCCCTTCCACCTTGACACTTATCGGGAAGTGCGCGTAGACTATTTTCATCTTGACCGTCCAGCCCTCCGTGACACCCTTTATCGCGTTCCTTATCAGTGCCTTGACTGTTCCCACCATGGCCTTGTGCTTCCTCTTCTCAAACTTACTCTTTATCACAATCGTCCTGTCCTCAGCAGAGATGGACAGCCAGTTGAGCCAGGGCTGGTCGAAGGATCTTTTGAGCTGTCCTTTCGGGCCGGAGATGATAATCGTCCTATCCTTAATGGAAAAATCTATTCCCTCGGGTATCCGAATTCTCTCCTCCAACATTACCACACGTAGGCGAGAAGTTTTCCCCCGAGCCCGCGTTCCTTAGCTTCTTTATTGGTCATCACGCCTTGAGGGGTCGAAACGATCAGGATACCGAGGTTCGCTGCAGGCAGATATCTCTTCTCCCACTTTTCGAATTCATCCTTCTTCACGGAGAAACGCGGTTTGATCACATTGCAGTCGTTTATCTTCCCTACGAGCTTTATCTTGAACTTTCCACCCCTCCCATCCTCCTCACGCTCGAAGTCACCGATGTACCCTTCCCGCTTCATCAGCTCCAAGATCCTACCTATGAGTTTTGAAGCCGGTCTGGTCACCACTTCCTTCTTCCTCGCCCTCTCGTAGTTCTTTATCATAGAGAGTGTATCAGCGAGCGGATCGTGTTGCATGGTTCTCAGTTGTACTTTTTGAATCCCATCTTAGGTGCCATCTCCCTGAAGCACCTTCTACAAAGGAAGAGGTTATACCTAGTTATGACTGGGCCTATCCTCCCGCACCTCCTGCAAGGATGAGCTCCCTTTCCCCAGCGCTTTGGTGGCATCAGACTATTTGAACCCCAAAGTTATTTTTTACCCACTCCATCGCCTCTTCCTTGGAGACCCTGAAGCTTCTTGGTAACTTCTTTCTACACCTCTTCCGCCTGGCTATCCGGTAACCCCTCCTCCTCAGCGACACGCACACATCCATGCCAAAAATACCGATATTGGGGTCGTACTTCATGCCCGGTATCTCTATGTACTCCTTGATGCCGAAGGCGAAGTTGCCCTGACCGTCGAAACATGATGCCTTCAGTTTATTGTCGACCGCCTTCAGGAGAAGTCCTAAGATCTCCATCCCCTTCTCTCCCCTGAGTGTGACCATACAGCCGATGGGCTCGCGTTTTTTCACCCCCCACTCGCGTATCGTTTTCCTCGCAATGGTGCGCTTTGGTTTTCTCCCGGTCAGCCTTATCAGAACCTGTTCCGCCCTATCTAGTTTCTCTCCACTCTCCCCAACGCCTATGTTGATAACGACTTTGTCCAGCAAAACTTCTTGCATAGGATTCCGAATCAACGGTCTCTTCATTGTTCTGGCAATGAGATAAGGGGAGTTTCCCTGCCGATTGGAAAGACATACTGCTGGATGGTTTCGAATTCTTCACTGTCGCTTCTCAATACCACACTGGTTCTCCCCATGCCTAACCTTCTCACCTCAACCACCCTCCCCACCCTGGACACATTCTTCCCTCCGGATACATAAACAAGTGCTCCTCTCTCGAGTTTGATCACATCCAGCACTTTCTGCTCCGGCAGGGAGATCTTCAGAGAATCCCCGATCTTGTGATCTACCTGACCATCGAAGATGAAGGTCCTTCCGTCGTGAGTGCAAAGTTGGATCTTTCCTCCCTTAATCATTTTCTTCCTTTCGATCCTACACAGCTTGAAAGAAGACTCCTCCTCCGGGATCTGTTTAGGGAAGGGCCTCTCGTGATTGTCCAGAAGAATCCTGTAGTATAGCCCAGCGGAGGGGAAGGAAACAACGTCCATTAGGCCGGTTGGAAACTTGTGCTCTCTCACAACTCTCCCATCCACCAGGACCCTCCCTTCCTTCAGCACCTTCTTGGCCTCCCTGAGGTTTCCCACCAGCTTCAGATAATCCCTCAATAAAACCCCTAGAGGTACGGAACGTACAGCTGAGTGTGGGCCCGGCTGGGGTTTGACCAGCCAAGTCGCAAGCTTCCTAGGTACCTTTAGCGGAGGTGCAGCATGCCTCTTCAAATGTTTGCTTTCACCCATCCGCGCCATCTCGCTCTACGGAGTACCACAAATATGCTTTTTCAATCTCTCGATTTGCTCCCTCAGCGCGATCAGTCTCCCGATGGCCGGGTGATCTTCCCCCAGCTTCCGTCTGAAATTCGCCAGCGTCTTCTCGAAAGGAACCTCCCTGTCACCTTCCACCAGCTTGTCAGCGTACGCAACTATCTTCTCCTCAAGAGTCTGAGGAAAAAAATTCCTTGCTGGTAAACCTAAGCTTCTCGCCTCGCTAGCAGGCAATCCTCCCCCAATGTGATTCTCCGCGAAGCCAGCATACTCATCGAGCCCCATCTCCCTCAGTATTCTTCCACCCTCCACGCCGTGGGATATCCCGTGGGTTCTGGCCCTCCCGATGTCATGCAGAATTGCCCCCACCTTCACTTTCTCCACATCTACTTGAAGATGACGCGAGAACTCCTCGGCTATTCTTGCAGCAACCCGGGCAACGGCCCGGCAATGCTTAATTACCTCTTCAGAGCACCCGGCCCTTCTTAGAACCTCAAGCGCCTCCTCAGTGCTCAACGCCTTCTTTCGCAAGCTCCTGCTCCAAAAGCTTTATCTTGCTTTCCAGACTCTTCACCACGGGGGTGTTGTCGTAGTAGTCTAACTTTTCCCCACAAGTTGGACAAAGAAAATTGAGTTCCATAGCTACATCCATGGGTATCTTGGGACAGTTATTGGGACACCTAAAGAAAACCGTCCCCCGCTCATACTCAAGCCTCTCCTTCAGCCTATCGAGCATCCTCTTCTTGTGTATCCGCAAGTACTCCTTGGCCCTCTGGGGCTCTATATACCAGTGGTAAACATACCAGCCCGTGCCATCGTCTCTCGTACGCCTGTAGTTCACCAAGCGCATGTCATACAGGTCGTACAGGATCCTCCTGACGACATGGGCTTTGAGCCCTGTAGCCTTCGCCAGTCCGTCGTCCGTTAGCTCCTTTCTCATCAGGGCGGAGATCACCTTAAAACCCGGATCCCCAGCAACGGTTTCGATCACCTCCTTTATCTCCTTGTCCGGCAGGTCCTCCTTTCCCACCCCTTCCCTTGTCTTCCTCGGTCGCTTCACGGCTTTTTTCTGCTTCATGGCGTCCATGTCCCATATCCCCTTTTTTTAATCTCGATTTGTATGGAAGACACTTAAATAAAGGCTTTTGGCTTCCTAACCAGCACCCATCCCTTACCCACCGCGCACCGCTCAAAACCAACTTCCCTGAGCCTTCTGATGACGCCTGAGAGCACTCGCTTCCTCCGGGACCTGCCCGGCTCGCCCACGTAGTGGTATAACCGTCCCCTCGGTTTCAGCAGCCTAAAAAGTTGCCTATAAAAACCTAAAGAATACAGCTCGCCTGCCAGCGCGAACCTAGGAGGATCGTTCAGGATGACATCAAAAGCTTCCTCATCCAGCTGGTAAACGACCTCCGCCGCATCCCCCAGCACTATCGAAATGTTAGCCGAGCACAGCTCACGAGACCAAGGGTTCTCCTCAGCCATCTCCAGCACATTCCTATCTACCTCGATCGTCAAGACCTCCCCGCCGCGCTTCATGGACCAGATGGCGGTGTAACCCAGACCCGTACCCACATCGAGAACCCGCGTACCATCCCTGACCCCGGCTTTGCCCACCTTGTCCGCCGCATCCCTCCAGGGATCCACATCCTTCACGCGATGCATGTGGATCCCTGAGATCTCGAGTGTGGGGGCTCCTTGACCCACATCCACTAGCTTGTAGAACTTGCCATTAGCAAAGCAACAAGCTTTCCTCAGTAGGTTCCCCTCAAGGATCCACACCTCTCCTGGTTTTATCTCAGGTAGGGCATGAAAGTTCAAAGCCCCGGCAGGTAGCTTGACCGTGCTCCCCTCGAGCTTCACCCTGATCGTTGACAACTCAAGGTCAAAACTGACTTCGGCCTCCCCTTTCCCCTCGGTTATCGCACGCTTTAACTTCTCCCAGGTTCTCCTCGTGAAGAGCAGGTGCCCCTTCGGGTTGAAGCTGTAGAATCTCACTGCAGCTTTTGCCTCAGGGCTTCTAGGAGTGCCTCCAGGTTGGCCCCGTACTTGGCGGAAATTGGGACTACACTGTAGGGGCTGTGATTGAGGAACACGATCCTCCGCTGGAGGTCCGCGGGACTGAGGAGGTCTGTCTTGTTCAGGGCTATTAGCATCCGCTCATGCCCCTCGAGTATCTCTAAGGCGCTTTTCATCTTCCGGCAGAGCTCGTGGATGGGGTCCGACCCGTCCAGTACCAGGACGACCAGGTCTGAGAGCTCGATCTCCTCCAGGGTGGCCTTGAAGGCTTCAATCATCCAGGGGGGCAGGTCCTCGATGAATCCAACGGTGTCGGTCAGCAGAACGTTCGGGAGCCCCCTGACCCTTCTTGTCCGCGTGGTGAGGGTCGTGAACATCATGTCGTCCACTTCTGCTTCCCCTTCCGTCAGGGCATTCAGGAGGGTTGACTTCCCGGCGTTGGTGTAACCCGCTAGGGTAACGAGCTTGAAGCCCCTCCGCTTCCGGAGCTTTCGCTTGAGGCCCCTGCTCTCGGCTATCTTGACCAGTTTTCTGCGGAGATGCTGCAGCCTGTGCTTTATGGTGTCATAGTGAACCTGCACCTCATACTCGCCCCCACCCCTCCACCCGGGCTGCTCGGCCGAGAGCTGGCGCCTAACCCTCTCCCGAACCCTAGGAAGCTCGTACTTCAACCTCGCGTACTCAACCTGCACCTTCGCCTCAGGCGTCCCGGCACGCATGGCGAAGATGTCTAGAATCAACTGGAACCTATCCAGCACCTCAACACCGAACAATTTGGAAAGTCTGAAGGCCTGCGAGGGGGAGAGCGGGTTCCCGAAGATGACCCTCTCAGCTCCAAGTTCCTTTACCTTTCTGGAGATCTCCTCGGCTTTACCCCTCCCGATACAGTAGGCTGGATCGGGGTGTCTGACCTGGGAGAAGGTGCCCACTATCTCATAACCCAGGGTCCGTGCCAAAGAAATCATCTCATCCATGCGGGAGGGCTCGCCCGCGGAGCGCCTCTCGACTATGATCGCCCTCACAAAAAAGATTAAGGGCACGCGGCAAATAATCTCGTGAGGGTGGCGATCCCTGCAGGACTGCTTGTAGGTCTCTTCCTCGTCCTGTGTGCATCCGGGACGATCCTAGCGAGAAGCGATTTCTACTACAGGTCCATCGTGGGGCACTTCGAGATAAACGCAGACAAAACGATTTCCACAACCATCCAGTTTGAGCTCGTAAATCCTAGTTACACCCAGTGGCTGACTGGCATAACATGGACGGTGCCCTGTGGGATCTCCGATGTCAGAGCCTGGGACTCTCAAGGAGATTTGCGCGTCTCGACGGAAAACCTAGGCACGAGCACCAAGATCTCGGTGAAGTTCAGATCAGCGGTCTACGGGAACATGTCCCTCCGTTTCTGGCTGTCCTACAAGATGATGGGAGTGGTGAAGGGAGGGAAGTTCGAGTACAGGTGCAACCTTGGTGCCATTAGTGCGCAAAGGGAGATCCAAGATTACGAGGTTTGGGTGAAGGGGCCCTCCAGTACTGAGCTGTTCCTAGCGAGCCCAGAGGCCGAACTCGAGGATGGCTGGCTAAAGCTCCGGACTTCACTTCAGCAGGGGGAGGCATGCGAGGGGCTGACCGCAGTCTACTTCTCGACTCCTGCCTTCTACACCGTAACCCTAACCGAAAAGATCCAGAACCAGAGTTCAAAGGAAACAACTGTGATGTTCCACTTTCTCCTCTTCAACAACTCCCAAGGACAATTCGCCGCTCTCTACAATTGCTCGCACCCTATCAGGTCACTCTGGATCGACGAGGAGAACAACTGGTACGCCGACGTGAAGCTGGACCTACCACCCTACAGCCAGACGGTGGTACAGCTCAAGTGCTTCTGGTTCACAGATATATACAAGCCAGAGGTCGATACGAGCAATGCTGGATCCATCACTCAAATAAGCGATGAGCTCGCACCCTACCTGAAGGAGCAGGAGTGGTGGGAGGTTAGCTCCCCCCAGATCCAAAGCAAGGCCTGGGAGGTCTCGGCCGGGGAGACCAACGTATACAGGCTGGCGAAGCGGATCGTTCGGGCTGTCGGGGATTTGTTGACCTACCAGCAGACCCCCGAGAGACAGGGGGCACTCCAAACCCTGCTCCGGGGGTATGGAGACTGCGATGGATACAGTGACCTCACCATCGCCCTAGCCCGTGCGTCTGGGCTCCCCGCCAGGCTCTGCTTCGGCTGGGCCTGTCAGGAAAGCGAGTACAAGGGGCACGCCTGGGTGGAGTTTTACTCCCCTACCCTAGGCTGGCTGCCCTCCGACCCCACCTGGGCCGAGGAATGGGGGAACTACTTGTTCTGTTCCGACCCCTCCCACCTGCTGAGGGGAATAAGAGGGCTGAGCTCCTCGGACTCTTCCGTCAGAATGGAGTACTTCGGCTCGGCGCCTACAATTCAGGAGGAAGTGGAAATAACGCCCACAGACAATTCTACCATCTTCGGCCTCGCCCTCCAAGCTTGCTCCCTGTACCTCGGCGTCTGCGAAAACCTGGTAGGTAGCCAGGATCCCGTCCTACAGGCGGCCAGGAGCCACTACCAGAATGCGCTGGCCCTGGGCTCTCTGCCCGAGGCACTCGACTGCATCCAATGCTGCGGCACGATCATCTCGCTGCACGGTGAGGAATCCGAGCTCAGCCCAAGATTCCTTCTCCAACTCCCCATTGAGATCAGCCTAGAGCAGCTACTGGTAATCCTCCTGATCATTCTTGTGATCGTCACGGTCGTCGCGGTAAGCAGATAAAAGATGTGACCAAAGTAATTAGGCACGGATGATGAACGCCTCAAGAGGATTCATGACTCTTGATGGGCGACCTGACGTGCCCAACCCATTTCTAGCAGGAATTTTTCCGTCCTGCGGCCCGAGCCCAAAACCCGAAGTAGGTCTGCCGGCTCATCCATGTCCCACAGGTTCGCCGACTCGTATATCGCAGGTTTCACGCCCGCACGCAGGGCCTCCTCAACGTGCCTAGCGAAGCTCCGCCCTCCGTAGTGGAGCGGAATTACGCACGGCGGCTGGAGTAGCATGGCTGCCGTCCCCCTCCCTTGAGTCGGTGATATCACTACCGCTCTGTCTCCCGCCCTCCTCCTCATCATCTCCTGCAGGTCCCAGGCGGTGAGAAGGGGTATATCCCCCACCAGCAGTAGCACGGACTCAAAGCCCAGCCGGACGGCTTCTCGCCTCCCCAACTCAAAAGCTTGGCTCACTCCCTTCCCTTCATCTCTTACCCCCATCGCTTCTCTGGATCTCGCCAGGCGCAGAACCGCCTCATCGGGGGAGATCACCATGCAGGGCAGTGGCGCACTTTCAACCGCCCTCAGCACGTCTTCCAACATACAGAGAACCAGCTTCTTCCTTTCCTCCTCAGGAAAGATGCCAGACATCTTCGATTTGGCCAGC
Source organism: Hadarchaeota archaeon (SeqCode) (assembly GCA_964474885.1). GTDB lineage: Archaea > Hadarchaeota > Hadarchaeia > Hadarchaeales > JAWBSP01 > JAWBSP01. Next base: position 54,931 of record CAYYWO010000004.1, read on the forward strand.
TTCAAATCCTTCACGGCCACTATCGCCAGCGTCCTACTCATTGAAAAGCTCAATACACCCGTTGAAAATGATGATGACCGTCGTGACTTTTTCCCGCAACGTCTTTCTTCCAATCACAAACATGTGCAGGAACAGGTGCGCTTACTGTGGGTTCAGACAGGAACCTCCCTCAGCCTGGTTCATGATACCCGAGGAGGTGATGCGACTGGCTCAGAGGGGAGTACAGCTCGGGTGCTCGGAGGCTCTCCTCACGCTGGGAGAGAGACCTGAGGTTTACCCGCAGGTTAGACTTGCACTGAGGAAACTCGGGTTCAGCTCGACTGTCGACTATCTGGAATCCCTGTGTAAGCAGATCCTGAGGCTGGGCCTCCTCCCTCATACCAATGCAGGCTTGCTGGAGGAAGAAGAACTACGCAGGTTGCGGAGATACAATGCCAGCATGGGGCTGATGCTCGAGTGTGCCTCCCCTCTCTGGGTCCACTCCCAGAGCCCCGGGAAAGATCCCCAGCTCAGGTTGAAAGTCATCGAAACAGCGGGGAAGCTCAAAATACCCTTCACTACTGGGATCTTAGTGGGAATCGGGGAAACGAGGAAGGACATTAAGAAGTCCTTAGAGGTTCTCAAGGAGGTCCAGGATACGTATGGGCACATTCAGGAGATAATAATCCAGCCTTTCCAGCCCAAACCTGGAACCCCCATGCAAAGTTGTCCTCCCCCGGAACCTGAGAGAGTCCTGTACGCGGTCAAAACCGCTGCCAGGATCTTCCCCAATACCGGCATACAGATCCCACCAAACCTAGTCCCCGATGTAGTACCTTTTCTCAGAGCGGGTGCGAATGACTTGGGCGGGATCTCTCCCCTCACCCCCGATTTTATAAACCCTGAGCATCCATGGCCGAACATCGACCAGCTGAGGATGGAGCTGGAATCGAGAGGTTTCCGCCTGAGGGAGAGGTTGCCGATCTACCCGAAATTTGCCAAGCTAACCGAATACATGTCCCCCGAAGTAAGGCGCGTGGTGGAGGATCTTCGCGATGAGGAGGGGTTCAGGCGTTAGGGAGGAGTTCACTTGGGCAGTGGAGAAAGCCCTAGCATTGGAGAAGTTGGACTTAGAGGAGGCATGGTGCCTCCTCTCGGCCCGGGGAGATGAAATCGAGATTCTCGTCAGGGCTGCGGATGAGCTTAGGAGAGAGCTAGTGGGTGATTACGTCACCTTTGTCGTGAACAGGAACATAAACTTCACAAATGTCTGCGTAACCGGATGTCACTTCTGTGCATTCGGTGTTCCTCCCGGTCATAGGTCTGCCTACACTCTCACTCCACAGGAAATCAGAGAGAAGACTAGGGAAGCTGTAGAAAGAGGGGCTACTGAGATCTGCCTGCAGGGAGGGATAAATCCGCACCTCACACTCAAGGACTATTTACGGTTCTTAACCTGCATCAAGGAGGTGAACGACCGGATACACATCCACGCGTTCTCTCCCCACGAGGTGTTCTGCCTAGCCAAGAGGGAGAACCTAAGCGTCAGGAAGCTCCTCCTCGAGCTGAAAGAGCACGGACTGGACTCCATGCCGGGAACCGCTGCTGAGATCTTGGTCCAGAGGGTCAGGAAGCAGATATGCCCCTCCAAGATATCGGTTGCACAGTGGGTGGAGGTCATCGAAACCGCACATTCCTTGGGCATCCCCACAACCTGCACCATGATGTATGGCACCGTTGAAAGCCTCAAAGAGAGAGCACAGCATTTGCTCCTCTTGAGGGACCTCCAGAAGAAAACGGGTGGTTTCACGGAGCTCGTTCTGCTTCCCTTCGTCTCTGAGAACACTAGGCTGGGCAAGGGGGGGGTCAGGGGCCCCTCTCTCCTGGACAGCCTCCGCACCCACGCCGCAGCGAGGCTCATCCTCGGCTCTGCGATAAAAAACCTCCAAGCCTCTTGGGTGAAACTCGGGCCTAAAGGCGTAGCCCTCATGCTTCAAGCAGGTGTAAACGATCTAGGCGGGACCCTGATGGAGGAGAACATAACCAGATCGGCGGGGGGAAAGTGGGGTCAGGAAATGACACCAGAGCAGTTCAAGAAGCTCATCCAGTCCGTAGGAAGGATACCCGTCCAGAGGACTACCCTGTACGAGCCTGTCGACAGTAGTCCAATATCACCCTAGCCAAGCGGATCCTCGACTGAAGATCCGGCATCAGCAGAGAGGTGAGGTATGCCCTAATGCCCAGCTCTGTTATCCTCCGCACCATTCCCGCGTCAGCCTGATCTACAAAGAGGAGGTGTGCCACATCCCTGTATACCTGCGCCACCCCCACAGGGCTCACCTCGAGACCTAGTCCTCGCATCAGAACGCCGGCCGGACCGCTGACCGGTGCATGATCTATTATGGGACTTACCGCCATCACCCGATGTCTCCTCAGCTTGAGCTCCTCCCTGATCTGGGGGACGGATAAAATGGGACCTATGCTGGTGATGGGATTGCTAGGACCTATCAGAATCCAGTCCGCCTCCCTGATGGCCTCCAAGACTCCAGGTGCCGGTCTCGCGTGCTCGCTTCCAATGAACTTCACGCCCTTCACCTCAACTCTCCCTCCCCTCAGCACCCAGAACTCGTGGAAGCTCAGCTCACCCTCATCAGTCAGGATTCTAGTGGTGACACGATCGTTACTCATAGGCAGGATCTTTACCTTGACACCATACTTCTCTCGGAGTTTGTCGGTCGCCTGAGAAAGAGTCATGCCCCTGCGGAGGCAATCTGCCCTGAACCTCTTGTTCGCCCTGTCCTCATCACCTATCTTGAGGATCTCGCGGTGACCGAGTGCTCTCAATCTATCGTACTCGTGAAAGGTATCACCCCTTATCCCATACCAAGTTTCCTCGTTGATCACTCCAGCGCAGGTGTAGAGGATGGTATCCAAGTCGGGCGAGACCCACATACCGCCCACCTCGAGATCCTCCCCCGTGTTTCCCACTATTGTCAAATCCGATGGATCAAGCAGGCGCAGTAACCCTTGGATTAGCTTGGGGGTCCCCGTACCCCCTGACAACACGACCAGCTTCATCTAACGATAAAATGATAGCTATTCTCGGATATCACATGTTCGCCCCTTCTCAATTCCAGTTCCAACCTGAGATCGACCGGCTCGGTACAGCTGAAGGAGACCTCATTCGTCTTCACAGCGCAGTCGGGCAGGACCTCCACCTTGAACGAGCCCTCCCGCAACACTTCCCCCTCGGATTCACCCGGACAGACTGTGACCGGCTTGGAAAAAGTGGGGAAGTTCAGCCAGGGGACATACAACTCCCCGATGATCCAGATCCGGCTCCCTCGGATCACCCTGTTTCTCGTCTTCAGGAGCCTCCAGCGAATCTCACAGTCTCCCAAGGACGTGTGGTAATCGTTTATGACCCAGACAGGTAACTTCACCTCCTCTCCCTTTCTGAACACGCTGCGCTCCCAATCTACACAAACGAGAATTGGTGAGAAGGCTTTCCTCAGTGCATAGTAACCCAACATGGGTTGCCTCTCGTGATCAATCACCCCCCACGCTATAGACGGCCACCAGTTGACGAACTGAAAACTCAAAAGTCCGCCCGTGGGCTTATACCGCTTGATCCTAAACTGTTCAACATAGTACTTCAGCAGCTCGGCTTGGTAGAGCTGGCTCGCCATCGCAAAATCCTCAAAGGACTTGTACTTTTTCCAGCTACCCAAGTACGTGCATAGGATTGAGAGTTGCCCGTCGTGGTACCTCCATTTCTTCCAGTTCGGGGGCCAAGCGTCCTCTACCCATCTCTTGAAACCGAGGGGAACCGCCTGTGAACCGAACTCGGTCGGAAACGGGTCTTTTCTCTTCCTGACCTTTGTGAAGACATTACCATACCAGCCCAGATAGATGTGGGAGTCTCCTTTTCCGCTCGCCTTGTGGACGGGACGCGACCGGTCGATGAAGGTAGCAGTTTTGAACAGTTCGTCATCAAGGCGCTTGTTGCCTACTCTGAACCAGATCCAAAGCGGCTCGTTATGACAGCACCAAAGGACGACCGAGGGATGATTGTAGTGCAGGTATATCATCTCGGCTAACATCCGCCTGCACTTGTCGATGAATCCTGGATCCGAACGATAGCCCCATTGGAGAGTGAAGTCTTGCCACACCATTATACCTTGTTCATCTAGGACGTCGTAGAGGAGAGGTGGCTCCACGTGAGCATGTACCCTGATCATGTTCATGTTGGCCTTCTTGAGGAGTTTCACATCTCTCTCGTAGAATTCTCTCGTCACCCTCGACATCCACTCCGTTGAGATATAGTTCGTGCCCCGGATGAAGATGCGCCTCCCGTTTATGTACCAGTGATATGCGTCTGGACCCCTCCGCTCATCCCCTTTTTCGTCGAGTTCTCCGCCAAGCCTGACCGTTCGTATCCCAAATCTGTCGGTTCTCTCGTCCCAGCACTCCCCTCTACAAAGTATCTGGCTATGAAGGGTGTAAAGTGCAGGAGTGCCCAGCTCTGGATGGTCCCAAGGAAACCAGAGCTTTGGGTTTTTCAACTCGAGCTCGACAGAGGTGTGATTCGGCCCCGGGAGCGCCGTTAGCCGGTAGGTCCAGTTCTTTTCAGCTTCCTTTACCTCGAACATGAGCGACACATCGACCGGGCTTGATCTCCTGTTCGTCAGAAAAACGTCCAAGTTTATTTTCGCCCTGTCTCCCCTCAGCTCTGGTGTGATGAATACCCAGTCAAAGCGAACAGGACCCGTGACGAGGAGACGCACAGGTCTGTAGATGCCTCCGCTCCCAAGCGATTGGGAGGTCTTAGCGTCCAGCAAATCTCCCGGTCTACAGTCATGGAAATTCAAGATGCCCTTAACCAGATGCTTGGACGAAAGGAAGTTCATTAGAAGTCCTCTGCCCCTTATCCCTCTATCATAGGGATCTTGGACTTTTACCGCCAATAAGTTTTCTTCCCTCAGTTTGTCCGTGACGTCAAAATAGAAGGGGCAAAAATATCCCTCGTGCTCGCCCAGCTTTTCACCGTTGAGCCACACTTCTGCCAAGTAATCCACCCCTTCGAAGAGCAATCTGGCTTCCCCTCTGCCCCGCCATCTGAATCCCCTTCTGAACCAAACCGGTTCGTGAAAGTTCTGAAGCCCCGGGATATCCACGAAGTTGCTGGGGATCTCCACTTCCTTCCATCCTTCGTCCGACAATTCTGGCGAGAACCAACCCTCTTTCTCCCCTCGCCCGCTCGGATCTGGCTGGTACTTCCAAATGCCAATCAAATCGATTGACCTGTGGACGTGCCTACGCACCCTCTGCTTCTTCCCGGGTTTGCACTCCACTTCCTCCGCCTCTGAGAGGGAACTAAAGATAGAATGACGCATGACTGGCACAAATCGGGGAGTAAGCTCCTTCACAAAATAAAAGAGTCCCTATTATTTTTCACTATCCCAGTGCAGTACCTAAGCAGGCACCGAGGACAAAGTAGCCCGTCACATTGTATGCCTCAAGTAGGAAAACCCGTATCACGGCCGCTCGAGGAACGCTTCTAAAGAAATTCCAAGGTCTGCACCCTTTCATCATCAGGAACAGTTCTAGAGATCCTCCTAGCGAGAAAGCTATCAGCCAAATCACCAATGTCAGCTTTAACCCAAGAAAGTAACCGCTCGCCGTGCCGATCGGAAAGTACCCCACCCACCTTTCCAGAAGACCCAATTCCGCATGCCTCATGGGGATCTGGATCCCCCATCTGGAGCGGTAATAGCCTAAAATGCCATCTAAGCGTAAAACATCGACGAGGGGGAGGAGCCAGAATAGAATTTTCACTCTAAGAGTGCTAGGATCAGCAGACCAGTCGGAATAAGAATTCCCACCAGCGCTCCTATCAAGGCTTTGATGTCCTCAACTACAGCAGTGATACCCCACTTGGAAACCAGTGAAAACATCCCCCAAGTCCCGTCGATGAACAGCAGAATACCGATGACCCCTATGATGAGAGCTACCACTCCAATACCTCTCGCCTTTCCTCTTGCCTGCCAAATTATGAAGCCCCCGTCGAATAAGCCAATCAGCCCCAGCAACAGCGTGAACATGGGGAGGAACGCCATCTTTTATCAGCAACCCCTTTATAAATGTTTCACCATCTTGGGTAGCCACCCCTGCTCTTGGTACCACTCGACCGTTTTCTTCAGGCCTTCTCGGAAGTCCGGCCACATGCACTCGAAACCTGTCGCCTTCAAGGCAGAAGTGTCGTAGGCCTTGTGTCCCGCGGGTATCCACTTCCAAGTGGAAAGCTTCACTGCACCGTACGAAAATAACCAATCCAAGTCTATTCTGGGACGCAGAACGTTCTTTATCCCGTACTTCTTCACAATGTTATCCCACTTTTGCTGGACAATCTTGTTTATCAAACGAATTCCAAAGATGATGGAATTCTCGAGGACAGGTGCTAGAGGTGCTGTCATAGGTATCAGAATTCGCACAAGCTTTTGATAAAGCGGGAGAGGCACTCCCTTCTCTACCCCCAATACATCAGCAAGTGCATCAAACATCTCCGTCAAGGTCACCGGCCGATCGTCTGCAACGTTGAAAGCTCTCCCAACGGTGTCCGGTCTCTTGGCGAGGTGAATAGCTGCCCTTGCTACATCGTCCGCATGCACATGATGAGTCAGCATGTCCCCCACCACCCTAAAGGGAGCCTTCTTAGTCTCCCAGTAGCCAGCAACAATCGCAGAGAGAAAGAGACCAACACCATACTTGCTTCCGGGACCGTACACGAGTGTTGGTCTGATGGCCCTAACCGAGAGCCCTTTTTTGGCATAGCTCATTGCCACCTGCTCCCCCATCCACTTGGTTTTCTCGTAGTTGTTGGTGGGATTCTTAGGGTGATTCTCATCCATAGGGATGTATACAGTCCTGCCGTAGACACCAACCGTGCTCCAGTGAACGAACGATTCGACTTCCGCCTGAAGTGCGGCCTCGCACACGTTGCGAGTGGCCACAACATTCGCGTTGTACAGAACATCATAGGGCAGGCTGAAATCAAAGAGACCTGCTACGTGAAACACCCAATCGATGTCTTTGAATAGGTTCGGCACCTCTTTCCTGTCCAGCAGATCCACTTTCATTACCTCGGCTCCTTCTTTTTCTGCCCACTCCAAGTTTGCACGCGGGAGATCAGTAGCCCTCACCTGATATCCTTCCTTGAGCAACCAACGAACTACATGCGAACCTATGAATCCTCCGGCACCCGTGACCAAACAGCGCTTCATTTCCGATAAAGCTGCTTCCTCACCTCTTCCAGATCGAGCTCTCTTAGCTTCTCCTCCATAGGAATCCCACAGACGGGATCCCAACCCAGCTCCTCATAAAACGCATACTGTGCCTCTACTAAGTTGCACCCCTGGGCCGCCCTCTTGCTCACCCTGAAGTCTTCCGGTCTTATGCCCTCCCTGTAATTGAAGGCCTGCATGAGAGTTAAAATACGCTGTCCTACGCGGTGGAAGTCTACTATCCCGAGGTCCCAACCGGTCGCCGCATTAATGTAATCAAGAACCTTCAGCCTCGCCCCAGCCGTGAGCGGGCCAAAAAGACAGAAGCCCGCGGCAGACATGGCATGGAAGTAGACGGATGCATGAGCCGCCCTCTTGCCGTGGAACTCCCAGTTGCTGAACCTCCAAGATTTCGGGTAAAACGGAGGCGCTGGTTCGACGCCGAAGATCTTGTGCAACTCCTCTAGGTCGATGAAGGTCATTGAGTGCAAATGCTTGCCTGGCACGGGTTCTGATTGATAGGAGATGCCATATCCTGGATCTTGTCGTGGATCGTGCATGGCGAGTTCCACCCCTCCCGCATGAACTGCGAATTCTTTGGAGCCAGGTATTTTCTCCGAGGCCCTTTTCACACCGTCTGCCAACAGATCACCGATACCTTCTCTCTTTATTATTTTGTCCAGTAGCATCAAGTGAGCCTCACCATCTCCCCAGTTCAGGGGGAAACCGATGTCCTCTGCCTTGAGCAGACCTTTTTCATAGCACTCACATGCAAAAGCCACGACAGATCCTGCCGAAATCCCGTCCAAACCTGCCCGGTTACACATGTCTATGGCTTTCAGAACTGTATCAAGATCTGAGTTCAAACAGTTAGAACCAAAAGAGGCCAAGCATTCGTACTCAACCTTCACCTCCTCCAGCTGGAATCTGCCACCTTTTGCCACCAAGCTGGTACAACCCAAGGGGCATGACTCGCAAGCGTGCCTTTTCGTCCTTAATTCGAGGATTTTTTCATCCGACAGTTCCATCGCTTGTTTGGTTGAAAAGTCCGCTTGGCTCCCTGCCCAGTTCTTGATGGCCGAATCCTGAGAGGTCATCGACCAGCCGGCAAAACCGGGTGTACCATATCTCATCATAATAAGCTGGAAAAAGATAGGCTGCAAACGTACCATAAACTTACTTTGCAGGGTCAGTCTTCCAAGTATACTGGTCATTCTCCCCCACCTGCTTTTAAGCCTGTCCTCGGCCGCGAGTTTTGCGAAGGGGGACCTGTACCACTCCAAGAACTCCTTGTTCAGCTGCATGATCTTTTCCCTGGACGCAACCTCTATTTTTCCTGTTCCAAGGACCGCTACCGCTTTTAGCTTCTTGCTCCCCATCACTGCTCCCATCCCTGTACGAGCAGCTATCCTGTGACGCTCGCTAACTATGCCCGAGATCATGGACAAATTTTCCCCTGCCTGTCCTATGCAAGCCACCTTGACCCTCGGGTTGTTTGTTTCGGTCTTTATGATCTGGTCCGTCTCGTATGTATCCTTCCCCCACAGGTGCGATGCATCACGCAGCTCTGCCTTGCCATCCTCTACGTAAAGGTAAACGGGCTTCTCCGACTTGCCCACGAAGAATATCGCATCGTAACCTGCCCTTTTAAGTTCCGGGCCGAAACTTCCCCCAGCGTTTGCCATCCCAAACCCGCCGGTAACCGGAGATTTGGCAGCAACCATGTACCTCCCGCTGAACCAGGCCCCAGTTCCATTTAGCAAGCCAGAAGCAAAGCACAGTATATTCCTCTCGCCGAGCGGATCAATCTTTGGCTTAAGGTTCTCAAAGAGAAACTTGGCGGCAAGCCCGTACCCACCAAAAACCTGCTGGTATACTTTTTCCTCTACCTCCCGCTCTTTAATCTTTCCGGTGCTCAGATCCACCCAAAGTACCTTACCTCTAAAGGGTGGCATCTATACTACTTTGTAGGGTTTTGTGTCTTTATAGTATTCCCATTTGTCCCAGCGCTCCTTGGCTTCCCTTATCTTCGTCTCCATGTCCTGGACTATTCTGACCTCACCCTTTCTGAGCTTTTCAGCGAATCTCTCAGCTTCTTCCTTCCTCTTGCAGAAGTACAAAATTTTCCCATCCTTAACAACTTTGAAGTTCAGCGGCTGAGCAAACCACTCCTGATATTTCTCCCTTTCCTCAGGCGTGACCTTCTCGATCTTCACCCTCGCTGCCTCCTCTGGCGAAAGGGGATCGGCTATTTTTAGTGGTTCCTCCTCCTGCCAGCCTGCAAAAGGCTCTGTCTTGTCATCGATCGTGAGGGCCCATACTAGTCCCCCATGTCTAGGTGTCCGCCCAAAAAGGACAAAATACCAGCTTCCACCGTACCAGAACCAGAAAGGATAGGAAAGAACATAGAGAAGACCCAGCCAGAAGGGTACAGAGGCACAAGGGAGCTTCCACCAGAAAGAAAACCCTGCAAGATTCGCTAGGAGCACATTGATCCATGCCAAGGCTGTCACAATTTCCAAGATGATAATAAAGGTATCTGGATTCTTTTTGTGGAGTCTCTTGGAAGGTGCTGCTAAAAGAAGGCCAAGAACCCACAACAACAAGGCGTCCAAAGAACCGACTATCATAGTTTCCCCTGCCTCTTGCACCAAACGTAGTAATCCAACAACCCCTCCCTTGGATCCTCAAATTTGAACTTGTAACCTATGCTCTTCAGTTTCTCATTCGAAAACCAATATTGGTGAGTTATGTACTGGAGCTCTGGGACATCAAATTTTGGTCTTTTGCCCTTTTTTCTAGCACGATTGTCGAGAAATCTCCCTACCCTGATCACGAATGAAGAAGCAAGCTTATACAGAGAAAAGGGCACAGGTATTCTATATATCGGGCTGCAGTAGGCGAGATGCGAAATAAATTCAGAGAACTCCGATTGGGTGATACAGTTTGAAAGCACGTTGAACACCTCGCCTATGGTATCATCCCGTTCAGCCACATATATAGCCGCTTCACACAGATCCCTGACATGAACACATGGATACATGAGCTGCTTGGAGCGGGGATAAATTCTAACCACTCCTCCGACACCAAATTTTCTGGGAGCCAACAGTGTCTTGTATACGCCATACGTGTGTCGGGGCCCGTAAATAGGGGCTGGACGCAGAACCGTGAGAGGAAGCCCCTTCTCCCTGTAATACTTCCAGAGCAACCTTTCCTGCTCGACTTTTGAGCGTGAATAATTGTTCGGTGGATCATAAGGTGCGTTTTCGTCCCCAGGTAGATAAGGTGTTTCACCGTACACACCATCGGTTGACCAGTGCACCCAATGCCTTACTTTCACACCGGACTCCAGCCAGGCCTCTACCAGATTCTTATGTCCCTCTACGTTGACCTTGTAGAGCAGTTCCCAAGGAGCAAAATAGTCGTAAAGAGAAGCTATGCTAAAAACGGCATCGTAGTCTCTCGTGAATAGGGATTTCAAAGTTTCCCGCTTGGTTAAGTCAGCGGGTATGAACTCTGCCTTCGTTTGCTTTATGATGTCTGAGAAGTAGACGGGATGAAAGGCACCCTTCTCAACATAGAACACCTTCCTGTCCGCCTGAGGCAGATCCGTGGCAACAATCTCCCAGCCTTTCTCATGTAAGATTTCTAACATGTTACTACCTGTAAAACCGCATGCTCCCGTTACTAAGGCTATCTTCCCCATTCGTTGTAAAACATGGTTAAATATAACCTTACCTACCGACTGCAGCCCGATAAATCCCGAGGGTTTCGCGAGCAGCCCGGTCGATCGTGAATCTCTCGAGAACCCTCTCCCTAGCATTCTCCCCAAGCTTCTTCCTCAAACTCTCGTCCTTCAGCAGCTCGATGACAAAAGTCGCGATGTCCACCGGGTTGTCAGGATCGATGTGGGAGCCGCACCTCTTGGCGTGGGGGAAATCTGTGGGGACGACCTGCTCCCTCAGCCCCGACACGCCCTTCGCCCCCACCACCACGGGCTTGCCCATCGCCATCGCCTCGGTGCACACGATCCCGAAGGGCTCATACCTAGATGGGAACACGGCGACATCACAGGCCGCGTAGTGCAGGATTCGCTCCTCCTCGGGGACGTATTTGAACTCGAAGATCACACTTTTGTCCACTCCCAGCCTCCTTGCCATATCCGGCAGGCTGGCCTCCTGCTCGCCTTTCCCCAATATCACGAGCTTCGCGTCGGGGACCTCCTTCAGGATATACGGCATCGCTCTAACAAGCGAATCCGCCCCCTTCACCCAGCTTAGCCTGCCCACGAAGAGGATCATGGGAGATCCGTTCACCCCTATCTTCCTTCTGAACTCCTCTACCTCTGCCTTGCCAATTCTCTTCGGGTCGTACTTCTTCTCATCTACACCGTTGTAAACCACTCGTATCTTTCCCTCCTCAAAACCCAAGCTCACAAGCTCGTCCCTCATGGCATAGCTGACTGTTACGATGATGTCCGCCGCCTTCCCCGCTAGCTTCTCGATCTCTCTTATTGTGGGGGACCCTCTGCCGCCCGATCTTCCATGTTCAGTTGAGTGGAAGTGGACGACCAGAGGCAGCTTCAGGTGCTTCTTGAGCACAATCCCCGCCATCGAGGCAAGCCAGTCATGGGCCACGATCAGGTCGAACTTCCTCCCCTCCCGTGCGACCAGCTGGTTCACTACCTTCGTGCTCGTCAGGATGTTGTACATGAGGGTCTCGGCGAAGAACTCCTGCGCGGCTGGGGGCCACATCTTGACGTCCTGCGGTATCATGGCGGGCAGGACCTCAGTCGCATCGACCGTCTGCGGTCTGTGAACCTCCACCCCTTGGTACAGGTCCCTCGTAACCGCCTGATTGTTGGGGTTTCTCGAGAAAACCACTACATTCTCACCTTCCCTGACGAACCTGCGGGTCATCTCAATCGCATACGTACCGAGGCCACCTCTGAAATAAGGGGGGAACTCGTCGCACAGGTACAGAATGTTCATTTCTTCTTAATCTACCACAAATTTAGAGGTAACAAAAGGGAGAGGATGGAGGAAAAAACGATTCACGATCCCGTTCATGGAAGCATCAGGCTGGACTCGCTCGCCTCCGATCTCCTCGAGACGGCTGAGATCCAGAGGCTGAGGGGGATAAGACAGCTGGGGCTCGCCAATCTCGTTTTCCCTGGGGCTAACCACACGAGGTTTGAACATTCTCTGGGGGTCATGCACCTGGCCAATCAATTTGCATCTGATCTGGGACTGACCGAGCACCAGGCCAGGCTCCTCCGAGCTGCTGCCCTCTTGCATGATGTGGGACATCCCCCTTTCTCCCACACGCTAGAACTGCAGATGGTAGAGTACACAGGCATGAATCACGAACAGATGGCAGCAAAGATCATCAGAAAAGGTGTGGAAGGAAATTCTGCATGTGCCCGAGTTCTCCAAAAGCATGGGCTTGACCCTAGCGAGATCTGTGAACTTATCCAAGGGAAGCACAAGGACCCAGTCCTCAACCAGCTCCTCCATGGGGAAATCGACGTTGACCAAATGGACTACTTGCTGAGGGATGCCCACTTCACAGGCGTCGCCCTTGGGATGATCGATTTGCCACGCCTCAGGAGAATAATGCAAATCAGACGGGGGAAGTTGGTCATCAAGGAGAGTGGTATAGAGGCTGTCGAGGGATTCCTAACCGCCAGGAGTCTGATGTTCTCCTCCGTTTATTTCCACCGGACAGTCAGGATAGCGGAGCTGATGCTCGCCAGGGCTGTTGAAATGCTCTTGGAAAAAGGTCTGGAGCCCTTCCTGCTCTCGGACTGGCAGCTGTTATCAACCCTAGAGGCTATGGGAGGGTTCCCAGCAGAGATCGTCAGAAGGCTCTCATGTCGGAGGCTCTATATCCCTGTTTACTTCGTGGGGAGAAAGCTCGTAAAAGAGAAAGATGTTATAAGGCTGAAAAGGAAGCTCGGTAGCTGGAGGAAGCTCCGCACTTTGGAGGATGAGATTTGCGATAGGGCGCGAGTACCTAGGGGAAGAGTCATAATCGACATACCTCTGCTCGAACTTGAGGTTTCAGAGTCCAGAATAAAGAGAACCGGTATAATGGTCGCTGTGGGTTCCTCCTCCGTCCCCCTCCACCGCTTTTCTCCCCTAGCTTCCATTATCCAAGAAAAACTCCCCTCGAGGTACTTACTGCAGGTGGCCACCCTCCCAGAATACAGGAGAAAAGTGAGAAAAGTCGTGGAGGAAGAGTTAGGCTGGGTGAGCGAGAACTCTTCTGCCGCTGGCCGTAAGGCGCAGGGTACCGTCTAGGTACCCCATGAGCTGGAGCCTCCTGATCTGAGTCTTAATGACTCCCAGGGGGGCATCCGTGCTGATGGGTAGATCCTCTATCTTCGCGCCCGCGTCGAGCTCCTTCAGGATCATCCTACCGAGCTCACCCACGAGGATGGCATCTGCAAGCCCCTGCTTGGTCAGCATGCTGATCGAGGGATATGCTCCAAAAATCTTGCGGAGCATGACGGGACCCAAGTCGCACTTATATTTCTTCTTCAGCATGGCCTCGCAAATCCCGGAGCCGGCTATTGCCGTCCGGAGGATCTCCAGCTCCCTGACGAATTCTGAGACCTGCCTCTCGCTCATCCTTCCCTTTCTGGCTAGGTTCTCGGTCAGCATCTCGTTCATCTCGCTGAGGGCCCTCACCTCCTCCTCCAGCTCCTTCTCCCGCCTACCCGAGTTCCTCGCCTTCAGGCTCCTCTCAGCCGCTAGGAAGGCGAAGAACAGCATGCCCGCCGCTAGGCCAAGGGATAAAACGTCCATCCTTTTTTCAGAGTAAAATAAAAAGAGATAGAGGGCGGCAGTAGTCTAGCCTGGTCTAGGACACAGGCTTGCCGAGCCTGTAGCGCGGGTTCAAATCCCGCCTGCCGCACCATTTCAAATCAATTTTCACCTTTTCCTTAGCAGTCCATGCCTCTTATGTGAAAAGTCAATTCCGAAAGTTTCCTACTCCCAGCGTACCAGAATTTCCTCCCGCCCGAACCGCGCCCTACCGAGCGCTAAAAGCCCCGCACTCAAGCACAGCAGGGACGCACCGAAAGCCACCATCGAGAGCCAGTTCAATCTAACGATGCCTGTAGCGAAGAGGAAATAAAAGACCATTATGGGCACGATGCTAAGCGCCCCCAGTTGCATGGCAGCACGCACATCACTCACCCTGGCCGAGATCACGACGCAGAAGGAGGCCGCCGCCAGAGCCACCAGCGGACAGAAAACCAGCAGGATTACAAGCGAGATCAGGTCGGGGAGGAGCAGGTACCCGAAGAGGGGAAACGTGAGTATATCGATGATCGCCACAAAGCCTGCAAAGGAAACAAGGGTTGCAAGCATCGCTGGAACAAAGGCCCCCATGAGTTTGCCCACAAGCAGTTCGGTATCGGTGGTGGGTGTCGCAAGCAGAGGTTCGAGTTGCCGGCTAACTTTCTCCCCGACGAACGTGTAAGAGGAGATGACCGTGGGAATAGCGGCCGGCAGAATCATGAATGTGATCAGCAACATTTGAACCGTGCCTAACACCACGGCCTGCTTGGGCTCCAGTCCTGACACAGCAAAGGGGGGCAAATTGTTCTCGGTTGTCTGTCCACCAGCAAGCGTTGGGTAGAGGGCGCAAAGGGGAATCAAAACTGCAAAGATGAGGGGGGCTCCCATCAGACTGCCCAGCACGTAACGGTGTTTAAACGCACTCTCCATGTCCTTGCGCGCGATGATCCAAATCCGGTCTCCCCTCATTTCGACCCCACCACCCTGAGATATGCTTCCTCCAAGGAACTCGCTTGCTTCATCCACACGATTTCTCCACCAGCCCTCACAATAGCACTCGCTATCCGAGGATTCACCTCATCCCAGTTGTCAACCTCTACCATGAGCGTCTTCCCCTTCCGCTGTACACCTTGCACCCCGCTGATTCGTCTCACGGCCCGCAAAATACTTTCAGTTATGCTTCTCAACTGGATTTCCACTCTCTGAGCACCGAACTTCTGTCCGAGTTCGGCGGGAGAACCGACCGCGAGAAGGGCCGTCTTCAAGATCGCGACGCGATCGCAGAGCTGCTCGGCCTCGTGCAGGTTGTGAGTGCATAGAAAAATAGTCCGCCCCCTTCTCCTCAGCTTTCTGATGAACTCACGCACCACCTTGGCGGACTCGGGGGCGAGAGAAGCCGTTGGTTCGTCCAAGAACAGAATTTCCGGATCGTGCACGAGCGCCCTCGCAATAGCCACCTTCTGTTGCATTCCCTTGGAGAACCTGCCCACGGGCTGGTTCCGCTGCTCCCATATGCCCAAGAGTTCGAGCAACTCCCGGATTCTTTTCTTTCGCTCGCTGACCGGTACACCATAAAGCCTGGCGTAAAAGTCGAGCGTGTAATATGTGCTGAGTTCTGGGTAGAGTCCCGGATTCTCAGACAAAAGCCCGACCACTTCGCGGATCCTAAGTGCGTCTTGGACGATGTCATAACCAGCAACAAGTGCGGTTCCGGATGATGGACGTATCAGGCAACTCAGCATGCGAACGGTGGTGGTCTTTCCAGCACCGTTGGGACCGAGGAGAGCGAAGACTTCCCCTCGCCGGATTTTAAGCGAGAGATCACGAACGGCCACCGTGCTGCCAAATTTCCTAGTGAGAGCACATGTCTCGATCGCGGGCTGTGCCATCATATATGGGTCGTAAGAATGCAGAACATTCTGGTAATGAATTGCCCCATTTTTTGTAGAAGCTCGACCATAGGTTGATGCAGATCCTCCCGCTCGCTTACGACTCCTTCGGTGTCAGGAGCATGGCAACCCTGGTGCGCCTGAAGAACTTCACAATCGTCATAGACCCAGGGGTGGCGCTCGGGCCCACCCGCTACGGTCTGAGCCCGACGGATGCGGAGTTCGAGGCGCTCGAGTACTCCAGGCAGATGATAATGGAGGCCTGCCGGGATGCGGAGCTTGTCGTGGTCACGCACTACCACTACGATCACCACCCATTCCCGGATGACCTCGAGATGTACGAGCGCTGCTTCAGGGACAAGATAGCATTCGCGAAGGACCGAAAGCACAACATCAACCTCTCGGGGAAGAAGAGGGGGGCGATCTTCGAGGAGAGGGCTTCCCCGCTCGCCAAGCGGATCGAGTGGGCCGACGGGAAGACGGTGGAGCACAAAAAAGCCCGCATCCACTTCTCGCCCGCCGTCTGGCACGGAGATGTCGGGTCCAAAGTCGGGAGGGTTATAATGGTTTATATCGAAGAGGACAAGAACTCCTTCCTTTTCGGGAGCGATGCCCAAGGGCTGGCGGATCCCCAGGCCCTGGACTGGGTGCTCGAGAGGGACCCCAAGTTCATGATCTTGGACGGCTACCCCACGCTCTTCCTGGGCTGGAGGATGAGCCAGAAGGCCTTTGAGGCCTCGAAGGAGAACCTGAAGCGTGCCCTCCGGGAAACTCAGGCCGAGACCGTGATCCTGGAGCATCACCTGCTCAGGGACATAGCTTACAAGGAGAAGATGAGGGACGTCCTCCAGCTGGCAGAGAGGACCGGGAAGAGGCTGCTGAGCTGGGCGGAGTACCTGGGGCTCGAGAACTTCTTCCTGGAAGCCTGGCGCAAGGAGATCCACGAGGGTAAGAGGGAGGTTGACGTCAGGGGGTACTACACGGCTCTCTGCAAGAGGATCGGGATCCCTCCCTCCGTGCTGCAGGTTGAGGTCAGGCGGCGCGGGATAGAGGAATAAAAGGGGCAGGGGGAGATGGGATGAGACCCGGGTGGGCAGCCTTCGGTTTCCTGCTCATCGTTGTCGGGATCATCCTCATGGCGAGCGGCACGGCCACCTTCGGCAGTTTCAATATCCTAGGCCAAACCTTCGACGTGAGCGCCTTTGCCCTAGCCATAGGCGGGCTCGCGGTGTTCATCGTGGGGCTTGCCCTGCCCGGTGGGAAGACTGTGCTCGTGATACCCGGGAAGACGAGAGTCAGGACCGTCGTGACGTGCCCCGGTTGCGGGAGGTTCGTCTCCAGGCGCGCCAAGTACTGCCCCAACTGCGGGAGGAGGCTCAAGCCTTAGCCCAGATCTTTCGCCCCGAGAGCTCGATCCGGATGACCCGGTGGAAAGGTATGGCAGTCACCTGATCCCCCCTCCTGACGTACATGAAGCTCCGGTCCATGTCCACAATGTCGGAGCCCTGTATCGCGAGCTCATCGTTGGGGGCGCCCCTGTGCAGGATCCAAATGGTGGCGAGACCCAGCTTCCCCTCCCCCCACTTTAGCCGGTTCAAAACTTCCCTCGCTTTCACGTGCGCAGCCTCGCGTTTATCCTCACATACTCGTAGGTGAGGTCACAGCCCCAAGCCCGGGCACTCCCCTTCCCACTCTTCAGATCCAGCCCGATCTTGAACTCCTTCTCGGAGAGGATTCCCTTCATCTCCTGGGGGCTAGATACGAGCTTTCCCCTCTCGAGAACCTGCACTCTCCTGCCCCTCGCCTCCAGCCAGAGCGAGGTCTCCCCCGGATCGAACCTAGCCCCGGAGCTCCCTAGGGCCGCCACTACCCTGCCCCAGTTCGGATCCTCACCAAAAATTGCCGCCTTCACCAGATTGGAAGAGGTGATGGCCCTTGCCGCCCTCCTCGCCTCCTCCAGCGTCCTAGCTCCCCGCACCTCCACCTCGAACATGTGCTCCGCGCCCTCACCATCCCTGACTATTAGCTTGGCCAGCTCCTCGCACGCGGGGACTAGCAGGTCCAAGAACTCCCCTTCCGTCACCCTCCCCGCCAGGCCGTTTGCCATGAGGATCACCGAGTCGTTCGTGCTCGTATCCCCGTCCACCGTTATCATGTTGAAGGTCTGGTCCACTGCCTTCTTCAGCGTCCGCCTCAGCCCATCCGCTGGGAGCTTGGCATCGGTCAGGAGAATACAGAGCATGGTGCCCATTCTGGGGTGGATCATTCCCGAGCCCTTGGCAACACCCGCAACGTGGATCTTCCTCCCCCTCAGGTGGGCCTGGTAAGCTACCTCCTTCGGGAAGGTATCCGTGGTCATCATCGCCTCGGCAACCCTCCTGCTCTGCTCCGGTGTGCTGGAGAGGCTGGCCACGAGCTCGGGTATGGCACGCCTTATCCCCTCCATAGGGAGGTACGTTCCGATCAGCCCCGTGGACAGGATCCCAATGTGACCCGGTCTCAGCCCCAAAGACTGGGCGACGAGCCTCGTGATCTCCAGCGCATCACGGGCCCCCCTCTCCCCCGTCATGCAGTTCGCGCAGCCGCTGTTCACGAACACCGCCGCAAGCTTTCCGGCGCACAGGTTCCTCATGGTCAGCTTGAGGGATTCCGCCTTGACGACGTTGGTCGTGAAAACTCCCGCCGCCGGGACCGGCCCCAGGTCACTCCTGATCAGGGCAACATCCAGGCCCTTCCGCTTGATTCCCGCAGCCGCAGCCGAGAAGGAGAAGGCAGGCACCTGGCTGAGGCCCCCTTGGAGGCGTATCATGGCCACAGAGGCGTGCACTTCAGGCCCTCGTCCTCAGGCAGGCCGAACATGAGATTCATGTTCTGAACTGCCTGCCCCGCCGCCCCCTTGATCAGGTTGTCCACCACCGCGACGAGGACGACGCAGTTCCCGCACGCCTCCAAGCCTATGTCGCAGTAGTTCGATCCTATCACCTCCTTGAGCTGAGGGGGCCCCTCCTTCAGCCTGACGAATTTCTTTCCCCTGTAGAACTCGCGGTAGAGGTGCAACAACTCCTTCCTGTCCGCCTCGGATTTCAGGAAGACGTGGATGGTCTGGAGTATCCCCCTTACGATGGGCAGGAGGTGCGCGGTGAAGTGCACCCTAACACCCTGCCCCGATAGCTTCTCGAGCTCCTGCTCGATCTCCGGCTTATGCCTGTGGAAGGTTGTCGCGTAAACTTGGACGTTCGATCCGCAGACGGGATGGTGGGTGCGCTCGGAGGGTGTGTGCCCGGCTCCCGAGCTCCCGCTCATGGCGTCTATGACCACCGGGCCCTGGATCATCCTCTCCCTGGCTAGGGGCGCCAGCGCGAGCACGGCCGGTGTTGGGTAACAGCCCGGGTTCGCCACGAGCCTCGCCTTCTTTATTTCCGCCTCGTGGAGCTCCGGCAGTCCATATACTCCCCTCAGCTCGGGGCACTCGTGCCTGACACCATAGACCCTTTCGAAGATCTCGGGTGGGAGCCGGAAGTCCGCACTCAGATCCACCACCTTGCAGCCTCCCGCAAGCAGCTGGGGGACGTACCTCATGGAGGTAGCGTGGGGGAGTGCGGTGAAGACCACATCCGCTCTGGAGCCGACGCTCGCATCCAAGGGATCTACCTTGAGATGGAGGTCCAAGTTGGGAAAGATCGATCCCAGTTGCTTCCCAACGGAAGTCCTCCCCTGAACCTCCACGAGCTCAACTCTAGGGTGCTGAGAGAGAATGCGGATCAGCTCCCCGCCCACGTAACCCGTCCCCAGAACTGCCGCGCGTATCATCCCCGGTGGAGTTTGGCGAGTATGCTGTACAGCTTAGTCAGGCTGATCGAGACCCGCTGGTCGAAGTCGGATGTCTCAAAGGAAACTATGCGCCGGTCGTACAGAGAGTAAGGCGATTTCCTCCCCACCGTCCTGAACCACCCGTTGCCCAGCTCGATCCGCACCTCACCCGTCACCTTCTTTTGAGTGGAGTCTATGAAAGCATCCAGGTTCGACTTCAAGGGATCGAACCAGAATCCCCTGTACACGAGCTCCGCCCACTCCCTCTCCAGCACGGACTTCAAGTCGAGCTGCCCTTTGGTCAAGGTTAGTTGCTCGAGTGCGCGGTGTGCTGCAATCAGGATGGTTGCGGCCGGTGCCTCGTAAATCTCCCTCGCCTTCAACCCGAGGATCCTGTCCTCGACTATGTCTATCCTTCCAACTCCGTGAGCACCTCCGATCTGATTAAGTCTGGTTATGAGTTCCACCCCGCCCAGCCGCTCCCCGTTGAGCTCCCTAGGCACCCCCTCCTGGAAGTAGATGGACAGCTCCTCCTTAGAGGGGCGGGAGATCTTGGTCCAGGCAAAAACATCCTCCGGTGGGGAAGCGGAGGGGTCCTCCAGCACCCCTCCCTCGATGGTCCTCCCCCAGAGGTTCTCGTCGATGCTGTATGTGGACTCGGCCGGGAGGGGGATGCCCTTCTTCCTCGCGTATTCCGCCTCGGCCTTCCTATCCAAGTTCAGCTCCCTTATCGGCGCAAAGATCTTCAGCTCTGGGGCGAGCATGGAGAAAGTTATGTCGAACCTGAACTGGTCGTTCCCCTTCCCCGTGCAGCCGTGCGCCACGCCATCAGCACCCTTCTTTTTGGCGACCTCCACGACTTTACTCGCGATGAGATACCTTGCCAGCGCAGCCGAAAGATGGTAACCTTCGTAAGTACCGTTTGCCTTTATGCATGGGTGAATGTACTTCTCGACAAATTCTTCCCTAGCGTCGAATTCGACATGCTCTGTAGCTCCCAGTTTTTCTGGTAACTCTGGATCGAATTTCCTTGGCTGGCCTAAACTGACCGTTACCGTGATCACCTCCGCTTGGTACCTTTCCTGGAGTAACTTAAGGGAAACCAGAGTGTCCAAGCCACCGCTGAAGGCTAGCGCGATTCTCAATTAAAAATCAAGCTCGTGTGTCTTTATCTACCTGTTTTGGGGCCGTCCAAGGCGGAGCTCAGTTCTTGTTGCTTCATACCCGATAGATCGTAGCATTGGATAGTACGGTAGGGAGAATTCTGAACCACCTGGGACTCTTGCTTCAAGACATGGCATGTCTGCAACCACGGCTTCCGCTGAGCCCATCTCTAAGTGTTCCGCCCCTCTTAGTCCTACCCCCGACAGGTGCCTTAATCCCCCTATCCCCTTTGAAATCCCAGGGGTGCCTTTGGGTCCACTTCACGACTGGTATCTCAGCTCTGCAAGATTCACGACCGCCTGCGTCCAGAATCACCTCCCTACTCAACGAAGAATTCTTGCGCAGGGGAGTTAAATAGAGGCTCCCCTTATAGGATGGTAAAGGCGTATTGCTTGATCTCGACCGACCCGGGACATACCCGGAAGGTCTTCGAGAAGCTCAAGAGTGTGGAAGGCATCCAAAATGTAGAGGCGGTTGCTGGGCCTTTCGACATCATTGCCACCATCCATGTGGACTCCTTAGAGAAATTGACTAAAATAATCTTCGGGGAAATTAGGACGCTAGAAGGTGTGACCAACACTGCAACGCTGATTGTCTTCGAACTTTAATGCACAAAAAAGTTGTCGGAATAACGGGACCACCAGGGGCGGGCAAGACAGAAGTTGCGAGGGTGGCACAGCAGCTTGGATTTGGCTACATTAGAATGGGTGACGTCGTCATAGAAGAGGTTAGGAGGAGAGGGTTGGCGGTGACCGAGGAAAACGTTGGAAAAGTGGCGAACGAACTCAGAAAGAGCGGGGCCGATGCCATAGCCCGACTCTGTTTGCCCAAAGCTCGGCGGATGGAGAAAGTGGTCATCGACGGGATAAGGGGGGTTTCCGAGGTGGAACTCTTCAGGCGGGAATTCGGGAACTCCTTCAAGCTCATCGCCGTCTGGGCACGTCAGGGCACCAGGTTCCGGAGGGTGTGCGGTAGGGGTAGGGAGGACGATGCTCGGGACTGGGAGCGTTTCCTGCAGAAGGACATGAGGGAGCTGGGCTGGGGTTTGGGAGGGGCCATGCTGGCAGCGGACTTCCTCATCGTGAATGAGGGCTCCCTGGAGGAACTCAAAAGAAATGCCGAATCCATTCTGCGGACAGCATGGAGATTCTGATCCAGACCGACGTAAAACCGACTGAGAGCAAAGAAAAAGTGCTGAAGTGCTTACACAATCTCTTCCCCGCCGTCAAATTCGACGTACAGGAGGGGAAGATCTCGGGTCGTTCCAAGGATCTATCCGCACTTGAGAGGCTGAAGCAGTTGCTCGGGAGGCAGGCTATCCGTGACGCGGCAAGAGCCTACCTGCAGAAGAACATTTTCCCCGGAGAGCTGAAGTTCTGGCTGAACAAGCAGGCTGCCTCTTGTAGTGTGGTCAACTTCACCGAGGGTGAATCTCCACTGGGACCGATAACCGTTACGGTGAGGGCGAAGGACGTGCAGAAGGTGGTGGATTACCTGACGGGTTCTGAAAAACGGTAACCAAAACCGTTTTTCTTGGATTCATCACGCTCGGTCTCCTCGAGAGTTCATCAGCTCCTCCCCCTAAAAGTGGAGAGAGTAGCTGTAAGTAAAACTAATCATGTTCATGTGCAACTCTCTGAACCTGACTTCGAAAAGAAAGAGTGGAGCCCGTGGCTTTCGGGGACTTACAGCGTGAATCGGGACGGCATGACATGCGACATTAGTACCATGTGTGGCGCCTCGACCCGAGGGAGGGGTGGGCTCAGTTGGGAAGGATGATACACCCCCAAACTCTGCCCCCGTGCTCCCACCGCCAAGGAGACTACCAATGGAACTCGGACCACGGACCACTGGCTGAAGTACCACACCGCCCATCGCCATCAGCGTGACCTCGTTCTCAGCTCCGCGGGACCCAGAAGCCTCCCTGAAGGATGTGCACCCAAAGTTTTCTTCCTTCCCAGTTTAAAGGAAAATCCCTCATGTGTATACAAATGTTTTCGATTTCTGGAAACTGCTAAAAAGGCTAAAGGAGGGGCGCGGGCTTGTAGATGATAATAAGGCACGAGCAGGAGAGGGAGCTCATAGCGAGCATACTGAAGGCCGCAGGGGCGTCGGAGGAGGAATCCAGAATAACGGCGGACGTCCTCACTGAGGGGGATCTGAGGGGCTTCTCCTCCCACGGGATCCTGAGGCTTCCCTACATCATCAGGGCAATCAGGAGAGGGACCATCGTAGTCCCGACGAGGATCAAGGTGGAGGAGAAAACAGACACGGTAGCCCTGGTAGACGGTGGGCACGGACTTGGGCACTTCGTCGCCTACAGGGCCATGCAGCTCGCGATAGACAAAGCCCAGAAAACTGGGATTTCGGCGGTTGGCGTGAAGAACTCGAACCACTTTGGGATTGCCGGCTACTACGCGCAGATGGCCATCCAAAGGGAGATGATAGGAATAGTCATGACCACCACGGATGCTCTAGTGCATCCTTGGGGAGGGGCGGAGGCCATCCTAGGGACCAATGCGCTGGCAGTCGGGATACCCTCCAATCCTCCCATACTGCTGGACATGGCGACCAGTGCGGCTGCCAGGGGGAAAATTTTGCAGGCACTGAAGGAAGGAAAAAGGATCCCGGAGGGATGGGCGATAGATGAGGAGGGAAATCCAACGACCGATCCAAGCAAGGCCCTGAGGGGTGCCCTCAGTCCTTTCGGAGGAGCAAAAGGCTACGGGTTGGGCTTCGTGATCGGGATCCTAGCTGGCCCGCTGGTGGGAGCTGCCGCTGGTAAGAAAGTGAAGGGGACGCTCGAGCCAATCGAGGGTTATTGCACCAAGGGGGATCTCATGCTGGCACTCAACCCCAAGATATTCGTGGACTGGGAGGTGTTCCAGTCTGGGGTCAGGGATCTCATCGACCAAGTCAAGAGCTGCAAGCCAGCAAAAGGCTTCACAAGAGTGATGATTCCTGGAGAGCCGGAATGGGAGTGTAGAGAGAGAAGGCTGAAGGAGGGGATACTCATCCCAGACGAGATCTGGAGGGAAATAGAAAGACTGAAAACAGCCTAGCGATGCCAAAAAGAACTGTATCCGTTATAAACACTTTCTGTTACTACGGTAACAGACAGTTCCAAAACCTGTGACCTTTAGGGCACTATGCTTTGCTCTTGAGGAGCTCTACAACCGGGAGTTTCTCACCGCAGAGGAAGCTGATGCAGGCGCCTCCTCCCGTGCTCACGTGGCTGAGCTTGTCGAGGACCCCTGCCTTCTCGGCGGCCGCTACTATGTGCCCTCCACCTATTACTGTGTAGGCACTGGATTCGGCCATTGCTCTTAAGACCTCGAAGGTTCCCTTTTCAAAGCCCTCTTGCTCGAACACTCCTAATGGACCGTTTGCGACAACTGTCCTCGCCTTTATCACCTCTTCCTTGTACCTCTGAACAGTCCTGCTACCTATGTCCTTGATCAGGAGCTCCACCGGAAGGGACGAAACTTGGATCTCAACGGGTTTCCCCCCATCATCCACCACCACATCCTCGGGGAGCACTATCTTCTCACCGAAGTCCGATAGGAGCTGCTTCGCCCGGTCGAATTCCTTATCGAATCCCTTGTTCTTCAGGATCTCGGTGTTCTTGTCTCCCAGGTTTACACCGGAGGCCCAGAGGAAGAGGTTTGCTAGAAGGCCTCCGGTCAGGATCCTGTCAGCTATGCCCTTCCCTAAAATATCCTGGATCATGGACATAGATTCCTTCGACTTGCCGCCGCCCAAGACGTACACGCATGGGCGTTCCGGCTCCCGGGCTCTGCTCAAGGCTCTTATTTCTTTCTCCATAAGCCTCCCCGCGTAGGTGGGCAGGACCGCCCCAAAACCGACCAAGGAGGGCTGGGCCCTGTGGGCGGCACCGAAAGCATCATTCACGAACACATCCACGATGCCCGAGAGCTCCCTCACCAGGAAGGTTTTTGACATCTCTTCCGGGCTCCCCTTCAGCATCTCCTCCGCCATAAACCTGACGTTCTCAAGGAGGAGGATTTCCCCCTCCTTCAGACTCTTTATCTCGGCTTTCGCAGAGGGGCCTATGATATCCGGCACGTACCTGACAGGCTTCCCTAGGATCTGGGAGAGTTTCACGGAATGCTTCTCCAGCCTAGCGAAGTCCTCGTCCCCCGGTCTGCCCTGGTGCGCGATTACCACTACCCTAGCACCTTTGTCGGAGAGCTCCTTCAGCGTTGGAGCGCACTCACGCAACCTGGTGTCGTCCAGGATTTCCCCGGTTTTTGGATCAAGCGGTGAATTTATGTCGACCCTGACCAAGACGGTTTTTCCCCTTACGGAAACCTCATCCAGCGTCGGTATTTGCATTATCCCTTCTCGGCTATCAGGTTCACCATATCAACGAGCCTGCAGGAGTAGCCCCACTCGTTATCGTACCACCCGAAAATCTTGACCAGATTTCCTCCAATGACGGTAGTCAGAGAAGCATCGAAGATGCAGGAGTGATCGTTTCCAATTATGTCCGCAGAAACGAGGGGCTCCTCCGTGTACTCCAAGATGCCCTTCAGGTTAGTTTCGGCTGCTTTCTTGAAGGCCGCATTCACCTCCTCCGCAGTCACCTCGCGCTTGAGCAGTGCTACAACATCTGTTATGGAACCGTCGTGGACGGGTACGCGGAGCGCCCACCCATGGCTCCTCCCCTTCATCTGCGGGAGGACCTCGAATATGGCTTTCGCCGCACCCGTGGTGGTTGGGATGATGGATATGGCTGCCGCTCTAGCCCTCCTCATGTCTTTATGTATCAGATCGAGCAACCTCTGGTCATTCGTGTAAGCATGAACCGTGGTCATGAGCAGTTTTTCAACCCCGAAGCTCTCGTCCAGCACCTTCACCATGGGAGCTAGACAGTTCGTCGTGCAGGAACCGAGCGAGATTATCTTGTGCTTTTCAGGATCGTACATCTGATCGTTGACCCCTGGCACTATCGTAACATCCGGATTCTTCGCCGGTGCCGTTATCAGAACCTTTTTGGCCCCCGCCTGCAGGTGCAAGCTGGCCTTCTCCCTTTCCCTGAAGACCCCCGTCGCTTCCACTACGAGATCCACACCCATCTCCTTCCAGGGGAGCTTGCTGGGATCTTTCTCACTCAAGAATCTCATCTTTTCGTTGCCTACTACTATGTGGCCGTCTTCCACTTTCATATCGAGATCCAGCTTGCCGAAGGTAGAGTCATATTTCAGGAGTGTCAAGAGGGTTTCCGGTGGAGCTAGATCGTTAATGGCTACGCACTCCCATCCCTTCCTCCGCTTCAGAGAGGCTCTGTAAAAAATTCTACCTATCCTCCCGAACCCGTTTATCGCAACCCTGAACATTTCGATTTTTCATAGCGAGTGGCTTTAAAAGGTTTTCGGCTCGAAGTTTTGCCAGCGGGGAACCACGACAGTATGGGGCTGCTATTCCTTTTTGGTCATCCAAATCTGAACCTTTACTAAAGTGCTTTTCGATTTGAGAGCATTAAAACCATCCCTTCGAGAGCATGCCCATTGGTTCATAAACCCAAGAGGAATATAAATGAGTCCGGCATACCGGAGGCTCTTCTTTGTTCTCTCAGGCTTCGTGGCTTTTGCTTTACTGGTACCAGTGTGCTTCCGAGCAATTGCGTTCCACATACCTCCTGAAAACTGCCGATATGACTTTAGCAGTTCCCACGGCTTCTACACCGATCCCACGTGGAGAACCTCCATCGAGAACGGAAATCCGGTGCTCAGAGGAGAAAACGAAGGGTTCGCCTTTTTTCCGAAAGAAATCCTAAAGGAAAATAGACGAACCAAAGATCTCTTACCTACCCCTACCGAGCTTGCTGGACTGAAGGTGGGGATTAAAGTTGAGAGGGGGTTCACCTGCGTCTCATGGATAGGCAAGAATCAAAAGCTCTCCTTAGTTTTTCATCCGGCTAGGCTGGAGATAGAGCAGTGGTCTGGCGATGAACTCGT
Source organism: Hadarchaeota archaeon (SeqCode) (assembly GCA_964474885.1). Lineage (GTDB taxonomy): Archaea > Hadarchaeota > Hadarchaeia > Hadarchaeales > JAWBSP01 > JAWBSP01. Next base: position 81,843 of record CAYYWO010000004.1, read on the forward strand.
CGGATGGCACTCTTATCCCATAGATTTTCCGCTCGGCCAGTGGCATAACTTGCAGTTGTCAGTTCAAGACTTGAATCTTTACATAAAACTGGATGACAACCAAACGATAGAAATAGAAAACGCGTTCTGGGGCCAAAAAGTGAGTTTCGAGGCATGCCCTTCCGATGTGGGCACGGTGGTCCTGATAGACAACTTCGAGGTCTGCTTTGGTAGGCCCTCTATTATTCAATCCCTTCTTGCCGATCTGGTGATTGTCGGGCGAATGCTCGCTTACATAGGCCTTTTCCTCCTGTTGGTCTTTTGGTTGCTCAGAATCAAACCGAGGTATGGCTTCTGGGCCGCTCTCGCTCTGATCACTGCCCTGCTCTCCGAGCGCCCGACGCTTTTCTTCAGCAGGCCCCTGGATTTGGGCTTTATTTTGGGGTACCTCTTCTACTTCTTCTACAGCTTCATAACATACGACTTGGTTTGGAGTAGCAACAGAACTGACCTAGGAACTCTTCTGCTTGTCGGAGCTCTCGTAGGGTGTTTCCTAAGCTTCGGCAGGTGGGGCCTGTCGCCGGGTTTAGTTATGAGATTCTCCGTTGTCTCGATCACTTTTCCGTTGGTCATGCTCGACTCTTTTACTCCAAATCCCGAAGTGAGAGTTCCTCCTTGGGTCAACACTCTGCTCGGAGGCCGGCGGTGGCGGTGGACCCTAGGACTGATCATGCTTGCCCTCTTGTACTCGGCATACTGTGCGATTGGTCTGATCGTTTCTAACCTCTGCTTTCACCTCTCGTTGGTTATTATGGCTGGAGAACTTGTCCTAGTCTACCTACTGGCCTTGCTCATCATTTCGAAGGGTATGAATTTGAGGGAGTTCTTACCCACCAAGCGTGAACGAAAAGTCATTCTCCCCGCTCTAGGAGTGGCTTATCTCTTCTCAGTAGCATACCTTTTGCGCGTGACACTGGCTGCATCTGCCTCGCCTTCTGAGCTCATGCTTATAAATTTCGGCCCCTTTGTACTCATGTTTTCCTTACTGCTTGTGTGCACACGCTCAAGATTACGAAAGCGAGTCCGTATGCGCGAAAAACTAAGACCTCGCTCACCGATAATTTGGCTTCCCTTGCTACTGTTGTTCGCATCTCTTGTGTCGCTCGTTCCTCCCTTGGTGATACTAATCCCAATCGAGATGTTCTTGGAACAGGTGGGGGGCATCGGGCTAATAATATGGCTATTGTTGGATACGCGGAGATTGTAGTCGCAACATCTCTGATAACAATTGAACCTCACTCATGGAATTGATGGTTGAGCGCCGGAAATTCCGGGGAAAGGTGGTCAAAGGACTTGGGGAAGGGGAAAAGTACCTCGAGATACCTTACTACAAGGAAGCCTTTAGTCGAAAGTTTGGATTCCAACCTTTCCCCGGTACCTTAAACCTGAGGGTTGAGGAGGACAGGTGGGTACTGGAACATCTCAAGAAGCACGGATCCAAGGTAAAGGGTTGCGAGCACGAAGGAAGGAAACTGGGCGCCGTCTACTGCTGCAAAGGCAAAACCGGGGAGCTGGAAGTGGTGGTGATACTCCCCGAGCTGACCAAGCACGAAAGCACGGTCGAACTCATCGCGCCACAGAGCCTGAGAAAAGCTTTGCAACTGTCTGACGGTGATGAAGTATGGGTAGAGATCTCGTGCGACAAGCAATAGCTGATCTGAAAAAAGGAAAGTTCGTACTTGTGCACGATGTTCCCACGAGAGAGAATGAGGTGGACTTCGTGCTACCAGCACAATTCGCTACCAGTGAAGCCGTCGCTAGGATGAGAAAAGACGGAGGAGGGCTGATCTGTGCGACCCTCCATCCCACCATCGCACGCAATCTGGGCCTCCCCTACATGACCCAGATCTACGAAGAGGCCTGCAAGCGGTTCCCGGTGCTCAAGGCCCTTTCGCCGCCCAGACTCCCCTATGACGAGAGATCCGCCTTCTCCATCTCCGTCAACTCGAGGCGCACGAGGACGGGAATCACGGATGAGGACAGGGCCACCACCCTCCGAGAGCTTGCGGAGGTGGGAGAGCTTGCCATGAAAGGCCCTACCATGGATGAGTTCACTAAGCGCTTCCGGAGTCCCGGGCATGTCCCGCTCCTGCCCGCAGCCGAGGGCCTCCTGAGGAGCAGAAAAGGGCACACCGAGCTCTCCGTGCGCTTGCTGGAGATGGCCGGTCTGATCCCGGTGGGCGCCATATGTGAGATGTTGGATTCGAGCACTCACCGGGCGCTGTCGCTCGAGGATGCTAGAAAATATGCGGAGGAGCATGGATATGTTCTTCTAACCTGCTCCGATATAGAAGAGTATGAAGGTAGTGGGTCTGGCTGACACGACCTTTGCGAGACTGGATATGGC